>NZ_JBVIUJ010000001.1:643933-1188142 GCF_055596705.1 Streptomyces sp. NPDC039609
CGTCCGGCGGTTTCCGGTGGTCCTCCTCATCCGGCGGGTTCGACGTGTCCATGGCCTGGGTGGGCGGCGGGCCGTCCGGCGGTTTCCGGTGGTCCTCCTCATCCGGCGGGTTCGACGTGTCCATGGCCTGGGTGGGCGGCGGGCCGTCCGGCGGTTTCCGGTGGTCCTCCGCCGTGCCTTGCTCGCCTTCGTCGCTCTCATCGAGCTGCGGCACCACGCGCGTCGGCTGGTGATCGGCGCCGGTCTCCTCGCCCGCGGGTACGGCGGCCGCCGTGGACGGCGCGGACGAGGCGGCGTACGTACTGAGCCCGGTCCCGTCGCAGTACACCCAGCGCTCGTGCTCCCCGTCGTACAGCCACAGCGACTCGCCGTCGACCACCATCCCGACCCGCAGCCCGAACGTGCGCCGCCGGAAGGTGTCCCGGTCCGCCCGGCCCGCCGACAACTCCTCCGCGGCCCGCCGGAAGCGACCCAGCGACTCCTCCGCCCGGGCGATCAGAGGGCGTGGGTCGGCGGTTCTGGCGAGCGGCTTACGGGCCTCCGGCGGGTCTACGGGCACGGAGACGAGGAGCCGGGCGTCGACCCAGGCGGCCCAGCCGTTGGAGCAGAGGATCTGCCCCCAGTCGCCGACCCGCTGCAGGAGCTCCACGGGCAGGAAAGCGTCGAGCGGCACGGTGGGCAGCCCCGGATCGGGGGCTTCCCAGGCGGGCAGCCCTTCGCGCGGCACGACATGCGTCGGCCGGAAGTCCGGTACGTACTCCGGCACCGAGGGAGTGGCCGGGACACCCATGAACCGCCTGCCTCTCTGCTCACTTGCGCATGATCACCGGCTCTTGCCGCCGCAACAGCCGCGCGATGACGAAGCCGAGGACGAGACAGAGCACGACCAGCATCCCCATGTCGAACAGCCAGGCTTCCAGGGTGTGGTCCATGAGCGGATCTGTCGTCTTGTCGCTCGGCGCGGTCGTCCCGATGTCGATGGTCGCGCCCATCGCCGCGAACGCCCACCGCGAGGGCACCAGCCACGCCAGCTGTTCGAGGACCGGTGTCCCGGTGACCTTCAGCAGCGCCCCGCAGAACACCACCTGGACGATGGCGAGGAGGACGAGCAACGGCATGGTCATCTCCTCCTTGCGCACCAGGGCGGAGACGAACAGACCGAGCATCATCGCCGTGAAGGACAGCAGCGCGACCGCGAGCGTGAGTTCCACGAGCGGCGGGAGGAGCACGCCTTTGCCGTCCGGCACGTTCAGGGGCACGCCGATCAGCGCGACCAGGGTCAGGACCACCGCCTGGACGACCGTGATCAGACCGAGCACCACGACCTTCGACATGAGATACGCGGAGCGTGACAGGCCGACGGCTCTCTCCCGTCGGTAGATCGTGCGCTCCTTCACCAGCTCGCGCACCGCGTTGGCGGCACCCGTCAGAACGCCGCCGACACAGAGGATGAGCAGGACGTTCAGCGTCGACTCGGGGTTGAGGCTGCCCTCCGAAAGGGCCCGGGCCATCGCACCCATCACGAACGGTAGGGCGATCATGATGGCCAGGAACATCCGGTCGGCGGCCAGGGCGGCGACGTAGCGGCGCACCAGCGTGCGGAGCTGGGAGCCCCAGCTCTGCGCCTTGGGCGGCGCTCCGATCTCCGGTGCCGCACCGGAAGTCGGCAGGCTCGTCCGGTCCATCGCGTCTGCGATGTACCGCCGGTGGAAGCGGGAGGAACGGTACTGGCCCGCCCAGTCGCGGCCGCGCTCCTTCTCGAAGGCCTCGAACGCCTCCGGCCACTGCGCGAACCCGAAGAACTCCAGTGTGTCGTCCGGCGGCCCGTAGTACGCCACCCGGCCGCCGGGCGCGAGCACGAGCAGCCGGTCGCAGACGTCCAGGCTCAGCACGCTGTGAGTGACGACGATGACCGTACGGCCGTCGTCGGCGAGCCCGCGCAGCATGTGCATCACCGAGCGGTCCATCCCCGGGTCGAGGCCGGAGGTCGGCTCGTCCAGGAAGAGCAGCGACGGCTTCGTGAGCAGCTCCAGGGCCACGCTGACCCGCTTGCGCTGACCGCCGGAGAGACTGTGGATGGGCTGTTCCGCCCGTTCACCGAGGCCGAGTTCACCGATGACCTCGTCGACCCGGGCCCGGCGCTCGTCCGCCGCGGTGTCCTCGGGGAAGCGCAGCTCGGCGGCGTATCCGAGGGCCCGCCGTACGGTGAGCTGGAGGTGCAGGATGTCGTCCTGCGGGACGAGCCCGATGCGCTGGCGCAGCTCCGCGTAGTCCCGGTAGAGGTCCCGCCCGTCGTACAGCACCGTGCCGCGGTCGGCGGGGCGCTGGCCGGTGAGCGCGCCGAGCAGGGTGGACTTGCCGGCGCCGGACGGCCCGACGACGGCGAGGAGACACTTCTGGCCGACGGGGAAGGAGACGTCTTCGAGGAGGGTCTTCCGGCCGCGGTCGACGGTGACCGCCAGATCCTGCACGTCGAGCGAGACCTCGCCGGTGTCGGTGTACTCGACGAGCTGCCCACCGATGAGGCAGAACGCGGAGTGGCCGATGCCGACGATGTCGTCCGGGGTCACACGGGCGCTGTCCACGGGATGGCCGTTGAGGAAGGTGCCGTTGTGACTGCCGAGATCGTGGATCCAGTACGTGCCGTCCGGCTGGGCCAGCAGTTCGGCATGGCGCCGTGAGACCACGAGGTCGTCGACGACCAGATCGTTGTCGGGATCCCGGCCGATGCGCACGGTTCGGGTGGGCAGCGGCCTTACGGAGGTGGGCTGCCGGAAGGTGCCGGTGGCGGCCGGATGGGACACGGAGGAGGGCCGTGGCGGGGTCCGCGGCGGCGCGGGGGCGGGCGGTTCCGGGGTCGGTACGGGGGGAGGCGCGGGCTTCGGCGGCTCGGGGGCCGGTACGGGCGGTGGCGCCGGGGTGGAGGGGCCGGGCTCGTGCGGGGGTGTCGGGGCGGGGGCGGAAGGCGCGGGGGCCGGCGGGGGTGTCGGGGCGGGGGCCGGCGCGGGGGCCGGGGGTATGGGCCGGTGCAGCTGCGTCGCCGCGGAGTCGGGCTCGTGCGGGGGCGCCGGTTCGGTGCCGGGTTCGTGTACGGCCGTGGGCTCGGTGCCGGGTTCGTGTACGGCCGTGGATTCGGTGCCGGGTTCGTGCGGGGACGCCGGTTCGGTGCCGGGTTCGTGTACGGCCGTGGGCTCGGCACCGGGGGCGGGTTTGGGTTCGGCGCCGGGCTCGTGTTCGGCCGGTGGCGCGGTTCCGGAGAGTACGGCGCACGGGCCGTCCCCCGGATGCCCGAACCGTATGACCGTACCCGTGCCGACCTCGCGCACCGCGACACGGTGGCTGTCCGCGTAGGTGCCGTTCGTGCTGCCCTCGTCCTCGAGCGTCCAGTGCCCCGCGACGGCCCGCAGGACCGCGTGGTGCCAGGACGTCCGGTCGTCCACGAGGACGATGTCGCTGGTGGGGTCGCGCCCGATGCGGTAGACCCGGCTCGGACTCAATACGGTCGCGTCCCCATTGATCTCGAGGACGAGCTCGGGTGCGGCAGGCGCGACGGGCCGCTCTCCCATGCGTGAATTTTATCTTCTAGGGCGGATCCGTGCCTGCGAGAGACGCCGGTATCGTGGTCGCCCGGTCGTGGACGAGGGGTGCCCCGATCGTGGACGAAGGAGGGCCCACCCGTGCCGAAAGGTGTCACCAAGCGTCGGCCCCGGACCCGGGCCGCCCTGCTGAAGGCCGCTCTGGAGACCTTCGCGGAGCACGGTTTCCACGCCACCTCGATCGAGCAGATCTGTGAGCGGGCGGGCTACACACGAGGCGCGTACTACTCCAACTTCGCCAGCAAGGAAGAGCTGTTCCTCGCGCTCTTCGACGAGCACAGTGAGCGGACCGTGCGCCGACTGGCGGAGGCGATCGACGCGTTGACCGCCGAGGAGTACACGCTGGAGCGGCTGGCCGAGTTGGCCTCCCGTGTGGAGCCGGACGAGCGGGACTGGTACCTCGTCACCACCGAGTTCACCCTGCACGCCATCCGCGACCCGCAGGCGGCGTGGGTGCTCGCCCGGCACGACGCCCGGCTGCGGGCTGAGATCGCCCGCGGGCTGACGTCCGTACTGCGCCGCGCGGGACGGGAACTCACCGTGGACGCCGACCGGTTCGCCCGGATGCTGATCGCCCTGCGAGAGGGTGGACTCGCGCAGAGCTACGTCGAACCCGCGGAGCTCCGGCCCGGCAGCCTCGAACGGGAGTTCCTCGTGCCGCTGTTGGCGGCGTCGACGCGTGAGATCGCGCCGGGGGACGGGCGTGAGATCGCGCGGGGTGACGCGCCGGAGGCGTCGGTCAGTCGAACAGATCCGGGTCCGAAGCGGTGATCTGATCCCACAGTGGGCGGGCCTGGAACCAGCCGGCGAGGTGGGTGCCGACCTGCCCGCGGGTGATCAGTGCCGTCTCGCGGTCGATGAACTGGGGTGTGCCCGCGGCCATCGCCAACAGCTGGGCCTGGCAGGAGCGTTCCATGGTGATGAACCACCAGACGGCCTCGGCCACGGAGTGCCCGACGGTGAGCAGGCCGTGGTTCTTGAGGATGACCGCCTTGTGCTCGCCGAGCGCCTTCGCGACGCGCTCGCCCTCGTCGAGTTCGTTGACCACGCCCCGGTAGTCGTCGTAGATGCCGTGGTCCTCGAAGAAGGCGCAGGCGTCCTGGGTGATCGGATCCAGGGGGATGCCGAGGCTGGAGAACGCCTTGCCGTGCAGCGAGTGCGAGTGCGCGGCGGCGACCGCGTCGGGGCGGGCGGCGTGGACCTGCGAGTGGATGACGAACGCGGCCCGGTTCACGGGACGGTTGCCGGAGAGCAGGGTGCCGTCCCGGTCCACGAGGATCAGGTCGGAGGCCTTGATCTGACTGAAGCTCATCCCGAACGGGTTGACCCAGAAGGCGTGCGGGTTCTCGGGGTCGCGGACGGTGATGTGCCCGGCGACGCCCTCGGAGAACCCGAACTTCCCGAAGAGCCGGAAGCCGGCGGCGAGTTGCTCCTTGCGGTACCGACGTTCCTCCTCGACGGTGTCGAAGGTGGGCGGCAGGGGGATGGTGACGCCCTCGGGCATGGGGCCTACGGCGGCGGCCAGGGCGGGCGGGAGAGTGCTCATGGGTGCTCCTCACGGCGGGCGGGACCTGGTGCCCGCCAAAAGATACAGAGATGTATCCGATGCGCCAATGGATCGAGCGGAACGGTCTTGCGGGAGCGGGTGGAGGATGGCTACGGTCGCGCGGTGAAAGCGCTTACCCCCAGGGAGCTGACCTCGTGCCGAAGCCGGATGTCCTGATCTACACCCGCACCGCGGGCTTCCGCCACGACTCGATTCCGGCGGGAGCGGCGGCGCTCGTGGAGCTCGCGGGGGCGATGGGGTTCGCGGCCGAGACGACCGAGGACCCGGCGGAGTTCACGGCCGAGAGGCTGGGGCGGTGCGGGGCGGTGGTCTTCCTGTCGACGACCGGTACGGTCCTGACGCCGTCGGGACGGGCCGCTTTCGAGGCGTACGTCCGTGGGGGCGGGGGCTTTCTCGCGATCCATGCGGCGGCCAACGCGGAGCCCGACTGGCCCTTCTACGGGGGCCTCCTCGGCACCCGCTTCGACGGCCACCCGGAGATCCAGCCGGGCGTCGTGTGCGTGGACGCCCACGACCACCCGGGGACGGCGCCGCTGCCGGGGCGGTGGGAGTGGACGGACGAGTGGTACAACTTCACGTCGAACCCGAGGGGGACCGGGGTGCGCGTGCTGGCCCGCGCGGACGAGTCGACGTACCGGGGCGGGACACTGGGCCCGGACCACCCTCTGGTGTGGTGCCGCGAGGCGGACGGGGGCCGGGTCTTCTTCACGGCGCTGGGCCACGCGGAGTCGGCCTACCGGGACGCCACGTTCCGGGCGCACCTGACGGGGGCGCTCCGCTGGGTCGCGGGCGGGGAATCTCCCCCACCCCGCCCCTCCCCGAAACTCTGACGAGACCCCGGCTCCGCCCCGCGACGAGGGCGAGCCGCTCGAGGCCCACCCTCGGGCGCCACCCCCCGACCGGGAGGCCGGAACCCTGCGGCGCCCGGCTGCCCGAGTCCTGCTGCCCCCGCCGAGGTGCTTGAGGCCTGCCGCTCCCGGCCGGGTACTGGAAGCCGCCGGTTGTCTCCGCGCGCATCCCGCCTCCGACGACCGGCCCCCGGGTCCGCCCCGGTCGGGTCGAAGCGGGCCGGTCAGGTCCGCACGTATCCCGCCCCCGGCTAACCGTCCGTGCCGTGCCTCCTGGAACCGTCGCCTCGCCCCGCCGCCGGGTCCACCCCTGGCCGGGTGCTCGGCGCCGGTCGTCTCGGCGCGCACCCGCCCCCCCCGGCGACCCGCTCGTGCCCTTGCCCCGCCGCCGGGTCCGCCCCCCGGCCGGCGTTCGAAGCCGGCGCGACGCCACGGTCGATGCCACGCCCACCCCCGCCCCCCCGGCGACCCGCTCGTGCCCTTGCCCCGCCGCCGGGTCCGCCCCCCGGCCGGCGTTCGAAGCCGGCGCGACGCCGCGGTCGACGCCACGCCCACCCCCGCCCCCCGGCGACCTGCCCGTGCCCTCGCCCCACCCCGCCGGGCCGCGTCTGGGTTCATCCCTCCCTCATCGGGCTTCCATGCTTCCGGCCCCCGGCCCCCGGCCACGTCGGCGATGCCGTCGCCCCCGGCCCCACCCCGCCGGCCGCCCGAGGCCACGTCACTCCCGCGCCCCCTCCCCGATTGCGGGCACGGGTAGGGCGCGGGAGGGTGCCTGTGGGGCGGATGCGTAGAGGAGATGACATGGGTATCGCCACAGTGAACCCCGCGACCGGTGAGACGCTGCGGACCTACGACGCCCACGGGCACGACGAGGTCGAGCGGCGGATCGCCGCCGCGCACGAGACCTTCCGGCAGTACCGCACCACCTCCTTCGCCGAGCGCGCCCGCCTCCTGCGGCGGGCCGCCGACCTGCTCGACGAGGACGCAGAGGACATCGCCCACACGATGACCACCGAGATGGGCAAGCCGATCATCGCCGCCCGCGCAGAGGCCGCCAAGTGCGCCAAGGCCATGCGCTGGTACGCCGATCATGCCGAGGCCCTGCTCGCCGACGAGCAGCCCGCCCAGGCCGACGTCCATGACTCCGGGGCCGACACCGCCCGCGTCCACTACCGCCCCCTCGGCCCCATCCTCGCCGTCATGCCCTGGAACTTCCCGCTCTGGCAGGTCGTCCGGTTCGCCGCGCCCGCCCTCATGGCCGGCAACACCGGGCTCCTCAAGCACGCCTCCAACGTGCCCAGGACCGCCCTCTACCTCGGCGATCTCTTCCGCCGTGCCGGGTTCCCCGAAGGCTGTTTCCAGACCCTCCTCATCGGCTCCTCGGCCGTCGAGGCCGTGCTGCGCGACAGCCGGATCGTCGCCGCCACGCTCACCGGCAGCGAGCCCGCCGGGCGCTCGGTCGCCGCCATCGCGGGCGACGAGGTCAAGAAGACGGTCCTGGAGCTCGGCGGCAGCGACCCGTACATCGTCATGCCCTCCGCCGATCTCCCACGGGCCGTCAAGACCGCCGTCACGGCACGGGTCCAGAACAACGGTCAGTCCTGCATCGCGGCCAAGCGATTCATCATCCACAACGACGTCTACGACGACTTCGCCGAACGGTTCACCGCCGCCATGAACGCGCTGACCGTCGGAGACCCCCTCGACGAATCCACCGACGTCGGCCCCCTCGCCACCGAGCAGGGCCGTACCGACCTCGAGGAGCTGGTCGACGACGCCGTACAGAAGGGCGCGACCGTCCTGTGCGGCGGAGGCCGCCCCGAGAACCGGTCCCGCGGCTGGTTCTACAAGGTCACCGTGCTCACCGGCATCACCCCCCAGATGCGCATCCATCAGGAAGAGGCGTTCGGCCCGGTCGCCACCCTCTACCCGGTGTCCGACATCGAGGAGGCCGTGGCCGTCGCCAACGACTCGCCCTTCGGCCTCAGTTCGAACGTCTGGACCCGCAACGACGAGGACATCGCCTTCTTCGTACGGGACTTGGAGGCCGGCGGCGTCTTCGTCAACGGAATGACCGCATCCCACCCGGCTCTCCCGTTCGGGGGCGTGAAGCGGTCCGGCTACGGCCGCGAACTCTCCGGCCACGGCATCCGTGAGTTCTGCAATGCGACGACGGTCTGGCAGCGCGCCTGACCTGCCGCTGATCCGGAAACCGATACCGGCACAGCTATCGCTCCCGCGTCCAGCGCAGCAGCTCCTCCGCCGACCACGCGTTGATCACCCGCTCCACCGGCACCCCGCACTCCTCCGCCCGCGCGCAGCCGAAGATCTGCCACTCCAGCTGCCCCGGCGCGTGCGCGTCCGTGTCCACGGCGAACCACACCCCGGCCTCCACCGCCTGCCGCAGCAGCCGCCGTGGCGGATCGAGCCGCTCCGGGCGGCTGTTGATCTCCACCGCCGTCCCTGACTCGACGCACGCCGCGAACACCCGGTCCGCGTCGAAGGTCGACTCCGGCCGCAGCCGCCCCCCGCTCACCAGCCGCCCCGTGCAGTGCCCGAGGACGTCCATCAGGGGGTTGCGTACCGCCTTCTCCATCCGCCGCGTCATCGCCGGCGCGTCCATCCGCAGCTTCGAATGCACCGAGCCGACCACCACGTCCAGCCGGTGGAGCAGCTCCGGCTCCTGGTCCAGCGAACCGTCCTCCAGGATGTCGCACTCGATCCCGGTCAGCAGCCGGAACGGCGCCCACTCCTCGTTCAGCCGTGCCACCACGTCCAGTTGCTCACGCAGCCGATCCGGCGAAAGCCCGCGCGCGACCTTCAGGCTCGGTGAGTGGTCCGTCAGGACCGCCCAGTCGTGGCCGATCCGCGCCGCCGTGCGGCCCATGTCCTCGATCGTGCTCCCGCCGTCCGACCACTCGGAGTGCAGATGGCAGTCCCCGCGCAAGGCCGCTCGCAGCGTCTCGCCGCCGCTGACCTCCGGCACGGGGATCTCGGCCTCCAGGCGCTCCAGATACTCCGGAACCCGGCCCTCGAGCGCCTCCCGGATCACCGCCGCCGTCTTCGGTCCGATGCCCTTGACCGACTCGAGCGTGCCGGCCGTCGCCCGCCGCTCCGCCTCGCCGTCAGCCATCGCCGCGACCGCCGCGGAGGCGGTACGGAACGCCCTGACCCGGTACGTCGGTGCCTGGGACCGTTCGAGCAGGAAGGCGATCCGGTCCAGCGCCGCCACGGGATCCATCGCCGCACCTCACCCTCGGCCCGGTGACTCGGCCGCGGCCGGCACCTGCGTCGGGCCGATCTCGCACCACACGGCCTTGCCCTCGCCGCGCGGCTCCACACCCCAACGCGACGCCAGCGCGTCCAGGAGCAGCAGCCCGCGCCCCGAGGTCGCCGCCTCGCCCGGTGTACGCCGACGGGGCCACGCACTCGAACGGTCCTGCACCGAGAGCCGTACCCGCCGCACCGGCTCCGGCAGCACCTCCAGCGTGAGCACCGCGCCACCCTCGGTGTGCAGCAGTACGTTCACCAGCAGCTCGCCCGTCAACAGCTCCGCGTCGTCGGCCAGTTCGGGCATGCTCCAGTCCCGTAGCGCCTGACCCACCGCCGCCCGCGCGTCCGAGAGTCCCTGCGGATCAGCCTGGTGGATGTACTGATGGATGCGCGGCGCCCGTGGCGTCCCCGGGTCCGGGCTGCGCCGCAGCACCAGCAGAGCCACGTCGTCACCCGCGCCCCACCGCTCCCACAGCTGTTCCGACAGATGGTCCGCGAGCGCCTCCGCCTGCGGCGGGCCGCTGCTCATCGCCGCCGACAGAGCCTCCAGGCCCGACTCGATGTCCGAGCCCGGCTGTTCGACCAGGCCGTCCGTGCACAGCACCAGCGTCTCGCCCGGAACCAGGTCGAGCCGCGTCTCCGGGAACTCCTCGTCCCCGAACACGGTCGCCAGGCCGAGAGGAAGCCCGCCGCGGAGCTTCGGCTGTCCGACGCGGCCGTCGGTGTGCCGGATCAGCGGCCCCAGATGCCCGGCGCGCACCGCGCGCACCGCGCCCGTGCCCAGGTCCACCTGGGCGTAGGTGCAGGTGGCGAAGCGGTTCGTGTCGAGCTCGGCGAGGAAGCGCGAGGCCCGGGCCAGCACGGTCGAGGGCGCGTGGCCCTCACCCGCGTACGCCCTGAGCGCGATCCTCAACTGGCCCATGATCGCGGCCGCGTGGGTGTCATGGCCCTGGACGTCGCCGACCACGACCCCGACGCGGCCGCGGGGCAGCGGGATCACGTCGTACCAGTCACCGCCGACCTGCCGCCCGCTCCACGCCGCGTGGTAGCGCACGGCGATCTCCCCGCCGGAGATCGCCGGAATCCGGCGGGGAAGCATCGTCTCCTGCAGTCCGGTGGCGAGCTCTCGTTCCTCGTCGAAGAGGAGGGCGCGCTGGAGGGACTGCGCGACGATCGCGGCGAGGCCGAGCAGCAGGTTGCGTTCGTCGGCGTTGAAGGACGAACGGCGTCGGTAGAACAGAGCCATACCGCCGAGCGAGCGGGCCTGCGCGACCAGGGGCAGATAGCAGGCGGACTTGAACCTCAGCCGATCGATGTACGGAGCGAGTTCCGGGAAGTCCCGGCCGAGCGTGGTGAACGCGGGCACGAACCGGGGCCGCCCGCTCAGCACCGTCTCGGCGAGCGGCAGGCCCCGGTCCAGACGGCGCGAACGGAAGTCGTTCAGGGCGTCCAGGGACTCGCCGCTCAGCGCGATGATGTTGAGCGAGCCGTTCTCCACCAGACCGAGCGCGAGACCGTCCGCGCCGAGCCGGGCGAGCCCGCCCGGGCCCGTCATCGCGGCCGTCACGTCGTCGACCGTCACGGCCCGCGACAGCGCGTGCGTGGTCCGCTCGACGATGCTGGTCTGCACCTCGCGGCGCTTCTCCAGCTCCAGGACGATCTCGGAGTGCGCGACCTCGGTGGTGGTGTCCCGGACGATCCCGACGATCCGGTGGGCCATGCCGTCGGGCGTCCGCAGAATTCGTGCCTGGACATGCGTCCACTGGGGTGTACCGTCCTCGTCCTCCGTCCGGAAGTGCGCGGAGTACGAGGTCTCGCCACTGGTGATCGCCTGGTGGATCACCGTGTCGAGCCGGGCCCGCTCCTCTGGGTCGAGGCGTTGGATCAGCGACGTCGGGCGCCCGTCGAACCCGCCCGATTCCAGCCCGAAGACCAGCAGCCCGGCCTCGTCGACGTCGATGGTGCCCGTGTCGAGGTCCCAGTCGAAGCTGCCGGTCCGATTCATGGCGAGCCGCTCGGTGGGCCCGATCTCGCCAGTGTGCGTGCCCCGGTCGTCATCGGTCATCGTCACCATTGTCGAACCCGCACCCCTTCAACGCCATGGCGGCGACACGCGGCGTACTGGAGTTGTGACCGACCGGGGGAGAATGGGCCGATGATCCTCCGCTATCGCGTCCTCGGCCCGAGCCGTGCCCTCCGGGCCGACGGCGGCCCGGTCGCGCTCAGCGGCGCCCGGCTCCGGGCCCTGCTGGCCGCCCTGGCCGCCACCGGCGGGCGCGAGGTCGCAGTGGCCGAGCTGATCGACCTGATCTGGGAGGACGAGCCGCCCGAGGAGCCCACCGCGGCCCTTCAGGCGCTGGTGGGGCGGCTGCGGCGGGCGCTCGGCAGGGAGGCCGTCGCCTCCACGGCCGGCGGGTACCGGCTCGCCGCCGGACCCGATGACATCGACCTCCATGTGTTCGAGCGGCTGGCCGCCGAGGGGTCCGGCGCACTCGCGGCGGGGGACCCGGCACGAGCCGCCCGGCTCCTCGACGAGGCGCTCGGGCTGTGGAGCGGGCCCGCCCTCGCCGACCTCCCGGGCCGGGACGCCGACCCCCTCGTCGTACGGGCCGACCGACGCCACGCACAGGCCCACCGGGACCGCCTCGCCGCCGACGTGTCCCTGGGGCGGGCGGCGACCGCGCTCGCCCCGCTCGCGGCCCTGGCCGCCGAGCAGCCGCTGGACGAGCCGCTCCAGGCCCTCCGCATCCGGGCCCTGCGAGCAGCGGGCCGGCCCGCCGAGGCACTGCAGGTGTACGCCGAGGTCCGCGCCGTCCTCGCGAACCGCCTCGGCGCGGATCCGGGGCCTGAACTGAGGCAACTGTACGCCGAGTTGCTGGCGGGTGACACCCCCGCGCCGGAACGCCCCCGCGTCCCCGCACGGCTCACGTCCTTCGTCGGGCGCGAGACCGAATTGGACTCCCTCGTCGCCGAGTTGGGGGAACGGCGTCTCGTCACCCTGCTCGGCACCGGCGGGGTCGGCAAGACGCGGCTGGCTCTGGAGGCCGCCGAACGCGGTGCGCCGCGCCGGCAGGAAGGCGTGCGGGTCGCCGAACTCGCCTCCGTACGCTCGGAGTCCGACGTTCCGTCCGCCGTACTCACCGCGCTCGGCGCCCGGGAGACGCAGCTGTGGAGCGGGGCCACGGTCGTCGAGCCGAGCGCGCGGGACACGCTCACCCGGCTCGTGGAGCACTGCGCCTCGCGCCGTCTGCTGCTGGTCCTCGACAACTGCGAGCACGTGGTGGGCGCGGCGGCGGAGCTGGTGGAGCGGCTGCTCGTCCGCTGTCCGGGTGTCACCGTGCTCGCCACGAGCCGTGAGCCGCTGGGGGTGCCCGGAGAGTTCGTACACCTGGTGGAGCCGCTGCCGCCGGACGGCGCGCTGCGGCTGCTGGCGGAGCGCGGGGCGGCCGCGCGGGCCGGCTTCGACCCGGTGGACGACCCCGAGGCGTGCGCGGAGATCTGCCGCCGCCTCGACGGTCTGCCGCTGGCGATCGAGCTGGCGGCGGCGCGTCTGAGGCTGCTCGCCCCGCGTCAGATCGCCGACCGGCTCGACGACCGCTTCCCGTTGCTGACCACCGGGGCCCGGACGGTGCTGCCCCGGCAGCAGACGCTCCGCGCGGTCGTGGACTGGTCCTGGGACCTTCTGGACGGGAGCGAACGGACCGTTCTGCGTCGACTGTCGGTCTTCTCGGGTGGCTGCGACCTGGCGGCGGCGGAAGCGGTCTGCGCGACGGCTGTCGAGAGCGGCGGTGCGGGCCGGGACGGGGCGGCTGTGGCCGGTGCGGGCCGGACCGGAGCGGCTGTGGCCGGTGCAGGCGGGGACGGGGCGGCAGCTGTGGCCGGTGCAGGCGGGGACGTGACCGTGGCCGTGCCGGCCGCTCACGTCCTCGGCCTCCTCGGCGCGCTTGTCGACAAGTCGCTCGTCGTCGCCGTCCCGGCCCACGACGGCGCGGCCATGCGCTACCGCCTCCTCGAGACCGTCGCCGAGTACGCCGCCGAACGTCTCGACGAGAGCGGGGACCGCGTCGCCGCCGAGCGGCGTCACCTCGTCCACTACAGGGAACTCGCCCGCGCCGGAGAAGCCGCGCTCCGGGGGCCCGAACAGGACATGTGGCTGCGTCGTTTCGAGAGCGAGCACGACAACGTGACGGCGGCGCTGCGGACCGCCGTCGACCGCGGCGAGGAGCAGGAGGCGCTCTGCCTCGTCCTGTCCATGAGCTGGTTCTGGCAGCTCCGCGCCCGCCAGGCCGACGCCCGCGCATGGTCCCTGGCGGCGGCCGCCCTCGGCCCCGACCCGTTCGAGTCGCCCGTTCGGCGCGCCGTGCCGTCGGCCGCGCCTTGCACCGACACGCCGCCGCCGTGGAGCGAGGAGCAGCTGTGGGAGGCCCGGCGTGGCTGCCGCATGCTGGTCCTCGCTGCGGAAGGCGGCGATGGCGCGACGGCCATGGAGCGGCCCGAGACCCGCGCCCGGCTGGCCGCCATCGTCTCCGCGTACCACCCCGGCATGCCGCAGAACTGTCGCCAGCCCGGCTTGATGTGGTACTTCGCCCGGCTGATGACCGGCGAGTTCCACAGCCTCGACGACACACTGGCGGCCGTCGTCTCCGCCTGCCGCGCACACGGCGCCCGCTGGGATCTCGCCTTCACCCTCCTCCTGAGGGCCAAGCTCCTCGGCGACCGCCTCGACGACGCCGAGCGGGCGCTCGCGCTCTTCGAGGAGGAGCGGGACCCATGGGCCGTCGCCGAGTCCCTCTGCGCGCGGGGAGAGGCGTACGAGCGGGCAGGCCGTCTCTCCGAGGCAGCCGTCGACTTCGAGCGCGCCGCGCAGGCCTCGGCCCGCCTCGGTGCCCGCTCCCAGGTCCCGGTCTTCACGGCCCGCCTCGCCGCCGTACGACTACGCCTCCCGGCCGCCGACACGACGGCACGGAAGGAGGCCGAACGCCTGCTGGTCGAAGCCGCCGAGGAGACCGGCGCGCCGACCGGCGAGCCCGTCGGCACGGCCCGACTCCTGCTCGCCCAGCACTACGCGCACACCGGGCGCACGGCTCTGGCTCGGGAGCAACTCCATCGCATCGAGGATGAGTTCCCAGGCAGCGCGCCCGATCTGTTCGCCGGTCTGACGGGCGGACTGCGGGGCTGGCTGGACTGTCTCGACGGGGCGTACGACGAGGCCGTCGCGCACCTGGCCGGTGCCGTTCGGGACGTCGAGACCCTCGCGTACCTCGTGGCGCCGTACCTGGTCGTCTGCCAGTTCGTGACGGCGGCCTGGGCGAGGGCGGGGCGGGACTCGCGGGGCGATGCCGAGGACGGTGCCCGGCTCCTGGGCGCGTACGACACGCACCGAGCGGACGCCGGAGGCGCGGGCTTCCGCCCGTTCACGGGACAGACCGAGGCGTCGGTACGGGAGCAGGCGGAGCGTGTGCTCCGGGCGGTCCTGACGCCGGAGGCGTACACACGGAGCTACGAGGAGGGCGGCACGCTGACGGTGAGGGAGGCGGCGGCCCTCGTACGGGGGGCCTGAGCCCCTCGGACCCGGGTGCGGGACTCCCGCAGGCCGGGGCTTCAGTCCCCGGCGCTCCCACCCGCCTCCTCCAACCGCTCCCGGGCCTCCGCCAGGTCCTCCGGCGTGGGCGCGTCGTCCTGGGTGAGGCGGCGGCGCCAGTAGCCGGCGAAGTCGACCGCGCGGCGGTCGTACCCGCGGTCCTCGACCAGGTGTCGCCGCAGCGCCCGTACGGCCCCGGCCTCGCCGCCGAGCCACGCGTACGGTGCGCCGGAGGGGAGCGTGGACTCCCGCACGGCGTCCACGACTGACGCGTTCCCGTGCAGCCAGTGCACGGTCAGGTCGCCCGCCGTCTCCAGCGGCTGCTCCTCCGCCGCGTCGGGGACCTGGACGAAGGCGAGGGCGCGGTGGCCCGGCGGCAGCGCCTCGACGACGGTCGAGAGCGCCGGGAGGGAGCACCCGTCGGCGACCAGCAGTGTCCAGTCCGCCGCCCCGAGGACGACCGGCTTCGCGAAGTACGCCGAGGGCCCGAACATCCCCAGCGTGTCGCCGGGCCGCGCGCGCAGCGCCCAGCGTGTCGCGGGCCCGTACGGGCCACCTTCGCCGGCCTCGCCGTGGACGAAGAAGTCGATGTCCACCGTGGCAGCGGCGGGATCATGGGCCCGAAGGGTGTAGCTCCGCATCCACGGACGCTCGGCCTCCGGAATGTCGCCGTACGCCGCGTACCAGCGCATCACGTCACCGTCCGGGTCCGGCGCGGGCAGCACGGGCTCGGACCGGCCGTACGGCCGGGGAAAGTACAGCTTCACCTGCTGGTCGGGCCCCGCGAGCAGGAGTCCGGAGAGGTCCTCGCCACCGAAGGTGATCCTGATCATGCGCGGGGTGACCCGCCGGACGGCGGCGACCCGGATTCGGCGGAGGGGAAAGTGCTGGGGCTGCGGCATCGAGGGCTCCTGTGTGTCGTGGCTCGGCCCTCCACCCTCGCCGTTCCCGCCGACACGCCGCCGATACGGAACCGACACGGCGGCCGCGCCCGGTCCGGCCCGGATGCGGGACCGGGAGCCGGACACGAGAATGGCCAGTGCCGGAAGAACTAGTAGGAGGCGGCATGAACGCTGAGTCCGACAAGACATCTCCGGGGGAGAGCCCGACGCCCGACCGCCTCTTGCATGCCGGGTCGGAGGGCGAATACACGGCGGAGGACCTGGTCCTCGCCTCAGGTCGTGACGTGAATCCGAAGAGCCTCGCGTGGGCGGAGCGCCGAATGGCGGAGAAGGGACGCGCTTCCCTGGACGAGCTCCTGCCCTGAACCGCGCAGGCAGGCCGTGGTCCCTAGGGTTCCCGGAACCCACCGGACCCCGGCTCGCGCCATCACCGCCTCGGTCCGGCCACTCGGCCGGGCCGGGGCGGTCCGTGCTCGTGGGCCGGGCCTGTCATGGGGCTTCCCCATTTGTGGAACACGTTCTACCGTGGCCGCCGTCGCGCGCACGGTACGAAGGACGCTGCCACGGGAGGCCCCCATGCACCTCGAGTACACCCCCGCCCAGCACCGCCTGCGCGCGGAACTGCGCGCGTACTTCGCCGAGCTCGTCCCCGAGCACGTACACGCCCGGTATGCCGACCCCGCCGCCCAGAAGCGGTTCTACCGCGAGACCGTGCGCAGGCTCGGCACCGACGGCTGGCTCGGGGTGGGGTGGCCGACCGAGTACGGCGGGCGCGGGCTGAGCCCGATGGAGCAGTTCATCTTCTTCGACGAGGCCGCCCAGGCCGGCGTCCCGCTGCCGCTGATGGCCCTGAACACCGTCGGTCCCACGATCATGCAGTTCGGCACCGACGAGCAGAAGGCGTACTTCCTGCCGAAGATCCTGTCCGGCGAGATCGACTTCGCCATCGGCTACAGCGAGCCCGACGCGGGCACCGACCTCGCCGCCCTCAAGACCCGCGCGGTCAGGGACGGCGACGCGTACGTCGTGAACGGGCAGAAGATCTGGACGACCAACGGCGACACCGCCGACTGGGTCTGGCTCGCCGTCCGCACGGACCCCGACGCCCCCGCCCACAAGGGCATCACGATGCTGCTCGTCCCGACGAGCGACCCCGGCTACTCCTGCACGCTCATCAACACCCTCGCCTCGCACGACACCACCGCGAGCTACTACGACAACGTCCGCGTCCCTGTCTCCCACCGCGTGGGCGAGGAGAACAAGGGCTGGCGGCTGATCACCAACCAGCTCAACCACGAGCGCGTGACCCTCGCGGCCCACGGCACGATGGCGATCCGAGCCCTGCACGACGTCCAGCGCTGGGCCTCGGACACCAAGCTCGCCGACGGCCGTCGCGTGATCGACCTCGGCTGGGTGCGCCGCAGCCTCGCCCGTACGCACACCAGGCTCGACGCGATGAAGCTCCTCAACTGGCAGATGGTGAACGCCGTCCAGCAGGGCACCCTCACGCCCCAGGACGCCTCCGCGGTCAAGGTCTACGGCTCCGAGGCCCGCCGCGACGCCTACGCCTGGCTCATGGAGATCGTCGGCGCGGCCGGCGCCCTCAAGGAAGGCTCCGCCGGCACGGTCCTCCACGGCGAACTCGAACGCGGCTACCGCTCCGCCGTCATCTTCACCTTCGGCGGCGGCAACAACGAGATCCAGCGAGAGATCATCTCCTGGATCGGCCTGGGAATGCCCCGCGTCCGACGCTGACACCTTGTGACAGCCGCTACACCGGACGCCTGGACCTGGGATACATCCGCCGCGGGCCCGCCTCTGCCGTCGCCTACTTCGCCGAGGGCGGCTTGTACGGCTGTTTCTGGGGTCTGCCCGACTGAGAGCCCGCTGCTCTCCGTCCTGAGTTCAGAGCGTCCCCGTGTCAGGCCAAGCCCGCGGGTACGGCACGCGCAGCGTCTCGGCCGCCACGGGAGTGTGGTCCGCGGCGGCGTCAAGCCGTCGCTCGCACTGCGAAGTCCCTCAGGATCGTGCTCCGGCGGATCAGACGTGCGGCAGTTCACCGACGGCCGGCCGACTGCCCCCGTAGGAGGCGACCAACGCGTCCGCCACGATCGCCGCGTCCGCGTCGGCCACGTCCGCCGGGTACTCCGGCAGCAAGTCGTCCCAGATGACCATCCACGAACCGTACAGTTGGGCTTGCCCCTCGGGGCGGGCGAAGAACCAGATGTGCAGATGGGCGCCACCGTCTCCGATGCGATACACATGGGCCCGCGCGATGTGCGGCAGTGCTTGTACATGGCGGGAGATGTGAGTGGTGAGCACCCCCAATTCGGCTGCCAGTTCGTCGGGCAGGTCCGCCAGGTCGAAGTGATCGCGTGGATGCAGCATCAGCACCAGCGGCACGCCGACTCCCGTGATCCGGGTGAGCCGCCAACGGTCATTGAGCCAGATGCCTTCGCCCCGGCTACGGCACGCGTCGCAGTCCGACGGGTCCTCGCCGTGTCGCCCAGGTTCGGGCAGCACCGGCGGGCGCAGCGGCGCGACGCGCAGGCCGTCCGGTTCGAACGGACTGATCTCCCACCCCGTCATACGGGACAGCGGGAGCCGTCGCTCACCATCCGCAGCGGTACGTGCGTGGGCGTAGAACTCGTCAGGTCGCAGGGCCATGGCCGAAGACTACTGTCGTTCGACGGCAACCAGTGCGCCGGCATATGGTGCGTCACCACCCGTCGCCTGCAGACGACTTCGCACCGCTCACCTGCGAAGTCCCGCCCGCAGCATGCGGCGATGCCGTCAGGTCCGACCCCCTGGTGGCACGATCCGGTGCCGGTTCAGGGACGTACTCCGTCGATGCCGATGCGCAGATGGCGCGGGCCGCGCAGCACCGCGTTGTGTCGGTACGGCGGTGGGTCCTCCAGCAGTCGCGGGTTGTCGAGGCGGCGGGCCAGCGTGGACAGCGCGAGCTGGGCCTCCAGTCGGGCCAACGGAGCGCCGAAACAGGAGTGGATGCCGCTGCCCAGGCCAAGGTGCTGGATGTCCTTGCGGTCCGGGTCGAAGCGGTCGGGCTCCGAGAAGCGCTCCGGATCCCTGTTCCCCGAGGCGAGCACGAGCCAGATCGTCGAACCCTTCGGAATCGTGACCCCGCGCAGCTCGATGTCCGCGATACAGGTGCGCTGGGGCACCAGTTGCACCGGCGGCTCGTAACGCAGCAGCTCCTCCACGATGTTGACGGCAAGCCCCGGGTCGTCGCGCAGCCTGTCGAGGACGTCCGGGTGGCGGAGCAGCGTGAGCATGCCGTTGGTGATGAGGTTGACCGTCGTCTCGTGGCCCGCGATCAGCAGGAGGACCGCGGTGCTGAGCACCTCCATCGTCGTCATGGGACCGTCGCCGCCCCGGCTCGTCACCAGCTCGGACAGCATGTCCTCGCGAGGCTCCTTGCTGCGCTGCTCGACCAACCCGGCGAGGTACATGCCCAGTTGCAGCCGTGCCTCCTGCGCCTCCTGCCGTCGCTCCGTGTTGTCATCGCCCGCGTCCGGATCGAGAGCGGCCACGATCGGGTCGACCCAGGAACGGAATCGCGGCTCGTCCTCGCGCGGTACCCCGAGCAGCCGGCAGATCACGGTCACGGGAAACGGGTAGGCGAACTGGTCGACCAGGTCGATCTCTCCGGCGTCCCCGAGGCCGTCGACCAGCCCGGAGACGATCTCGGCCAGTTCGTCACGCATGGAGTCGATCCGGTCGGGGCTGTGCGGCGGCCCGAAGGGGCGGTTGGTGATCCGTCGCAGTCGGTCGTGCTCGGGCGGGTCGAGCCGGATGAAGCTCGGCGGCAGCCCCGTCTGCTCCGCACCGCCCATGCCGTCGGCGCTCGGCGCGGCGAGGTTGGCGGCGTCCGAGCTGATCCGTGGGTCGTGGAGCAGCTGGAGGATGTCGTAGTAGGAACTGACGACAAAGGGTCCGCCCTCCTCCTCCTGCAGCACCGGGGTCTCGCGGAGCTTCTCGTAGAGGGGGTAGGGGTTCGGGCGATTGGCGTAATCGGTGATCTGGCGCAGGAGCGGGGTGGCGTGCGTCATGAGGTGTCCTTCTGCGGGGCCCGTGGGGGTGGAGGGGGCGGCAGGGGCGTCGGTCAGCGATGGGCCGGGGTGAAGACCAGTTGCTGGTCGGTCGGCGAGTAGCCGCTCAGGGTCACCGTCGGGCCGTGGGTCGGCAGGGATGGGTCGGGGAACTCGGCCGGGACCGGCTTGCGGCCCTCGGGCCGCCGGTCCACCGTCGGGAAGTCCAGGGGGAAGGGCGCGCCCGTCTCGATCAGCCGCCGATAGAAGTCCAGCCACCGCGAGTTGTCGAAGCTGACGGCCGCGATGACGCGGCCCTGATGGCCGTACACCCCGATGAAGCGCCGCTCGTCCGGTGAGCCCTGGGTGATCATGATCTCGTCGCCCATCGAGGGCACGCCGACCGACTTGATGTTCACCCCGAACTGGGAGGACCAGAAGGAGGGCACCCCCATGTGGGGGCGGCGCTCCGCGCTGACGCTGATCATGTTGTGCGCGGCGATCTCCGCCTGTGCCACGGCGTTGCCCCAGTGCTCCAAGGACAGGAACTGGTAGTTGAACAGGGCATTCGGGGAACGCGCGACGTCACCGGCGGCGTAGATGTCGTCCGTGACGATGCCACGGATGTCGAAGGCCCGGCAGCCCGCGTCGCAGGCGATACCGCGGGGGCCGGCGCCGAGCCCGGAGCCTGCCAGCCACTCGGTGTTACGGATCGCTCCGAGGGAGACGACCACGACGTCCGCCTCGACGACGCTGCCGTCGGAGAGATGGGCCGACCGAACCCGGCCCGCCGCGTCGCCCTCCAGCGCGGTGACCGTGACGCCCGTACGCAGATCCACGCCGCTCTCGCGGTGCATCTCCGCCGCGACCGTGCCGATCACGCCGCCGAGCGCGCCCACCAGCGGAGCGTCGGCGCGCTCCGTCACGGTGACCTCGATACCCCGGTCACGGCAGGCCGAGGCGATCTCCGAACCGGTGAACCCGGCGCCGATGACCAGGACCCGACGGGGTGAGGCCTCCATCCGCCGGTGCAGCCGCACCGCGTCGTCACGGGTCCGCAGCGCGAAGACTCCGTCCAGCTGGGCTTCCGCCTCGACCGGCCAGGGCCGGGCGCGCACGCCGGTCGCGATCAGCAGCCGGTCGTACTCCACCGCGTCCCCGTCCGCCAGGAGCACCCGCTTGGCCGCCATGTCCAGACCGCTCGCGGCGACGCCGAGCCGCCAGGTGGCGTCGATCTCCCGCCGCCGGGGCAGCTCGGTGTGGACCGGCGAGGCCTTGCGCAGCAGGACCGCCTTGGACAGCGGGGGCCGGTCGTACGGCTCGTACGGCTCGTCTCCGATCAGGGTGAGCGAACCGGCGAAGCCCTCGGCTCGCAGGGTCTCCGCCGCCCGCAGCCCCGCCAGCGACGCCCCCACGATCACGATCCGGCCCTCGCGCCTCAGCCACTCGTGGAAATCCTCAACGGACATCGGACGGCTCCTGCCCGGACTGAACGCCCTGAGCGGAGCGAGCGGACCCCCCGGGCTGCCCGGGGGCGTGGTCCGCTTCGCCCAGGCCCTCCGCCATGATGGCCTGCACGGGGCAGGCCGCGACCGCGCGCGCCACCTTCTCCCGGTGCTCGTCCTCGGCATGTGGGTCGTATACGAGGGACTCGTCACCGTGCATCGTGAACACTTCGGGCGCGAGGAAGGCGCACTGCGCGTATCCCTGGCATCTGTTGAGATCGACGACAAGCCTCATCCGTGCTCCGGTCTTCCGCGGCCAGGTCCCAGGAAGCCTGGGTTCGACGGCGGCCTCGGACAGCGGTCATCTCCCCCTGACCAGCATGGGAGCCGCAGCGGGTTCCGCGCCCGCCGAGGGCCGCCGAAGGAGTGGCCCACCGTGCGACGAGCGGTGGGCGCACGGGCCGAGGCCATGCAGCGGTGACGGCTCCACGTCTGCGTCGGGGCCGACAGAACCTGGTCGCTTCGGCGCGCCGCGGCACGGCACACTGTGCGGGTCCATCGCGCGAACGGAGACTCGATGTCCGGCCCGAACGACCCGAACGACCCGAACGACCTGACCGATCCGACCGATCCGGCAGGTACCGACGCCCCGACGCATCCGGAGTACCCGGTCCGGACGAAGCGGCTGAGGCTGCGGCCCGTGCGCAAGGACGACCTCGAAGCCATCCACGCCCACCGCTCGTTGCCCGAGGTCGCGCTCTACCTGCCGCACGAGCCGCACACCCGCGAGGCGACCGCCGAGATGATCGAACGCGTCATGGCGGGGGAGGCGCTCGCCAACCCCGGCGATTGGCTCAACCTGGCCGTGGAGAACGAGGAGGGCCGGGTCGTGGGTGAGGTGCTGCTCCGGCGTGAGCCCGACGAACCGGAAACCGGCCAGGTGGGCTTCGCCTTCCACCCGGACGTACACGGCACCGGCATCCCCTCCGAGGCCGTCGCCGCCGCGCTCGACATCGCCTTCGAATCCTTCGGCTGGCACCGTGTGATCGGGATCTGCGACATCCGTAATCAGGCGTCCGCCGCCCTGATGCGCCGCATAGGCATGCGCCACGAATCCGTCCTCCGCGACAGCACCTTCTTCAAGAACGCCTGGTGCAGCGACTCGGTGTTCGCGGTCCTCGCCCACGAGTGGCGCAGGACCCCGCCTCGTTCCACGGACGAACGGGCCGTCGACACGGCGGTCTCCGTCTTCCTCGCCGCGTTCACCCGCCGCGCCGGCGAGCCGGTCAGCCTGGACGCGGCCAAGGCCGTTCTCGCGCCCGAGGCGGTGATCGAGTACGCGGCGCAGGACGGGCAGGTGACCCGGATGGACGTCGACGAGTTCCTGGTGCCACGTCAGGCCTACCTGAACGGACCCGAGTTGACCGACTTCGAGGAGTTCGAGGTCAGCTTCTCCACCGTCGTCGGCGCGGGACGCGCGCTGCGGTCCTCGCTCTACCACAAGCACGGCATCCGCGACGGCAAGCCCTTCGCCGGATGGGGGCGCCAGCACTTCGAGCTCGCCGCCGACGCATCAGGGGACTGGCGCATCCGGTCCCTCACCTGGACCGACGATCCCGAACAGCGCGACGACGCCCGGGCGTGACCCCGGTCGCGGAAACCCCCGGCCGACGCACAGCCGGTCGCGGGGCTTTGGCACACTGACGCCGATCCGATCTCGGTCACGACAAGGAGCGGCACACGTTGAGCGTCAGCGTCGCAGGACAGATAGACATCGCGGGACCGGTGGGCAAGCTGCTCCACCGGCGCCCGCTCAAGAACGCCACGGTCATGCAGTCGTTCGGCATCGAACCCGTGTCCGGTGACATCTTCGCGCTCCAGCTCATGGAGGGCGCACTTCAGCTCCCCGGCGAGGCCTCGGCGATCAACGGGGCCACACGGTCCGAACGGGGAGACCTGTGCCTCACCCGGCTCTCCCCGTCCGGCTCGATCACCGGGTACATGTACCTGCGTGGCTTCGGACATGGAGTGAACCTCGGTGTGGAGAACCGTAACGGGGACATCTGGCTGTGGACCGAGACGGACTCCACCCCGAACTCGGCGAATCCGCCCGAGGGCTTCGGCAAGGCTGTGACCAGCTTCGAGTTCCGTACCGGCACCGTCCTCGACCACGGCTCCTCGCTGCACACCCCGCCGTACACCCCCGACCCGGCCGCCCGCTTCATCACCCCCACCATCGACCGCAGCGCCAACGAGCTCGTCCTGCGCTTCTCCCTCAACGGCGGCACGCACTACGAGCGGTACGACCTGGCCAAGGCGGCAGCAGGTGACTGGGAGCCCCGCCAGCGGCTCACCCCGGCGCTTCCGGCGGGAACCTTCCAGGGGTTCGCCTCCCACGACGGCGTCCTCTACACCTGGCAGGGCTGGGGGCTGAACAAGGTCGCGTGGCCGGGTGACAACTACCTCACCGCGTTCGAGTGGGCCACCGGCACCATGCTGGACCGGCAACACATCACCGCCGGCCCCGGTCTGGATCACCGCGAGCCCGAGGGCATCACCGTCTCCGTACGCAACAGCGTGCCGCACCTGCACTTCGGCTACGCCTGCGATCCCGGCCCGCGCACCTGCACGATCATGTCGCTCTCCGCAGCGCCCGAGACCGACGGCGTGAAGGTGCTCACCGACTGGCAGCCGATCACGCTCGCCTCGGGAGTCACCGCCGACCAGAACGCCCCCAAGGGGCGGCTCATCAGCATCGCCGGTACGACCACGCTGCAGCTCAGCGGCGGGGTCAAGGGCAGCTTCGACGGCGACACCGTCATCGGCACCCTGCCCGACGCGCTCACCCCGAGCATGCCGATCCGCGCGAACGTGGCGCGGAACAACAACGGAGGCTACTGCGTCGCCCGCGTCGAGGCGGACACCGACCGCCAGCTGCGGCTCTACGGTGGCCGCACCACCAACGTCATCACCTGGGCGCAGCTGGACAGCTTCAGCGCCGTCTGGCGCTGACCTCCCTCGTTCTTCCCCTCGTTCAACTCTTCTGGCCAAGGAGCCGATCCGCCATGTCCAAGACCCCCAACCGCCGCAGCATTCTCGGCGCCGCCCTCGCCGTGCCCGCCGCCGCGGCCGCCGGCAACCTGATCGCCGCCACCCCGGCCGCCGCGGCCGGCGTCGTGGCCGACGCCTGGACCGACCTCGTCCTGGAGCCCGGCGTCACCGCCCAGGCCGGTGCCACCCCGCAGGTCCGCCTGATCACCATCGCCGACACCACGTTCCTCCAGGCGCGCGGCGCGATCACCTGCAACCTGGCCGCCGACGCCAAGATCGCCACCATGCCGGCCGGCCTCAAGCCCACCTGGTACGTGCGTGCCGCGACGACCCGCAACAACAGCCAGGGCATCAACGCCTGCCGCTTCGAGGTCAACACCGCCGGATCCGTAAGCGTCTACGGCGCCAACGCCGGAAACCCCATCACCTGGGTCCAGTTCGACTCGGTCCAGACGATCTGGCGCTGAGCCGGTGCCCCGGGGCCGGCCTCCGCGTAGCCTGAAGCGCATGAGGCAGGACGCCGACCCCGGGCTCTTCGGTCCCGATTCCGTCACCTGGCAGCTGCACGGCGACCCGGTGATGTGGATCGCCGGCGTCCGTGCCCTGTATCTGCAGGCGCTGCACCCTGTCGCCGTGCGCGGCGTGATGATCAACAGCGACTTCAGGAAGGACGCCTGGGGCAGGCTCCTGCGCACGGCGAACTTCGTCGGAACGATCAGCTACGGCACCACCGAAGCCGCCGAGGCGGCAGGCGCCCGCGTGCGGAAGATCCACCGGCTGCTCGGCGTCGACGACCCCGAACTCCTGCTCTGGGTGCACTGCGCCGAGGTCGACTCGTACCTCTCCGTCGTCCGCCGCTCCGGCATCCCCCTCACCGACGCGCAGGCCGACCGCTACATCGACGAACACCGCACGTCCGCCCGGCTCGTCGGGCTCGACCCGCGCGAGGTGCCCGCCACGGCCGACGAGCTCGCCGGCTACTTCGACGCCGTACGGCCGCGGCTCGCCGCCGGGGAGGACGCGCGGACCGTCGACGCGTTCCTGCGCCGCCCCCCGGTCAAACCCGCCCTGCGTCCGGCGCGCGAGATCGTCTGGCGGCGCGTGGCCGCACTCGCCTACGACGCGCTGCCTCCCTACGCCCACGCGCTGTACGGACGGCCCGCACCGCCGCCCGACACCGTCACGTACCGGCTCACCGTGGCGGCCAATCTGCTGCGCTGCATCCCCGCCCGGCTGCGCTGGCGGCTGCCGCCAGGTCACATCTTGAACGCGATGGCCCGTCTGGGCCCCGCCACGCGCCCCGCCCCGTACAAACTCCGCAGCCAGACGGCCATACTGGACGAGCCGGGGAGGGCGCAGCGAATCGACGGGGGCGACAGCACGCGATGGCGGAAACCAGGCTGATCCAGGGCCGGTACCGGCTGCACGACGTGATCGGACGCGGGGGCATGGGCGAGGTGTGGCGTGCCACCGACGAATCGCTCGGGCGGCGCGTCGCGGTCAAGTGCCTCAAGCCGCTGGGACCGCAGCAGGACGCGAACTTCGTGACGGTGCTGCGCGAACGCTTCCGCCGCGAGGCACGCGTCGCCGCCTCGCTCCAGCACCGCGGGGTCACCGTCGTCCACGACTTCGGCGAGTCCGACGGTGTCCTCTTCCTCGTCATGGAGCTCCTGGAGGGCCACAACCTCAGCCAACTCCTGGAGGAGAACAAGCAGCACCCGCTGCCGGTGCCGGACGTCGTCGACATCGCCGAGCAGGTCGCCGACGCCCTCGCCTACACCCACCGGCAGGGGATCGTGCACCGCGACCTCAAGCCGGCCAACATCATGCGGCTCGGCGACGGCGCCGTGAAGATCTGCGACTTCGGGATCGCGCGACTGGGCGCCGACATCGGCTTCACCTCCCGCCTCACCGGCACCGGCATCGCCATGGGCACCCCGCACTACATGTCGCCCGAGCAGATCAGCGGCGGTGAGGTCGACCACCGCAGCGACCTGTACTCGCTGGGATGCGTCCTGTACGAGATCGCCACCGGCGCCCCGCCCTTCGACCTCGACGACGCCTGGGCCGTCCTCGTCGGCCATCGCGACACCCCACCCGAGCCGCTGCGCACGCACCGCGCCGAACTCCCCGACTACCTGGACCGGATCGTTCTCGATCTCCTCGCCAAGACGCCGGAGGGGCGGCCCACCGACGCGACCGACCTGCGTCGTCGGATCGTCTCGGCACGGACCGGACCGCAGCGGATCCCCGCGGAGGTACGGGTGCCGGAGGCGGCCGCGCCCCGACTCCCCTCCTGGGCCGGCCGGATGACCCACGGCCACCGGGCCACGGGCGCCTCCCGCGCGCTGCGGACCGTGCCCTTCGACCCGGCCGCCGGGCTCACGGGGGAGTGGACGAGCGCCTCCCGCGCCCTCCCCGCGCCGGACCGGGGCGTCCCGGGGCCCGTCCCGTCCCTCGAATCGCCCGCGCGGGGCGTCGTGCCGAGGTCCACCCCGTCCCCCGAACTGCTCGCCGTACTCGCCAGCCGGCACAAGGCCGGGCTCAGTCTCGGCCGGCTCGGCCGCTGGGAGGAGGCGGAGGACGTGCACCGGTCCGTCGCCGAGGACCGCGAACGGGTCCTCGGACCCGACCACCCGGAGACCCTCACCAGCCGGTACGAGCTCGGCTTCACGCTCAGTCGGCTCTCCCGCCCCGCCGACGCCCTGCGCGCCTTCGCCCGGGTCGCCGAGGCCCGCGAGCGCGTCCTCGGACCCGACCACGCCGACACCCTGGCCGCCCGCCAGGAGACGGCGTACGTGCTCGGGCGCCTCGGGCGGCATTTCGAGGCGCACCAGGTGTACGCGGCGGTGCTCGCCTCCCGCGAGCGCACCATGGGCCCTGACCACCCCGACACCCTGCGCTGCCGCCACAACCTGGCGTTCAACCTGGGGCGGCTCGGGCGCCTGGACGAGTCGTACCGGATGGCCCGCGAGGTGGCCGAGGCGCGTACCCGGCTGCTCGGCGACGAGCACCCCGACACGCTGGTGACCCGCTACGAAGTGGCGTACACCCTCGGGCAGTTGGAGCGCTGGCCGGAGGCGCTCGCGACGTACCGGGACGTCGCCTCCGCGCGTGGTTCCGTGCTCGGTCCCGACCACCCCGACACCCTCGCGGCCCGCTACGAGGTCGGCATCAGTCTGGGCCGGCTCGGCCGGAGCGCCGAGGCCCTGGAGCTCTACCGCGACCTGGTCGACGCGCGCACCCGTGTGCACGGCCCGGACGACCCCGAGACACTGCGCGCCCGCCATGGTCTCGGCGTCAACCTCGGCCGGCTCTCCCGCTGGGAGGAGGCCGTCGAGGAGGCCCGGGAGGTGTGCGCGATCCGCGAGCGGGTCCTCGGCGCAGATCATCCCGACACGCTCGTCAGCCGCCGCGAGATCGCCGTCGGTCTCGGCTGGCTGGCCGACTGGGCCGCCGCCCTCTCGGTCTACCGCCAGGTCGCCGACGCCCGTGAGCGCGTTCTCGGTGCCGACCATGCCGACACCCTGGCCAGCCGCCATGACGAGGCCCACTGCCTGGAACAGCTCGGCCGCCACGCGGAAGCCGTCGACCTCTACCGGCGCGTCGCCGCACTCCGCCGGACGGACGGAGAGCGGAACACGTCCTAGACGCGGGGTTCCGCGGGCGATCTTCGCGTGTTAGCAAGAGGCATGACCCCACAGCGCTCGTACGACGCCGTCATCGTCGGCGGTGGCCACAACGGACTGGTCGCCGCCGCCTACCTGGCCCGCGCCGGACGCACCGTCCTCGTCCTGGAACGCCTCGGCTCCACCGGTGGCGCGGCCGTCTCCACTCGGCCCTTCGACGGGGTCGACGCCCGGCTCTCCCGGTACTCGTACCTCGTCTCGCTCCTGCCACCGAAGATCGTGCGCGAGCTGGGGCTGAAGTTCGCCGTGCGCAAGCGGTCCATTTCCTCGTACACCCCGAAGGGCGACAGCGGGCTGCTCGTCGGCGGTGGCCCCGACCGCACCCGCGCCTCCTTCGCCGCGCTCACCGGCTCCGACCGGGAGTACGAGGCGTGGCAGGCGTTCTACGGCCGTACGGGACAGGTCGCCGAGCGCGTCTTCCCCACGCTCACGGAGCCGCTGCCGACCCGCGAGGAGTTGCGCGCCCGGGTGGCCGACGAGACCGCCTGGCGGATGCTCTTCGAGCAGCCCATCGGCGTCGGTGTCGAGGAGAACTTCACCGACGACCTCGTCCGCGGTGTCGTCCTCACCGACGCGCTCATCGGCACCTTCGCCGACGCCCACGACCCCTCGCTGCTCCAGAACCGCTGCTTCCTCTACCACGTCATCGGCGGCGGTACGGGCGACTGGGACGTCCCCGTCGGCGGCATGGGAGCACTCACCGACGCCCTCGCGGACGCCGCCCGCGCCGCCGGCGCGGAGATCCGCACCGGTCACGAGGTCACGCGGATCGAGACCGACGGCACCCGCGCCGAGATCACCTACCGCACGGCGGAGGGCGAAGGCGTGGTCGCGGCGGAGCACGCACTGGTGAACGCCTCTCCGCAGGCGCTCGCCGCCCTGCTCGGCGAGACGCCCCCGCCGCCCGCCGAAGGGGCCCAGCTCAAGGTCAACATGCTGCTCACCCGGCTTCCGAAGCTCCGGGACCGGTCCGTCGACCCGCGCGAGGCCTTCGCGGGCACCTTCCACATCGCCGAGGGGTACGGGCAGTTGGCCACGGCGTACGCCGAAGCCGCCGCCGGCCGGCTGCCGAGCGCACCGCCCTCCGAGATCTACTGCCATTCGCTGACCGATCCGAGCATCCTCGGCCCGGAGCTCGCCGAGCGCGGCTACCAGACCCTCACGCTCTTCGGTCTGCACACCCCCGCCCGGCTGTTCGCCGCCGACAACGACACCGCGCGCTCCACGCTCCTCAAGGCGACACTCGCCGAACTCGACGCCGTACTCGACGAGCCGCTCGCCGACTGCCTCGCCGTCGACGCGGAGGGCCGACCCTGTATCGAGGCGAAGACCCCGCTCGACCTCGAACGCGACCTGCGGCTGCCCGGCGGCCACATCTTCCACCGGGACCTCTCCTTCCCCTACGGGGAGGAAGGCACCGGCCGCTGGGGCGTCGAGACCGCGCACGCCAACGTCCTCCTCTGCGGCGCGGGTGCCGTCAGGGGCGGCGGAGTGAGCGGCATCCCCGGCCACAACGCGGCGATGGCGGCGCTGGGACGATGAGAGGGGTCGCCCGGGCCGCCCCCGACTGTGGCGTGAAGCTCACCTGTGGCCGCGCTTAAGAAAACCTCGATGGACCCCGATGCAGGACATACGGAAGATTCTCTTCGAGGATCTTGGGCGCGAACCCGTGCCCGAACCCCGTAGGTCACAGGACACGCACGTCGGGAGCCAAGGCATTGAAGGCGCTGGTCAAGCAGAAGGCGGAGCCGGGACTCTGGCTCACGGACGTACCGGAGCCGGAGATCGGCAGCGGAGACGTACTGATCAAGGTCAAGCGCACCGGAATCTGCGGTACGGACCTCCACATCCGCTCCTGGGACGGCTGGGCGCAGAAGACCATCGCCACGCCGCTGACCCTCGGCCACGAGTTCGTGGGCGAGGTCGTCGAGATCGGCCGTGACGTCGCGGACATCGTGGTCGGCGACCTGGTCAGCGGCGAGGGCCACCTCGTCTGCGGCAAGTGCCGCAACTGCCTGGCCGGCCGCCGCCACCTCTGCCGCGCCACCGTCGGCCTCGGTGTCGGCCGCGACGGCGCGTTCGCCGAGTACGTCGCCCTGCCGGCGTCCAACGTGTGGGTCCACCGCGTCCCCGTCGACCTCGACGTCGCCGCGATCTTCGACCCCTTCGGCAACGCCGTGCACACCGCGCTGTCGTTCCCGCTGGTCGGCGAGGACGTCCTCGTCACCGGCGCGGGCCCGATCGGCATCATGGCGGCGGCGGTCGCCAAGCACGCCGGCGCGCGCAACGTCGTCATCACCGACGTCAGCGAGGAGCGTCTCGCCCTCGCCCGCAAGGCGGGCGTCTCGCTCGCCCTGAACGTCGCCGAGCAGAGCATCGCCGACGGTCAGCGCACGCTGGGCCTCAAGGAGGGCTTCGACGTCGGCCTCGAGATGTCCGGCAACCCGCGCGCCATGCGCGACATGGTCGCGAACATGACCAACGGCGGCAAGATCGCCATGCTGGGCCTGCCCAGCGAGGACTTCTCCGTCGACTGGGCGAAGATCGTCACCTCCATGATCACCATCAAGGGCATCTACGGCCGCGAGATGTTCGAGACCTGGTACGCCATGTCCGTGCTCCTGGAGGGCGGGCTCGACCTCGCCCCGGTGATCACCGGCCGCTACGCGTACACCGACTTCGAGGCCGCCTTCGACGACGCCGCGTCCGGCAAGGGCGGCAAGATCATCCTCGACTGGACCACTGGAGCCTGAACATGTTCGATTCCGTACGCGACGACCTCCGCACCACCCTCGACGAGATCCGCGCCGCCGGACTGCACAAGCCCGAGCGCGTCATCGGCACGCCCCAGTCCGCCACCGTCGCCGTCACCGCCGGGGGACAGCCCGGTGAGGTGCTCAACTTCTGCGCCAACAACTACCTCGGCCTCGCCGACCACCCCGAGGTGATCGCCTCCGCCCACGAGGCGCTCGACCGCTGGGGCTACGGCATGGCGTCCGTCCGCTTCATCTGCGGTACGCAGGAGGTGCACAAGGAGCTGGAGGCGCGACTGTCCTCGTTCCTCGGCCAGGAGGACACGATCCTCTACTCCTCCTGCTTCGACGCCAACGGCGGTGTCTTCGAGACGCTCCTCGGCCCCGAGGACGCCGTCATCTCCGACGCCCTCAACCACGCCTCCATCATCGACGGCATCCGCCTCTCCAAGGCCCGCCGCTTCCGGTACGCCAACCGCGACATGGCCGACCTGGAGCAGCAGCTCAAGGAGGCCACGGAGGGCGGCGCCCGCCGCAAGCTGGTCGTCACCGACGGCGTGTTCTCCATGGACGGCTACGTCGCCCCGCTCGAGGAGATCTGCGACCTCGCCGAGCGCTACGACGCCATGGTCATGGTCGACGACTCGCACGCCGTCGGCTTCGTCGGCCCCGGTGGCCGCGGCACGCCCGAGCTGCACGACGTCATGGACCGCGTCGACATCATCACCGGCACCCTCGGCAAGGCCCTCGGCGGCGCCTCCGGCGGATACGTCGCCGCCCGCGCCGAGATCGTCGCCCTGCTGCGCCAGCGCTCCCGCCCGTACCTGTTCTCGAACACCCTCGCCCCGGTCATCGCCGCCGCCTCCCTCAAGGTCCTCGACCTGCTGGAGTCGGCCGGTGACCTGCGCGACCGGCTGCGCGCCAACACCGAGCTGTTCCGTACCCGGATGACCGCGGAAGGCTTCGACATCCTCCCCGGCGACCACGCCATCGCGCCCGTCATGATCGGCGACGCGTCCGAGGCGGGCCGGATGGCGGAGCTGCTCCTGGAGCGCGGGGTGTACGTGATCGGCTTCTCGTACCCCGTCGTTCCGCAGGGCCAGGCCCGCATCCGCGTCCAGCTCTCGGCGGCCCACTCCACCGAGGACGTGAACCGCGCGGTGGACGCCTTCGTCGACGCCCGCGCAGCCCTGCGGAGCTAGTCGCGCAGCCTGCGACACTAGGGGCATGATCGAAGCGCGGCGGCTGCACATCCTCCGTGCGGTGGCCGACCACCGCACGGTCACGGCGGCTGCCGCCGCGCTCTATCTCACCCCCTCCGCGGTCTCCCAGCAGCTCGCGGCCCTGGAACAGGAGACCGGCCACCGGCTCGTCGAGCGCAACGCCCGCGGGGCGCGGCTCACCCCGGCCGGCGAGATCCTGCTCAGCCACGCCAACGCCGTCCTCGCCCAGCTGGAGCGCGCCGAGTCCGAGCTCGCCGCCTACGGCTCCGGTGAGGCCGGCACGGTCACGGTGGCGGCCTTCGCCACCGGCATCGGCCTGGTCGTCGCGCCGGCGATCACCGGCCTCGCCCGCACCTCGCCCGGCATCCGGGTACGGGTACGGGACGCCGAGGGCGACGAGAGCCTGCTGATGGTCCTGGACCGGCAGGTCGACGTGGCCGTCGCGGTCGAGTACCGGGGTGCGCCCGGCGAGGACGACGCCCGGCTCACCCGCGTGCCGCTGTACGCGGAACCCTTCGACGCCGTCCTGCCCCCGGGACACCCGCTGGCGGCGGGCGACCGGGTCGCGCTCGCCGACCTCGCCAAGGACGCCTGGATCGGGCAGTCCGCCGGCAACCCCTGCCACGACGTGACCGTCCTGGCCTGTGAGTACGCGGGCTTCGCACCGCGCCTCGAGCACTCCTCCGACGACTTCCGGGCCGTGGTCGCCCTCGCCTCCGCGGGGGCGGGCGTGGCGCTCGTACCGCGCTCGGCGCTGAGCGGTATCGCACCCGACGCGGCGGTGATCCGGGCGGTCGACGGCGTCGCCCCCACCCGCCGTGTCTTCGCGGCGGTACGGCGAGGGGCCGAGGACCACCCCCTGATCAGCCCGGTGCTCGACGCCCTGCGCGCAGCCGCGGAACCGGCCGGCTGACCGGCGCACCCGGGCGGCCGCTCACGTCGGGGGCCGACACCACTGGGGCGGCCCGCACGCGTCGGGGGCCGACACCACCGGGGCGGCCCGCACGCGTCGGGGGCCGACACCACCGGGGCGGCCCGCACGCGTCGGGGACCGACGACACCCGGGCGGCCCGCCACGTCGGGGACCGACACCACCGGGGCGGCCCGCACGCGTCGGGGCCGACGCCGGGCGGCGCCCCATCGCGTGGCGCATCCTCCCGGGCCTGCCCATCATGGGAGGGAACGCCGGATCTCCCCAGGAGGCGCCATGGCCGTCACCGAAGGCACCGTGCCGTTCCGCGGCTTCCACACCTGGTACCGGGTCGTCGGCAGGCTGCCCGCTCCTGACGGGAAGCTGCCGCTCCTCGTCGTGCACGGCGGCCCCGGCCTGCCGCACGACTACCTGGAGGATCTCGCGGCGCTCGCCGACGGCGACGGGCGTGCCGTCGTCTTCTACGACCAGCTCGGGTGCGGCAGGTCCCACCAGGCCGAGGATCCGGCCCTCTGGACGCTGGAGACGTTCGTGGCGGAGATCGACGCCCTTCGGAAGGAGCTGGGGCTCGACCGCGTCCATCTGCTCGGCCACTCCTGGGGCACCCAGGTGGCGCTCACGTACATGCTCGGCAAGCCGTCCGGCGTGGCAGGCCTCGTCCTGGCGGGCGTCGTCGCCGACGCACCGTCCTACGCCGCCGAAGCGCGCAGGCTGAAGGACTCCCTGCCCGCCGAGGAGCGCGAGGTCATCGACCGCTGCGAGGCGGAGGGGACGACCGACGACGATGCCTACCTGGGCGCCACCATGGCCTTCTACCAGCGGTGGCTCTGCCGCCTGGACCCCTGGCCCGAACATCTCGTGCGCTCCGTGCTCACCATGCGGGAGGACGTGAACGCGGCGCTGTGGGGCCCGGAGTGGAACGTCACGGGCAGTCTGAAGGACTGGAGCGTCACCGACCGCCTCGGGGAGATCGACCTGCCCGTTCTGGTGACCTCGGGCCGCTTCGACATGGTGACCCCCGACGTGGTCCGTCCCGTGGTGGAGGCTATTCCGGGCGCCGAATGGGCGCTCTTCGAGAAGAGCGCCCACATGGCCTCCGTCGAGGAGCCGGACCACTACCGCCAGGTGGTGGAGGACTTCCTCTCCCGGGTGGAGGGGGTGCGGCCGGAGGCGTCCGAGAGGTGACGGTCCCGCGGGCGGGTCAGTCCGCCGACCTGGTCCAGCCCACGGCCTCGATACGGGACCCGTCGGCCGGCCGCGCCTCGTCGAACACCCGGCGCCCGGAGGGGCCCAGGACCCGTAGACCGTCCACATACACCCCGCGCCCGACGTAGAGCCTGTCCGTCGTGTACCGCCAGCGCAGGCGCACGGCGGCGGACCCCCAGGCCGTCAGGTCGGCGACGGCCTCGTGCCAGACGCGCCCGGACCAGCCGCTCACCGAGCCCGCCGGACGCTCCTGCGGCTGCTGCCCCTTCCGTACGGTGGTGAAAGGCACCGGGCTCCAGGTCGCACCGTCGTCCGTCGACGCCTCCAGGAAGGCGGCGTCCGGGCCCGGTTCGGTGTCCCACCACAGGGCGCACTCCAGTCGGCCCGTGCCGCTGAGCGGAGGCAGCGTCAGCGTGGCGGTCGTCGTGCTCGCCATGCCCGAGAACCATGGGAGTCCCCCCTGCCCATGCGAGGCCGAGAGCTCGGGTGAGGTCCGCCCGCCCGGCGCCCGGACCGGGACCGCGCGGGCCAGGTTGTTCGCCGCGGCGACACGGGGTGCGGAGCCGGAGCGCCAGGTCCTGACGGGGTGGACGGAGTTGCCGAGGACGACGAGGAACGCGTCCGTCGTCGGGTCCAGGACCAGACTCGTGCCCGTGAATCCGGTGTGACCCGCCGTGCGCGGGGTGGCCATCGCGCCCATGTACCAGTGCTGGTAGAGCTCGAAGCCGAGGCCGTGCTCGTCGCCGGGGAAGGCCGTGTTGAAGTCGGTGAACATCAGCTCCACGGACTCGGCGGAGAGGATGCGGGCGTGGCCGTACGCCCCGCCGTTGAGGAGGGTGCGGGCGAGTACGGCGAGGTCCCAGGCGCAGGAGAAGACCCCGGCGTGGCCGGCGATCCCGCCGAGGCTGTACGCGTTCTCGTCATGGACCTCGCCCCACACCATGCCCCGGTCGAGGCCGGACCAGGGGAGCCGGGAGTCCTCCGTCGCCGCGATCTTCGGTTTCCAGGAGAGCGGCGGATTGAAACGTGTGCGGTGCATCCCGAGTGGAGCGGTGATCTCGGTTCGGAGCAGTACATCCAGAGTGTGACCGGTGATCTCCTCCAGGATCAGTTGAAGGGAGATCAGATTCAGATCGGAGTAGAGGTACTTGGTTCCGGGCGGACTCGGCAGGGTCTCGTTCCACAGCAGCCGCAGCTTCCCCTCCCGCGTCGGCTCCTTGTACAGCGGGATCCAGGCCCGGAACCCCGAGGTGTGCGTGAGCAGCTGACGTACCGTGACGTCCTGCTTCCCGCCGCCCCCGAACTCCGGCAGGTACGCGGTGACCTTCGCCTCCAGATCCAGGGCTCCGCGCTCGATCTGCTGCACGGCCAGGATCGAGGTGAACAGCTTCGAGACGGACGCGAGGTCGAAGACGGTGTCCTCCGCCATCGCGATCTGCTGCTCCGCGGGCAGCTCGATCCCGCTGTCCGTCGTCTCGTCGTAGCCCGCGTACCGCACCGCCGTCCCGATCGGCCGGTGCAGCGCGACCGTTCCGCCCCGCCCGGCCAGCAGCACGGCGCCCGCGTACCACGGGTGCTTCGGGGAGGGCCCGAGGAACGCCTCGGCGTCGGCGACAAGCCGGTCGAGGTGGGCGGGCAGCAGCCCGGCCCGCTCGGCGGACCCGTGCCGCAGGGTCGTCCGCCCGCCCCGGGGCGCGGCGGCCGCGGCAGCCCCCGGAATCGAGCCGACCATCACCGCACCTCCCAGGGCGAGAAGCCCGCCGCCGAAAGCCCGGCGGCTGAGTCCCCGGCCCGCCGTGTTCCGAGCCGGAACACCTGCCGATTCCTCCGTCATCCCTACCCTCTCCCACACCTCTGAAAGAATCCTTCGGCCACACGCGCAACGCCTGAAACTTTCTTACCGGGGTGAGGGCGAGTCAAGGAAGCGGGTGACAGGGCAAAGAATCTGACACTGCATCAGAAAATCTCTTCCCTCGGGCGTTCCGCTACGGCATCCTGCCGCCCATGAAGACGGAGCTGAGCCAAAAACTGGGGATCGAGCACGCCATCTTCGGCTTCACGCCCTTCCCCGCGGTGGCCGCCGCCATCACCAGAGCCGGCGGATTCGGCGTCCTCGGCGCGGTGCGCTACACCGCCCCCGACGACCTCGCGCGCGACCTCGACTGGATGCAGGAGCACACCGACGGCCTGCCGTACGGCCTCGACGTCGTCATGCCCGCGAAGAAGGTCGAGGGGGTGAGCGAGGCCGACGTGGAGGCGATGATCCCCGAAGGGCACCGGGAGTTCGTCCGTACGACCCTCGCCAAGCACGGCGTCCCCGAGCTCGCCGAGGGCGAGGCCTCCGGCTGGCGCATCACCGGCTGGATGGAACAGGTCGCCCGCAACCAGCTGGACGTCGCCTTCGACTACCCCATCAAGCTCCTCGCCAACGCCCTCGGCTCGCCGCCCGTCGACGTCGTCCGGCGGGCCCACGACCACGACGTCCTCGTCGCGGCCCTCGCCGGCAGCGCACGGCACGCCCGGCACCACGCCGAGGCCGGCATCGACGTCGTCGTCGCGCAGGGCTACGAGGCAGGCGGCCACACCGGTGAGATCGCCTCCATGGTCCTGACGCCCGAAGTCGTCGACGCCGTCTCCCCGCTGCCCGTCCTCGCCGCGGGCGGCATCGGCAGCGGCGAACAGATCGCCGCCGGGCTCGCGCTCGGCGCCCAGGGCGTCTGGCTCGGCTCCCTCTGGCTCACCACCACCGAGGCCGACATGCACTCCCGTGCCCTGACCGCGAAACTCCTCGCCGCCGGCTCCGGCGACACGGTCCGCTCCCGCGCGCTGACCGGCAAGCCCGCCCGTCAGTTGCGCACCGAGTGGACCGACGCCTGGGACGACCCGGACGGCCCCGGCACCCTTCCGATGCCGCTGCAGGGGCTGCTGGTCGCCGAGGCCGTCTCCCGTATCCAGAAGTACGAGGTCGAGCCGCTGCTCGGCACACCCGTCGGGCAGATCGTCGGCCGGATGAACTCCGAGCGCAGCGTGCAGCAGGTCTTCGACGAGCTCACCAGCGGGTTCGAGAAGGCCATCGACCGCATCAACCGCATCGCCGGACGGAGCCAGTGATGAGCGAGCCGACCAACGGTTTCTGGTCCCAGGCCACCGCCGACCCCTCCCGTACGGTGCTCATCGCGCCGGACGGCGAGGAGTGGACGGCCGGACGGCTCCACGCCGACGTGAACCGGCTGGTCCACGGGCTGCGCGCGGCCGGTCTTGAGCGGGGCGACGTCTTCGCCGTCGTCCTGCCCAACGGGGTCGAGTTCCTCACCGCCTATCTCGCCGCCTCCCAGGCCGGGTTCTATCTCGTCCCCGTCAACCACCACCTCGTCGGGCCGGAGATCGCCTGGATCGTCGCCGACTCGGGCGCCAAGGTGCTCATCGCCCACGAGCGGTTCGGGCCCGCGGCGACCGCCGCCGCCGACGAGGCGGGCCTGCCCGCGACCCACCGCTATGCCGTGGGCTCCGTGCCGGGCTTCCGCCCCTACGCCGAACTCCTCGACGGGCGCCCGGAGTCCGCCCCTGAGGACCGCACCCTCGGCTGGGTCATGAACTACACCTCCGGCACCACAGGCCGACCGCGCGGCATCCGCCGCCCGCTGCCGGGCAAGCTCCCCGAGGAGACGTATCTCGGCGGCTTCCTCGGCATCTTCGGGATCCGGCCCTTCGACGGCAACGTGCACCTCGTCTGCTCGCCGCTCTACCACACGGCCGTTCTGCAGTTCGCCGGCGCCGCCCTGCACATCGGCCACCCGCTCGTCCTCATGGACAAGTGGACCCCCGAGGAGATGCTGCGGCTCATCGACGCGCACGACTGCACCCACACGCACATGGTCCCGACCCAGTTCCACCGGCTGCTCGCGCTGCCCGAGGAGGTACGGAGCCGGTACGACGTCTCGTCCATGCGCCACGCCATCCACGGCGCCGCCCCCTGCCCCGACCACGTCAAGCGGGCGATGATCGACTGGTGGGGGAGCTGTGTGGAGGAGTACTACGCGGCGAGCGAGGGCGGCGGCGCCTTCGCCACCGCCGAGGACTGGCTGAAGAAGCCGGGAACGGTCGGCAAGGCGTGGCCCATCAGCGAGCTCGCCGTCTTCGACGACGACGGCAACCTCCTCCCGCCCGGCGAACTCGGCACCGTCTACATGAAGATGACCACCGGCGGCTTCTCGTACCACAAGGACGAGGCGAAGACCGCGAAGAACCGCATCGGCGACTTCTTCACCGTCGGCGACCTGGGCGTCCTCGACGAGGACGGATACCTCTTCCTCCGTGACCGCAAGATCGACATGATCATCTCGGGCGGCGTCAACATCTACCCCGCCGAGATCGAGTCGGCGCTCCTCACCCACCCCGCCGTCGCCGATGCAGCCGCCTTCGGCATCCCGCACGCAGACTGGGGCGAGCAGGTCAAGGCCGTCGTCGAAGCTGCCGAGGGCCACGAGCCGGGCGAAGCCCTCGCCGCCGACATCCTGGCGCACTGCGAGGAGCGACTCGCCGGCTACAAGCGCCCCAAGTCGGTCGACTTCATCACCACCATGCCCCGCGACCCCAACGGCAAGCTGTACAAGCGCCGGCTGCGCGAACCGTACTGGGAGGGGTACGAGCGCCCGCTCTAGCCGGCCTCCGTCCCGGGTCACGTAGGGTCGAAGTGTCGTGAGTCCCGATCCTGGAAGGCGTGTTCCCGCTGTGCGCTATCGACTCTTCGGCCGTACCGGCCTGCGCGTCTCCGAACTGATGCTGGGTGCCATGACCTTCGGCGAGGAGGCCGGGGCCGGGGTCTCGCCCGAGGAGTCACGCCGGATCGTCGATCTGTACGCCGACGCCGGCGGCAACGCCATCGACACCGCGGTCAACTACCGGGGCGGCGAGAGCGAGACGATCCTCGGCGAGGCTCTCGCCAGCCGCCGTGACCGGTTCGTCCTGGCGACCAAGTACACCGTCACCCGCGACGCCACCGACCCCAACGCCGGCGGCAACCACCGCAAGAACCTCGTCCTCTCCCTGGAGACCAGCCTCAAGCGGCTGCGCACCGACTACATCGACATCTACTGGGTCCACATCTGGGACCAGCACACGCCGATCGAGGAGACGATGAGCGCCCTCGACGCCGCCGTCCGTTCAGGGAAGGTCCTCTACGTCGGCATCTCCGACGCCCCCGCCTGGGTCGTCTCCCGCGCCAACACGCTGGCGGAGTGGCGCGGCTGGCAGCCCTTCGCGGGCCTCCAGGTGCCCTACAGCCTGCTCCAGCGCGACATCGAGCGCGAACTGCTGCCGATGGCGGAGTCGTTCGGTATGAGCGTCACCGCCTGGAGCCCGCTCGCAGGCGGCGTCCTCTCCGGCAAGTACACCCGACCGGGCGGGCCGGGCGCGACCGCGCGGCTCTCCGCCGACTCGCTCTCCGACCGGGACCGCGCCGTGGCGCGCGCCGTGCAGGACGCCGCCGACGACCTGGGTGTGACGCCCTCGCAGGTGGCACTCGCCTGGGTCCGCTCCCGCTCCCGGGCCGTTCTTCCGATCGTCGGCGTCCGCTCGGCGGACCAGCTCAAGGACAACCTCGGCGCACTCGACGTGACGCTGCCCCAGGAGATCGTCGAGCGTCTGGAGGCGGCTACCGACTTCACCCGCGGCTTTCCCCACGACTTCATCGACGGGACCAGCCCGTGGGTGTTCGGCGACAGCTTCCCGAAGCTCGACGGGCGGCAGCTCGGCTGACCGCAAGGCCGCTGCCCGCTCCCCCGCTGCCGTGTGCCGGACGGCCGGGTCGCCCAGCGGCCCCATAGGCCGCACATGGGTGAATGTCTCCTATATGGCAGGATGCAGGGCATGAGTTCGAGCGCGGGACTGACACGGCAGTGGACGACATGGGGACCGGTCGTGGCGGCCGTGGTCCTCGGGCTTGCGTGGGGACGTGGTCTGCCCGGCTTCGTCGTCGGGCTCATCGCCGCCTGTCTGTTCGCCGCCGTCCTGGCCGCCGTCCACCACGCCGAGGTCGTCGCCCACCGCGTCGGCGAGCCCTTCGGCTCGCTCGTCCTCGCCGTCGCCGTCACGGTCATCGAGGTCGGACTGATCGTCACCCTGATGGCGGGCGGCGGCGAGAAGACCTCCACCTACGCCCGGGACACCGTCTTCGCCGCCGTCATGATCACCTGCAACGGCATCGTCGGACTCTCGCTCCTCGTCGGCGCCCTGCGCAATCGCGTCGCCGTCTTCAACGCCGAGGGCTCCGGCGGCGCCGTCGCCACCGTCTGCACCCTCGCGACGATGACCCTGGTCCTGCCGACCTTCACGACCAGCCATGCCGGCCCCGAGTTCTCCGGCGCCCAGCTGGTTTTCGCCGCCGTCGCCTCCATCTGTCTGTACGGAGTGTTCGTGGCCGTCCAGACCTTCCGGCACCGCGACTACTTCCTTCCCGTCGCGCGCCCGGGCCATGAGTCCGAGGACGACCACGCCGATCCGCCGACCGACCGGGAGACCTGGGCGAGCCTCGCCCTCCTCGTTCTGGCGCTCGTCGCCGTCGTGGGACTGGCCAAGATCATCTCGCCCACCATCGAGGACGGTGTCGAGTCGGCCGGTCTGCCCAAGGCCGTCGTCGGTGTGATCATCGCCCTGATGGTGCTGCTCCCCGAGACGCTCGCCGCCGTGCGCGCCGCGCGCCGGGATCGGATGCAGACCAGCCTCAACCTCGCCTACGGCTCCGCGATCGCGAGTATCGGCCTGACCATCCCGGCGATCGCGCTCGCCTCGATCTGGCTGTCCGGGCCCCTGGTCCTGGGCGTCGGGGCGGTCCACATGGTCCTGCTCGTGCTCACCGCCGTCGTGAGCGCCCTGACCGTGGTGCCCGGACGGGCCACCCTGCTCCAGGGCGGCGTCCATCTCTCGATCTTCGCCGCCTTCGTCTTCCTGTCGTTCAGCCCGTGAGGTCGGCCGGCCCCTGAGGTGGCATGCTCCGGGGGCGTGGGCCCAAGGCGCCGGGCCCGCCCCGGTACTTGACCCGCCCCTCCGGGCCCACCGAGGATCCAGCCATGGAACGACTCCTCACCCGGACCGTCGACGGCGTTCTGCGCATGAGCGCGCAGCGCACCCCCGAGCGGATCGCCGTGCGGTACGGCGACCGCTCCTGGACCTACGCGGAGCTGGACGCGGCCGTGACCACCGCGGCCGCCGTGCTGCGGGAGCGGTACGGGCTGGTGGAGCGGGCCCGCGTCGCGACCTACGCCCACAACTCCGACGCCTATCTGATCGCCTTCCTCGCCTGCTCCCGCGCGGACCTGATCCACGTCCCGGTCAACCACCACCTCACCGGCGAGGACCTCGACTACATCCTGCGCCAGTCCGGCAGTTCGCTCGTCCTCGCCGACCCCGCGCTCGCCGACCGGGTCCCTGCCGACCTGACCGTACGGGCGCTGCGGGACACCGAGGACTCGTTCCTCACGGCGCTCGCCGAACCGGACACGTACGACACCGACCGCGACGCGCGCGAGTACGTCCAACTTCTCTACACCTCCGGGACGACCGCGCTGCCCAAGGGCGCCCGGATGACCCACCAGGCCCTGGTCCACGAGTACGCCAGCGCCATCGAGGCGCTCGACCTGCACGAGGACGACAAGCCGGTCCACTCGCTGCCGCTCTATCACTCCGCGCAGATGCACGTCTTCCTTCTGCCCTACCTGGCCGTGGGCGCCGAGAACACCATCGTCGACGGGCCCGATCCGAAGGTGCTCTTCGACCTGATCGAGGCGGGCCGCGCCGACAGCTTCTTCGCGCCGCCGACCGTCTGGATCGGCCTCTCCAACCACCCCGAGTTCGCGAGCCGCGACCTCTCCGCCCTGCGCAAGGCGTACTACGGCGCCTCGATCATGCCCGTGCCGGTCCTGGAGCGGCTGCGCGGCCGACTGCCGGGGCTGCGCTTCTACAACTGCTTCGGGCAGAGCGAGATCGGTCCCCTCGCCACCGTCCTCGGCCCCGACGAGCACGAGGGCCGGATGGACTCCTGCGGGAAGCCGGTCCGCTTCGTGGAGGCCAAGGTCGTCGACGAGGACGGCGAGGAGGTCCCGGACGGCACCCCCGGCGAAATCGTCTACCGCTCACCGCAGTTGTGCGACGGCTACTGGGAGAAGCACGACGAGACCAGGGAGGCGTTCCGCGGAGAGTGGTTCCGCTCCGGCGATCTCGCGGTGCGCGACGCGGAGGGCTACTACACGGTCGTGGACCGGGTGAAGGACGTCATCAACTCCGGGGGAGTCCTGGTCGCCTCCCGACAGGTCGAGGACGCCCTCTACACCCATCCGGGAGTCGCCGAGGTGGCCGTCGTGGGTCTGCCCGACGAGCGCTGGATCGAGGCGGTCACCGCCGTCGTCGTCCCCAGGAGCGAGGTCACCGAGGCCGAACTGCTCGCCCACGCACGCGAGAAGCTCGCCCACTTCAAGGCCCCGAAGAAGGTCCTGTTCGTGGACGAGCTGCCGCGCAACGCCAGCGGGAAGATCCTCAAGCGGGAGCTGCGCGACCGCTTCGCCGCCTCTTAGAGTCGTGCCCCGTACGCACCACGTCCCGGCCATCTCCGGGGGGAGCCGGCCGCACGGCACGGCTCCCCCCGGAGATGTGCTCAGTGCTCGCCGCGCAGGTCCACGATCCGCTTGATCTTGCCCACGGACCGTTCCAGCGTCTCGGGGTCGACCACCTCGACCCCGACCGAGACGCCGATCCCGTCCTTGACCGCCTGCGCGATCGCACGGGCCGCCTCCGCGCGCTGGTCGGGGGTGGCGTCGGGCCGCGCCTCGGCCCGTACCGTCAGTGCGTCGAGCCGTCCCTCCCGGGTCAGCTTCAGCTGGAAGTGCGGGGCGACCGCCGGCGTGCGCAGCACGATCTCCTCGATCTGGGTGGGGAAGAGGTTCACCCCGCGCAGGATCACCATGTCGTCACTGCGGCCGGTGACCTTCTCCATCCGCCGGAACACCCGTGCCGTGCCCGGCAGCAGCCGCGTCAGGTCCCGGGTGCGGTAGCGGATGACGGGCATGGCCTCCTTGGTGAGCGAGGTGAAGACCAGTTCGCCCTCCTCGCCGTCCGGCAGCACCTCGCCCGTGAACGGGTCCACGATCTCCGGGTAGAAGTGGTCCTCCCAGATGTGCAGCCCGTCCTTGGTTTCCACGCACTCCTGCGCGACGCCCGGCCCCATCACCTCCGAGAGCCCGTATATGTCGACGGCGTCGAGGGCGAACCGCTCCTCGATCTCCCGCCGCATCGCCTCCGTCCACGGCTCCGCGCCGAAGACGCCGACCTTGAGCGAGGTGGTCCGTGGATCGATGCCCTGCCGCTCGAACTCGTCGAGCAGCGTGAGCATGTACGAGGGCGTCACCATGATGACTTCCGGCTTGAAGTCCTGGATCAACTGGACCTGGCGGGCCGTCATGCCGCCGGATGCCGGGATGACCGTACAGCCGAGCCGCTCCGCGCCGTAGTGCGCGCCGAGTCCGCCGGTGAAGAGGCCGTAACCATAGGCCACATGGACCTTGTGGCCGGGCCGCACGCCGGCCGCGCGCAGAGAGCGGGCGACCACGTCGGCCCAGGTGTCCAGATCGCGTTCGGTGTAGCCCACCACGGTCGGCCGGCCGGTCGTGCCGCTGGAGGCGTGGATGCGCCGGACCTCGGACTGGTCGACGGCGAACATGCCGAAGGGGTAGTGGTCCCGCAGATCCGTCTTGGCGGTGAACGGGAAGCGGGCGAGGTCGGCGAGCGAGCGGCAGTCGTCGGGGTGGATGCCCGCCTTGTCGAAGGACTGCCGGTAGAAGCCGACGTTCTCGTACGCGTGGTGCAGGGTGGCCCGCAGGCGTTCCAGCTGGAGCGCCTCCAGCTCCGCGCGTCCGAGCCGTTCGCCGCTGTCCAGCAGATCCGTCATGTGCCGCCCACTCCCGTCCGTACGCCCTGAACATCCGAAATCGGACTACCGATCATTCGGTAGATCCGTTCGAGGCCAGTAAATCCGGCCGGACCCCGGCCCTGGCAAGGGGGTGGCACCGATTTTCCGATCCCGTGATCGCCCCGCTACGGTCGGTGACCGTGACACTCTGGCTGCTCAACCACCTCGGCACCCTCACCCTCGCCCTCGTGATCGTCGGCGGCACCGTCGTCGCGGCACTCGCCGGGAGCGTGCTGCTGCGCCGCAGGCATCCCCGGCTCGCCGACGGCGAGCACAACGACATGGTGGGTGTCGTCCTCGGAATGTTCGGCGCCATCTACGGGATCATCCTCGCCTTCGTGATCGTCACCCTGTGGACCCAGATGGAGAACACGCAGAACGTCGTCGCGGCCGAGGCCACCGGCATCGCGCTCATCGTGCAGGACGCCCGGGCGTTTCCGTCCGTCGACGAGGCCCGGGTGAACGCGGCGGCCGACGGCTATGTGCACGCCGTCGTCGAGGTGCAGTGGCCGCTCATGCGGGAGGGGGCCGCGGACTACTCCGTCACCGGCGCCAAGCTGGAGGCGCTGTACGACGCCCTGCAGGCGTACGAACCCGTCACCGAGTCGCAGAAGGTCTTCTACGCGCAGGCCGCCACCAAGCTCGACGACGTGGCGGGACAGCGCCGGGCGCGGCTCACGATGGCCGGTCAGCAGCTGCCGCCGCTCCTTCAGGTCCTCGCCGTCGGCGGCGCCCTGGTCATCATCCCGCTCACCTTCCTCTACGGAATGCGCAGCCGGCGCATGCAACTGCTCTTCGTCGGGGCGGTGGCGGCGCTCATCGGCTTCAGCCTCCTGCTGGTCGTCGTGCTCGACCGGCCCTTCGCGGGGGAGCTGAGCGTGAGCCCCGCGCCGTACCAGGAGGGCGCGCTCGCGCAGTTCTGGGACTCCACCAGGGAGGCGTCCGCCGTGCGGTGACGCCCGGACGGCGGAGCGCGCACGGGCGCTCGGGGGGCGCCCCTCGCGGACGTGTGCTGCGGCACGGCCCGGCGCATGCATATGACGTCGGCAACAATCCGTTACATCTGAATGCGGAGAGTGACGAACGTAGAGATTTCCAGGAACGGAGTCGGACCATGTCGGTCGACACAGCGCAGACGGCGCCCGCCGCAACCCCCGGCCCCTCGGCCGAGGTGCGCCAGATCCAGCTCAGCCTCAGCACGGCCGCGGCGCGCAACCTCGCGACCACCACCAAGTCCGAACCCCAGATGCAGGGCATCAGCTCCCGCTGGCTGCTGCGCAAGCTGCCCTGGGCCCACACACCCGGCGGCACGTACCGCGTCAACCGGCGCCTTTCGTACGTGGTCGGCGACGGCCGGGTGACGTTCATCAAGAACGGCTCCAAGGTCGAGGTCGTCCCGGCCGAGCTGGCCGAACTGCCCTTGCTGCGAGGATTCGACGACCCGACGGTGCTCGGCGCGCTCGCCGACCGGTTCGTGCAGAAGGAGTACGAGCCCGGCCAGGTCATCGTGCACTCCGGCAAGAAGGCCGACCACGTCTATCTGATCGCGCACGGCAAGGTCGAGAAGGTCGGCGTCGGCAAGTACGGAGACGAGACCCTGCTCGGCCGGCTCGGTGACGGCGACACCTTCGGCGGCCATGTCCTTGCCGGCGACGGCAAGTGGGAGTTCACGGCGAAGGCCACGACCGCCGTGACGCTCCTGGCGCTGCCCCAGTCGGCGTACAAGGCCGTTGCGGACCAGTACGAGCACCTGGGCGCCCATGTCCGGGGCATCGGCTCCAACGGCCGGCGCCGACCCCTCAACAAGGCGGGCGAGGCGGCCATCGAGCTCAGCGCCGGCCACGTCGGCGAGGCGCTGCTGCCCGGCGCCTTCGCGGACTACGAACTCAGGCCGCGCGAGTACGAGTTGAGCGTCGCCCAGACCGTCCTGAAGGTGCACAGCCGGGTCGCCGACCTCTACAACCAGCCGATGAACCAGACGCAGCAGCAGCTGCGCCTGACCATCCAGGAGCTGCGCGAACGCCAGGAGTACGAGCTCGTCAACAACCCGGAGTTCGGGCTACTCAACAACACGGACTTCGACCAGCGCATCCAGACCCACGCGGGCCCGCCCACGCCGGACGACCTCGACGACCTGCTGAGCCTGCGCCGCGGCACCGAGTTCCTCTTCGCCCACCCCCGGGCCATCGCCGCCTTCGGCAAGGAGTGCAACAAGCGCGGCCTGATGCTCAACTCCGTCGACATGGACGGGCACGCCATCCCGGCCTGGCGAGGGGTTCCGATCCTGCCCTGCGGCAAGATCGGCGTCAGCGAGCACCAGACCTCCTCGATCATCGCGATGCGGACCGGGGAGAACAACGAGGGCGTCATCGGGCTGTACCAGACCGGGATCCCCGACGAGATCGAGCCCGGCCTCAACTGCCGCTTCATGGGGATCGACGAGAAGGCGATCATCTCCTACCTCGTCTCCACCTACTACTCGGCCGCCGTCCTCGTCCCGGACGCCATCGGCATCCTGGAGAACGTCGAGGTGCGTCCGCGTGCCTGAGCCCCGCTCGTTCCTCCGGTCGCTTCAGTCCCGCACGAGAACCACGTAAGGACCTCCACGCATGACCACGTCCCCGCAATCCGCCGTGCTGCGTACGCCCTATCAGGAGTCCGTGGCCCGCTACTGGAACACCAACCAGCAGGACCCGGTGAACCTGCGGCTCGGCGAGATCGACGGGCTCTACCACCACCACTACGGCATCGGCGACTACGACCCCGCCGTCCTCGCCGGCCCCGAGAACACCCGTGACGCCCGGATCATCCAGGAGCTGCACCGCCTGGAGACCGCCCAGGCCGACCTGCTCCTCGACCACCTGGGCGCCCGCACGCCCGACGACCTGCTCCTCGACGCGGGCTCGGGCCGCGGTGGCACCGGCTTCATGGCCGAGCAGCGCTTCGGCTGCCGAGTCGACGGCGTCTCGATCTCCGAGTACCAGGTCGACTTCGCCAACGCGCAGGCGGAGAAGCGCGGGGTCGCCGACCGCGTGAGGTTCCACTTCCGCAACATGCTGGACACCGGCTTCACCGCCGGCTCACGCCAGGCGATCTGGACCAACGAGACCACGATGTACGTGGACCTCTTCGAGCTCTTCGACGAGTTCTCCCGTCTCCTGGAGCACGGCGGCCGCTACGTCTGCATCACCGGCTGCTCCAACGACGTGACCGGTCTGCGTTCCAAGGCCGTCAGCCGGATCGACGAGCACTACACCTGCAACATCCACCCGCGCAGCGCGTACTTCCGCGCGCTCGCCGAGAGCAATCTCGTCCCGATCGAGGTCGCCGACCTGACGGCGGCGACGATGCCGTACTGGGAGCTGCGGTCCATGTGCTCGGTGGCCACCGGCATCGAGGACCCCTTCCTCACGGCGTACAAGGAAGGCAGCTTCCACTACCTGATGATCGTCGCCGATCGGATCTGATCCCGGCGCGTCGTCGGAGCGCGGATATCCGGTTGCCGCGCTCCGACGGCCGGTGCTGGAGTGGCCGCATGGACCATGAAGAGATACGCGCCCTGTACGACCTGCAGATGAGGCTGGGCGCGCGCCCCGACGGGCCCGGCTCGCGGGTGGAGCGGGACGGTGCGGTGGTCCGGCTGTCCGGCCCCGAGCATGCCTGGAACGCGGTGCTGTGGTCCGGCCTCGACGAGACCGACGCCGACGAGGTCATCGCCGAACAGGTGCGTCACTTCACCGCGTTGGGGCGGCCCTTCGAATGGAAGGCGTACGGGCACGACCGCCCGGCCGACCTCCCGGGCCGGCTCCTCGCCGCCGGATTCATCGCCGAGGACCAGGAGACGCTGATGGTCGCCGAGGCGGCCGCGCTCCCCACGACCGTGACGCTGCCCGAGGGCGTCGAGCTGGTCGCGGTCACCGACGAGGCCGGGGTGAAGCTCGTGACCGAAGTCCACGACCGGGCCTTCGGTGGCACCAGCTCCCACATCGGCCGTCAGCTGCTCGACCAGCTGGCCGCGACCCCCGACGCCGTCGCCGCCGTCGTCGCCATGGCAGGCGACGAGCCGGTGAGCGCCGCGCGGCTGGAGCTGTACCCCGGCACGGACTTCGCCGGCCTCTGGGGCGGCGGCACGGTCGAACCCTGGCGGGGCAAGGGCCTCTACCGGGCCCTGGTCGCGTTCCGGACCCGGATCGCCGTCGAGCGCGGCCACCGCTTCGTCCAGGTCGACGCGGCCGACACCAGCCGCCCGATCCTCCAGCGCCTAGGCTTCGCCGCGCTGACGACGACCACGCCGTACGTGTACGACCCCGAAGGCGCCTAGGGCGTCCGGCGGATCAGGCCCGGGTCCGCGGCGCCCGGCACGGCGCCTCGCCGCGTTACCGAAACGCCCGAATCGCTCCGCTATTGGAGCGCTTCGGCGCCTTGCGATGCGTCCCCCAGGCCCTGCGGGCCTGGGGAGACCCCATGCACCGGACGCCGCGGCCTGACCGGCCCTGATCCGCCGGAAACGCCCTACCGCGCCGCCCAGTGGGCCGGGCGCTCGAAGCCGTTCGGCAGGCGGGTCGAGGCGTCGCCGCGGGCCGCGTTCAGCTGCGGCTGGGTGAGGAACAGCGCGCCGGTGAGGTCCGCACCGGAGAGATCGGCGTCGCGGAGGTCGGCGCCGATCAGGTCGGTCAGGGACAGATCCGCGCCCGTCAGGTCGGCGGCGATCAGCAGCGATCCGCGCAGGTCGGCGCCCCGCAGCTTCGCCCCGCGCAGCCGGGCCCCGATCAGATCGGCGCCCCGGCGGCTCTTGGCCTTGCCGCCCGCCGTCGCGCGGACCAGCGCGCTGGTCTTCAGCAGGAGCGGATTGACCTCGCCGCGTACGGCGGACACGTCCAGCTTCTCCAGCTCCCCCGCCGTGCCCTCCGTCAGGGCCTCCACCCGGTTCAGGGACCGGCGCAGCTCGCCGTGGAGCGGGCGGGCCGCGCCGAGGGCGAGCGCTTCGGTGAGATAGCGCAGCAGCTCGTGGAGCTGGCGCATCACGGGGAACACCTCGTACATCTGCCGCGAGCTCTCGGGGGCCTCGCGCCACGAGACCCCGCCGAAGGTGACCTGCGAGACCTTCTGACCGGCACCGAAGCAGTCGTACACCGTGCAGCCCGAGAACCCGCTCGGCCGCAGCTTGGTGTGGATGCCGCAGCGGAAGTCCTCCTGGAGGTTCCGGCACGGCTCGCCGGACGCCTTGTTCACCGCGAAGTCCGCGGACCTCGCGAAGGGCAGGGCGACACAGCACAGCCCGAAGCAGTTGGCGCAGTCGCCTCGGAGGGTCTCGGGCATGGGTGAGCTGTTCCTTCGTGGGTGGGGGATTCCCACCGTATCGCGCTGTCGGCGAAATTGCTTGCGAAGATCATCCGGAGCCGCCGACGATCGATGGCATGCCCAAGTTCACGACGTACGACGGAACCGAACTCGCCTACGACGTACGTGGGGAGGGCGAGGCGCTCATCTGTCTGCCCGGCGGCCCCATGCGCGACGCCGCCTATCTCGGCGACCTCGGCGGCCTCGCCGCCCACCGCCGTCTGATCGTGCTCGACCTGCGCGGCACGGGCGCCAGTGCGGAGCCCGTGGACCCCGCTTCGTACCGCTGCGACCGTCAGGTGGCCGACGTGGAGGCGCTCCGGAGCCACCTCGGTCTGGAGCGGATCGACCTGCTCGGCCACTCGGCCACCGGAAACCTGGCCACGCTGTACGCCGCGGCTCACCCCGACCGAGTGCGCTCCCTCGTCCTGGTCACCCCGGGCACGCAGGCCGTGGGCATCGAGATCACGGACGAGGAGTGGAACAAGGCCACCGAGGTCTTCGCCGACAAGCCCTGGTACGCGGAGGCGCGCGCCGCCCTGGCGACGATCGGCGCCGACACCCCCATGGCACGGATCATGGAGCTCATCTCTCCCTTCGTCTACGGACGGTGGGACGAGGCGGCCCGGGCGCACGCGGCCGCCGTCAGCGACGAGGCGCACTGGGAGGCCGCGGGGGCGTACTACGCGGCCGGTGCGTTCGACCCCGAGACGACCCGGGTGGCGCTGGCCGCCGTCACCGCCCCCGTGCTGATCCTGGCGGGGGAGTACGACGGAGGGCCGTCCCCGGCGCGGGCGGCCGAGCTCGCCGAGCTCTTCCCGCACGCCGAGCTCGTGGTCCAGCGCGGCGCCGGGCACTTCCCGTGGGTGGACGACGCGGGCGCGTTCGTCCGTCCGCTCGCCGCTTTCCTCGACCCCGAGGTCCGTACGGTCACCGTGGGCGGCGTCCGGCTCGCGTACCGGGTGTGGGGCGAGGCCGACGCCGCGCCCGTGGTCCTGGTCCACGGCCGGGGCGGGAGCAGCACCGACTGGACACGGATCGCGGAGGAGCTGGCCACCGACCGTCGGGTGTACGCCGTCGACCTGCGCGGGCACGGCCTGAGCGACTGGACCGGCCCGTACGGCTTCGACGTGTTCCGCGACGACCTGCGCGGATTCCTGAAGGAGCTGGACCTGGTCGGCGCCGATGTGGTCGGCCACTCGATGGGAGGGGCCGCGTCGTACCTCCTCGCCATGGACGAACCGGGTCTGATCGGCCGACTGGTCCTGGAGGAGGCGCCCGTCTTCTTCCCGCTGGACCCGCCGCGCGGCCATGCCGCGCGCCCCGAGGGGCCTCTCGGTCTGGACTGGGACGTCGTACTCGCGACCAACGCCCAGCTGAACGAGCCGGATCCCGCCTGGCGCGAGGGCCTCGCGGCGCTCACGTCCCCGACCTTGATCCTGGCCGGCGGCGAGGACAGCCACCTCGTCCAGGAGCGGCTGTCCTGGATGGCGGACCGGATCCCGGACGGCCGACTCGTCACGATCGAGACGGGCCATGAGATCCACACATCCCGGCCTGCCGAGTTCCTCGCCGCTCTCCGCGAGTTCGGGATCCAGGGTCCGTCTTCGAACGGACCTTGTCGGAGCGGGAATGACGCGAGTGTGACCGCCGCTTCGTAGATGAGGCGATCTTCTCGTGTCGGTGTCAGCGGTCGCCGCGGCACCTGCGCCGGGCGAACAGCAGCCCCCTCCGGTGAGGAGGAGGGCCGCGCCGAGGTCGGTCCCTAGGCCCCAGCGTCCTCGGCCGCCGCCACCGTGCGGGCCCAGCGGTAGTCCGCCTTGCCGCTCGGGGAGCGCTCGATGTGCTCGGTGATCACCAGCTGGCGGGGGATCTTGTAGCCGGCGAGCCGGGTCCGGCAGTGGGTCTGGACGGTCTCCAGGTCGAGCGCGGGCGCCCCGGCGCGCAGCTGGACCACGGCCGCCACATGGTTGCCCCACTTCGCGTCCGGGACCCCGGCCACCAGCGCGTCGTACACGTCCGGATGGGACTTGAGCGCCTGCTCGACCTCCTCCGGATACACCTTCTCGCCGCCGGTGTTGATGCACTGGGAGCCGCGCCCGAGGACGGTGACGATGCCGTCCTCGTCGACGGTGGCCATGTCGCCGAGGAGCACCCAGCGCTCGTCGCCCTTCTGGAAGAAGGTCTCGGCCGTCTTCGCCGGGTCGTTGTAGTAGCCGAGCGGCACATGGCCACGCTGGGCGAGGCGCCCCACTTCGCCGACCGCGACCTCCGCGTACGTCGCCGGGTCCACCACCCGCGTCCGCTCGTTGACCTCCAGGCGGAAGCCCTTCTCCGGGCCCGAGTCGTCCGTCGCCTTGCCGTTGGACCCGGATTCGGAGGAGCCGAAGTTGTTCAGGAGCAGCACGTTCGGGACGAGCGCCTGGAACTGCGCGCGTACGGTCTCCGACATGATCGCCCCGGAGGAGGAGACGCTGAACAGGGAGGAGAGGTCCGTGCCCTTGAGCGGGCCGTGGAGCGCGTCGATCAGCGGCCTCAGCATGGCGTCGCCCACGAGCGACACGCTGGAGACCTTCTCCTTCTCGATCGTGCGGAGCACCTCCTCGGGCGCGTACTTGCGGTGGATGACCACCCGCTGCCCGTAGTTGAAGGCGATGAACGAGGTCAGCGTCGAGGTCCCGTGCATCAGCGGGGGAGCGGGGAAGAAGGTGATCCCCGAACCGCCCGCCGCGACCCGCTCGGCCAGCTCCTCGGGCCGCTTGACCGGCTCGCCCGCCGGGTCGCCGCCGAAGAGCCCGGCGAAGAAGAGGTCCTCCTGACGCCACATGACGCCCTTCGGCATCCCCGTCGTACCGCCCGTGTAGATGATGAAGAGGTCGTCCGCCGAACGCGGACCGAAGCCGCGGTCCGGCGAGCCCCCGGCCTCGGCGTCCCCGAACGCGGCGCAGGCGAGCTCCGGGGAGGCCTCGGGCGGGGTCCCCACCCGCACGAGGTGCCGCAGCTTCTCCGTCTGCGGCAGTGCCGCCGCGACCCGTCCGGTGAACTCGGCGTCGAAGACGAGCGCGGCCAGATCGGCGTCCCGGTAGAGGTAGACCAGCTCCTCCTCCACGTAGCGGTAGTTCACGTTGACCGGGACGATCCGAGCCTTCAGGCAGGCCAGGACGGTCTGCAGATACTCGATGCCGTTGTACAGGTGCAGGCCCAGATGTTCGCCCGGCCGGATGCCGGAGTCGATCAGATGGTGGGCGAGCCGGTTGGCTGCGGCGTCGAGCTCCGCGTACGTGAGCCGGCGCTCGGCGCCCGTACCCGGGTGGTCGACGTACACGAGCGCCTCGCGGTCCGGGACCACGTCGACGACCGACTCGAACAGGTCGGCAAGGTTGTACTCCACCGTTCCTCCTGACTCCGCTGGTCGTCCTGGCCTGCACCGGCCGAGGCGGTCATTAGAGCGCCGACGGGCGATGGTGGGAAGGGGGCGTGCAGAAGAATCTGACTGAGTGTCAGAAAACTATTGAACTGGACGCGCACCTACTGCAACCTGTTCCAGGTCTGGAGACGGGAGGACGTCCATGGGTGGGACCGAACACCTCACCGTGCAGCGCGAAGGCGCCACACTCGTGCTCACACTCAACCGGCCGGAGGCCAAGAACGCGCTCTCGCTGCCCATGCTGGTGGGGCTCTACGACGGCTGGCTGGAGGCCGATGCCGACGACACGATCCGCTCCGTCGTCCTGACCGGGGCGGGCGGCTCCTTCTGCGCCGGGATGGACCTCAAGGCCCTGGCGGGCAAGGGAATGGAGGGCGAGCAGTACCGCGACCGCATGACGGCCGACCCCGATCTGCACTGGAAGGCGATGCTGCGCCACCACCGGCCGCGCAAGCCGGTCATCGCGGCCGTCGAGGGCTACTGCGTCGCCGGTGGCACCGAGATCCTCCAGGGCACCGACATCAGGATCGCGGGCTCCTCCGCCACGTTCGGGCTCTTCGAGGTGAAGCGCGGACTCTTCCCGATCGGAGGCTCGACCGTCCGGCTGCCTCGGCAGATCGCCCGGACCCATGCCCTCGAAATGCTGCTGACCGGGCGCCCGTACAGCGCCGAGGAGGCAGCCCGCATCGGACTCGTCGGCCGGGTCGTCCCCGACGGCACGACGCTGGAGGCGGCCCTCGCCGTCGCCGAACAGATCAACGCCTGCGGGCCGTTGGCGGTCGAGGCGGTGAAGGCGTCGGTGTACGAGACCGCCGAGATGACCGAGACGGAAGGGCTGGCGGCTGAACTGAAGCGCGGCTGGCCGATCTTCGGAACGGCGGACGCGAAGGAGGGCGCGCGCGCCTTCGCGGAGAAGCGGAAGCCGGTGTACCGCCGGGAATGACCCTTCCTCACCCTGCCCCTTCCCGAACCGGGGGCTCCGCCCCGGCCCCCGCGCCTCGAACGCCCCCACACCCTGAAGGCGTGGGGCCTCCAGCGGAGCCGGATGTCGCCCACCGGGCGGAATCTCGGATCCGTCCGACGGCTGAGGACACGCCACACGCCGTACGGGGGCGGGGGATTGCCCCCGGTTCGGGAAGTAGGGATCCCCCACGCCGCCAGGCGGAGGGGGAGGGGTGGGGAGATGGCCCCGCGCAGCGGCCTCCGGGCCTCCGCCCGCATCGACCCGCACGACGGCACCGACCCGTACCGACCCCGGACCAAGGAGCCCCCATTGCCCCCCGCCTCCGCGCCGGAGACACTCCGCGCACCGCTCGTCGTCGAGTTTCCCTTCACCCGGTCCCTCGGGCCCGTGCAGTCCGCGTTTCTGACCGGGCTGCGCGAGCGGACCGTGCTCGGGGTAAGGACCGGGGACGGGCGCGTGCTCGTGCCGCCCGTCGAGTACGACCCCGAGACCGCCGCCGAACTCCGCGAACTCGTCGAGATCGGCGCCACCGGCACCGTCACCACCTGGGCCTGGAACCCCGAGCCCCGCCCCGGGCAGCCGCTCTCCACCCCGTTCGCCTGGGTCCTCGTCCGGCTCGACGGCGCCGACACCGCACTCCTGCACGCCCTCGACGCGCCCGGACCCGACGCCGTCCGCACCGGGATGCGGGTCCGGATCCGCTGGGCAGCCGAACGGGCCGGCACCATCACCGACATCGCCTGCTTCGAACCCTCCGAGAGCGACGAGCCCGTCGACGACGTGCGCGACCACGACGGCGCCTTCGACGACCCCGTGACCGGCATCGTCGCCGCCGCCCGGCTCGACTACACGTACAGCCCCGGCCGTGCCCAGACCCGCTATCTCCGGGCGCTCGCCGACAACAGGACCGTCGGGGAGCGCTGCCCGTCCTGTACGAAGGTCTACGTGCCGCCCCGCGGCGCCTGCCCCACCTGTGGCGTCGCCACGACCGAACAGGTCGAGGTCGGCCCACGCGGCACCGTGACCACCTTCTGCATCGTCAACATCAAGGCCCGCGGCCTCGACATCGAAGTCCCGTACGTCTACGCCCACATCGCCCTCGACGGCGCCGGGCTCGCCCTCCACGGCCGGATCGGCGGCATCCCGTACGACCAGGTCCGCATGGGGCTGCGCGTCGAACCCGTATGGAGCGAGGACGGCCGCTACCCCGACCACTACCGGCCCTGCGGCGAGCCCGACGCCGACTACGACACGTACAAGGAGCTGCTGTGACGCCGGACCGAGAGGTGGCGATCGTCGCCTTCGCCCAGACCGACCATCTCCGGACCACGGACGAGTTCTCCGAGGTCGAGATGGTCATGCCCGTCCTCCACGAGGTGCTGCGGCAGACCGGCCTGAAGACCTCCGACATCGGCTTCACCTGCTCGGGCTCCTCCGACTACCTCGCCGGGCGGGCGTTCTCCTTCACCATGGCCCTCGACGGCGTCGGCGCCTGGCCCCCGATCTCCGAGTCCCACGTCGAGACGGACGGCGCCTGGGCCCTCTACGAGGCCTGGGTGAAGCTGCTGACCGGCGAGGCCGACACCGCGCTCGTCTACTCCTACGGGAAGTCCTCGCCGGGCTCCGTGCGCGACGTCCTCACCCGGCAGCTGGACCCCTACTACCTCGCTCCGCTCTGGCCCGACTCCGTCGCTCTCGCCGCACTCCAGGCGCAGGCGCTCATCGACGCGGGCCACACCGACGAGCCGGCCCTGGCCGCCATCGCCACCCGCAGCCGCGAGGACGCGAGCGACAACCCGCACGCCCAGCTTCCAGGCGCCCGCCCCCAGGGCGAGTACGTCGTCGGTCCCCTGCGCACCGGTGACTGCCCGCCGGTCGGGGACGGCGCAGCCGCCGTGATCCTCGCCGTCGGGGACAAGGCCCGGGAGCTGTGCGACCGGCCCGCCTGGATCCGCGGCATGGACCACCGGATCGAGCCCCACGCCCTCGGGGTCCGCGACCTCACCGACTCGCCCTCCACCCGGCTCGCCGCCGAACGCGCCGGCGCCTTCGAGCGGCCGGTCGACACGGCCGAACTGCACGCGCCCTTCAGCTCCCAGGAGGTCGTGCTCCGACGAGCCCTCGACCTCGACGACAGGGTGAGGGTCAACCCGTCCGGCGGAGCGCTCGCCGCCAACCCCATGATGGCCGCCGGCCTCATCCGGCTCGGCGAGGCTGCCGCCCGCATCCACCGGGGCGCCTCCGACCGCGCCCTCGCCCATGCCACCTCCGGCCCCTGCCTGCAGCAGAACCTGGTCGCCGTCCTGGAAGGGGAGAACCGTGCCTAAGGAGCCAGTCGCCGTCGTCGGGATCGGCCAGACCAAGCACGTCGCCGCCCGGCACGACGTCTCCATCGCCGGACTCGTCCGCGAGGCCGCCCTGCGCGCGCTGGAGGACGCCGAGCTGACGTGGGCGGACATCGACGCCGTCGTCATCGGCAAGGCGCCCGACTTCTTCGAGGGCGTGATGATGCCGGAGCTGTACCTCGCCGACGCCCTCGGCGCGGTCGGCAAACCGATGCTCCGCGTCCACACCGCAGGCTCCGTCGGCGGCTCCACGGCGCTGGTCGCCGCGAACCTGGTCGCCGCCCGCGTCCATCGCACCGTCCTCACCCTCGCCTTCGAGAAGCAGTCCGAATCGAACGCCATGTGGGGCCTGTCCCTGCCCGTCCCGTTCCAGCAGCCGCTCCTCGCCGGGGCCGGCGGCTTCTTCGCCCCGCACGTCCGCGCCTACATGCGCCGCACCGGAGCCCCCGACACCGTCGGCTCCCTGGTCGCGTACAAGGACCGGCGCAACGCGCTGAAGAACCCCTACGCCCACCTCCACGAGCACGACATCACCCTGGAGAAGGTCCAGGCGTCGCCGATGCTCTGGGACCCGATCCGCTACTCGGAGACCTGCCCGTCCTCCGACGGCGCCTGCGCCATGGTCCTCACCGACCGTGCGGGCGCCGAGCGTTCGCCCCGGCCGCCCGCATGGGTGCACGGCGGCGCGATGCGCAGCGAGCCCACGCTCTTCGCGGGCAAGGACTTCGTCTCGCCTCAGGCCGGCAAGGACTGCGCAGCCGACGTCTACCGGCAGGCCGGCGTCACCGACCCGCGCCGCGAGATCGACGCCGTCGAGATGTACGTGCCGTTCTCCTGGTACGAGCCGATGTGGCTGGAGAACCTGGGCTTCGCCGAGGAGGGCGAGGGCTGGAAACTCACCGAGGCCGGGGTCACCGAACTCGACGGCGACCTGCCGGTGAATCCCTCCGGCGGCGTGCTCTCCACCAACCCCATCGGCGCCTCCGGAATGATCCGCTTCGCGGAGGCCGCGCTCCAGGTGCGCGGGCAGGCCGGCGAACACCAGGTGGACGGGGCGCGAAGGGCGCTCGGACACGCGTACGGAGGGGGCGCGCAGTTCTTCTCCATGTGGCTCGTGGGGGACCGGCCACCGGCGGCCTGAGGTCTGTCGGCACCCGGTGCCGCTCGCTACCCTGAGCCCTCGGACGACGATGTTGCGGGATGCGGGAGGAGCACGGACGTGGCGGAGAGCACCACCACCCAGCACGCCTTCGCGGGCTGGGACAAGCCGGAACTCGACCTCAGCGAGGCCGACTGGCGGTCGAGCAGCCAGGGAGCGGGAGACGTCCAGATCGCCTTCGTGGAGGGCTTCATCGCGATGCGCAACGGAGGACGGCCCGAAGCGCCGTCACTGATCTTCACCCCGGCCGAGTGGCGGGCGTTCGTGGTCAACGCCCGCGAAGGTGAGTTCGACCTGACCTGACGCGCTGTCATCGCTGTCGGTGGTCCCGCCCGCCCTAGGGTGGTGATCATGAGTGCAGAGCGTGATCTGACCCGGCTCGTCGCCGGGATGCGGCCGGAGCTGAACCCCGGCCGCTATGTCTTCGTCACCGTGGACGGCCCCGCTCCGGCGGGCGTCGTCCCGGTCGCCACCATCGCCGAGCGCGAGGGGCTCACCCTGGTCGTACGCCAGGAGGAGGCGGACGCGGCCTCCCTGGCGTACGACTATGTGGCCGGCTGGATCACGCTGCGGGTCCACTCCGCGCTCGACGCCGTCGGACTCACCGCCGCGGTCGCCCGCGAACTCGCCGACGCCGGGCTGAGCTGCAACGTCGTGGCCGGATTCCACCACGACCACCTCTTCGTCGAACAGGCGCGCGCAGAAGAGGCGTTGGCCGTTCTGCACCGCCTCGCGGAGCGGGCCACCCGGTCTTCCGTCTAAGGGTCACAGGCGGCCCCGACCGGCGTACGCTGGGATCTTCGCGGGGCCTCGGCCCGGCCGCACTCATCCGCGCGCCGGGTGTGCGCCCCCGGCGTGGGGGTGGAACGTGACAGTACGGAGCGACAGGACGGGCCGCCGGGGCTTCGGTCTCTTCGAGCGCGAGGCCGAACTCGCGGCGGCGGAAGAGGCGTTGAACCTGCTGGCGGGTCTCGGCGACGACGACACCTGGCCGGCTCGGCCCGACTCGGCCGATCGGGTCCCGCTCCCGCGCGAGGAAACGGAGCAGGCCGCACCGGAGGGGCACCGGCTGCGCCTGCTGAGGGGCGCGGCCCAGCACACCGACGCGCCGCGCGAGGATCACGACGCCGTCGCACGGCGGGCGGCGCCGGTGGGTCCGGAGGCCGGGCCGCAGCGTGAGGGCTCGGACGCCTCCGCACGGCCGGTGGCGCCGGCAGACCCGGTCGCAGAGGCGCCGTACCCGCGGGGGATCCGTACCCCTCGCGGCGGGGTGCTCACCTACGCCGCGCCCGCCGGGCTGGGAAAGACCACCCTGCTCGCCGAGATCCGGCGGCGCGCCGCAGGCAAGGGCTGTGCCGTGCTCTCCGCCCGGGGCGGGGACCAGGAGCAGCAGGTGGCGTTCCATGTCGCCCGGCAACTGCTGCAGCCCCAGCTCGCCACCGCCTCCGACACCGAACTCCGTACGCAGCTCGGCAGTTGGTACGACATCGTCGGCCCCGCCCTCGGACTGTGCACCGCCGGTGAGGGCGCGCCCCCCGACCCCCAGGGACTGCGCGACGGACTCGACTGGGTCCTGACCCACCTCGCCGTCCGGCGTGCGCCGCTCGTCGTCGTCCTCGACGACGCCCACTGGGCCGACCCCGAGTCCCTCGGCTGGCTCTCCGCCTTCGCGCCCCGCGCCGAAGAGCTGCCGATGCTCCTCGTCGTCGCCTACCGCCCCGACGAACTCCCGGACACAGGAGAGGAGTTCACCGGTCGGCGGTCGGGGCAGCGGCCCCTCGGACTCGAACCGCTCACCTCCTCCGCCATCGCCCGCCTGGTGCGCGACCGGGTCGGCGCCCATGCCGACGACACCTTCTGTCAGGAGTGCTGGGCGGTCACCTCCGGCAACCCCTTCGAAGCCGTCGAACTCGCCGCCAAGGTCCGCGACCGCGGACTCGAACCCACCGCGGCGGGCGCCCACGAGCTCCGCGACCTCGCCGCGGCCGCCAAGGGGAGCGGACTCGCCGCGCGCCTCGAACGCCTCGGCACCGCCACCGTCCGCCTTGCCTGGGCATGCGCCGTCCTCGGCACCGAGATCTCCCCGCAGCTCGCCGGCGCGGTCGCCGGACTCGGCGGAGAGGCCGTCGCCGACTGCGCCGAGCGCCTGCGCGACGCCCGCATCCTCGCCGGCACCGAGACCCTCGAGTTCGTCCACCCGCTGATCGCCACCGCCGTCTACAAGGCGATCCCCGCCGCCACCCGCGTCGCGCTGCACGGCCAGGCCGCCTGGTGCGTCATCGACGCGGGGCTCGGCGCCGGCGCCGCCGCGCGGCACCTCCTGGAGACCCATCCCGAGGGCGACCCCTGGGTCGTCGAACAGCTGCGCGCCGCCGCCTACGAGAACCTGCGTGCCGGCGCCCCCGACGCCGCCCGCCGCTTCCTCGCCCGTGCCCTGCGCGAACCGCCCGCCGACGACGACCGCGCCGCCGTCCTCTTCGAGCTCGGCAGCGCCTCCCTGCTCACCGAGCCCGCCACCACCGTCAACCATCTGCGCGCCGCGCTGGCGGAGCCGATCTCCGACCCGGCCCTGCGCCACGGCATCGTCTACCGGCTCTCCCAGGTCCTCGCCCACAGCGACCGGCTCGTGGAGGCCTCCGAGCTCCTCGGCCGGGAGTCCCGGCTCACCACCGACGCCCGCAGCCGGCTCCGTATGCAGGCCGAGAAGTTCATGTGGGACGCCTTCCGCGCCGACGAACCCGACTCGCCCGCCCGCTCCCGCCGGCTGTCCCGGCTCGCCGACCGGCTCACCGGCCGCGACCTCACCGAGCGGTACGTCATCGGTCTGCGCGCCTGGGACGCCACCTTGCGCGCCGAACCGTCCGCCGTCGCCGTCGGCCATGCCGAGCGCGCGTTGGAGGGGGGTCTGAGCTGGGCCGACGAGAGCCGTGGCTTCGAGGTGCCGGTCCTTGTGGCCCTCACCTTCCTCTACGCCGACCGGCCCGGCCGCGCCGAGGAGCTCTTCGCGGCCGGCACGGCAGAGTTCGAGCGCCAGGGCTGGCGCGGCGCGCACCTCTCCTTCGCGTACACGCTCCTCGGCTACATCCGCTACCGGCGCGGCCGGCTCGTCGAGGCCGAGGACTTCGTCCGCGCGGGACTGCGGCTCGCCGAGCGCGTCGGCCCCCGCACCCCCGCCCAGTGGTACGCCGTCGGCGTCATGATCGAGGTGCTGCTCGCCCGCGGGCGGGTCGAGGAGGCCGACCGGATCGCCCGGACCCACGACTTCGGCGAGCCGTTCCCCGCCGCCGTCACCTTTCCCGACTCCCAGACCGTGTACGCCGAACTGCTCCTCGCCCGGGGACACGTCGAGGAGGCCGCGGCCGAGCTGGCCGCCGTCGGCCGCCGCCTCGACCCGCGGGGGATGAGGAACCCCGCCTGGTGCCCCTGGCAGCTCCACCTCGCCCTCGCCGAGGCGAGCGAGACCCCCGAGCGGGGGCACGAGACCGCCCTGGAGGCGGTCGCCCGCGCCCGCCAGTACGGCGCGCCGTCCGCGATCGGCCAGGCGCTGCGCGTGACCGCGGAGGTCGTCGTCGGCGACGAGCGGGTGAAGCTTCTGGAGGAGTCCGTCGACTGGCTGGAGCGGTCACCCGCCGCGTACGAGCTGGCGCGTTCCCTTGTCGCCCTCGGCGCAGCCCTGCGCCGCACCGGCCGGACGGACGAGGCCGCCGACTACCTCTACCGAGGTCTGGAGGCGGCCCAGACCTGCGGCGCGGACGGCCTGGGGGAGGAGGCCCGCGCCGAGCTCACCGCCGCCGGCCTCCGGCCCAGGACGCTCCACTCGGCCGGCACGGACACGCTCACGGCGCGTGAGCGTGCAGCCGCCGAGCTCACGGTCCGTGGCGGGGACGCGGCGGCCGCCCTGCACGCCGACGCGGCCGCCGTGACGCAGCTGCTCTCCGCCGTCTACCGCAAACTCGGCACCGACCGCGAGGGCCTGGCCCAGGCCCTCCGCAAGACCGGCCGCGAGCCCCAGGTGACCGGCCGGCCAGGCTGAGCCCGGGGACGACCGCCGGTCCTGCCCGACGCGACTGTCCGGCCCGGTCACCGCACCCGCGCGGCGAGGGCCAGGGGACGTACGGTCCCGTCGTCGACCCGCTGTCGGGGTCCGGCTCGGGGTGTGGTCCCGGCCTGTCCTCGCACCCGCGCGCCGGGCCCGTGCACGGACGTGCGGACCCGCCGTCGGGCCCGTTCCGTACGTCGGTCCCCGCCCGTCCTCGAACCCACGCGGTGGGCCCGTGTCGGCCTTGTCGCGAGACCCGCCCCGGCGCGTCGCAACGTGCTCCGGGACACGTACCATGGCCCTATGTCCTTCCTCCGCCGCCGCAGCGCCGCCACACCCGCGGGCCCGGACTTCGACGTCCTGGCCATGGACCCGGGGGACTGGCCCGGCAACCTCGGCGCCGGTCTGCTGCCCGCCCCCGACGGCAGCTGTCAGGGTGTCTTCCTGCGCTACGACCTGTTCGGCGGCCGCGGCCCCGCGATGATCATCGGCAATCTGCCGGAAGGCTCCCCGGCCCGCGAGCTCGCCGACGGCCAGATCCCCTTCGAGGTCGCGCAGCTCCTCGCGGCACTGGAGAACGACGAGCCGGTGGAGGTCGTCGACACCGAGGACATGCCCGTGATGCAGGGCGACAACCTGCTGATCGTGCGCCGCATCAAGCTCTCCGAGAGCCGGATCTCCTGCGTGCAGTTCGACCGCAGCGACAACGTCCTGGTGACGATCGCGAGTTGGGACCGGCCCATCACCGACGACCTGTACGCGCTCCTCAAGCCGCTGCCCGCCGAGCTCTTCCAGCAGGGCTGACGGGAGGCGGGGGCCGATGAGCGCACGCGTCGACAGCTGGATCTGGGCGGTCCGCCTCACCAAGACCCGCTCCCAGGCCGCAGCCGCCTGCCGGGCCGGACACGTCAAGGTGAACGGCGAGCGCGCCAAGCCCGCCCAGCCCGTGAAGCCCGGCGACGAGGTGCGGCTCTTCCACGGCGGCCGGGAACGGATCGTCGAGGTCAAGCAGCTCCTGACCAAGCGGGTCGGCCCGCCGGTCGCCGCCGAGGCCTACGTCGACAACAGTCCGCCGCCGCCCCCGCGCGAGCACGTGGCCCTCGCCGGCGTCCGCGAGCGCGGCGCCGGTCGCCCCACGAAGCGCGAGCGCCGCGAACTGGACGAGCTGCGCGGCCGCTCCTCCTGAGAGAGCGTCCCCGGCGCGCCGTCACGGAGTCACGGACCGAACAGCGCACCCACCCGCGCCGCCGACGTCCCGAGCCCCGTAGGCCCCATCCGTGCCAGCGCCGTACCGCTGCCGCAGCGCACATCGCCGGCGCCGTAACGGCGCACGCTCCGATGCCAGTTGAGGATGCCGACCAGCCAGTCCTCCAACTCCCGTACGTACGCCTCGAAGGCCGCACGTCCTTCGGCGTCCAGCGCGAAGTCCTCGTACAGCATGGGCAGTTCATGCCGCTTCACATGCTCGAACTGTCGCAGACGGCCACGCATCAGGTCGTCGACCATCGACACGGCCGTCGGATAGTCGCAGTCGAAGAACGTCTGCAGCACGAGCACGCCGTTGTGGACCTCGCCCTCGACCTCGATCTCCTTCTGGTACGAGAAGAGGTCGTTGACCAGCGCCGCGTAGTCCGAAGCCGAGCTCTCCAGAGTACGGACCGTGCCCGTACGGTAGATCTCGGGCGGCAGCACGTCGGAGCGGCGCAGTCGGCAGAGCAGCATCGTCAGCTCGGAACCGAACGTCGTGCGACGCATCTCGATGTAGTCCACCGGGTCGGGCACCCGGTGCTGAGCCTGGTTGTGCAGCTCCCACATCCAGCTGTCCAGCATCACATGGAGCGCGGTCCGCAGCTCCTCCCTGGCCTCCGTCGCCATCGGAGCCGTCGTGCGGGCCCACAGATCGGCGAGCGACCGCTCGATCGGACCGACCGCGGACGCCTGCCCCGCGGCCGGATCGTCCACCGACGTCAGGGACTTGAGACGCTCGGTGCACTCCTTCGCGCCGAGCAGGTTACGGGGCCGACCGAAGACGAACGGGTAGTAGTCGTCCACGTACGTGCCCCAGGTCAGCCACTCGGCGTTCAGCCGAAGCTCCTCCGGGGTGGCGTCCGGGTCGAGGCCCGCTGAGCAGAGCGCGAAATCGAAGCCCTCCAGCATCGGCCGGTCCCAGATGTCGTCCAGCAGCCCCATCCGCTCCGCCCAGTCCACGGAGAGCCGCAGCACCTCCTGATGGTGCGGGCTCAGCGACAGAGCGTAGGGCAGGTCGAATTCGGGGAGCAGCGACGGCCCCACCTTCTGGTGCGGCACATGCCCGAGGGTGCGCAGCCGCGAGGCGGCGGGGCGGCCGAAGAGTGTGCGGATGTCGAGCGCGGACGTGCCGAGCACCCCGTCCAGCCGTGAAGGCCCGGTGTCCAGGCCCTCGTTCATGTAGCGGCTGGACCGCAGATGCCACTCGTGCCCGCCGGACTGCCAGTCCTGCAGCCCTTTCGCGTACGCGGCGACGGCCGCGCACTCCTCGGGGCTCAGTCCCTTCTCCAGGCAGAGCCCCGGGACTTCGGTGATGGCCGTGTTCTCGAACTGCTGCAGCCGTGAGGTCAGCAGGTCGTTGACGGCCTCCGCCGCCTCCTGGGTCGTGCATCCGAGGAACTTCTCCAGGACCAGCACGCCATTGCTGTTCTCGCCCTCGTCCTCGACCTCCCGCTGGTACGAGAACAGGTCGTTGCGCAGATGTACCGCGTCGGAGAACGCGTCCCGCAGCACGCGCAGCGGACGGGAGTGCGCCACCTGCTGGGGGACCTCGGCGCCCGCCGCGTATTCGACGAGCCCCGCCGACCAGGGCGCACCGCCCACCTTACGGCGCATCTCGATGTACTCGACGGGGTTGGCGATCCGTCCCTCGTTGATGTTGTCGAGCTCCCACAGCGACTCGTACAGCAGCGCCTCGGTGGCCTCCGAGAACCGCGTGCGCCAGGCCGGGGACATGGCGGGTACCGTCCGCGTCCACAGATCCGCGAGCCCGGCCTCCACCGGGTTGGCCGGCTCGGGCATCGTCGACGAGGGGGCCATCGGCATGAAGAGCGGCAGCCGGTCCAGATAGGCCTTGCCGCCCGGCCGGTCCTGGGTGCGCTTGAAGACCTCCAGGAAGTGGTCGTCGAAGAAGAACACCCAGGTGTACCAATCGGTCACCAGCGACAGCGTCTCGGCATCGCAGTCGGGATGGGTGTACGAGCACAGCAGCGCGTAGTCGTGGGACTCGAGGTCGTGCTCCTCCCAGATGCCGGAGCCCTCCAGCATCCCCAACGCCCGCGCCCACTCCCGGGTGTGCGTGCGGGCGGCCTCCACATGGGGGTTGAGCCGCGCCGGATACGGGACATAGAAATCCGGCAGAACGAAGGGCTGAGCCATGCGTGCGGGGCCTTCCGGTGAGCGTGGGCGATGTCCGGCCGAGCCTTACCCCGTCCCCGTACGGCCCACGCGGCACCCGAGTTAGTCGTATGAACGCGAGCGGTGTCGACGCGCTCCCCGCGCGCCGACACCCGCGCACGCCCCTTCGGGCGCTCCGCTCAGGCGCGGGAAACCCGCACGTCGGAGACCTTCACAAACGCCACCCGGTGGCCGAACTGAATCTCGTAGTACTCCTCCTGGCCCCGGACGACCGTGTGTCCCGCGGTATCGAACACCGGAGCGAAGTAGTACTCGCCCGGGGTCCGATCGCCCACGACGTACGACTGGCCCGCGAGCAGCTTGTACGGCAGCGGCGACACCGCCTGGACCGGCACACCGGCCGGATACGCCGAGGCCTCCGGATAGGCGCGCCCGTACACCGGGACCTCCGTCACGCCCTCCTTCGGGGTCAGCACAAGCCCCCGGGAGTTCACCGCCGTCGGCCGCTTCTTCGGGTTGTGGAACCACGCCTTCTGCCCCAGGTACCAGATCGCCGTCCAGTCGCCGCTGCGCCCCGCCACCGCGAACTGCTGGCCCGTCGAGGCCCGCGCCCCGGTGTCGTTGACCCCGGTCGTCGAGTCCTCACCGCCCGGCCGCAGACCGATGTCCTTCACCAACGGGGCGTCGGCGCTCGGAGCCGTGTGCAGGCGGACGGCGCCGCTGCCGTGCGGCGCGCACGCCTCTCCCGCCTTCACGCACCCGGTGTACACCGGGTGGTGGGCGGTGTACGCGGGCCGGATCGTGACCACGCCCGCGTTCGGGCCGGCGGACGGCGTGAACGGCCGGCCGAGCAGCCGGAAGTAGTGGGCCCAGTCCCAGTACGGACCCGGGTCGGTGTGCATCCCGCGGATCGTCGAGGTGACCGTGCCGGGCACGTTGTCGTGGCCGAGGATGTGCTGCCGGTCGAGCGGGATGTCGTACCGCTGCGCCAGGTACCGCACCAGGCGCGCCGAGGTCCGGTACATCGCCTCCGTGTACCAGCTGTCCGGGGCCGTCAGGAAGCCCTCGTGTTCCAGGCCCACCGACTTGGCGTTCACGAACCAGTTGCCCGCGTGCCAGCCGACGTCCTTCAGCGGCAGATGCTGGGCGATGTGCCCGTCGGAGGAGCGCAATGAGTACTGCCACGACACATACGTGGGGTCCTGCACCAGCTTGAGGGTGACGTCCCAGGTCGCCTCGGTGTCATGGACGACGATGTACTCGATCGACTGGGAGGCGGGCCGGTTCCCCTTGTCGTGGTTGCCGTAGTCGCCGTCCCCGAACTCCTCGTACGGCGCCGGGATCCACTCGCACGCCACGGTGCGCGGGCACTCCGTCGGTCCGGTGCTCGGCTTCCGCAGCCCCAGGGACTCCACCTGACCGGTCGCGGGAGCGACATCGGGGTCGGCCGCGAGCCTCACGACCTGCCCGCTGTCGGTCGTACGGGCCTCCCCGCCGCGGATCACGTCGTACACGTCGTCGGCGTACGTCCTCGCGGTCGCGGTGTCGTCGGCGCCGGAGTAGCGCGCCACCGCCCCGTACCAGTCGGCCGGGTCGGAGCTCAGCGGCCGGCCCGACGCGCGCTGGGCTGCGGCGAGCAGCGCGGCACCGCCCTCGATGTTCGCCGCGGTGCTGGTCCGCAGCTCCTCCGCCGGGATCCCGGACAGCTCCGCGGCCCGGTCCAGCGTCTCGAGGCGGTCCGGCAGTTCGTCCGCCGTCGGCAGCGCGGCCGTCTCCTCGGCCCCGTGGCGCGGTGCGCGGGAACCGTCGCCCCGGGCGTCCTCCTCGCCGTGCGAGTGGTGCGGGGCCTCGGCGAGCGCTGTCACGGCATCCGTGAGATGCATCGGGCCGTAGCCACCGGTCACGCTCGGCGCCCCACCGTGCCCGTCCCACCGCGACTGGAGGTACGACACGGCGAGCAGCACGCTCTGCGGAACACCCTGGCGCTCGGCGGCGGCGGCGAACTGTCGCTGGAGCGAGCCGGATTCGAGCGAGTCGGCGGTGGCCGACGGTGCGGCCGAGAGCAGCGGGAACAGTAGAGCGGCGGACGCCACGGCGCCCGCCGTTCGGGCGACCCGTCTGTGCGACGCGGAACGGTGCAAGGCAGCCTCCGGATACGTGGGGTGACGAGGGGGCGTGCGGGGCCGAACCCGTACAGGGGTATCGGCTCCCGGACGATCCGTCAATCAGCCTCCGCCACACGGAATTTCCCATGTCAGGCGGCGTATCGCGGAGTTTCGCCGCGGAGGCGCGCGGGCCTGCGGCGCGTCAGTGGAGTGGACCAATGAGGCACGCAGGAGCAGGCGCATACGAACACCGCGCGCCCGGTGTGTCGGCACCGGGTGCGCGGTGTATCACCCCCGCGAGAGCGGCCGGCGCGAATTCACCGCGTACCGACCGCGGCGCGCACGGCCCGCCGTGCCATGGCGCAGTCGTCGTGCAGCCGCCGCAACAGCAACCGCTGTTCCTCGCCGGGCGAGACCGCGCCGGAGGGAACGGGGACCGAACCGGCGGGCGGTGCCTCCTTGATGGTGCGCTGCACCGCCGTCTCGTACGTACGGATCTCCCGTGTCAGCACGATCATCAGGTTCACCAGGAAGGCGTCCCTGGACGCCGCCCCCGCCTGCTGGGCGAGCTGACTGATCTGTCGCCGCGCCAGGGGCGCGTCACCGAGCACCGACCACAGCGTCGCCAGGTCGTAGCCGGGCAGGTACCAGCCCGCGTGCTCCCAGTCCACCAGGACCGGGCCGGCGGGGGAGAGCAGGATGTTGGAGAGCAGGGCGTCGCCATGACAGAACTGGCCCATGCCCTGGCGTCCACCGGCCTGCGCCAGACCGTGCAGCAGCTTCTGCAGATCGTCCCGGTCCCGGTCGGTGAACAGACCCAGCTCGTGGTACCGCGCGATCCGCGAACCATAGTCGAGCGGGGCGTCGAAGGTCCCGGCCGGCGGCCGCCAGGCGTTCAGCCGGGCGATCGCCCCGAGCGCCGCGCGCAGATCCGCGCGGGGCGGGGCCTCCACGGGGTGGCGCGTCAGCGCCGCCGCCCGTCCGGGCATCCGCTCGATCACCAGGGTGCAGTTGTCGGGATCCGCGGCGATGAGCCGCGGTGCACGCACCGGTGGGCGGTGTCGGACGAACGAGCGGTAAGCAGCTATTTCGTGCTGGAACCGCTCGACCCACGCGGGGGAGTGGTCCAGTAAACACTTCGCGACCGCGGTGGTCCGTCCGGTCGTCCCGACGATCAGTACGGAACGGCCGCTGCGCCGCAGCACCTGCACCGGGTTGAACTCGGGGCAGATCCGGTGGACGGAAGCGATCGCCATCCGCACCTGGGCCCCCTGGGGGCCCGACAGGTCGATTCTTCCGCTGGGAGCCTGAGCGGTACTGCCCGCCCAGCGCCTCGCGCGGCCCGCCGGGGGGACGGGGGCGAGATACGGTCCGCTGCCGGCCGGCACGGAACGGTGCTGCGGCCGGGGCGGGGCGGACACGGAGGACGATGCTGTGTACATGGAGGAGACAGATCCCTTCGTGTGCCGACGAGTTGCATGCGTCGCCCCGCCCGGCCTCCGGTCCGCACCCTGGGGAATGAGGGCCGGTTACCGGGGCGGGGTGGCGCGTTCCTACCTGACACCCGGGCGCGGGTGGCGGAACATCGGGCGCACCCTGGCGAAGCCTGGCGAATAGTCGCCAGCCCTATGACAGGGGGTTACTGTCAACTCAGCCGAGAACCTGGGGGCTTAGACGTGACCGGACAGACCAACACCCGCCTGGCAGACCTCTTCGGCCTCGCCGGCTGGTCCAAGGGAGAGCTCGCGAGGCTCGTCAACCGGCAGGCGGCGGCCATGGGCCACCCGCAACTGTCGACCGACACCTCACGGGTGAGGCGATGGATCGACATGGGGGAGACCCCGCGCGACCCCGTACCCCGGGTGCTGGCAGCTCTGTTCACCGAGCGACTCGGCCGTGTCGTGACCATCGAGGACCTCGGGTTCGTACGACACGGGCGCGCCGGGAAACGGCAGAACGTCAGGAACGACGACAACCCTGACGGGCTGCCCTGGGCGCCCGAGCGTACGGCAGCGGTCCTCACCGAATTCACGGGAATGGACCTCATGCTCAACCGACGCGGCCTGATGGGCGCGGGCGCCGTGCTCGCCGCCGGCTCCGCACTCACCAGCGCCATGCACGACTGGCTCCACACCGACCCCGCACGCGCCGCCGCGCAAGCCCCCCGCGCCAACGATCCCCTCCACGCCGACCCCGCTGGGTTCGACCGCTACGAGGCCGCCCCCATCGGGTCGGAGGAGATCGAGGCGCTGGAGCGCTCGGTGGAGGTGTTCCGCGCATGGGACGCCTCCCGTGGCGGCGGACTCCAACGCAAGGCCGTGGTGGGCCAGTTGAACGAAGTGGGCGGAATGCTCGCCTACCACCACCCCGACCATCTCCAGCGACGTCTGTGGGGCGTGGCCGCCAACTTGGCTGTCCTCGCCGGATGGATGTCCCACGACGTGGGTCTCGAACCCACCGCCCAGAAGTACTTCGTGATCGCGGCCCACGCGGCCCGCGAGGGCGGCGACCGGCCGCGCGCCGGCGAGGCCCTGTCCCGAGCCGCGCGCCAGATGGTCCACCTCGGCCGGCCGGACGACGCCCTCGACCTCATGAAGCTCGCCAAGTCCGGCTCGGGCGAGGAGGTTCTGCCGCGCACCCAGGCCATGCTGCACACCATCGAGGCCTGGGCCCAGGCGTCCATGGGCAAGGGCCAGGCCATGCGCCGCACCCTGGGCGAGGCCGAGGACCTCTTCGTCTCCGACCGTTCGGACGTGCCTCCGCCGAGCTGGATGCAGAACTTCGACGACGCCGACATGCACGGGATGCAGGCGCTCGCCTTCCGTACCCTCGCCGAGCACGACCCCTCGGCCGCCGTCCCTGCGCAGCGCCACGCCAAGCTGGCGCTCGAACTGCGCCGCAACGGACACAACCGCTCCAAGCTCTTCGACTACATCTCCCTCGCCTCGGCCTGCTTCATCGCCGACGACCCGGAGCAGGCCGACCGGTACGCCAGGCTCGCCCTGGTCTCCATGGGCGAGACCTCCTCGCACCGGACCTGGGACCGGTTGCGCGAGATGTACCGGCTGACCGGGCAGTACGCGGGCTACGCCAAGATCGAGGACCTGCGCGAGGAGATCGAGCTCGCGCTGCCCAAGCCCGCCGCGAAGCGGCCGAGGTCCGGGTCGATCTGAGGCGGTCCGGCGCGGCCGGCCCTCGGCAGCATCCGCCACCTCACCCGTACGTACTCACCCCGCCACTCCACCCGTACGTACGAGAAAGGGCACGCCGGCTCTGCCGGTATGCCCTCCTGAGCGGCGCAGTCGCTTTCGCCTGCCTCGCTCGTCCTGTCCCTGAGTTCCGTCCTGCCGGGCTCCCCGCCTACCGACCGACCCGGACCACCATCACGCAGGCGTCGTCCTCACGCGGTGCCTGGCCGAACTCCTCGACCACGGACCGCACGCAGTCCTGCGCGTCCCGTGCCCCGGCCAGGCGTGGCGCCAGCGCGAGCAGGCGCTGGGTGCCCGTGTCGTCCATGCCGCCGCGCCGGGTGAGCCCGTCCGTGTGCAGCATCAGCAGGTCGCCGGGGAGCAGCCGGATCTCCGACTCCTCGTACGCGGCCGCGGCCGTCGCTCCCAGGAGCACGCCGTCGGGTCGCTTCAGCGCGCGCCCCGTTCCGTTGCGGAAGAGCAGCGGGGCGGGGTGACCTGCCTGCGCCCAGGAGAGCGTCTGGCTCGCGGGGTCGTAACGGCAGCACATCGCGCTGCCCAGGGCCGGCTGGACCGAGGTCTCGAGCAGTTGGTTCAGGTGGCCCATCAGGGCTCCGGGGCGAATTCCGGCCACGGCCATCCCGCGCAGCGCGCCGAGGAGCATGGCCATCGAAGAGGTGGCGGATACACCGTGTCCGGTGAGGTCACCGACCGTCAGCAGCGCGTCCCCGTCGGGGAGCGCGAGCGCGTCGTACCAGTCGCCGCCGATCAGGCCGGTCGTCGCGGCCGGTAGATAGTGGCCCGCGACGTCGAGCGGGGCGCCCGGGCCGCCATGGGCGAAGCTCAGGGAACCGCGCCAGGGAGGCAGCACAGCCTCCTGCAACTCGACGGCGACCCGGCGTTCGGTGCGCTCGACGTGGCGGCGGCGCTGCAGGCTGTCACGGGACTCGCGGACCGCCCGCTCGCTGCGGCGCAGTTCGCTGACATCCCGTAAAACGGCCCACATGGAAGCGGTGCAGCCGTCGGCGTCGAGGACCGGCTCGCCCATCATGTGGAGCGTGCGGACCCGGCCGTCGGTGCGGACGATCCGGAACTCGCCGTCGATCGGCTTTCCGTCGATCAGACAGTCCGTCACCATCGCCTGGAGCACGGACTGGTCCTCGGCGAACACCATCGAGGGGAGCTCGTCGAGCGACATGGGGCCGCTCTCCGGGGTCCGGCCGAAGATCTGGTACAGCTCCTCCGACCAACTGACCTCGTCGGTGAGGAGATTCCACTCGGCGCTGCCGACACGGCTCAGCAGGGAGCCGGTGCGAGCGGGGGCGGGGCCGCCGTAGGCGGCGCCGGGGTCCGACGCGGCCTCGGCCTCGATCGTGTCGGCGCCGGGGGCGACGGGGAGCTCGTCCGGGATGCCGGCCTTGAGCTGACCCAAGTGGGCACCCAGGTCGTCGAGTTGGTGCACGGCGAGATCGCACAGGGCGCGCTGCCAGCGGTTCTTCGGGTCGTCCTCGTCCAGCACCGCGTCCCGGCGTACGGCGTCCACGTCACCGCGCAGACGCCGGGTCTGCGAGATCAACGCGTCCACCATGCCGGGCTCCGGCGGCTGAGCGGGACGGTCCGCGAACAGATGGGACGGCATGTCGTACTCCGATACAGGCGCGGCGCGGGCGATCTGTGGAACTAGGCCCGGATACGACTGTTGCACAGGCAAGGACTGCCCGTAAGGGATTTGGCAACACTCGATACGGTGGTGCTTCTGACATATGCCAAAGGCCCGCCGATTATCGGCCATCGGGGTGATAACGAGAAGGGGCGGTGGGAAGGTTACGGTGCTGGTGTGGTGAACGACGAGGTGGACACGGTGGGTACGGCGGTGCTGCTGGCGGCGGCGCCGGCGGGGCGGGGACGAGCGGTGGACGCGGCGTCGGTGCTGCCCGCGTTGGCGGCGGTGCCACCGAGCGCGCTGACCGGCACGCCGGTGGCGACGGTCGTCGAACTGGCCGACCCCCTGGACCCGCAGACCGTACTGACGCGCCTGCGGGCGGCCGCGGCCACGGCCGGGCCCCTGGCGGTCTACCTCGCGGGCCAGCTCCAACTGGACCGGCGCCAGCACCTGCCGCACCTGGCGCTCGCGCGCAGCACGCCGACGACGCTGCGGTACACGGGGCTGCCATGGCACTGGCTCGCTGCGGAACTCGCGACCCGGCGGCCGGGGACGACGACGGTGGTGGCGGACCTGGTCGCGGACCCGGAGCTGTGGCAACGCCTGCGCACCACCCCCGCCCTCCTCTCCCTGGGCCCGGGCCCGCTCCTGTACGGCCGGGTCGCCCCGGCCCCGCGCCGGGGCGACCCGGCGACCCCGGAGTACCTTCGCCACTTCGCCACGGTCTGGCGCACGGGCGCCCGCCCGTCCCTGCCCCACCTCCACGCGGAGGCGGCGACCCAGCAGGGCGGGTTGGAGTGCCTGCTTCTGACCCCGGCGGTCGGCGCCGACGCGTCCGGCGGGCTGCCGCTGCCGGGGCCCGGCCCGGCGCCGGCCTTCGCCGGCATGCCGCATGGGGCGAGGCCGGGTGGCGGCGTGGCGGCGGACACGCCGGTACCGGGTTTCCAGGGTGGCCCGATGCCGGTCGCGGCGTCGGCTCCACACGGGGCGTCCGCGCCCGCCGGGGCGACGGCTTCGCACGGGGCGCCCACGCCCGTCGCGGTGCCCGGCCCCGGGCCGGTCCCGGTGGCCGCTCCGCACGGGGCTTCCGCCCCCGTCGCCGTGCCCGTTGCCCAGAGTGGCCTCCGGCCGGTTCCGGAGTCCGCTCCGCATGGGTCTCCAGTGACCGTCCCAGGCAACGCCTCTCATCGGGCATCGGGGCCGGTCGCGGTGCCCGTGCCCCTCGCGGGCCCGGCGCCCGTCCCGGTGCCGGGCCTTCGCGGAGCGCCCGCCCCCGCCCCCGCCCCGGTGCCTGTTCCCGGCGCGGCACCCGTGCTCGTACCGCAGTCAGCTCCTCAGGGAGCACCCGTACACGTCCCGGCCGCTTCGCCCGTCGGGGCTCCGGCCCGCCCCGGGAGCCCCCCTGCCCGGGCGACGCCCGCGCCCGTCCCCGTCGGCGTGCCCGATCCGCACCCCGCCATCCTCGCCGCCGCGCAGGCCGGGCGGCATGGGGAGGCCGTGGCCGTGGCCGTCGCGTGGGAGCAGGAGGCCTTGCGGCGGCATGGGCCCCGGTCGCAGCAGGCCGTGCACTGGATGGAGGTGCGGGCCGATCTTGCGCGGCTCGCCGGGGAGCCCGCCCGCAGCTGCGAATTGTGGATCGCGGCCGCCCAGGCCCGGCTCGGGCTGAGGCAGGAGCCCGGGGAGCCCGATGTCGAGGGCGCCGTCGACCGGGCGCACCACCAGTGGGAGCAGATCGAGGACCCCGCTCGGGCCCGCGAGCTGGGACCCGCGCTCGTCACGCTGCGGGAGCGCGTCCCGGGCCGCAAGGCCGGCGCCCTGGCCGCCGTACAGCGCCGGATGCGCCCCGGACCCGCCCGTACGGCCGGGTCGAGCTGAGATGATCGTACGTATGAACACGTCTTCCGCCCCGCCCGCCGACGTCGCCCTCGCCACCGAGCGACTGCTGCTGCGCCCGGTGCGGGCGCGTGACGTGCCGGCCGTCACGCGGCTGTGGACCGACCCCGACGTCCGGTTCCACCTGGGCGGTCCGGTCATCGACCAGGTCGTACGGATCCGGCAGCAACGGATCGTCGGAGCGCCCGGCGTCCACGCGGTCGTCCGGGCCTCCGACGGGACGCTGCTCGGCCTCGTCACCGTGGAGCCGGCGTCGCGGGACGGGGAGACGGAGGTCTCTTACCAGTTCCTGCCCGAGCACTGGGGGCAGGGCTACGCGCGCGAAGCCGTCGCAGCGGCCGTCGACCGTGCGCTGGAGAGCACCCGGAGTGTGGTCGCGGTGACCCAGGAGGCGAACGAACGGTCGCGACGGCTCCTGGAGGCCATCGGGATGGTCCACGCGGCCTCCTTCGTGGAGTTCGAGGCCCCCCAGGTGCTCTACCGCCGGACGGCGTGACCGGTCAGGTGACCTTCTCGCCGGCCGCCAGCTTCGCCATCATCCGCTCGAGCCGCTCGCCCCGGTTCTTGGGCGTGCGCGCTTGCCACAGCCGCAGGATCACCATGTACTGATCGGTCTTCCCGAGCTGCTCGTAGAAGGTCCGCGCCTTCTCGTCGGCCGCCAGCGCCGCCGCCAGGTCGTCGGGCACGGTCGCCTCCGCCTGGGAGGGGTACGCGGACTCCCACCGGCCGTCCGCCTGCGCCGCCCGCACCTCGGCGAGTCCCGGCTCGCGCATCCGGCCCGCGGCCACCAGCGCGTCGACCTTGCGGACGTTCACCAGCGACCAGAGGCTGCGCGCCCGGCGCGGGGTGTACTTCTGGAAGTAGTACGCCCCGTCCCCGCCCTTGCGCTGCCCGTCGATCCAGCCGAAACAGAGCATGCAGTCGAGCACCTCCGGAATCGTCAGCGACTCGCCCCCCTTGCCCTTCTTGGCGATTCTCAGCCAGATCCCGGGAGTGTCGGCATGGTGCTGTTCCAGCCAGGACTCCAGCTCCTCGGTCTTCGTGACGGTCATGAGCTCGAGCCCCTCGTACTGCTCCATGGGACCAGTCCCCCTCTGTTGGTCTGTCGTCGCGGAATCCGCTCGTGACCACGATATTCGGGCCGTGATCGACATGGTCGGATACCGGCCGAACGCCGGCACCCGACCGGGAGGGACGGCGCACCGCCCGGAGGCGAAACCCCGTCAGAACCGGGCGTGCGTGGTGATGTCCGACTCGAACTGGGTGATCATCTCCGAGGTCACTGTCGGACGGCACTGGCCGATCGCCTTCAGATAGTCCGCCGTACTCGCTCCCGGCAGCCGTTCCTCGGCGGCCGTCCGTCCACCGACGGCGACCAGATCCCGCTCGAAGGAGTTCTGGGCGGCGATCCGGGCCGCGTGCTCGACGTCGGCGGGCGTGAACAGATCGCTCGCCGCCACCAGTTCGTCGATGTCCACGTCCGGCCGGCCGTCGGTGTAGCGCGCCCAGATCGCGGCCCGGGCCGCCTTGTCCGGCGTACCGATCGGAATGAGGTAGTCGAAACGGCCGGGGCGGAGGAAGGCCGGGTCGAGGGAGCGGATCGAGTTCGTCGCACAGACCAGGAGCCGCTCGTCCCGCTCCCGGAACCCCGGTATCAGCTTGAGCAGTTCGTTCGTCACCCCGTGCATCCCGCCGGGCTGCGCCGGTTCCTGACGGACCGGGGCGATCTCCTCGACCTCGTCGATGAAGACCAGGACCCGTTCCAACTCCGCGATCCGGGCGAACGCCGAGCGCAGCGCCGCCGCCAGATTGCCCTCGTCCGCGAGCCGGGAGGGCAGGATCTCCACGAACGGCCAGCCGAGCCGCGAGGCGATTCCACGGGCGAACGTCGTCTTTCCGGTACCCGGCGGGCCGAACAGGCCCACGGCGCGCGGCGGTCGGACACCGTGCCGCGCCGCGCGCTCCGGCTCGGCGAGCGGCAGCACGACCCGTCGTTCGATCAGATCCTTCTCGCGCTCCATGCCGGCGACCTTCGCCCACAGGTCCCCGGGCAGCAGTCTGCCGCCGAGGTCGTCGAGGAGGTTGGCGGCGGGTCCGTGCAGCGGCTCGACCTTCTCGAAGTAGGCGACGGCCGGCTGGCGCGTGTAACCCGCGTTGAGAAGTCCTTCGCCGAGCAGGTCCTCCTCGGGCAGGACGTACGCGATCCGGCCGACCCGGGCCGCGACCAGGCGTCGCTCCAGCTCGACCAGAAGCGCACTGGCGAGTCCGCGGCCCCGCCAGGCGGAGGCGATCGCGATCCGCATCACCCAGGCCCGCTCCCCGGCCACACAGGCGAGCGCCGTTCCGATGGGCACGCCCTGGTGCACGGCGACGACCGCCGGCTGGCGGGAGGTCAGGGCGCCGATGCATTCGGCCAGGGAGAAGACGGATTCCTGGCCGAGCTCGGCCGTGGTGTCGATCAGGTGGACCACTGCGGCGAGATCGCTCTCGCGGTAGTCGTGGATGAGCCAGTTCATCGGTACCGCCCCTCGTTCGTTCATTGCGCGCCGCTGCGGCGAGGCTAGGGGCGGGCGAGGAGGCGGGTCGTGCTCCATCGTGCACAAGGCGCGGGCGGCCAATGCTACGAACCGTCACTGGGCGTACGGCGTCGGACATGCGCGAAGCCCCCGGAAGGGAGCCTTCCGGGGGCTTCGGGCGGTACTGCTTAGTACGCGGCGATGGCCTTCGGGTTGTCGCCGTAGGCGTTCGGCTGGCCCTCACCCTCGAGGACGGTGAACACGAAGAGGATGATGCCGCCGACGAGCGGGACGAAGGCGATCAGGTACCACCAGCCCGAGCGGCCCGTGTCGTGCAGGCGTCGCACCGTGACGGCCAGCGTCGGGAGCAGCACGCCGAGCATGTAGACGGCGGTCAGCGCGGGGTAGACACCCAGGACCGCGTTGTCGACGATCGCGAGGACAACTACCGCGATGACGTTGAACAGCGTGAACATCCAGTATTCCTGGCGTCGCGCGCGACCGCTGAATGTGGCGTACTTCTTGAGAACGTCGAGGTACCAGTTCACTTAGTCCCCCCAAGGACTGGGAATGCGAGCGGGAGCCTGTCCCTGTGGAGCAAGCTTACGCAGAACTTATGTGGCCGAAACGCCGTCGGTCAATTCGTTACCTGGCGGAGGGCGTTGGGGGGTGATGTGTCTGGTTTGCCCAGGGGGACGGCGACGGCGCCGCATCCCGATGAAGGGATGTGACGCCGCTTTGGGGGGAGGATCAGAACTTCATCCCGTTTTCCTCGTCTTGCTCATCAGGAGTCCTCCCGCCGTGAGCGCGAAGAGGCAGACGCATGCGCCGGTGATGACGTTGCTCACGATCGCGCCAGTGTCTGCGTTCCGTGCGACTACCCACGGGGAGATGATCAGCCACACGCCACCTGCCAGGGCGACGAAGTTGAGGTCCGCCGACCGCTCCGGTGCCATCGACATGCAGAGCCCGAGACCGGCGAGAGCGATGCCGACGATCAGGTTGCTGAGGGCGAGGTCCGGGTGGGTTCCCGCGAAGTGGACCGTGTAAGCGGACACGGCGGCCCAGATGCCGGCCAGGATGACCAGTTCCTCGACCGCGGCGACACCACGGGTCTGGAGCATTCGGGAGTAGCGGTCACGCATTTCCGGTGCGTCCGGGTGGCCCCTGATATCACCGGGACGGTGAGAGACGTCAGACATACGACTCGCCTCCTTCTGGCGTCTTGCACGTCTGATCGTGCTTGCGGCGTGATGCCGCGGTTTCATTGTGCTCTTATCTAGCCTTTATGTGTAGATCTGTCCGATAAGGGATCTGTACAGAAATTGCGTGACGGATTAGCGGGGAACCGCCAAAGAAGGTGACCGTTCAATGAATGGTCGGTGAAAGGCCAAGCGCAGACGCGTATCGATATCCGCCGGCCCGCCGGTGCTGTCGCGAGCCTTTCTCGTGCGCCAGCCCGTGCTGAGTGGGCGCCCCTGCCGCCGAAGAGGTGGTTGACCCGCCTGGGCTCCTCGAGTTTCGTACGACGGAGGCGCGTGTGGCGGATCCGTACGCGGGGAGGCCCGTGGACGTCGAAGGCGGCCGACGCGGCCCGTCCCGCGGCGGTGCTGGGGCCGCCCGCGGCAACAGGACGCCCCGCGCGGGCCCTTCGGCGTAACCTGGAAGAGGACTCGGGGGCTGGCACGTCTCACCGCCTGGAGGCGGACGAACATGACCGGAATCGCGTCCCGGAGCTTCGACTCCGCAGATGAGACCCGTCCCTTCGAGGGCGGCAAGGGCAGGCTGGACCTGGTCAACACGGATCGCGGCGCGGTCGGCCGGGCCGTCTTCGAGCCGGGCTGGCAGTGGTCCAAGCACATCAAGCCCATCGCCGGTACGGACAGCTGCCAGGCGGACCACGTCGGCTATGTCGTCAGCGGCAGGATGAAGATCGTCATGGACGACGGCGAATCGCTCGAGGTGGGCCCCGGCGACTTCTTCACCGTCTCACCGGGGCACGACGCCTGGGTTCTCGGCGACGAGCCCTGCGTGGCCCTGGACTGGGTCGGCTTCGGTAACTACGCCCAACGCGCCTGAGGAGGCCGCGGCCGCGTTCGGCCGACGTCCCGTGAGGAAGGCCGCTTCGGCGAACCCCGGGGACATGCGGGGACCGCCGCTGGTGCGCTCCGGCACGATGACCCGATGAACGAAGATCGCCGCACGCCACCGCCCCGTACCGCCGACGAGCGCGCCACCCTCACCGCGATGCTCCAGTTCCAGCGCGACACCCTGGAGATGAAGTGCGCGGGGCTGACGGTGGAGCAGCTCAAGCGGCGCGCGATCGCGCCCTCGGGACTCTCCCTCGTCGGCCTGGTACGACATGCGGCCGAGGTCGAACGCGGCTGGTTCCGGAATGTGGTCAACGGTGAGCGGAGCCGCAGCCCTTGGACCCCGCCCGGCTCGACGCAGTGGGCGGACTTCGATGTCGACGACCTCGACGAGGCCGGGGTCGCCGAGGCGTTCGCGGTGTGGCGGGACGAGTGCGTCCGGGCCCGCGCCGTCGTGGCCGCGGCGGACTCCCTCGACGACCGCGGACACCTGGGCGAGGAGGTGTACTCCCTGCGCTATGTCCTGGCCCACATGATCGAGGAGTACGCCCGTCACAACGGCCACGCGGACCTGCTCCGCGAACGCGTCGACGGGCTCACCGGCGAGTAGTGCGGTCGCCCGACAGGCGCCGCGAATGCCCTGCTCCAGGGGCCCGTTGGCCTGTATGGTCCCCCCTATGCCCGAACTGGTCGCCCCCACCTCGCGTCTTCACTCCTCCTGGCTCGAAGCGCATGCCGAGTGGAGCCCCGGTGCCCACCAGGACGGCGCCGGGATGAGGTTGGCGGAAGGGGACGCCCTCGCCCATCCGGAGGTCTTCGCCGCCTGGGTGGGGCGACTGCGTGCGCAGTCCGACGCGACACGCCCGCTCGCGGAGGGCTGGGTGCACGCCACGCACTGGTGGATCGTCGAGGACGGCGCGTACGCGGGCGCGATCGACCTGCGTCACGACCTCAACGACTTCCTCCTGAGGGCCGGCGGGCACGTCGGCTACAGCATCCGGCCCTCCGCGCGCCGGCGCGGTCTCGCCACCTGGGCGCTGGGCGCGGTCCTCCCCGAGGCCCGCATCCTCGGCCTCGACCGAGTCCTTGTGACCTGCGACGAGGACAACATCGCCTCGGCGCGCACGATCGAGCGCAACGGCGGTGTCCTGGAGGACACCCGCGAGACGGAACTCGGCCGCAAGCGGCGCTACTGGATCGCCCTGTGAGCGCGCCGGACGAGGCCGCCTCGGCCGCCGACATCACCGAAGCCGTCGCGGCGGAACTTCGGCTGATGGAGCCCTCCGTGCGTACGTCCCGTGCGCTCGCCCGGGACCTGCTCGACCCCGACTTCGTCGAGGTCGGCGCCTCAGGCCGCCGCTGGACGTACGACCGGATGCTCGCCGCACTGCCCGATCTCCCCGGCGGCACGGACGACGGCCCGCGCTACGAACCTTCGGCGATGTCCGGCACGCTCCTGGCCCCCGGCCTGGTCCACCTGACCTACGAAACGGTCATCGACGGCCTGCGCGCCCGCCGCAGCTCCCTCTGGCGCCGGGCCGGCGACGGCGCGGGCTGGCGCATGTACTACCACCAGGCGACACCGGTCCCGCCGGAAGTGGAGTAGGGGCGGGCAGATGGGCATCGCCGAACTCGAGGCCGTCGTCCCGGGCGCGCCGCACATGTGACGCGTGCCCGCGCGCCCCGCAGCCGTCCCAGGCTGCCGCGCGTCAGCCGAACGCGTCGGTGACGCAGTCCGTCGCGCAGGCGGCGCGCTCGTACTGGAGACGGAGGGCCGCCGCCGCTTGCTCGCGGGGGACGTCGGTGCGGCCGAAGCGTTCGACCGTCAGGCGCATCACGTCCTCGACCGTGACGATGGCCGGCTCGCCGTGGCCTGCCGCGTCGCGTGCCGATGCGATCGCCATCCCCGCCGCGCGCAGCAGGACACGGAAGTCCGCGCGCTCCGCGGCGGCCCGTGCCCGGGCCGGGCGCAGCGGACGGACCGCCCGCCCCTTCCGGACGGCACCCGTCGCCATCAGAGCCGCCCCGCTGGCCACCACCAGGACCCCGACCACCGTCGACGCGTCCACGCCGCCTCCCCCTGCCGCCACGCCGTCCGTCACGGGTTCTACCCGTGCTCGGGAGGGCGACACCATGGACGGATCGTCAAGAGGATTGTCCCGTACGAGAGTCATCGCGCCGTCCGTCGGTGACGTCGGAGTGGCGTCGCGGTGACATCGCTGGGTGACGCGTGATGGTGACACGTGTTACCTTCCTCTCGTCCTCATCGGCGCGCCCGCGTCACGTGACCCCCAGGAGCCCCCATGACGCCCACCGCCGCGCCCCTCGTGACCACCACCCGCGGTCCCGTCCGCGGCGGGCGGCGCGCCGACGGCAGCGTCCGCTTCCTCGGCATCCCCTATGCGCAGCCGCCCGTCGGCGACCTCCGCTTCGCCGCGCCGGTGCCGCCGGAGCCCTGGACCGAGCCCCTCGACGCCACCGCGTACGGGCCGACCGCCCAGCGGCGCCCCTTCGCCGAGGTCACCACCATCCCCGAGCCCTCCCTCCCCGGCACTGGAGTGCTCAACCTCAACGTCTTCACGCCCGAGCCCGACCCCGAGGCGGGCCTGCCCGTCCTGGTCTGGATCCACGGCGGCGGTTACGTCGCCGGATCGGCGGCCAGCCCCTGGTACGACGGCTCGGCCTTCAACCGCGACGGCGTCGTCCTGGTCTCCCTCGGCTACCGGCTCGGCATCGAGGGCTTCCTGCACCTGGACGACGCGCCCGACAACCGTGGCGTCATGGACTGGATCGCCGCCCTGGAATGGGTCCGCGACAACATCGCCCGCTTCGGCGGCGACCCGGCCAAGGTCACCGTCGCCGGCCAGTCGGCGGGCGGCGGCGCCGTCCAGACCCTGCTCGCGGTCCCCGCCGCCCGCGACCTGTTCCGTGGTGCGCTCTCCGTCTCCGGGGCGGTCATGCGTCCGGACGGACCCGAGGTCGCCCGCGCCGCCGCCCGCCTCTTCGCTGCCCGCACCGGCGTCCCCGCCACCGCCGCCGCACTGCGCGACCTGCACGACGACGCGCTGCTCGACCTCCAGGACCGGCTCGGCGAGCCCGGCCCCGACCGCGAGGGGCTGCCTCCGATGCTCTCGCTCGCACCCTTCGCGGACGGCAAGCTGATCCCGGAACCGGTCCTCGACGCGCTGACGGACGGCGACGCGGGCGCCGACGTCCCGCTGATGCTGGGCTTCACGGCGCACGAGTTCAACGCCATCCCCGCCCCGGGACCCGACGGCCCGCCCGTGTCCGTCCTCCTCGGCGCCGTCGGCCTGGCGCCGGACCGGGTGGAGGCCTTCACCGCCGCCTACGCCGCGGACGGCCCCGAGCGCCTCTTCGGGCAGGCACTGACCGACGCCACCTTCCGCGCACCGTCCCTGGCCGTGGCCGACGCCCGCGCCGCGCGCGAACGACCCACCTGGCTCTACGAGTTCGTGTGGGAGTCGCCGGTCAATTCGATGGCCTTCCACTGCCTCGACCTGCCCTACGCCTTCGACCTCCTCGACGCAGAGGGCGTCACGGCGGCGGCGGGCGACGCGCCGCCGCGCGCCCTCGCCGACGCGATGCACCGCGCCTGGGTCTCCTTCGTACGGGACCAGGACCCCGGCGAGTCCTGGCCGCGCTACACGGCCGCCGGCCGCGCCACGATGGTCTGGGACACCGAGCCGCGCGTCGAGCGGGACCCGCTGCGCCACGTCCGCGAGATCTGGCTCACCTGACCCGGCACCGCGCGGCCGCCCGACCTCGGACCGCGCCGTCCCGGGCGCCACGCGGCCGAGAGCGCCGCCTCACGGCGGCGGGGCCCCGCCGAGGGCTTCGAGGATCGCCTCCGAGAAGCGCCGGGCGTCGGCGGGCCTGCGCGAGGTGATCAACCGGAATCCGCCGGACCTGTCGACCACGACCTCTCGGTCCACCCACGTCCCGCCCGCGTTCACCAGATCCGTACGGATCGAGGGGTACGAGGTCACTTCCTTGCCCGGTACGAGCCCGCACTCGACGAGCAGCCACGGACCGTGGCAGATCGCGGCCACGGTCTTCCCGGTCTTGGCGAACGCCAACAGCAGCTGTTGGGCCGCCGGGTCGACCCGCAGACGGTCGGCGTTGACGGTGCCGCCCGGCACGACCACCGCGTCGAAGCCGTCCGCCGACAGCTCGCCGTACGTCGCATCGGGCTGTACGACGTCACCCGGCCGCCGGTCCGAAACCAGCGTGTGGACGGGCTCGGCCTTCCGCGCCGCCACGGTCACCCGGGCGCCCGCCTCGCGCAGGGCCGCCACGGGCTTCTTCAGCTCGTCCTGCTCCGTGCCGTAGTTCGTCGTGAGGACGAGGACGTGCTTTCCGTCGAGGGACACGGCAGCCTCCTGCTTGTGGGCCGCACACAGGCCACACTCCCGCGAGTCTCCGCGCACCGCGCCGCTAAACGGGGACGCGATACGGGGAGGCTAGACGGGGACGCTCCGGTAGTGGGTGGTGATACCGCCCGCCTCGTCCAGGACGTGGAAGGCGAGCGACGGTGCCATCTCGTCCCGGTACACATGAACACCGGGGCCGGACGACTCCCAGGGAAGCTTCGACGTCGAGATCACCCCCGGCGCGACAAGCAGGGGGAGCCCCGCGAAGGTGGTCGCAGCCGCCGTGTGGGCGTGCCCGCACAGGAAGGCGACGATGCCGGGCCGCCGGTCGGCCAGCTCGGCGAGCCGGTGCTCCCCGAACTGGCGGATGCCGTCCACGAACGGGATGTGCAGCGCGGTCGGCGGGTGATGGAACCCGACCAGGACGGGCACGTCCTCCGGCGTCTCGTCCAGTACGGACTCCAGCCAGGCGAGGGTCTCCTCCTCCAGGAACCCCTCGTCCTTCCCCGGCACCGACGAGTCGGCGAGCGCCAGCACGAAACCGGCCCCGCGCAGCACCTGGTTCACCGGGGCGCCGGCCCGTGTCACGGGCTCGCCGAGGAGCACGCGCCGGAACTCGTCCCGCACGTCGTGGTTTCCCGGACAGACGAGCAGGGGGTGCCGGGTCCGCAGCAACTCCCGTACACGGAGGTACTCCGACTCCAGACCGTGGTCGGCGATGTCACCGGTCACCACGACCACGTCGAGGTCGACGCCGAGCGATTCCAGATAGGCCATCACGGACCTGGTGCGCTCCGCGCTGCGCGGTGAGCTGTCGATGTGGATGTCGCTGAGATGCGCGATCACGATCACGGCGGTGAACCCCTCTCCGGCTCGAGGCCGCGAGGACCGCGCACGGCCTCCGCGTCCCCGGCAACCACGGGACGGCCTCCGCGTCCCCGCCGTGAAACTACTGCCGCGCGCCCGACCGCCGCGCGGGCCACATCGGCACAAGTGGCCCGGGACCGCGCCGTATCGCGGCGCATAGCATCGGGCGACAGCCGCCGTCGGCGACACCCGCACCCCCGGTCGTCGGGCGCGGGCACCACGTCAGAGAACGGACACCACCGATGCTGAAGGACTTCGCCGAGCTCTCCACGCCCCTGATCGCCGACGCCTGCGTCCGGCTCGGCGAACCCCTGCGCGCCGCTCCCGCCGGAATCGCTCCCGTCGTGCCGGGGCAGCGCCTCGCCGGACGCGTGCTGCCCGCCCGGCACTACGGAAGCGTCGACGTCTTCCTGGAGGCCTTCGGTGCGGCCGAGCCCGGGGACGTACTCGTCGTCGACAACGCGGGGCGCCGCGACGAGGCCTGCGTCGGGGACCTCGCCGTGCTGGAGGCCGAGGCGGCCGGCGTCGCGGGTCTCGTCGTCTGGGGGCTGCACCGCGACACGCCCGATCTCGTCGAGATCGGACTGCCCGTCTTCTCCTACGGCCCTCATGCACCCGGACCCGTCCGCGTGGACGCACGGGAGCCGGAAGCCCTGCGCACCGCGCGGTGCGGCGAGCACCTGGTGAGCGCCGCCGACATCGTCTTCGGCGACGACGACGGTGTGCTGTTCGTGGCCGCCGACCGGGTCGACGCCGTCCTCGAGACCGCCCGCGGCATCCACCGCACCGAGCGCGAACAGGCGCGCGGGATCAGGGCCGGCGAGACGCTGCGCGCGCAGACGCGGTTCGCGGAGTATCTCGCGCAACGGGAGGCGGACCCGTCGTACACCTTCCGGCACCATCTGCGCCGGATCGGCGGCGCCATCGAGGAGTAGGTCCCGCGGCGTGGATCAGTCGGCCCGGAAGCCGATCGTGCCGTCCGGCAGCACCGCCTCCACCGTCGCGCCGTGCTCGACCGTCCGGCTCACCGTGCAGAACTTTTCGTGCGTCAGCCGCACCCCGCGGGCGAAGACCTCCGCCGCCTTCGGGTTGCTCTCCGGCAGCTCGAACTCGTAACTGACCCTGATCCGGCCCAGCCGGCCGTCGTCCTCCGGCCCCGACACCGACTCGACCACGATCCGCAGATCGTCGTGGTCCACGGCCCGGGCCGTCCGGTCCACCACCATGCCGCCGCAGCCCCCCATGGCCGCGAGCAGCAGTTCGACCGGGGTGAACGAGGGCTGTGCGTCCGCGTCGTCGGCCGCGCCGATCCGCACCTCCGCGCCCCGGTCGTTGCGGGCGATCCAGGTGCGGTAGCCGGTGCGGACGGTCTCGATGCGGTAGTCGGCCATGGTTTCGTGGACTCCTCGGTGTGAGTACGGGGCGGTCGACGGCCCACGCAACCCCACGGGGACCGGCCCGCCAAGCGGACGCGCCGGGACACACCGGAGGTCAGGAAGCGGTCCGTGTGCGGGCGCGGACGAGGGCGCCCCACGCGTCGGCCATCGTCCCCCAGACTGTACGGAGTTCGGACTCCGCCGCGCGCACGGAGGCGACGGCGGCCTCCGGATCGGCACCGGCCGACCGGGCCTCCGCACCGTCGGTGAGGGCCCACTCGGCGAGGGAGCCGGCGAGCGCCTCGGGGTGGAACTGCACACCCCAGGCCGCCGATCCGACCCGGAACGCCTGGATCGGGCAGTCGTCCCCGGTGAGCAACGGCACCGCCTCCGGCGGCAGTCGCACCACGTCGTCCCAGTGCCACTGCGCCGCCGACGCGCCCTCGGGGACCGCGCCGAGAACGGGGTCCGCGTCGGCGGCGGGCAGTCGGCGCAGGGGGACGACACCGATCTCCGGGCCCTGGGGGCGTGGGGCGACGGCGCCACCGAGCACGTGGGCGAGGACCTGGCCGCCGAGACAGATGGCGAGCAGCGGGATCTCGTCGGCCACCGCCGCCCGGATCAATTCACGGACCCGTGGCAGCCACGGCATGGCCGTGACGTCCTCGCAGTTCGCGGAGCCGCCGAGGACGACGAGGCCCGCGTGCCCGTGCGGCGAGCCGGGCAGCGGGTCGCCGTGCCAGGGATGGACGACATCGAGGTGGAGTCCGGTCCGCCGGAGACGATCGCCGACGAGACCGGGTCCCGTGCCGTCCTCGTGCTGGACCACGAGCACGGACGGTGCCGCGCCGGGTATGGGGGTCACAGTCGTCGCGCCTCCGCTGTCCGATGCCCGCTGTCCGATGCCCGATCGCCAGGGTGCATCCCCAGGACGGCGGCCGACAACCCCCGGACTGAGTATGTGCGTACGGCCGGACTGAGTACGTCGGCCGATACAGGGGACCTGCCTCCGCTGGTCGAATACGGTCATGACCTCGGACGACCGGCGCAGCCGCCGCATGCAGCACGTCACCACCACCGGCTCGGCGCTGGCCGTGGCGCTGCTTCCGCTCGCTGTCGGCATGTTGCTGGCGCGGAGCGTGGGCGCCGACCCGATGACATCGGTGAACGCGCTGATCGCGAGTGGCGGCCAGCGCGCCCGACTGTCGCGCTGCCAGCTCCGCGCGGTGCGACCGATGCGGGACGGCCGTGGCGTGCGGGTGGGCGGGCGTGCCCAGAGGGGCCGGGGCGCCTCGGAGGGGCGAGGCACGTCGGAGGGCCGGCGGGTCGCGGAGGGTCTGAGCGCCCGGGTCGGTGGACTTGCGCAGAGGGGCCGGAAGCTCGCGCTGCCGTCGCTGCCTGCCCTGCGTGGAAGGTGAAGGCTGTCCCAACATACGGTCAACTCTCCGATCCAGCCCGCGTGTTGATGCTCGGCTGCGTAGCCTTGTGCCTCCGGAGTCGGCTGCGCGGGGGTGGGGCTTGTGACTGCTGGATCCGAGTCGGTACGCCGGGGGAGGTGGCCGCTGGGCCGCCGCTCCGCACTGTGGCTGTTGCTCACGGCGATGGTTCTGGCCGCGGCTCCGGCCGCCGCCGTGACGCCAGGACCGTCCGCCGCCCTCCGTGCGACCGCCGGAACCGCGGCCGCGTCGCCCGCCCGTGCCCCGGCGTGCGATCCACGGCGGGCGAGCCCGCGGCCCTCACGCGTGGACGGCCCGGCCGTGCGGCGGATCCGCGAGCGGGGCCATCTCGTCGCGGGGGTGGACCTGAACAGCTACCTCTGGGGTTCACTGGACGCACGGACCCGCGAACCGGTCGGCTTCGACATCGACCTCGTCCGGGCGATCGCCCGTGACATCCTCGGCCCGAAGGCCACGGTCCGCTTCGTCAGTATGCCCCCGAGCCAGCGGATCTCCCGGCTCCAGGCCCGCCAAGTGGACGTCGTCGTCCGTACGATGAGCATCACCTGCGAGCGGCTGACCGAAATCGCCTTCTCCAGCGTCTACTTCGAGACCGGCCATCAACTGCTCGTACCCGAAGGCTCCGAGATCACGGGCTTCGACCCGAAGCTGCGAGGCCGGCGCGTCTGCCTCAGCAAGGGAAGCTCGGCCGCCGATCTGCTGAGCGGCTCCAGGACCGGCGCCGTCGCCGTGGAGACGGCGAGCCACCTGGACTGCCTCGTCGAGCTCCAGCAGGGGAACGTCGACGCGATCCTCACCCACGCGACCCTGGCCGCCGGGCTCGTCGCACAGGACCCCAACCTCCAGCTCGTCGGCCCGCGTCTGGACACCTCCCTGTACGGGGTGGCCATGAACAAGGACGACGCGGATCTGGTGCGCCGGGTCAACGCGGTCCTGGAGGACTACCGCAGGGGCGGTGCCGCCAGCCCCTGGATGACCTCGTACAACCAGTGGCTCGCACCGTCCCTGGGCGCCCATCCCCAGGGCCCGCCACCGGCCGCATACGCCCCGGGATCGTAGGGCCTGGTGTGAACGTGGCGGGTGGGGCCGTCCGGCATGCCCCCGTCACCGCCCTGGCGACGACCGCGATGCCGGGGCAAGGGTGGGACGAGGGCGCGACGGGCGGCGGGAGCCGGAGGGTACGGCGCCCGTCGGCTACGCCGGATCGATACGGGCGATGTTTCCGCCCAACGCGAGGACATACAGCTCGCCCGCCCGTCCCTCCACGAACGAGATCACCTCGCCGCCGTTGACGACGAGGTCGTTCACGCCGGTCACCTTGCCGTCCTTCAGCGAGAGGGAACGGATGGTGCCGTCGCAGTAGTCACTGAACACGTACTGACCCCTGAGGGCGGGGATCGCGTTCCCCCGGTAGACGAACCCGCCGGTCACCGCGCAGCCGAGGCCGGTGCGGGCGTACTCGTGGATCGGGCGCACGTGGTTCGCCGGCTCGGTGCCGCCCCGGAAGGGGTGGTTGCCCTCCATCCGGGACCAGCCGTAGTTCTCCCCGCCCCTGCTCCTTGCGGGGGCCCGGTCGATCTCCTCCCAGTCGTTCTGGCCGACGTCCCCGATCAGCAGATCCCCCGTGCGCGAGTCGAAGGAGAACCGCCACGGGTTGCGCAGCCCGTACGCCCAGATCTCGTCCTTCGCGTTCGGGTCGTCGACGAAGGGGTTGTCCGCGGGAATCGCGTAGGGCTTGCCACCGCGCGGGTCGATCCGCAGAAGCTTGCCGAGCAACGTGTCGAGCTTCTGCCCGTTGCCGTGCGGGTCGCCGCCCGCGCCTCCGTCCCCGAACGCGATGTAGAGATATCCGTCGGGCCCGAACTTGATGTCGCCGCCGTTGTGGTTCGCGTACGGCTGCGTCTGGGTGAGGACGGTGCGCCGGGTCTCCGGACGGAGCCTGCCCTTCCGCACGGCGAACTCGTCGATGGTGCTGGTGCCTTCGAGATTCGTGTACGAGATGTAGAGGTGAGCGCGTGCGTGGTCGAACGCGATGCCGAGGAGGCCGCGTTCACCGTCGGTCGTGGTCTCGGCGGAGATGTCGAGCACCGGCTCGCCGAGCCCCTGGGCGCCCAGGATCCGTACCGTCCCGGCCCGTTCGGCGATCCAGACCGCGCCGCCGGGGCCCACGGCACCCGCGGTCGGATTGCGCGCCGTGGCGACGTCGGTGAGCGCGATCTTCGCGACCTTCGTGACCTCGGCGGCCTCCACGACCGGCTGCGGAGCGTCACGGTCCTCCGCGGAGGCAGTGGTCAGGGCGAGGGAGGCGACGAGACCGAGGGTGCAGATGATCGCCGAGCTTCTCGTGCGAACGTTCACCGTGATCCTCCTGGAGGCGGCGAATGGGGGAATCCGGCTGCTCGGGGCCGTGTGTGGGGTCGGTGGCGCCCGCGCCGGCACGCAACCGGGGTGGGGGAATGGGGTGTGCCGCCGGCCACGGAGGAGACTACGGGGACTCGAGCGATTGGTATAGGCCAAATGCGCCTCGCGTGGGCGGCGAGGGTGCGCGACGGCGGATCCGGGTCCGGGGATCAGGCCTGCGGGCGGGTGGCCGTGACGACGTAGTAGTCGAGAATGCCCTGCTCGTACGCCCTCAGGAAGTTCCGCGGCCACGTGCCCGGCTTCCACTGGTCCGACAGCCAGCGGTCCCATCCCTGCCACACGTCCGGCCCGATGGACGCGGCCTGCGCGTCCGTCAGGCCCGCCCTGGCGAACGCATCGGTCACGTGCGTGACGGGACGCGCGATGTCCAGCCCGTCGGCGAACGACTCCAGGTACGACGCGAGCCGGGCTCCGCCGTCCGGGGCGTCGTCCGGGGTGAAGAAGCTCGCGACGACCACCCGCCCCCCGGGCCGCAGCACGCGGGCCGTCTCCCGGGTGAAGGCGATCACGTCGTCGAAGTGCTGAGCGGCCTCGACGCTGTAGACGCAGTCGAACTCGCCGTCGTCGAAGGGCATTTCCTCTGCCGCGCCGCGGACGAACCGGATCCCCGACGGCGTGGTCCTCAGCAGATCCGCGTTGGTCCGGCGGGCGCGGTCCAGCTGTTGCGGATGGATGTCCATACCGGTCACCTGCTCGGGTTCGTACTCGCGCAGGGCGAGCGCACAGCCGACACCGAGCCCGCAGCCGACCTCGGCGATCCGCCGACCGGCGAGCGGTCCGGCGGCGTCGAGCACATGCCGGTACATGTCCTCCTGGCTGCGGACCCGGTCGTCGACCGTGAGCGGTCCGGCCAGGTCGATCGTGCGCCAGTACCCGAAGTTGATGAACCCTCCGGCGAACACCGGGACCGAACTGAGGTCGGCCGGACCGTACGTCTTGCGCACCGCGGCCCGCATGTCCTTCGATTTCACCACCCGCGTCACCTCCGCGAGCAGTCTGACGGCCGGATCCACCCCTGTCGACGGCGCCCCGCCCCACTCGGCCGAAAGGGCACACGTACCGCGCACGGTCCCCGCGGCATCAGCCCCGGAACGACGCCGGGCGTTCGGGTGAGGCCTCGGTGAGGGCCTTGGTGACGGCCGCGACTCCGTCCCGGAGGCCGTAGACGGGGGTGTCGGGCTGCTGGCGCCAGGAGTCGTCGATGCCACCCGCGTCGACGGAGTCGAAGCCCAGCTGGTCGATGAGGGCGCGGACCGTCTTCTTGGCGACCTCGTCGTCGCCCGCGACGGGCAGCGCGATGCGCTCGGGGTCGCCGGCCGGAAGAGGCCTGTCCAGGATGTCCTGGGCGTAGGTGCCGTTGAAGGCCTTGATCACCGGGTGGCCGAGGTGCTGCTCGGTCCAGCGGCTCTCGGTGAGACCATCCTCGATGGCCGCGATCCGGCCGTCGCGCTGCTGCGGGTAGTAGTTGCCGGTGTCGATCACGGCGAAGCCCTCCGCCGCGCCGTCGAAGAGCCCTGCGGGCAGGTCCGGCACCGCCTTCAGCGGGACGGTCACCACGACGATCTCGGCACCGCGCGCCGCCTCGCCGACCGTCACCGGCTTCGCGCCGGTCTCCTCGGCGAGCGCGGTGAGGGTCTCCGGGCCGCGGGAGTTGGCCACGGACACGTCGTGGCCGAGGGCCGTGAGACGGCGGGTGAGGTTGCCGCCGATGTTTCCTGCGCCGATGATGCCGATCTTCATGGAGCTTCCTTCCGAGCCGGTGCGGCCATGTGCCACGTGCGCTCACAACCGTCCGCCTCGGGTGCGCTATTCCCCGCTGCCGCCCGCAGTGTCGTGAGGGCTTGGCGAGCCCCGAGTGAAAGCTGTGCCTTTCCGGTGCGCCCACGGCGCCGCGTGCGCGATGATCCGTCGGACTTCCTGGTTCGTCGAGAGGGCAGCCGATGACAGCGCGCGACGATGCGCAGCAGCACCCGAGGGAGGAGTCCGCGAGTGGCCCGGACCGGCGACGGTTCCTCGGCTACGTGCTCGCGGCGCCGACCCTGACCGTGGCCGCACAGCTGGGCGAGGCTGTCCTCGCGCCCGCCCCTGCCGCCGCCGCGGCGCCCTCCGTGGTGCCGTCCCTGCCCGGGCCGTCAGAGATCTACGACCTCAACGACATGCTCACCCATGCCGCCCTGCCGACCGCGAACCTGATCACCGTCCGGATCGACCCGGACGGCACCGCCTCGTTCGCCCTGCCCCGGGCCGAGGTCGGCCAGGGCATCACCACCTCCTCCGCGATGCTGCTCGCCGAGGAGCTCGATCTGCCGCTGGAGAAGGTGCGGGTCACCCTCGCCGACGCCCGCCCCGAGCTGCTGTTCAACCAGCTCACCGGCGGCTCCAACACCACCATCTCCACCTTCACGCCCATCCGCGTCGCCGCCGCCGTCGCCCGGGGCCGGCTGCTGCGCGCCGCCGCGCTGGAGCTCGGGGAGCTGGTGGGCTCGCTCACGGCGAAGGCCGGGGCGATCGTCTCCTCGACGACCGGCCGAAGCCTGTCCTACGGCGAACTCGCCGTGAAGGCCGCCTCCTTCACCGACACCGCGGTCGGCGTCGCCCTCAAGAAGCCTTCCGAGTTCAAGGTCATCGGCACCGCGCAGCGGCGGATCGACGCCCTGGCGGCCGTGACGGGGCGCAAGAAGTTCGCGATGGACGTCCAGGTGCCCGACGCGCTGCCCACGATGGTCTGCCGGCCGCCGACGATCAACGGCACGGTCCGCTCGGTGGAGAACCCGGACGAGGTCCGGTCCATGCCCGGCATCACCGACGTCGTACGGATCTCCACCGGCGTCGCCGTCCGCGGCCGCACCTTCGGCCAGTGCATCGACGCCGTCCGCGCCCTGAGGGTCACCTGGGGCCCCGGTACCGCCGAGGGCGCCTCGGACGCGACCGTCCTGAAGAAGCTCCGAGCCGCCGAACTCCCTCTCGTCGTACCCCCGTTGCCGCTCCTGACCAAGGCCGTCGACGCCCGCTTCACCTTCCACTTCGCCAGCAACAGTGCCCTGGAGACCAACTGCGCCATCGCCGACGTGCGTGCGGACTCGGCCGAGATCTGGGCGAGCCTGAAGTCGCCGATCGTCGCCCAGGAGCAGATCGCCCTGCGGCTCGGCCTCCCGATCACCGCCGTCAAGGTCCATGTCACCGAGGGCGGCGGATCGTTCGGCCGCAAGCTCTTCCACGACGCCGCCGGCGAGGCCGCCGAGATCTCCCGGGCCATGGGCAAGCCCGTGAAGCTGATGTGGCACAGGACCGACGACTTCCGCCAGGGCCGTACGCATCCCATGTCGACCTCCCGGGTCCGGGCCACGTACAGCCTCGGCGAGGTGCTGACGTACGAGCAGCGCCATACCTCCGTCGCCACGGACTTCGGACATGGCCTCGGCGAGATCATCACCTCCGCCGCCGCCCAACTGCCCGTCGGCGATCTCACCTTCTCCGAGACGATCTTCCAGCTGACCCAGCAGAGCCCGTACCACTTCGGGGTCACCACACAGCTGCTGAGCGAGACCGACAAGGGCTTCAACACGGGCTCCATGCGCAACATCTACTCGCCCAACGTCCGGTGCGCGCAGGAGCTCGTCGTGGACGAGCTGGCACGGCGGATGGGCAAGGACGCCTACGACTTCCGCCGCCGTCACCTCAAGGACGAGCGCGCGCGGGCCGTCCTGGACAAGGTCGCGGAGGTGGGGGAGTGGGGGCGCTCACTTCCCGCCGGCATGGCCCAGGGGATCGCGGTCCATCCCGAGTACCACGCCTTCGTCGCCGTCCTCGCGGAGATCGACTGCCGGCCCGAGACCACCGGACGTAAGATCGAGGACGCGTACACGGGACCTCGCGTCACCAAGGTCGTCTGCGCCGTCGACGTCGGCCTCGCGGTCAACCCGCGCGGCCTCCAGGCCCAGATGATGGGCGGCATCATCGACGGCATCGCCGTCACCCTCACCTCGGGACTGCACCTCCGCAACGGGCATTTCCAGGAGGGGAGTTGGGACAACTACTTCTACACCCGGCAGTGGAACACCCCGCCCGAGCTGGAGATCGTCGTGATGCCGCCGACCTCGGACCGGCCGGGCGGCGCGGGTGAGCTGGCCGTCGCGGGCGCGATGGCCGCGGTCGCCTGCGCGTACGGCCGGGCCACCGGCGCGATGCCGACGACCTTCCCGGTCAACCACGCCGAGCCGCTCGGATTCGAGCCGCTGCCCACCACCCCGCCGATCCCCGCCTCGCCGGTCGACGGCCTCGACCGCGCCTTCTAGGAGCAGGAGCCACCGTGCCGCAACACACCTTCATCCTCAACGGCAAGGCCGTCACGGCCGACGTCGAGGACGACGTCCGGCTGCTGTGGGTGCTCCGGGACGTCCTGGGCGTCACCGGACCCAAGTACGGCTGCGGGCTCGGCGTCTGCCAGGCGTGCACCAGCCATATCAACGGCAAGGCGTTCAACCCCTGCTCCGTCCCGGTCAAGGACATCGCGGCCACCGACGAGATCACCACCATCGAGGGCCTGCCCGCGACCGTCGGACAGGAGCTCCACCCGATGCAGGAGGCCTGGCTCGAGCTCGACGTGGCCCAGTGCGGCTACTGCCAGCCCGGGCAGATCATGACGGCGGTCGCCAAGGTCCGAAGGGCCCGTGAGGCCGGACGGGAGATCGACGAGGCCGACCTCGACGAAATCCGCAACATCTGCCGCTGCGGCACATATAACCGGATCCGTGAGGCGATCGTGGCGGGAGCCCGCCGCATGGTCTGACACCCACAGCGACCCAGGACGAGGGAGACCGGACCATGGCAAGGAAGATCGTCCTGATGATGTCGATCTCCCTCGACGGCTACATCGAGGGCCCGGACCGCTCGATCGAATGGCACATGGTCGACGAGGAGCTCCACCGGTACTTCAACGAGAAGATCGCCGCGATGGGGGGCATCCTCAGCGGCCGTGTCACCCATGAGCTGATGGCCGAATTCTGGCCGACGGCGGACGCCGACCCGTCGAGCACCCCGGAGATGGTGGAGTTTGCCGCGATCTGGCGCGACATCCCGAAGACCGTCTATTCCACGACGCTGGAGCGCGCCGACTGGAACACCACCATCGCCCGCCGCGTCGACGTGGCCGAGGTCCGGGCCCTCAAGGAGCAGCCCGGGGGAGATCTGGCCCTCGGCGGGGCCGACCTCGCCGCCGCGTTCATGGAGCACGACCTGATCGACGCGTTCCACATCCTGGTCCACCCCGTCCTCATCGGCCAGGGCAAGGCGCTCTTCCGGTCCCGCGACGCACTGACACCGCTCGACCGCGTCGGGACCCGCACCTTCGGCAACGGAGTGGTGCTCCTGCAGTACGAGCGCGCCAGTCGCTGAGCGGGCGTGGGCGGTTCCGCGTCGCCGCGACTTCTGCGCGCCGACGTCTTGTCGTGGGCGCGACAACTCCTTACCGTCGGGTAAGTTGCCCCGACCGGCGGGGTGTTCGATGTCGCACGTCTCCCGGAAGGACCCCCATGCCTGCTGCCCGGACGCGTGGTGCGCGCCGTCTCCTGCTCGGCTCCCTCGCTGCCGCCCTCGCCCTCACCGTCACAGGCGGCGGCACCGTCGCCGCCTCCTCCGCCGAGTCCGCGCGACCCGCCGGGCTGCGCGAGGTGATGTTCGTGGGGAACAACTGGGACGGCACCGCCGACGTCATCGAGTCCACCGGCGACTTCGCCCGCATCGGCCGCATCAACGTCATCCCCGACCGTGAAGCACGGATGTGGGAGATCGGGCTCAACCCGGTCAAGCTGGCCTTCTTCCTGGGCATCCGGCAAGGCCCGGGCGAGGGCCACGACCAGTTCGTCGACGACATGTACGCCACCCCGGACGGCTCGGCGATGGTGGTGTCCCGGCCGAGCTTCGCCGACGTCGTCTCGATCGACCTGCGCACGGGCCGGCTCAACTGGCGCTTCCCCGTCTCCGGTTTCCGCTCCGACCACATGGCCGTCTCGCCCGACGGCACCCGGGTCGCCGTCTCGGCCTCCACCTCCAACACGGTGCACGTCCTCGACATCACGACGGGTCGGCAGATCGGATCCTTCGCCACCGGTGACAAGCCGCACGAGAACGTCTTCTCGGCAGACGGCCGCCACCTCTGGAACATGGCCATCGGCGAGGTCACCACCGCCCTCGACGACCCGTTCTGGGACTGGACCAAGGGCGACCGCCGCATCACCGTCGTCGACGCCCGCACCTTCGAACAGGTCCGTGTCATCGACATGCGTGCCCGGCTCGACGCCTTCGGCCGCAAGGACCTCTCCGACGCCGTGCGCCCCGTCGCGTTCACCCCCGACGAGTCGAAGCTCTATTTCCAGGTCTCGTTCTTCAACGGCTTCCTCGAGTACGACATCGCCACCGACCGGATCACCCGCGTGAAGACGCTCCCCCAGAACCCGGCGACCGATCCGGACCGCACCACCTGGGTCAACGACTCCCGCCACCACGGCATGTCCATGAGCCCCGACGGCAAGCGGCTCTGCGTCGCCGCCACGATGGACGACTACGCCACCGTCGTCGACCGCGAGACCCTGAAGGAGGGTCCGCTGGTGGAGGCGTCCAAGCCGTACTGGGCGACGGTCAGCGGCGACGGCCGTTCCTGCGTCATCTCGGAGAGCGGCACGGACCGTGTGACGGCGATCGACTTCGCCACCGGCCGCCGCGTCGCCTCGGTGGCCGTCGGCGACCACCCGCAGCGGGTCCGCCTCGCGCATGTGCCCGCCGACTGGACCGGCCCGGCGGCGCGCTGAGGGCGCGCACCGGACGCCCCTCGCCGTCAGTCCACCGCGACAGACCCGGTCGCCAAGTTCTCGCGCACCGCGTCGAACCCGCGCCTGGAGCGTGCTCACGGTCCCCGACCATCCCGGCCGGCCCCAGGGGCGGCCACCGACAGCGCCGCCCTCGTCTACGCCGCCGCCACGCTGTGGGGGCTCGGCCGGGGCGGCGCACCGACCCTGCTGCAGACCGCCGTGGGCGACGCCGGCGGTGAGGCGGCGGACACCGCGCAGGCCATGCTCGTCAGCCTCTGGAACGCCGCCATGGCGGGAGGAGGCGTCGTCGGCGGACTCCTCCTCGATCGGCTCGACGCCGCCTCACTGCCCTGGAGCGTCCTGCTGCTCCTCGTCCCCGTCCTGATCGTCGTGGCAGTCGCCCGTACCCACGGATTCCCCGCCCGCCGAGGCCCCTCCGGCGCACGAGCGCCGCCGCCTCGAGGCCCACACCCCTACCCGTAGTACTTCAGAGCTACCCGCCGACTGTCCCCTCCGGCGGGACGCCGACTACAGGGCGTGATCCATACGTTCGGCACCGGAACGAAGCACCTCGTCCGGTACGGAAGGACCACACCATGGCGTCCCGCCAGCGCAGCCGCCTGCGCCGCACGCTGCTCGCCGCACTCGTCGCCGCATCGGTGGCGGTGCCGACGGCGGGCGCCGCCCGCCCGGCCGCCGTCCCGGCGCCCGCACCGCCCGAACTCGGCCCTCTCGTCCGGGTCACGGCCGCAGACCTCGACGCGCGGTACGCCGCCAACCGCGACGCCGTCCGCGCCGCCGAACGGACCGCCGCCGACTACGGCGACCGGAAGCGGGCCGCCGCCCTGCGTGCCATGGCGGGCCCGAACCGCCACTTTCTCTCCTTCGACGGCCGCGAAGGCGGCCGCAGCGTCGAGGTCGTCGGCGACCTCGCGCGCGCCGAACACATCGCCGTCCTCGTCCCCGGCTCCGACACGGCGCTCGGCAGCGAGCGCTTCCGGGACGGCGCCGTCGCCCTCCAGCACCGGCTCGGCGAGCGAGCCGCCGTCCTCGCCTGGCTCGGTTACCCCACCCCCGCCACCGCGAGCGCAGCCGCGATCACCTCCGGGCGGGCCGAGGAGGCGGCCCCCGGACTGCGGGACTTCGTCGGGGAGTTGAGGGCCGCCAAGCCCGCCGCCAGCCTCACCCTCCTCTGCCACTCCTACGGCTCCGTCGTCTGCGCCAAGGCGGCGCCCGGGCTCCCCGTCGCCGGCATCGTCCTCTACGGAAGCCCGGGCACCGGCGCCGACAGCGCCGCGGACCTGCGGACCACGGCCACCGTCTGGGCCGGGCGCGGGGGGTCCGACTGGATCGCCTGCGTGCCCCACCTCCGCGTTCCCCTGCCCTCCGGAGAGCTGGGGTTCGGCACGGACCCCCTCGCACCGGAGTTCGGCGCCCGAGTCTTCGACGCCGGCGACGGCGGACACAGCGACTACCTCGTCCCCGGCTCCGTACCGCTGAAGCGGCTTGCGAGCATCGTCATGGGACGGGAGCCGGCCGATGCGTGAACTCGTCCGCCGGATCGAGGCCGCCACCCCACCGGGCCGCGACCGCGCCCTCGACGCCCTGCGAGGCCTCGCCATCCTCGGAGTGGTCCTCGGCCACTGGCTCGTCACCGCCCTGATCGCCGACAGCGGCACGGTACGCGTCGCCAGCCCCTTGCAGGAACTGCCCGAATTCACCCCCGTCTCCTGGGTGTTCCAGACCCTCGCCGTCTTCTTCCTGGTCGGCGGGCAGGTGGCCGCCAGGAGCCATGCAGCCTCCCGCGCCCGGCAGGAAGGCTACGTCCGCTGGCTCGTGGCCCGGCTGGGGCGACTCTTCCGGCCCGTCGCCGCCGTGCTCGCGGTGTGGATCCTCGTGGCGCTGACCATGCTCGCCACCGGTGTGCCGTGGCCGACCGTGTACGCCCTGGGCAAGCTCGTGCTCTCCCCGCTCTGGTTCCTCCTCGTCTTCGCCGCGCTCACGGCGGCGACCCCGCTCGTCGCCCGCGTCCATCCGCTCTGGCCCCTCGCCGTCGTCCTCCACGTCGACGTGATCCGCTTCGGCCTCGACGGACCGGCCTGGCTCGGCTGGATCAACGTGGCCGCCGGCTGGCTCGTCCCGTACTGCCTGGGCACCGCCTGGTCACGGCACGGGCTCAAGGGCCGGACGACCGGCTGGGTCCTGCTGCTCGGCGGAGCCGCGGCGACCGCCCTCCTCGTCCTCTGCGCCGGATACCCCGGCTCCATGGTCGGCGTGCCCGGCGCGCCGATATCCAACCTCAACCCGCCCACGCTCGCCGCCGTCACCTTCGGCTTCGCCCAGTGCGGCGGAGCCCTGCTGCTGCTCGGCCCACTGCGCCGGGCCCTGCGCCGGCCCGCCGCCTGGGCCGCGGTGGCACTGCTCAATCTCAGTGCGATGACCGTCTTCCTCTGGCACCAGACCGCGATGATCGCCGTCACCGCCACCGGGCTGATGGCCGGCGAACTCCTCGGCCACGGACCGCTCCTCGGCCTCCACAGCGTGCCCGACGGGTACGGCTGGGTCCTGGCCCGACTCGGCTGGCTGCCGCTCTTCGCGCTCGCGCTGCTGGTGTGCGTCGCCGCGTTCCGTACGTACGAAGAGGGGGGCCGTCGCCCCGCCCGCAAAGGGCGACCCGAGGCGAGAAAGGAGATCCGACGTGCCTAGGGTGGACGCAGCGGACAAGGGGGAACGAGTGGGGGACGATCATGGGCGGTCGCTGATCGCCGCCCTGGGCCGGGTGCCGCGCGCCCTGCGCGAGGACCTCTGGACGATGGCCCGCGATCCGCTGCCCCGCCAGACATGGTTCGGCTGGCTGCCGCACGGGCACCTCATGCTGCTCGCCCTCGTCGCGGGCCTGGGCAAGATGGCCGAGTACAGCAGCGCGATACCGGTCCTCACGGGGCCCGTGCAGCTGCTCATCGTTCTCCAGGCCGCGGCCCTGGTCCTCGCCCTGAGCCGCCCCGTGCCGGCCTGGTGGCTCTCCACGGTCACCCTGTTCCTGACTGCGGAGATCTCCGAATCGACCGTCGGACCCGACCTGGTCTGGCCCTGGAGCGTCTGGGGCATCGTGGTCCACACCTTCGTCGTGCTGCTGCTCGCATTGCGGGTCCCGCTCCGCGTCACGGTCGTCACCCTCGTGATCACCGTGCTGTCGGGAGTGGTCAACACCGTCGTTCCCACGGGCTTTCCCCATAACGAGGACCTCGGCGGCGGCGCGATCGCGTTCGCGACCGCGGCGGTGGTGGGAGCCTCGCTGCGGATGAGCCGAGTGGCGCGGACGCAGCTCGTCGCCCAGGAGGTCATCACCGCCGAGGAACGGTCCCGGCGCACCCTCCTGGAGGAGCGCGGCCGGATCGCCCGCGAGCTGCACGACGTCGTCGCCCACCACATGTCGGTCATCTCCATCCAGGCCCAGGTCGCCCCCCACCTGGTCGAGAACCCCTCCGACGAGCTGCGGGAGAACCTCGCCGGCATCCGCCAGAACGCCGTCGAGGCGCTGACCGAACTACGTCGCGTCCTCGGTGTCCTCAGGGCGGAGGACCCGGCCGCCGACGGTGTACGGCACGCCCCCCAGCCCACCCTGGACCGGCTCGACGAGCTCCTCGACAACGTCCGTGCCGCCGGGCTCGCCGTCGACGCGACCACCACGGGAGAACGCCGTCCGCTCTCGCCGGGCGTCGAACTCTCCGCGTACCGCATCGTCCAGGAGGCGCTGAGCAACGCGATGCGGCACGCACCGGGGGCGCGGGTGCGAGTGGAGACCGGCTATCTCGCTGCCGGGCTCTCCCTCCGGGTCACCAACACCCCACCGGACCGACCCGTCGATCCCTCCTCGGCCCCGCTCTCGCCGGGACTGGGGCACGGGCTGCTCGGCATGCGCGAGCGCACCACCATGCTGGGCGGCGAACTGACCACCGGTCCCACCCCGGACGGCGGCTACGAGGTGGCTGCCGCCCTCCCCATCGAACCCTGCAAGGACGGAACATGACGAGCAGTACGATCCGGGTCCTCATCGTCGACGACCAGATGATGGTCCGTCAGGGCTTCACCGTGCTGCTCAATGCCGAGCCCGGCATCGAGGTCGTCGGACAGGCCGTGGACGGCGAGGACGCAGTCACCAAGGTCGCCGAACTCGCCCCCGACGTCGTCCTGATGGACATCCGGATGCCCGGCATCGGCGGCATCGAGGCCACCCGCCTCATCACCGGGCCCGCCGACGCCACCGTGAAGGTGCTCGTCCTGACCACCTTCGACCTCGACGAGTATGTCTACGAGGCCCTGCGCGCCGGCGCTTCCGGGTTCCTCCTCAAAGACGCATCGGCCGACGAACTCGCCCACGCGGTACGGGTGGTGGCCGGCGGCGAGGCGCTGCTCGCCCCCAATGTCACCAAGCGGCTCATCGCCGAGTTCTCCCGGCTCAGCGCCTCGCCCCGCACCCCGCACCTGGACCGCGTCGGTGGTCTGACGGAACGCGAGACCGAGGTCCTCAGCCTGATCGCCCATGGTCTGTCCAACGCCGAGATAGCCTCCCGCCTGGTCGTCGCCGAGCAGACCGTCAAGACACATGTGAGCCGCATCCTGATCAAGCTCGGCCTGCGCGACCGCACCCAGGCGGCGGTGTACGCCTACGACACCGGACTTGTCCGTCCGGCCGGCCACTGACACGCGCTGCGCTGACCTCGCCGGCGTCCGGCTGGGACCGCAAGGGCGAGCAGCCGCCGCCGGCGCGACGCTCCGGAACGGGGAGCGGCCGCGACCGTCGAGGACAGTCGCGGCCGCTCGTATCGAGTTGTCAGACGGCCGGCGGTACCCGTGACGGGCGCCCGGAGCCGCGCGTCAGGGAGTAGCCCCCGATGCCGGCGAGCGCGCCGAGGACTCCGCCGACGACGGTCCAGACCCAGCGGTCGGACCACCAGCCCGAGGACCAGCCGTCCTCGGGAGCCGCCGCCTCGACCGCCGACGGCGCGTCGCCCGCGGCCGCGTCCTCCGTCGTGGCACCCGGCACCAGCGGAGCGGCGAGCGTGCCGTCGCCCGCGTACGCGCCGCCCTGGTCTGCGGAGACCGCACCCACCCGGGCCGTGAACGGCTGGCCGAGGTCGTCCTCGGGGATCCCGGTGACCGTCAGCCGGACGTAGTAGCTGCCGGGCAGCGGATCGTTGTCCCAGGTCTCGGCCCAGGGGCGGACCGTGCGCAGAGTGCAGGACAGCTCCACGGAGGTGGCGTCCTTCCCCGCGGCCCGGGACTGCATCCCGTACATGCACGGCTGCCGGCGGCGCAGTCCGTCGTAGACGTCGATCCGCCAGGTCGAGGCACCGTGCCGGGCGGCGGCCTCGGGGAGCGCGACCGAGGCGGTCACGGTGGGCCGCTGCCCGGTGTCCGCGGGGAATACCCAGTAGAGGTAGTCACCCGCGGAAGCCTCGGCCGTGGCCTGCTGGCCCTGCTTGAAAGCGGCGGCGGTACGGAAGGTGGTGCCCGCCTCCGTCGGCCCTGCCGTCGCGGCGGCGCTCGCGCTGCCGCTCGGGGACGGGGTGTCCGCGAGGGCGGGCGCGACGGCCGGACCGAGGAGCCCGGCTCCCGCGAGGAGGACGGTGGTCAGCGTGCGTACGGTACGCATCAGTTGGTCCTCCAGACGGCGACGCGCCAGCGGGACAGCCAGCCCCACAGCAGACCGCCCACGAATCCGGCCAGTACCAGCACGCCGAGCAGCCACCAGCCACGGCCGAGGCCGAAGGCGGCCACGTCGGCCGCCTGGTCCGGCGCGTCGACCAGGTCGACGGTCAGCTCGATCGGCATACCGGGGGTCGTCTTCACCGACGGCGGCGCGGAGAACGAGTTGCTGACCTGGAGGCAGACGGTCTCCGCCGCAGGCTTGCTGTCCGCGTCGACGTCGTCGAGCGGCGGCTTGGGATAGCGCAGACCGGTCGAGATGACGTCCGTACGTCCGTCGCCCGCCTCGGAGCCCCGCACGACCTCACGGCCGTGCACGGTCACCGCGCGCAGCAGGACGCCGTAGTCGTCGTTGACGGCGCGGTCGGCGGCCACGCTCACCGAGGCGCGCAGCTCCTGCCCGGGCAGCACGTCCACCCGGTACCAGCGGTGGCGGCCGAAGACCTGACGGTCGGTGTAGAGCCCGGCCTTGAGCTGCGGGGCGTCCGCACAGCGCTCGGCACCCTCCGTGGCCACCGGGGTGACCACCGGGTCCGCGGCACGGTCGACCAGCTGGCGGACCCGCTTGGAGAGTTCCTCGGTGTGCCGGACCGAGGTGTACGTGCCACCGGTCGCCTCGGCGATGCAGGTGAGCTGCTGCCGGATCTTGGCGTTCGGCACCAGACCCAGGGTGTCGATGGTCAGGTGGATGCCCTTGGCGGCGATGTCGCGCGCCACCTCGCACGGGTCGAGCGGGGCGCAGGTGTCCTCCCCGTCCGTGATGAGCACGATCCGGCGGGTGGCCTCACCGCCCTTGAGGTCCTCGGCCGCCCCGAGCAGGGCGGGGCCGATCGGCGTCCACCCGGTGGGGGCCAGCGTGGCCACCGCCGTCTTCGCCTCGGTCCGGTCGAGGGGGCCGACGGGGTAGAGCTGCTTGGTGTCCTCGCAGCCCTTCTTCCGGTCCGGCCCCGGATAGTTGGCGCCGAGGGTGCGTATGCCGAGCTGCACCTCCTCGGGTACCGCGTCGAGCACCTCGTTGAAGGCCTGCTTGGCAGCGGCCATCCGGGACTGGCCGTCGATGTCGCGGGCCCGCATCGAGCCGCTGACGTCGAGGACCAGCTCGACCTTGGGGGGTTCCTTCGCCGCCGGTTCGTCGGCGGCGGCGCCGGTCGGGACGAGCCCGACGGCCAGGGCGGCGAGCAGCGCGCAGGCTCCGGTCGCCAGCCGTTTTCTCGTGATCATCTGCCGGATCGTAGGGATGATCGTCCGACAATCCAAAACGACACCGTGCGCGGACTCCTGAGGGGTGTCCGCGCACGGGCGGCCTGCCTGTTCCGATCGCGCTCAGTGCCTCGGCGCCGGCGGCGCTAGCGGTGCTCGGGGTTCGGGAAGTCCGCCCGGCAGCCGGCGTCCCAGGCAGTGCGCTGGTTGCCGTGCGCCGGGATGCCGCCGGCGCGCTTGAGCATCGAGGCCAGGTGCATCAGATTCCACGCCATGAACGAGGTGTTGCGATTGGTGAAGTCGTTCTCGGGGCCGCCCGAGCCCGGGTCCAGATACGACGGCCCGGGGCCCGCCTCACCGATCCAGCCGGCGTCCGCCTGCGGCGGGATCACATAGCCCAGATGCTGGAGGCTGTAGAGCACGTTCATCGCGCAGTGCTTGACCCCGTCCTCGTTCCCCGTGATCAGACAGCCGCCCACTCGGCCGTAATAGGCGTACTGGCCCTCGCTGTTGAGGAGGCTGGAGCAGGCGTACAGGCGCTCGATCACCTGCTTCATCACCGAGCTGTTGTCTCCGAGCCAGATCGGACCGCACAGCACGAGGATGTCCGCCCGCATGACCCGTTCGTACAGCGCGGGCCAGGCGTCCGACTCCCATCCGTGCTCGGTCATGTCGGGCCACACCCCGGTCGCGATGTCGTGGTCGACAGCCCGCACGAGGTCGGTCGCCACGCCCTGCCGCTCCATCACGGCCCTGCTGCGGTCGATCAGCCCCTCGGTGTTGCTGACCTCCGGGGAGCGCTTGAGCGTGCAGTTGACGTACAGGGCGCGCAGATCGTCGTAGCGGTACGGAGTCGCGGACATCGGCCGTCTCCTCGCGGGGCGTGAGGCTGAGGGGCACCGCTGTGGCGCGACACCCTCACCAGCCTCTCCACCCGGGGCAGGACCGGCCATCCCGGGGCGGCCGACCGGATGACGGATGAGGCCGGCGCAGGTCCGTCACCGTCGTCCCCGTGGAAGACGGGCCGGGCGTCAGAACCGCACGCGTGCGGCGACCGGCAGATGGTCGCTGCCGGTGTCGGGCAGTGTCCAGGTCGTGGTGACCTCGGCGCCCCTGGCCAGCACGTGATCGATCCGCGCGAGGGGCACGGCGGCGGGCCAGCTGAAGGCGAACTCGCCGCGGCTGCCCCGCACCTGGTCCATGACCGGGCCGAGTCCCCGGTCGGCGGTGGTGCCGTTGAGGTCGCCGAGGACCAGCACCGCGGCGGCCCGCTCCGAGGCGAGCGCGCGGCCGAGCCGCCCCGCGCTCTCGTCGCGCCACGCCGTCGCGTATCCCTCGGTGGGCCGCACCCTGACGGACGGCAGGTGGGCCACGTACGTCGCCACCTTCCCGTGCGGGCCGTTCACGACGGCGCGGAGTCCGCGGTCCCAACCGTCGCCCACCTCACGCGGTTTGATGTCGACCCGGGCGATGTCCGTCAGCGGGTACTTCGACCACAGCCCGACCGTCCCCACGCTCGCGTGATGCGGATGCGTCCGGCCGAGGGCGATGCGGTACGCGGGGAGGCCGGTCTCCGTCAGCTCCTCGAGCGCGATGACATCGGGGTCCGGGCCGAGCAGGATCCGCGCGACGCGGGACGGGCTGGTGTTCTCGTCGCTCACGTTGTGCTGGACGACGGTCATGTCGTGGGCGCCGACCGCCGATGCCGGCGGCAGCGCCGACCGGAAGACGACCAGCCAGACGGCGGCGACCACCAGGGACGCCACCGCCGCGACGACCGACCGGCGGACGACGGCCACGACCAGCCCGACCGGCACGGCCAGGCCCAGCCAGGGAAGGAAGGTCTCCACCAGGCTCATCACGTTCCCCGGCAGGCGGGGCACGGAGGAGGCGAACAGCAGCAGTCCGCCGACGACGGCCAGCACCGCACCGGTGACCAGCCCCCGCGTCCTTCTGGTCTCTTCCATCACATGCCTCCCGGGGTGAGGACGTGGTTCGGGCGGAACCAGTTCCCGTGCCGGGGGCATTGTCCGTGGTCAGGGACCGTGCGCGAGGCGGGGCCGGGGAAGGCGCGCGCGTCGCGGGGACGCGTGCCATGACGGCGGGGCGGCTTCTCTGTCAGGGACCTGCGGACGGCCCGCCCGGCCGCAGGACCGCGATGCCGAGCGGCCGCTCCCCGACGGCGAGGCGCCGGGTGTCCCCGGTCTCCAGGTCGACCACGGTGATCCCGTTCCAGTAGCCGTCCCGGGTGAAGCCGCCCGTGACGTACGCGGTACGGCCGTCCTCCGACACGGTGACGTCCTCGTGGGGGCCGTCGAGCGGGTGGACCTTCTCGGTTCCGTCGGGAGACCGGGCCGTGAGCGAGGGGCCCTCGTCCTCGTCGGGGTCGATGGGGCCCGTGCCGACGACGAGGAGGGTGCCGTCGGGGGTGATCGCGGCGCCGTGCTGATGGGTGTCGGCGGTCATCGTCTCGATCTCCGTGCGGCCGGTCCGCGGGTCGACCACCGCGAGCCGCTCGCCCTCGAAGGGGAGCAGCAGTCTGCCGTCCGAGGGGCGTACGGCGGTGTAGTGCGGTTTGAGCCAGGAGCCGAGACCGCCTTCCGTGCCGTACGGGGCGACCTCGATGCGGCGCGGGTCCAGCGTGTCCGCACGGACGACCGTCACATCGAACGAGTCGTGGTTCGTCGCGTACACCTCGGAGCCGTCCCGCGCGACGTCGACGTCGAAGGCCCGCCGGCCGACGGGGACGGTGGCGGTCACCTCGCGGCTCGCCGTGTCGATGACCTCCAGGGTGCCGTTCCCGCCCGGGACGTTGACGCCGACGTAGACGCGCCTGCCGTCGGGGGAGAGCGCGATGCCCATTCCACCGCCGCGGTACTCGCCGGTGGTGACGGGGCCGGTGTCGGTCTCGTACGGGATGAGGGCGAGCCGTTCGCGGGTGCGGGTGTCGACGACGGCGACGCCCTCGGCGGTGGCCACCCACGCGCGTCCGTCCGCGCCGACGGCCAGGCCGTACGGCGCGGTCCCCACCTCGACGGAGCCGAGCGAGCCGCGCTTCGGGTCGACGAAGGTGACGGTGTCGGAGCCGAAGTCGGCGACGAGGAGGGTGCCGGCGGGGGTGGGTGTGGGAGCCACCCCGGGAGGCGTCGTGGGTGAGGAGGCGGAGGAGGTGGGGGCCGGGGTGCCACCGGCCGGGGCGTCGGCACCCTGGCTCGGTGCGCAGCCGGCCAGGACGGCCGCGACCGCGGCGGCGGGTACGAGGGCGCGCGCGGCGCGCCGCGGCCGGAGGCGGCTCATCGGGTGGCCTTCCGTCCGGCGCGCGCCGACGCCGCCTCGAGGAGGCCGCTGATGCCGTCGAAACCGCGCCGCCGCGCGTGTGCGAGCGGAGTCGTACCGTCGTGGTCCGCAAGCAGGGGGTCCGCCCCGGCGGTGATCAGCAGCTCGACGATCTCCTCGTGCCGGCGACCGCCGTCGCCGAGGATGACCGCCTCCAGCAGGGCGGTCCAACCGAGCCGGTTGACGTGGTCGACGTCCATCTCGGTCTCGCGCAGGACGGCCCGCACGTACGCGACATGGCCGCACTCCGCGGCGGGGATGAGCGAGGTCCCGCCGAAGCGGTTGGTGAGCGTCAGATCGGGGTTCGCGCGGAGCAGTACGCGCATCATCGCCACGCTGCCCGTCACCCCGGTGACCAGCCACGGTGTGTCCGCCCGGCTGTCGGGCGCGTCGGGATCGGCGCCCGCCTCGACCAGCAGCGAGGCGACGTCGACCCGGTCCGCCCGCGCGGCCAGCAGCAAGGGGGTGCGGCGCTCCGCGTCACGGCACTCGACGTCCGCTCCGGCACCGAGCGCGGCAGCCACCCCGGCGATGTCCCCGCGGTGGGCGGCCGCGAGCAGCAGCCGGTCGTTCGGATCCATGGACGTTCTCCTTCTCTCGGCTGTCGGCAGCACGGGCGTCGTCCCTTCCCGGTGGACGGCGGAGGCGGGTCGGTCCGCTCTCCTCACCATCGTGCGTCCGCCGACACCCACCGCCGGTCGACCCGGTGGATCTCTGTGGGGAACCGTCCGGTGGACGGCGGGGTCATCCGATCGGACGACCCCTTATGTGGCGCTAAAGTGATCACCTACGACCAACTCGGTTCATTGTTTTGGGGGATTCGTGCGTTTCAAGCACACTGTGGCTGCCGCCTGTGCGACGGCCGTGGCCGCCCTGATCGTGCCGCTCGCCGCCACGCCCGCAGCGGCCGCCGTCCCGACCACCGGGGACTCCGTGGAGGCGGGGGACTTCTCGTTCTCCGGAAGCTTCGAGATCGGCTGGCGGGCGGACAAGCTGGACCCCGTCAAGATCACACTTCGGGACCAGCGGACCGACGGCTACGCGGTCGGCGCGCGGCTCGTCACCGGCGGCGCGAACGGCAAGATCACGTGGCGGATGCGGACCATCCCGTCCGGCCAGGACACCGCCTCGTGGACGACCTACGCGGCCCCCGGCGGCTGGATCAGCTACGCCTACTTCGAGGTCTGCAAGGTCAAGGTGAGCAACGGCGCCGTCTCGTACTGCCACACCACGCGCGTGATGAACAACCCGATCTCGGACGAGGACAACGTTCCTTTCCCGGGCTGACCCCGGCGGCTCGTACGAGCCGAGAGTTCGCATGAGTGGAGGGGAGGGGCGCCCGGGGAAGGGCACCCCTCCCCTCCCGCACCGCCCACGAAAAGCAGTGTCCGGCCAGGTTCTTCGCAGGTGAGAATGGACCATCACCGACCAGGAGGAACCCATGAGCCAGGCATACCTGACTCTCCAGGAGCTGCTGCCGCCGCAGGAGTTGACCGCGGCCATCGACGCCGGGCACGTCACCCGCAAGGCACATCCCGAGCTGCCGCTGTCGATCTACACCTACACCCGCGCCTGCCAGTACGAGCGCATCTGGAACCGGGTGACCACGCGCTGCCGTGGACTGGTCGCCGACGACACCACGGGCGAGATCGTCGCACTGCCCCTGCCGAAGTTCTTCAACATCGGTGAGCACGAGACCGGTCAGCCCTACGCGCCCGCACTGCCCGACGAGCCCTTCGACGTCTACGACAAGGTCGACGGCAGCCTCGCGGTGATCTTCCACTACGCGGGCCGTTGGCACGTGGCCTCCAAGGGCTCCTTCATCAGCACCCAGGCGACCTGGGCGCAGCGCCGGCTCGACGCCCGGGACACGGGCGCGCTGACTCCCGGAGTCACGTACCTCGCCGAGATCCTCTACCCGCAGAACCGGATCGTCGTGGACTACGGCGACCGCCGGGACCTGGTCCTCCTCGCCGCCTTCGGCCCCGACGGCAGCGAGGTGCCCCTGACCGAGGCCGCGACCGCGTGGACCGAGATCGGAACGGTCGTACGGACCTGGCCCGCGATGTCCCTCACCGAACTGATCGCGCTCACCGAGTCGAACACGCTGCCCGGCGGCCACGCCGCCACCGGCACCGACGCCGAGGGCTTCGTCCTGCGGTACGCCTCGGGCGTACGGGCCAAGGCCAAGCTGAGCGAGTACGTACGGCTCCACAAGGTACTGACCGGGGTCACCGAGCGGGACATCTGGCGCAGCCACGGCATCCAGCGCTTCGCCGGAATGTCCGTCAAGCGGCTGGCGTCGGGCCTGGGGTGCTCGGTCGCCGAACTCGGCGGCATCAGAGCCACGGGCGGCCGGCCGCTGGACGCCCTGCTGGAACAGGTGCCGGACGAGTTCGACACCTGGGTGCGCGGCGTCATCGCCCGGCTCGAGGACGAGGCGGCGGCCCGCGAGCACGCCATCGACGAGGCGTACAAGCGCGTCACCCACCTGGCTGCCGACCGGGGCGCCTTCGCCCGGGCGGTCAAGGAGCTGCCGGTCGCCCCGGAGATCCGCTCGGCCATGTTCCTGCGCCTCGACGGACGACCGACCGACCTGGTCGTCTGGCGCTCCGTCAGGCCGGAGGCCGCCGACCCGTTCACGACCGACGAGGAGAACTGACCGTGCCCGTAGTACACGTCATGACGGGACTCCCCGCCTCGGGGAAGACCACGGCCGCCCGGCGGCTGCAGTCGGAGTCCGAGGGCCGGATGCGCCGCGTCAACCTCGACGACCTGCGCACGATGCTCGACATCCCGGCCCCCGAGCGCGGGCGCTCGCACGCGCACGAGCGGACCGTCCTCGACATCCAGGACGCCGCGGTCCGCTCGGCCGTCGAGGGCGGCTTCGACGTGGTCGTCGACAACACGCACCTGACCCCGCACATCCCCAAGCGGCTCATCGCGGCCGTCACCGGCCTCGACGCCGACTTCGTCGTGCACGACTTCACCGACGTGCCCGTGGAGGAGTGCGTACGACGCGACGCCGCGCGCGAGCGATCCGTCGGCGAGGAGATCATCCGCATTCTGGCCGACAAGCACGCCAAGGCCACCCGCGGCGGCTGGCGGCTGACCGCCGAGTGGCTGGGCAAGCGACCCTCGGCCGCGCCCTACGTCCCCGACCCGGCGCTGCCGTCGGCGGTGATGTGCGACATCGACGGCACGCTCGCGCTGCGCGGTGACCGAGGTCCGTACGACTTCTCGCGCTGCGACCTCGACCTCGTCAACGCCTCGGTACGGCAGGCCCTGCGGGCCTTCCGCAGCGCGGAGAACGACACGATCGTCCTGGTCTCGGGCCGCAGCGAGGACCACCGGCCGATGACCGAGGCATGGCTCGCCCAGCACGGAGTCCCCTACGACGAGTTGTGGATGCGAGCCTCGGACGACGGCCGCAGCGACGACATCGTGAAGGCCGAACTCTTCGACGCACATGTGCGCCACCGATACGCCGTACGGGTCTCGCTGGACGACCGTGACCGCGTGGTCGCCCTCTGGCGCCACATGGGCCTGCCGACCTGGCAGGTCAACTACGGCAACTTCTAGGACCCGGCCGGTCGGTCACCGTGATCGTTCGTCCCGTAGGGCCCCGGAGGGCTACGGCGATCTCCGGGACCGCTACTTCCGGGCCGCGTCGAGGAGGATCCGGGCCAGCTCGTGGGGCTGGGAGAACATGGGCCAGTGGCCCGTGTCCATCCGCACGAGCTCCCAGCGCTCGCTCTGCAGCAACGCCGCGACGTCGTCGTTCGGCTCGGAGCCGTCCAGCAGGCACTTGATGTACGTCGCCGACAGCTCGCCGAGCGGGCGGGCCAGTTCGGCCGGTTCGGTGAGCGAGGCGCCCGGGTGTGGCGTCGAGCCGCCGACGATCCGGGCGATCTGGGCGTCGTCCAGACCCTGCCCCGCATAGTCGGCCGCGCCGAGCGGCGCCCAGAAGCCGCCGTTCTCGGCGATCGAACTCTCCACCATCGCCCGACCGTCCGGCCACGCGGAGACGAACGACCCGCCGTCGGCCGGCACGTTGGAGTCCACGAAGACCACCCGGGCCAGCCGGTCCCCGATCCGCTCGGCGGCCTGCCCGACCGGGATGCCGGCGTAGCTGTGCCCCACCAGGACGACGTCACGCAGATCGAGCCGGTCGACCACGTCGACGATGTCCGCCACATGCGTTTGCTGCCCCGCGGCGACGCCCTGCCGCTCGGCGACCCCGGACAGCGTCACCGCATGGGCACCATGACCGCCCGCCCGCAACTCGGGCACCACCGCATCCCACGCCCACGCTCCGAGCCATGTCCCTGCCACCAGCACGTATGCGCTCATGGCGGCAACGTAGCGGAGGGGTCCGACAATCGGGCCGACGGCACTCGCCGTGCACGGTCTGCACGTGCGGCCTAGCCTGAATGCGGGGGTTCCCTCGTGTGGCAGGAGGCCTGCCGTGAGGTACTCGCAAGCGCACTCGCCCTCGCGGGCGCGGTGGCGCCGGGTCTGCGTGGTTCTCGCCGCGACCGGCATGCTGGCCGTCCCCGCCTCGGCAGGGGCGGCGACGTTCTCCGTGGAAGCCCCCACCGCCGCCTACAGCGCCGCGGAACTCGCTCCTTCCGCCTCGAACGGCGAGTTCGTCGAGCTCACCCCGGCCGTGGCGGCCCGCCTGGACACCGCGATCCAGGAGGTCATGCGCGAGGCTCAGGTGCCGGGCGTGATGGTCTCGCTCTCCGCTCCCGGCAAGGGAACCTACGTCAAGTCCTTCGGCGTCGCCGACAAGGACACGAGGGCTCCCATGAATCCGGACCTGTACATGCGGATCGGCAGCGTGACCAAGACGTTCACCGTGACCGCGATGCTCGAACTGGTCGACCAGGGCGAGGTCGGCCTGGACGACACGATCGACAAGTACGTCGACGGCGTACCGAACGGCGACGAGATCACACTGCGCCAACTCGCCGAAATGCGCAGCGGGTTGTTCAACTACTCCGCCGACGAGGGGTTCTACAAGACCCTGACGTCCAACCCCGACCGGCCCTGGACACCGCAGGAACTGCTCGACATCGCCTTCAAACACCCCGTGAACTTCCAGCCGGGCGCGGAGTTCGAGTACTGCAACACCAATCTGATCCTGCTCGGTCTCGTCGTGGAGAAGGCCGGCGGACAGCCCCTGAACGAGTACATCCAGGAGAACGTCATCGAGCCGGCCGGACTGCGCCACACCCTCTTCCCGACAGGCGCCGAGTTCCCGAGCCCGCACGCCCAGGGCTACACGAACCAGACGGCGACCGGGCAGGTCGAGGAGTCCACGGACTGGAACCCCTCCTGGGGCTGGGCGGCGGGAGCGATGATCTCCCAGCTCGGAGACCTGCGTACCTGGGCACGCGTTCTCGCCACCGGTACCCTGCTCACCCCCGAGACCCAGGCGCAACGCCTCGACGTCGTCCCGACCGGCCTGGCCGGCGTGCGATACGGGCTGGGCATCTTCGACGTCGACGGCTGGATCGGCCACAACGGCTCACTGCCCGGTTACGAGTCACTGGTGGTCTACCTGCCCGAAGCGAAGGCCACGATGGTCGTGATGCTGAACACGGACATCGATCACGACGGACAGGAACCGAGCACGCTCTTCGGTCAGGCGATCACCCGCATCGTGAGCCCGGAGCATGTGTTCACCATTCCGGTGATCCAGCCGCCCCCGACGTCGAAGCCACCGTCCACGTCCTGAGCGGCAGTTCCGCATCCGACCGCCGGTGCGGTATGAACCTCGGACGAGGCCGTCCGACCCATACGAAGGAGCCCGATGCGTGTCGCACTGTTCCTGACCTGCGTGAACGACACGCTCTATCCGGACACCGGACGGGCGGTGGTGAGGCTTCTGGGTAGGCTCGGCGTGGATGTGGACTTTCCGATGGGCCAGACGTGTTGTGGTCAGGCGCACTACAACACGGGCTATCGGCGTCAGGCGGAGCCGTTGGCTCGGCGGTTCGCGGAGGTGTTCGGCGGTTACGACGCCATCGTGACGCCGTCGGGGTCGTGTGGGGCGATGGTGCGGGAACTGTATCCGCGGATGGGTGAGCGGGCGCGGGCGGAGGGCCGGGGTGACTCGCTCACGGCCACGGTGGCGCCGGTGGTGCCGAAGACGTACGAGCTGACGGAGTTCCTGGTGGATGTGCTGGGGGTGACGGACGTCGGCGCGTACTACCCGCACAAGGCCACGTACCACCCGACGTGCCACGGCCTGCGGAGTCTCGGACTCGGCGACCGGCCCCTGCGGCTGCTGACGGCGGTGAAGGGGCTGGAGCTGGTGGAGCTGCCGGGCGCGGAGGAGTGCTGCGGTTTCGGTGGCACTTTCGCGGTGAAGAACGCGGACGTTTCGGCGGCGATGGGGGCCGACAAGGTGCGGAACGCGGTGTCGACCGGGGCTGAGGTGCTCTGTGCGGCGGACAACTCGTGTCTGATGCACATCGGCGGGACCATGACCCGCCTCGAGGTGGGGATGCGACCGGTTCACATCGCCGAGATCCTGGCGAGCACGGAATCGGAGCCGGTGGCATGAGCGGGACGTTCATGGGGATGCCGTCTTTTCCGAAGGCCGCACACGACGCCGTACGGAACGCCACTCTGCGGGCGAATCTGCGGCACGCCACGCACACGATCCGCGAGCGGCGGAGCAAGGCGGTCGCCGAGCTGGGTGACTGGGCGGAGCTGCGGGAGGCCGGGAAGCAGATCAAGGACCACACGCTCCGTCATCTGGACACGTACCTGGTCCAGTTGGAGGAGTCCGTCACGGCGGCGGGTGGGACGGTGCACTGGGCGGCTGATGCCGCGGAGGCGAACCGGATCGTGGTCGGCCTGGTGAATGCGACGGGCGAGAGTGAGGTCGTCAAGGTGAAGTCCATGGCGACCCAGGAGATCGGCCTCAACGAGGCTCTGGAGGCGGAAGGGATCGCCGCGTACGAGACGGATCTCGCCGAGCTGATCGTGCAGTTGGGTGAGGACCGGCCGTCCCACATCCTGGTGCCGGCGATTCATCGCAACCGGGGGGAGATCCGCGACATCTTCCGCTCGGAGATGGGTCGTTGGGGGCGTCCGGCGCCGGAGGGTCTGACCGACACACCCGCCGAGTTGGCGGAGGCGGCCCGGCTCCACCTGCGGGAGAAGTTCCTGCGTGCGAAGGTCGGGGTCTCGGGTGCCAACTTCATGGTTGCCGAGACCGGGACCCTTGTGGTGGTCGAGTCCGAGGGCAACGGCCGTATGTGTCTGACGCTGCCCGAGACGCTGATCTCGGTGGTGGGCATCGAGAAGGTCGTGCCGACCTGGCGTGATCTGGAGGTGTTCCTGCAGACGCTGCCGCGTTCCTCGACGGCCGAGCGGATGAACCCGTACACCTCGATGTGGACCGGCACCACCGACGGCGACGGTCCGCAGGCCTTCCATCTGGTCCTGCTCGACAACGGCCGCACCGACACCCTCGCCGACGACGTCGGCCGTCAGGCACTGCGCTGCATCCGCTGCTCGGCCTGTCTCAATGTCTGCCCGGTCTACGAGAGGGCCGGAGGTCACGCCTACGGCTCTGTCTACCCCGGTCCGATCGGTGCGATCCTCAGCCCTCAACTCCGCGGCACCGCGAGCGAGATCGACGCCTCACTCCCGTACGCCTCGACCCTGTGCGGCGCCTGCTACGACGTCTGTCCCGTCGCCATCGACATCCCGGAAGTCCTGGTCCATCTGCGCGAGCGAATCGTCCAGGGAGGCGCGGTCACCCGCGACGGCAGCAGGGTCACCCTCGAACCCGCCAAGGGACACGCGGCCGAGCGTGCCGCCATGCGCGCGGCGCAGTGGGCGTTCCGCCACCCCGCAGCGCTCGCCACCGGCCAACGCCTGGCCGCACGCACCCGCCGCTTCCACCCCCGTACGGTGCCGGGTCCGGGCCGTGCCTGGACGGCGACGAGGGACCTGCCGACCCTGCCGCCCGAACCGTTCCGCGACTGGTGGCATCGCACGCACGGCGCGGCAGCGAAGGAGACCGGCCGATGAGCGGCAGGGACGTCATTCTGGGGCGGATCCGGCGCGCGCTCGGCCCGCACGAGGGCCCCGGCACGTACGAGCACGCTGTCGAGCAGGCCGTCGACCGCGACTATCTGCGCGAGCAGGGGTCACGGACGACGGAACAGATGGTCGAGCTGTTGGCCGAGAACCTCGCCGACTACCGGGCGATCGTGCACCGCACGGACGCCGAGGAGCTTCCGTATCTGATCATGAGACTGCTCGCCGCACGGGGGCCGCGGTACGTCCTCGTGCCTCCCGGGCTGCCGCCCGAGTGGATGTCGGCCGCGGATCCCACCCGGGTCCACGACCGGGCCGCGAGCACCTCGCACGAGCTCGACCAGGTGGAGAGCGTCGTCACCGGCTGTGCGATCGCCGTCGCCGAGACGGGCACGATCGTCCTGGATGGCAGCCCTGACCAGGGCCGCCGCCGCATCACCCTCGTACCCGACCACCACATCTGCGTCGTACGGGTCCCCGACCAGGTTGTTTCCTCCGTCCCCCAAGCCCTCGAACGCCTCGACCCGACCCGCCCGCTCACCTGGATCTCCGGCCCCTCCGCGACCAGCGACATCGAACTCGACCGAGTGGAAGGAGTGCACGGCCCGCGCACGCTGGAGGTCGTACTGGTGGGCGGGGCCTGATCCCCGGCCGCCCCCGCCCCACCGCGTCTACCCTGGGTGTATGGGCAGTGACCTGGTCGGACTGTTCCTCTGCGGCGATGTGATGCTCGGCCGCGGAGTCGACCAGATCCTTCCCCATCCCGGCGATCCGGCTCTCCGCGAGCGGTATGTGCATGATGCACGGTCCTATGTGGCGCTCGCGGAGGCGGTGAACGGACCGATTCCCCACCGCGTGGACTTCGCCTATCCCTGGGGTGTCGCGCTCGGCGCCCTCGACGATGCCGCGCCCGACGTCCGGATCACCAACCTGGAGACGGCCGTCACCACGAACGGCGAGTTCGCCCCCGGGAAGGCGGTCCACTACCGGATGCACCCGGAGAACCTGCCGAGCCTGGCGGCCGTCCGCCCCGATGTCTGTGTGCTGGCCAACAACCATGTCCTGGACTACGGCCGGGTCGGTCTCGACGACACCCTCGGCGCGCTCTCCGCGAGCGGGCTGCGCACGGTGGGCGCAGGCCGGAACACCGAGGAGGCCGGTCGGCCCGCAGTCGTGGACCTTCCCGGTGGCGGTCGGCTCGTCGTCCACGCCCTGGGCATGGCCTCCAGCGGTATCCCGAGCTACTGGGCCGCCACGGCCGAGCTGGGCGGCGTCCAATTCGCCGCCGCGTCGACCGACGCCACCGCCACCCGCCTCACCACCCGGATACGGGAGACCAAGAGACCGGGCGACATCGTCGTGGTGTCGGTCCACTGGGGCTCGAACTGGGGTTACGCGCTCTCCCGTGCCGACGTCGATTTCGCGCACGCCCTGATCGACAGCGGCGCCGACATCGTGCACGGACACTCCTCGCACCACCCCCGGCCCGTGGAGGTGTACCGGGGCAGACTCGTCCTGCACGGCTGCGGCGATCTGATCAACGACTACGAGGGCATCACGGGCTACGAGCAGTACCGCGACGACCTGCGGCTGCTCCCCGTCGCCGCGGTGAGGCCCGAAGACGGCGGACTCCAGGAGGTGCGCATCATTCCCCTGCGGGCCCGGCGCATGAGGCTGGAGCACGCCCCCGGCCGGGATGCGCGGTGGCTCCACGACGTACTCGGCCGGACGAGCCGGCCCTACGGCGCGCAGGTCGCCCTCGACGAGGACGGAACCCTCGTCGCCCGTCCCGCCTGACGGGACGCGGCACGGCACCGACCGCGCGCACGCTCCGGACCAGGGAGACGAGCGGGACATGTACTTCACCGATCGTACGGACGCCGGACGGCAACTCGCCGCCCGCCTGGACCATCTGAAGGGCCACGACGTCGTGGTCCTGGGCCTTCCGCGCGGCGGCGTGCCGGTCGCCGAACAGGTTGCCGACGCACTCGGGGCGCCTCTCGACGTCTGCCTCGTACGCAAGTTGGGAGTGCCCTTCCAGCCAGAGCTGGCCATGGGCGCCATCGGGGAGGGAGACGTGCGGGTCCTCAACGAGAACGTGCTGATCGAGACAGGCGTCTCGGACCGTGACGTCGCCGCGGTCGAGGAACGGGAACGGGTGGTGTTGCGCCAACGGGCCGAGCGTTATCGCGGGACGACACCACCGGCCCGCCTCGACGGCCGTACGGCCGTGGTGGTCGACGACGGGCTGGCGACGGGCGCCACGGCACTGGCCGCCTGCCGGGTCGTCCGCGCACGGGGGGCCGAGCGGATCGTGCTCGCGGTCCCCGTCGCGCCGGCCGGCTGGCCGGCCCGTATCGGCGGGGAGGCGGACGAGACGGCCAGCGTGCACGAGCCGGAGTTCTTCTACGCGATCGGCCAGTTCTACGAGGACTTCTCGCAGACCGCCGACGAGGAGGTCCTCGCCTGCCTGGCGCGCAACCGTGCCGCGCGCGGATCCGGCGCGACGGACGCGGAAGTGCGCATCCAGGTAGGGGAGTTGGAAGTAGCGGGGCATCTGGTGGTGCCTCAGGGAGCGGCAGGAGTCGTCCTGTTCGCCCACGGCAGCGGCAGCAGTCGGCACAGCCCCCGCAATCGCGCCGTCGCGGAAGACCTGAACCGAGCCGGCCTCGGCACGCTCCTCTTCGACCTGCTCACCGAGGAGGAGGCAGCCGACCGCGCCAACGTGTTCGACACCGAACTCCTGGCCGACCGTCTGGCCCGGGCCACGGCGTGGCTCGGCGAACAGCCCGGCATCGGCGGGCTGCGCACCGGCTACTTCGGCGCCAGCACCGGCGCGGCGGCCGCCCTCTGGGCCGCCGCCGACCCTGCCGCGACCGTGTCCGCCGTGGTCTCCCGCGGCGGACGCCCGGACCTCGCCGGTCCACACCTCGCAGCCGTACGCGCCCCCACTCTCCTCATCGTGGGCGGCCACGACCCCCTCGTCGTGGACCTGAACGAGGAGGCACAACGTCAACTGCGCTGTGAGAACGAGCTCGTCGTCGTCCCCGGCGCCACTCATCTCTTCGAGGAGCCGGGCACCTTGGAACGCGTCGGTGAACTCGCGGCCGGTTGGTTCGGTGACCATTTCTGAACGACCGTAGCGTTCAGCGCACATCCGTTGCAACGAATAGCGTGACAGTCGTTGCGTTAGGCGGCAGAGCCGTTGCAACGATTTCCCTCAATTGATCTGCAGTGATGGCAATTCTGCGCAACGAGTCTGTTGCCAAGTCTATGAACGCAACGTAGCTTTCCATCATCAGAAACAGCGGGCCGACGGAGTGCACGCTGCTGACACGAGGAGAGCACCATGCAGAAGTTCGCCACCACCGCCGCGATCTCCGCCGTCCTGGACATCCCCGCCGGGCGCGTCCGGTTCGTCGCCGCCGACCGGGCCGACGTCACCGTCGAGGTCCTGCCCGCCGACGCCTCCAGGAGCCGTGACGTGACGGCGGCGGAGCAGACCACGGTCGAGTTCACCGGCGGTGTCCTGCGGATCCAGGCCCCGGAGGCGAAGAGCCAGGTCCTCGGCGGCTCCGGATACGTCGAGGTCACCGTCCAGCTGCCGGCCGGCTCCCGCGTCGAGGCCAAGGGCGCCGACGCCGAACTCCGCAGCACCGGACGGCTCGGTGACGTCGCCTTCGAGGCCGCGCAGGGCACGGTCGAGCTCGACGAGGCCGCGAGCGCCCGCCTGACCCTCCAGGCCGGCGACATCGCGGTCGGCCGCCTGGGCGGCGACGCGGAGATCCGCACCCGGAAGGGCGACCTGAAGGTCACCGAGGCCGTGCGCGGCACCGTCACCCTGCACACCGAATCCGGCGGGATCTCGGTCGGCGCCGCCCACGGCGTCTCCGCCTCCCTGGACGCCGGCACCGCCTACGGCCGGATCCACAACGCCCTCCAGAACACCGACGGCACCCCCGGCCTGAACATCCACGCCACCACCGCCTACGGCGACATCACCGCCCGCACCCTCTAGAAACGCCGGGTCGGCGCGACCTCGATCAAGATCAACACCGATCAACACCAAGGACGGACACGAAGCATGACTACCACTCAGGACTACCAGGCCGCCGAGCAGCTCCTGCGCCGCCCCGCCCGCCCCGGCGAGCTCGTCGTCGGCGACAAGGTCAGGCCGCAGTGGATCGACGATGGCGCCCGCTTCTGGTACGCGGTGAGCAATGGTGTCGGCAGGCGGTTCGTGCTCGTCGACCCGGCGGCGGGCACGCGCGAGCCGGCCTTCGACCACGCCCTGCTCGCCACCGCACTGGCCGATGCCTCCGGGCAGCAGGTCGACCCTGAAGCCCTGCCGTTCATGGCCATCGAATGGGCCGGGAACGCCGTGGAGTTCTTCGCGCTCGGCGAGTACTGGCGCTGTGGACTGGACAGTTATGTCTGCGAGCGGGCCGAGTTCACCCCTCCGGGAAACCCCCTTGAAGTCCCGTCGCCCGACGGGAAGGTAGCGGTGTCCCGACGGGGGCACGACCTGTGGGCGCGTTCGCTCTCCGACGGGCGTGAGTGGGCGCTGACCACCGACGGCGGACCCGACCACGGGTACGGCTACGGCCCGGACTGTACGAGCAACGGCACCCTGCTGCGCAAGATAGGGCTGCCGTACCTGCCGCCGGCGGTGGCGTGGTCGCCCGACTCGACGAAGGTCCTCGCGCACCGCACCGACGAGCGCAGCGTCCGACAGACGCACCTCGTGGAGGCCCGGCCCGCCGACGGCGGCGCGCCCCGCCTGCACACCCAGCGGTTCGCCTACGCCGGGGACGAGAACATGCCGCACGCCGAACTGGTCGTGCTGGACGTCACCGAGGGCACCGTGGTCCGCGCGCAGGCCGACCCGCTGCTCATGCCGGTGATGTCGCCGATCATGGCCAAGTGGGCGTGGTGGGCCCCGGACGGCTCCGCGGTGTACTACCTCGGCCGGCCCCGCGACCTGCGCACGCTCACCCTGTACCGCCTCGACCCGGTCACCGGCGAGGTCACCACGGTGCTCAGCGAGACCGGGGCCACCCGGGTGGAGCCCAACCAGTCGATGTACGAGCCGCCGATCGTGCGGGTCCGTGCCGACGAAGTCCTGTGGTACTCGCAGCGGGACGGCTGGGGCCACCTGTACCGGTACGACCTGCGCACCGGCGCGCTGCTCGGGCAGGTCACGTCCGGGCAGTGGGTGGTTCGGCAGATCCTGCGCGTCGACGAGACCGAGCGGGTGGTGTACTTCACCGCCACCGGTCTGGTGGACGAGGATCCCTACCGGCGCACCGTGTGCCGTGTCGGCCTGGACGGCTCCGGCTTCGCCAAGGTCACGGACGACGAACTTGACCACATCGTCACCATGGGGGACGACCAGGAGTACTTCATCGACTCCGCGTCCACCGTCGACACCGCGCCGGTGACCAGCGTGCGTGACTGGAGCGGGCGGGTCCTCGTCGAGCTGGAGCGTGCCGATATCGGCAAGCTCGTCGCCACCGGCTGGACGGCTCCGGAGCGCTTCCGCGTCAAGGCGGCCGACGGCGTGACGGACATCTACGGCGTGCTGTACCGGCCGCGGGGGTTCGACCCCGCAGAGCGCTACCCGGTGGTGGACAACGTCTACCCCGGCCCACAGGTCACCCGGGTCGCCCCGTGTTTCGACCCCGGCGGCATGGGCCTCGACGCGGAACCCCTCGCGGCACTGGGCTTCGTCGTGGTGGCGCTGGACGGGCGAGGCACCCCGGGGCGGAGCAAGGCCTTCCACGACGCCTCCTACGGTCACTTGGCCGACGCGGGTTGCCTGGCCGACCACGCTGCCGCGCTGCGGCAGCTGGCCGAGACCCGGCCTTGGATGGACCTGGACCGGACGGGAGTGTTCGGCCACTCCGGAGGCGGGTTCGCCGCGGCGCGGGCGATGCTGGACTTCCCCGAGGTGTACAAGGTCGGAGTCGCCCTCTCCGGCTCGCACGACGCCCTCCACTTCAACCTGGGCTTCGTGGAGACGTACGACGGCGCGGCCGATCCCGAGGCCTGGGCACGCACCTCCAGCCTGGAGCTCGCGGACCGGCTGGCGGGCAAGCTGCTGCTCATCCACGGCGAGATGGACGACCAGGTCCACCCCGAGCAGACGCTGCGGCTCGCCGACCGGCTCCTCGCCGCCGGCAAGGACTTCGAACTGCACATCGTGCCCGGCGCCGAGCACACGTTCATCGACTGCCTGGCCCATGTCCGCACCCGCTGCTGGGACTTCCTGGTGCGCGAGCTGATGGGTACGCAGCCTCCTGCGTACCGCCCGGCCCCCATCGCCATCGGCCCCGAGCTGCTCGGCGAGATGTTCGGCTGAGCGTGCCACGTGCCGGAGGAGAGCGTCTTCACTCTCCTCCGGCACAACGGCAATGGGCGAGTCGCACATAGGCCGCTGATGCGCGTGTGATCAACAACCCGTAACCTCCACCCCGCAAGGGGTAGCACGGGGTCCGATCACAGCGGGGGACGTACATGACATACCGGCGCGCGGCGATACCGGCACTGGTGGGTGGGCTGCTGCTCACGGCGTTGCTGTGGTGGGCGGGAGCGAGTGCGCAGGCACTTCATCTGCCGGGCTCCACCGGCGTCCTCGGCGGTCAGGCCACCGCCGAGCTCGAGCGCTGGCTGCTTCCCTGGTCGTACGATCCTCCGGCCTCGGTCCGGTTCGGAGCCGAGGTGGCCGGAGGGGTCGGGGACACGGCCGGGACCGACGCCGGCCGCTACCTCGGGCTGTACGGCACCGGGATGCAGATCCGGTTCTTCGCGGTCTTCGCCTTCTTCGTGCCCGGGGCGCTGCTCCTGATCCGCAGGCTGCCGCCGGTACGGGGCAGGCTGACCGCGGCGCTGCTCGCACTGTGGGCCTGGGGTCTCGTGGCCGGGACGCTCGCGGTCACCGTCTCCGCACCGTGGCTGATCGCCTCGCACGGGCGCGGCAGTTACCGCTTCCTGCCCCAGCTGGCGAGCGTGATCTCCACCGGGCGGCAGGCCTTGGTCGCGACCGCACTGGTCACGGCGGTCGTGACCGTGCTCGTCGCGCGCGTCACCGCGAAGGGTGCCGGTCCGCTGCCGCAGGAGGTGGTCCCCGCGCGGGCCGCCCGCCTCGCCGCCACCGTCGGGACCGCTGCGATCGCCCTGTCCCTGCTGGTCCTCTCGTACCAACCGGTCGCCGCCGCCATCCAGACGGTCTCCCCGGACGGCGGGCTGTTCGCCGAACCGGGCGACCTCCTGCGGCAGTGGCTGCTGCTCGGCGCATGGGACAGCCCGGCGGGCGTGCAGCTCGGCGACTGGCTCCTGTACCGCGCCGCCGACGTGCTGGTTCTCGTCGTCGTGTGGTGGGCACTGCGCCGGCTGCCCGTGCTGCTCACCCGGGTCACCGTCCCCGCGATGGCGGCGGGCGCGGTCTGCGCGACCGTCCTCGCGCTGCTGGCCGGCCAGCTCCTGGGGATCGCGACGGACGGGGCGGGCCTGCGCTGGGGGCTCCTGCACATGTCCGCCGTCCTCGGCGGAGGCGTTCCGGCCGCCCTGACCTGGGGCGTGGTGGCGGGGGTCGCGGCTGCCGTGACGCTACGGGTGGCCGTGGGCCGCACGAAGACCACGGACGCCACCACCTCCGTACCGGAGTCCGCCCGGCCCCGGCTCGACGCCTGACCTGCCGACGTCCGACCTCCCGACGCCCGACCTGTCGGGGTGCGGACCTGGCGTGTCCTGTCCGCACCCTTTACCGGTCAGGGGCGCGGACGCACTCCGGTCCGGCCCGTCCGCGCCCCGATGTCGCCTGCCGCCGCTACGAGCCCGGGGGCACGTACGCCTGTCGGCTCGCGCAGTTCCAGATCACCGGACGGGCGACCCACGACGCGTCGACGGCGACTCCGCCCACCCGGTCGTCGTCCGACACGGCGCGGGCCGTCGCGTCACGGTCCGCCTCGAGCGACGGCAGCGCGAGCACCGGGCCGTGCCCCGGCCACAACTGGGCCTGGGAGGGCAGGAGCGGGGCGCCCTCCCGGTGGGTCGTCGCCGTACCCACCGCGACGCCCGTCGTCGGGCTGATCGCACCGAACTCACCCTCCTCCTGCCCGGCAACGAGGCCGGGGGACGAGCCGTGATCCTGGTACGGGGGCGTCCACGACCAGGGCTCGCTCTCCGGGTCGAACCGGTCGCTGACCGAGACGTACCCGACCACCCGCCCCGCGTCGTCGATGCCCTCGGCCATGTTGTGGACCAGATACTCGGCGCGCGCGACCGGCAGCGCACGCGCCGGACCGCCGTCCCCCGGCCACAGGACCGGGAAGGAGCTCCAGGTGAAACCGTCGGGGCCGTCGTACGACTGCTCGGCCGCGCCGATCACATCGCCGCGCGCGTTGACACTGGTGATCCGCGTCACGACCGTGCCCGGTCCCGCGTCCGGCGGCAGCGCCAGGGTCCGCGTGACCTTCCCGTCCCGCCACACCTTCGCCGTGCCGTCGCTGTCGACGGCCGCGATCCGCCCGGCGTCGTCGACGTCCACATCGGACGCGCCCCGTGGCACCCCGTCGGCGAACAGCCGCACCGACGAGGCCCCGGGGCGGTAGCTGAACAGGGCGGTCGAACCGTCGGAGCGGCGCCCCACCCAGCCGGCCATGAGTCCCTGCCGGTTGACGGCTCGGACAGCACCCTCGTCGTAGCCCTCGGGCAGTGGCACACGGTGCAGCCGCTCACCTCGCCAGTACACCGGCAGGCCGCCGCTCGCGCCCACGGCCAGGCCGCGCGGGCCGAGATCGTGCACGCCCTCGGTGGAGATCCCGCCACGGGCGTCCGGCGGGAGCGAGGGAAGTACGGTCGGGCCGGGCGTGCACCGTGAGGCGGCGGCGGCGGCGCCGGGCGTCTGGGCGACGGCCGGACCGGCAACCGTGAGCAGACCGGCCATGGCGGCGGCGGCCGCGCACACGGCAAGCGTTCTCTTCATACGTCGTTCCCCCCAGGGACGGGATCCGCGATCCCCATCGCGGATCATCAGTCGCCCATGGTGCACGCCATGAACGCGACATGGGGACGGAATGCCCCAGACCGCTTGGCGGGACGCCGAAGCCCCGGCCCATGAGGGACCGGGGCCGGGGCGTGGAGTCGACGCGGAGCGGGGATCAGTACGGCCCGTTGACGTTGTCGATGGAGCCGTAGCGGTCCGCGGCGTAGTTGCAGGCCGCGGTGATGTTGGCGACGGGGTCGAAGAGGTCCATCGACGTGCCCGGCACGTGGTAGGCGAGGAAGGTCGGCTCGATGACCTGGAGGAGACCCTTGGACGGCGTGCCCTTGACGGCGTTCGAGTCCCAGAGGTTGATGGCCTGCGGGTTGCCCGAGGACTCGCGCATGATGTTGCGGTGGATCCCGTCGTACGACCCCGGGATGCCGTAGCGCGCCATGACGTCCAGCGACTCGCGGATCCACCCGTCGAGGTTGTTGGCGTAGGTCTTCGCCGGGGCGGCCTTGGGGGCCGCGGCGGCGGCCTTCCCGGAAGCCGCGGCGGCGGGCTTCGCGGGAGCGGCCTTGGCGGGAGCGGCCTTGGCCGGAGCGGCGCTCCGCTGCTGCGAGCGGTCGGCCCGGTCGGCGTCCGAACGGGCCGAGGACTTCGACTGCTTGGGCTGCTTCGGGGCGGTGGCGGAATTCCCGCTGAGCGTCAGTTCGAGGCCAGGGTGGATAAGTGACGGGTTGTCACCAACGGCGCTGCGATTCGCGCGGTACAGGGCCTTCCAGCCGCCCTGGACGTCCTGCTCGTGCGCGATCACCGAAAGGGAGTCGCCGCGGACGACCTTGTATATCTTGGCGGCAGAATTCTGGGCGGCCGGAATTGATTCCGCGATCTTCGCCGGGGCGCTGAAGACGGTCTTCTCGGCGGGGGCGGTCGCGGGGGCCGTCTGGGGCGTCGCATGAGCGGTGGCCGTGGCGACCAGGGGCAGGGCCAGTGCGGCGCCACCCGTGCTCGCAAGGGCGATACCGCGGGTCAGGGGACGTCGCTTGGGGCGCCGGTGCTTACCGTGTGCGGGCATGATGCATTCCTCTCCGGCGCCTGCGGGGTGAGCTGTCGGGTTCGGGCTGGAGATGCCCGGCCGCACACGTGCGACTTCACCCCGAGCCGCTCCGGAGAAATCCGGACCGGCGAATAGTGGGTCCCCCGCTCCTGCCTTCGGGTGAATGATCGGTCTTTTCGGACGGTGGCAGGATTCGGCGATCCGTCCGGGTCGAGGTGACCGTAGGCGAGAAATGTCGACAGAAACAAGACGTCGCGTACGTGGGTAATTCGCCGAGGGGATTTCCGCCGCGTCCACCCCGCCGAACTTCCTTGAGCGGCAAGGGGACGGAAGGTGCGAGGAGATGGTTGCAGGCCCTTTGCGTGATTCATCTCACCAGGGGTGCCAAATCGGTCATTAGGGTAAATTCAGGTGAGTTGAGAAAAGGGACACAAGGGATGGTAAAGACTCTTGTGTCCCTTTTGATAGGAAGTGCGGCTGTGTGTCAGCCGGTGATGCTCGCGGTGCCGGTCTCGATGTGGCCCGTGTAGCGACGCGACCAGGTGCCGTCGATGTCGGCGAGGACGGTGAAGTCGTACCAGCCGTTGTGGTACGCCACGGCGTTGAAGTAGTCCTCGCGCGAGGAGTTCGCCGCCACCGTGTACGTCCACGGCCCGTCGGAACGATAGGCGTTCGAGCGGATGGTGAAGGTCACCGGAGTGGTGGAGGTGTTCTTCATCGCGAAGCAGATCGCCGTCTTCCCGGTGCCCGGCTCGGTCGCGAAGCGCGCCGCGACCTCGATCGCCTGCCCGGCTTCGAGGCGTCGCCGATGAAGCGGCGCAGGAAGCGGTTGGGGCCCATCATCGAGATGTCGTACTTGCCCGACCCCGAGCCCGTCCCGATGTTGAAGTAGTCCGTGGACGTCGTGCCCGCGTCGACGGTGTACTGCCAGGCCGCCGTGGACCGGTGCTGGTGCGGATGGATCGTGAAGTGCGCCGCGCGCTTCGCCTGCGCGCCCTGGTTCGTCATGGAGAACCAGGCCAGGATCTTGCCCGCGGCACCGAACTCGAACCGGTCGAGGTTGCCGTTCACCTGGTACGGCAGGGCGCGCGCCGGGCGGGTGCCGGCCTCCTGCGCGGGCAGGGCGTTGTCCTGCGGGACCGGGTTGGGCAGGGGGGCGCAGGTCGACTGCCCGATCACCTTGGCGGTGGACGGGAGCCCCGAGGGAACGCCGAAGACGGGGTTCCCGAAGTCGAAGACCCCGGTCAGGTCGCCCGTGACCTTGCGCCGCCAGGCGCTGATGTTCGGGCACGCGGCGGGGGTGCCGAGGGCGGCCGTCCAGGTCTCCATGAACCGCAGGACGGAGGTGTGGTCGAAGACCTCCGAGCTGACCCAGCCGCCACGCGTCCACGGGGACATGACGAGCATCGGGACCCGGAAGCCGAGACCGATCGGGACACCGTCGAGGTACTCGCCCGGGGTGCCGGGCGGGGCGACCGGCGGCGGGACGTGGTCGAAGAATCCGTCGTTCTCGTCGTAGTTGAGGAAGAGGACCGTCCCGTCGAACACCTCGGGATTCGCGGCGAGCGCGCGGTAGACGAGGTCGACGAAGTGCGCGCCGTCGCCGGGCGGGGCGTACGGGTGCTCGGAGAAGGCCTCGTTGGCCACGACCCAGGAGACCTGGGGGAGCGTGCCGGCGACGACGTCGGCCCGGATCGCGGCGGCGATGTCGTCCGGGGTCGATCCGGTGACCTTGGGAACCGACCCCATGCCGCGGTCGTACAGCGGGTCGCCGGGCCGCGCGTCGGTGAACTTCTTGAAGTACGCGAGGCCGTTGTCGCCGTAGTTGTCCTGCGCGTTCTGGTAGACCTTCCAGCTCACCCCGGCACGCTGGAGCGCCTCGGCGTACGTCTCCCAGGTGAGCCCGGACTCGTCGCCGCCGTCCTTGCTGGAGGCGTCGATCCTGCCGCTCCACAGGAAGGTGCGGTTGGGGCCGGTGGCGCTGAGCGCCGAGCAGAAGTACGCGTCGCAGATCGTGTAGTTGTCGGCGAGGGCATAGTGGAAGGGGATGTCACCGCGGTCGAGATAGCCGAGGGTGCGGGTGTTGCCGACGCCGGTCACCCAGTTGTCCATACGGCCCGCGTTCCATGCCGCGTGCTGCGAGGTCCAGCTGTGCGGAAGGTCGCCGTTGCACTGGGCCAGGGTCTCGCCGTCGACGCCCCCGGCGGGCGGGGTGGCGCTGAGCTTCCACGGGTACTGGCGGCCGCCCCAGTTGGGCTGGTTGAACGTGCCCCAGCCGCCCGGGATGTTGCCCGCCGCCCGGTCGCCGAAGCCGCGGACGCCGCGCAGCCGGCCGAAGTAGTGGTCGAAGCTGCGGTTCTCCTGCATGAGGATCACGACATGCTTGACGTCGGTGAGCGTGCCGTTGGCGGCCGCGGCGGTGGCCGATGCCGTGCCCGTGGGGAGGGCGGCGCCCGCCATGAGACCTGCCCCGATCCCGACGAATCCCCTGCGGCTGATGGGAGTCATGCCCCGCCTCTCGCGTCACTGCGTGCCCCAGCGGCACACCGTGGACAGGATGAGGGAGGGTGGCTTAAAGGTATAGATCCGTGCGGTAATTCTTGGGTGAACTTCCGACGGGCGGTTGTTGCTTGGTGGGGATTGGTGGGATGTCGAACCAATGAAGCACGGCGATCGCGTGGGGCTGCGGCACGACGGAGCCTCGCGCGCGACGAGTGAGGCTCTGCCCTGCCCGGTTCGCCTCACGGCCTCCTGACGGGCGGCGCGGACGCACCGACGCGCTCCGTGGCCTCCTCGGCGTGCTTTTCTGCCGTTCGGGCCGCGAGCACCTGCGTCAGGGGGGTCGGTGCCAGGGTGCGGTCCAGGTTCGTGCGCATCGTGGTCGCCGCGTCCAGGACGTAGTTCTGGCGGACCTTCCACGGGCTCCGGTCGCCCTGACGCGGGAAGGCGTCGATCGAGCGCCGGACGTAGCCTGACGCGAGGTCGAGCAGAGGGCGCTCGCGCAGGATGCCCTCCGGCTTCGGCACCACCGCCGCGTACCGCCGCTCGCCCATGTGGTTGAGCACCTTGCAGACGAGGCGCGAGGTCAGGTCGGCGCGCAGCGTCCAGGAAGCGTTCGTGTAGCCGATGCAGAAGGCGAAGTTGGGCACCGACGTGAGCATCGTGCCCTGCCACACGAACTGGTCCGACAGTTTCACCGGCCGGCCGTCCACCGTCGGCTCGATGCCGCCGAAGGCGAGCAGTTCGAGTCCGGTGGCCGTCACGACGACGTCGGCCTCCAGCACCCGGCCCGATGTCAGCCTGACCCCCTCCGGCACGAAACGGTCGATGTGATCGGTGACGATCTCGGCCTCGCCCCTCTTCAGGGCGTGGAAGAGATCGGCGTCCGGAACGGCGCAGAGCCGCTGGTCCCAAGGATCGTAACTGGGCGTCAGATGCTCCCGGATCAGCCCCTCGTCCCGCAGGACACGCTGGTTGAGGCCGCTCAGGACACGCCGTGCCGTCCTCGGCGCGCGGCGGCAGAACTGGTACACGCCGATGGTGAACAGGATGTTCTTCGTACGGACCACCCGGTGCGCCGCCTTCGCCGGCAGCACCGCCCGCACGGCATCGGCCACCACGTCTCTCGACGGCAGCGAGCTGATCCAGGTGGGGGTGCGCTGGAGCATCGTGACGTGCGAGGCCCGGCCGGCCATGGCGGGCACGAGAGTGACAGCGGTCGCCCCACTGCCGATGACGACCACGCGCTTGCCGGTGTGGTCGAGGTCCGCGGGCCAGAACTGCGGGTGCACGACCCGCCCCTCGAACGAATCGATCCCCGGGAAGTCCGGGGAGTGGCCCCGCTCGTAGTTGTAGTAACCCGCGCAGGTGTACAGGAAGTCGCAGGTCAGCGTCTGCCGTGTCACCTCGCCACGCGCGTCCGTGAGCTCCAGCGTGAGCGTCCACCGGGCGGTCGGCGAGGACCAGTCGGCGGCCAGGACGCGCGTGCCGTAGTGGATGTGCCGGTCGATGCCGAACTCGGCGGCGGTCTCCTTGATGTAGCCGAGGATGGACGCGCCGTCGGCGAGCACCTTGGAGTCCCGCCAGGGCTTGAACGGGTACCCCAGTGTGAACATGTCCGAGTCGGAGCGCACACCCGGGTAACGGAAGAGGTCCCACGTCCCGCCCATGCTCTGCCGGGCTTCGAGGATCGCGAAGGAGCGGTCGGGGCACTCCGTCCCGAGCCGGTAGCCCGCGCCGACGCCGGACAGGCCGGCGCCGACGACCACGACATCGATGTGCTCGGGCAGTACGGAGGAGGGAGAGGGCGTGGTGGATGGACCGGTGCTCGTCGTCATGTTCTTAGTGTCGGAAGCAACACGGAGCAGGAATTGACTCCGGACGACAGATTCTTGACCCTGGGCGACATGCCAGTGATCAGGTCGGCCGGCCTGCGGGGCTTCCGCGCGACCGTCGCGGAGCTCGGCGGCGACGCCGAGGAGTTCGTAAGCAGGGTGAACCTGCCCCTCGCGGCCCTCGACTCCGACGACCTGCTCGTCGAGGACGAGGCCGTGGCCACGGTCCTGGAGCTCGCCGCCGCCGAACTCGGCTGTCCCGACCTCGGCCTGCGCATGGCGGCACGTCAGGAGCTCGGAATGCTCGGCGCCCTGGCGCTCGCCATCCAGAACTCGCCCACCCTCGGCGACGCCCTCGCATGCACCGTCCGCTATCTCTTCGTCCACACCGAATCGATGCGGTTCGGCCTGGAGCCGGATCCGTACGGGACACCGGGCATCGTCGCGCTCGGCCTGGGCGTCGCGCCAGGGCGGGAGTTCCCGCCGCAGGCGCTGGACCTGAGTCTCGGCTTCATCCACCGCTCGATCATGTTCCTGACCGGACCGTACGGGCTGTGCACGGTGGAGCTGCCGCACGTACCGGCCGCTCCCCTGTCCGCGTACGAGGACTTCTACGGCGTGCCCGTGCGCACGGGTCGGCCCGCCGCCCTGCTGCGCGTGCCGCACACGCTCGAAAGCCGTCCGCTCGCCGGCGGTGACACGCATCTGCGGGATCTGGCGGTCGCGTTCCTCGCCGAGCACACTCCCGGCGGGAGCCCGGACCTCCCCACCCGCGTCCGGGCCGCGGTCCGTCAGTCGCTGGGCACCTCGGCACCGACGATCGCGACCGTCGCCGACCTGCTGAACCTCCATCCCCGCACGCTCCAACGCAGGCTCGCGGAGCAGAACACGACGTTCGCCGCGCTCCTCGACGAGGAACGCCGGCGCGCCGCCCGCCGCTATCTCACGGCCACCGACCTTCCCTTCGGCCAGATCGCGGGTCTCCTGGCTCTCTCCGAACAGTCGGCCCTGAACCGTTGCTGCCGCAGATGGTGGGGCACGACCCCCAAGGAAGCCCGCCGCCACGGCCTTCCCGCCTGAAGCACGGCCGCCCCGCCACCCGAGCCCCAGCGGTCACGGCGTGTCCCGGCGCAGCATCAGCAGAGCGGCGTCGTCCTCCGCGTGCGGGCCCGGGGTGAGCGTGTCGAGGAGGTGGTCGGCGAGCTCCTCCAGATCGTCCGGGCCCGCCGAGAACGCGGCGCTCAGCCGGGCCAGGCCTCGGTCGATGTCCTCGCCCGGCCTCTCGACCAGGCCGTCGCTGTACAGCAGCAGGGTCTCGCCCGGAGCCAGCCGCGCCGAGGTCGGCGAATACGTCGTGAGGTCCCAGTCGGCGGGGAGCCCCAGCGGCGGACCGCCGGCCAGCTCCAGACGGTCCACCGTGCCGTCGGTACGGCGCAGCAGCGGTGGCGGATGGCCCGCGTTGGCCGCGTGGACCGCGCCGGTGGCGAGAGCGATCCGCAGATACTGGCAGGTGGCGAAGCGGTCGGCGCCCAGCTCGGCGAGAAAGGCCGACGCCTTGGCGAGGACCCACTCGCACGGATGGCCCTCCGCCGCGTACGCGGTCATGGCCACGCGCAGCTGCCCCATGAGCGCCGCCGCCTCGGTGTCATGGCCCTGCACGTCGCCGATGGCGACGCCCACCCCGCCGTCGGGCAGCGTCACCGCGTCGTACCAGTCCCCGCCGACCCGCACGCCCTGCCGCGCGGTCCGGTACCGCACGGTGATCCGTCCGCCAGGGGTCTCGGGGATCCTGCGCGGCAGCATGGCGTTCTGCAGACCGGCGGCGATCTCCCGCGATCGGTCGAGCATCGTGACCCGGTGCAGGGCGCGCGCCACCGCCCTCGACCACGCGGTCATCAGGGTGTGGTCCGCGAGCGAGAACGAGCTCGTGTCCTCGTAGAACATGCCCATGGCGCCGAGCGGCTGCCCCTGCTCGACCAGCGGCAGGAACGCTGCGGCCGTCGCGTGGAAGCCGTGCCGGTGCGGCGCCAGCCGCGGGTAGCGGTCGAGGAAGTCGGGCACCGATGTGAAGAAGAGTGGCCTGGCGGAGCGTACGACGTCGTTCAGCGGCCACGAGTCGGCGAGCCGGGACTTCTGCGGGGGCTCGGCATCGTCCAGGGACAGCACGGTGCGGACGAGCCGGAGCCGGCCCTGTTCGAGCACGGCGAGTGACATGGCTTTCACCCCGAGCCCGCGCAGGCACAGCTCGTCGCCGAGGACTGCGGCGACCTCGTGCACGCTCATCGCCCGGGCCAGGGCGATCGCCGCCTCGCCCAGGGTGTGCAGGTGATCGCTGTCCTCGTCGGCCGGCGGCCGCAGCGAAGAGGGGGACAGATCCAGAGTGGCGTCACGGACCACCCCCACGACCCGCGTGACCCCGTCCGAGCCGTCACGCACGACGTTCCCCCGAACGTGTGTCCAGCGGCTGCGACCGTCGTGGAGGGCGACGCGGAAGTAGGCGCTGTACGCGTCCTTGCGGCCGCCCCGCAGCGCCGCGGAGAGACCCGAGAGCAGTGTCCAGTCGTCCCGGAGGATCTTGGGCCGGAGGTCTTCCGCCAGCCCGCGGTACTCCCCGGGGAGCAGATCGAGCGCGTCGCGGCCCACGGGGTCCAGGATCAGCTGCCCGGTGGCCGGAACCCACAGGAAGCAGCCCACGCCCGTGGCCGCGAGGGCCTCGCCGCGGTCCAGCCGCGGTTCCGTGTCGCCCATGCGTGCTCAGGTCAGCGCCGTAGGCGCCGACGGGCGATGTACAGGCCGAGAACGACTCCCACGAGGAGCGTGACCGTGAGGACGCTCCAGAGAGGCAGGGTGACGGTGGGGATCCACAGCCTGATCGTGACCGACCCCGTGTTCGCGGCGATGAACCAGATCGCCAGACCCGCGAGGATCACGAAGGCGATCGTACGCAGACGCATGTCCCGGCCCTTGTAGGACAGAGTCGAGTGGGGATGGTTCGGAGCTGCTGCCTTACGGCTCATGAGGTCCATTATCGGCTGTTTTGCCCAGGACCTCGACCTCACCCGGACGCGCTGCGCGGAGCGGGTGCCACGGCGGCCGGCGCCGTACGGGCCTCGTCCCGCGCCCACAGGGACCGTACGTGGCTGAGGTGGCGGACCATGCAGGCCTCGGCGCCCATCGCGTCACCCGCCAGCATGAAGTCGAGCAGCTCCAGATGCTCCTCCGCCGACGGCAGCAGCTCACCGCGCTCGTCCAAGGCCGTCAGACCGTAGAGTCGTGACCGTTTGCGCAGGTCGCCGACCGTCTCGACCAGGCGTTCGTTGCCGGAGAGGCCGAGCAGCGTGAGGTGAAAACGGCGGTCGGACTCCAGATAGCCGATGAGGTCGTGGGCGCGCGCCGCCGCCACGATCTCCTCGGCGATCGGACGCAGCGCCCGGAGCTCGTCGCGGTCCGCGGTCAGCGTCACCCGACCCACGGTCGGCACCTCGATGAGCAGCCGGATGTCCGTGTACTGGTCGAGGTCGCGTTCATTGACCTCGGTGACCCGGAAGCCCTTGTTGCGCACCGGCTCGACCAGGCCCTCACGGGCCAGGTCGAGCATCGCCTCCCGTACCGGAGTGGCCGAGATCCCGAAGTCCTCGGCCAGACCCGGCGCCGAGTACACCTCGCCGGGCTCGAGCTCGCCGGAGATCAGCGCCGCCCGCAGAGCGTGGGCCACCTGGTCGCGCAGGCGCTCCCGGGTGGTGATCAGATGACTCTGCTTCAGATGGCCCATGTGCCGTTCTCCGACTTCCGCTTGTCGCGCCGTCCGGCCGCCGGGGCGTGGCGCCGCACCACCGTACAATTTCACGTTTTCACGGCGCGTGACAGCTCACAGCAGGAACCCACCGGGGAACGGGTCCTCCGGGTCGAGGAAGTACTGCGCGGTTCCCGTGAGCCACGCGCGCCCGGTGATGGTCGGCACCACCGCGGGCACACCTCCTACCTCGGTCTCCTCGATGAGCCGACCGGTGAACCGGGTGCCGATGAAGGACTCGTTGACGAAGTCCTGGTGCAGCGGAAGCTCCCCGCGGGCATGGAGTTGTGCCATGCGCGCGGACGTGCCCGTGCCGCAGGGGGAGCGGTCGAACCAGCCGGGATGGATGGCCATGGCGTGCCGCGAGTGGCGCGCGTCCGAGCCGGGCGCGGTGAGATGGACGTGCTTGACGCCGCCGATCTCCGGCCGGACCGGGTGGACGGGGCGCTCGGCGGTGTTGATCGCCTCCATGATCGCAAGGCCGGCCCTGAGCAGCTCGTCCTTGCCGTCCCGGTCGAACGGCAGCCCGAGCGCGTCCAGATCGACGAAGGCGTAGAAGTTGCCGCCGAAGGCCAGGTCGTAGGGGACGGTGCCGAAGCCGGGCACCTTCACCTCCCGGCCCACGGCGGAGCAGAACGCGGGCACGTTGGTCAGCGTCACCGCCTTCGCGACACCGCCCTCGACCCGTACCTCCGCACGCACCAGGCCGGCGGGGGTGTCGAGGCGGACGGTCGTCACCGGTTCGACCACCGGCACCATCCCGGTCTCCACCAGCACGGTCGCCACCCCGATCGTGCCGTGCCCGCACATCGGCAGCAGCCCGGACACCTCGATGAACAGCACGCCGACATCGGCGTCCGGCCTGGTCGGCGGCTGCAGGATCGCGCCGCTCATGGAGGCGTGACCGCGGGGCTCGTACATCAGCAGCGTTCGGAGATGGTCCAGGTGCTCGATGAAGTGCAGCCGGCGTTCGGCCATGGTGGCGCCGGGGATCGGCGTGACTCCACCGGTGATGACACGGGTGGGCATTCCCTCGGTGTGCGAGTCGACGGCGTGGAACACGTGACGGGTGCGCACGACGGGGCTCCTCTCAGTGCCGGCCGTCTGCGACGGCCTTCTCGGTGGCGGCGCGGACCTCGGCCTCGGTGATGCCGGTGAGAGGCGAGCGCGGCGGGCGGCAGGGTCCGCCGGGCCGGCCCGCGATGTCCATGGACAGCTTGATCGACTGGACGAACTCCGTCTTCGAGTCCCAGCGCAGCAGAGGGTGTAGCGCGCGGTAGAGCGGCAGCGCCCGCTCGAGGTCGCCGGCGACGGCGGAACGGTACAGCTCCGCACAGGAGGAGGGGAAGGCGTTCGGGTAGCCGGCGACCCAGCCGACCGCTCCCGCGACGGCCAGTTCGAGCAGCACGTCGTCGGCCCCGATCAACAGATCGAGCTCCGGGGCGCGTTCGGCGATCTCGTACGCCCGGCGCACGTCGCCGCTGAACTCCTTCACCGCGACGATGTGGCCGTCCGCATGCAGCGCGGCCAGCAGATCGGGGGTGAGGTCCACCTTGGTGTCGTGCGGATTGTTGTACGCGACGACGGGCAGTCCGACACCGGCGACCTCGGCGTAGTGGGCGCGTACGGCGGAGGCATCGCACCTGTAGGCGTTGGGCGGGAGCAGCAGGACCGATCCGCAGCCCGCCTCGGCGGCCTGTTCGGTCCAGCGGCGCGCCTCGGCGCTGCCGTAGGCCGCGACCCCGGGCATCACCCGCGCCCCGTCACCGGCCGCCTCGACGGCCGTACGGACGACCCGGGCGCGCTCCTCGGCGGTGAGGGTCTGGTACTCGCCGAGCGAACCGTTGGGCACGACTCCGTCGCAGCCGTTGTCGAGCAGCCATCGGACGTGCGCGGCATAGGCGTCGTGGTCGACGGTGAGGTCGTCGTCGCGGAAGGGGAGGGCGGTGGCGACCATGATGCCGCGCCAGGGGTGGGTGGCGGTCCAGTCGGCGGGTGCGGGGGTGACGGTCACGTGAAGCCCTTCGTCAGTGAAATGTGACATGTTACTGATGTCAGTTGCGTCCCTTGTCGGTACGGGATCCAGCCCGAACGGGATTCAGTCGCCGCCCCACGAACGGTCCGGGTCCGGTTCGAGTGCGGCGAGCCCCCCCAGCGTCACCGGGACGGCCAACGGGCGGCGTTCGGGGGAGCCGGGGAGTGCGACGTCCCGCGCCCCTCCGCGCGCCAGGCAGGCGACGGCGGGCCCGCAGACCCGGCCCTGGCACCAGCCCATGCCCGCCCGGGTCAGCAGCTTCACCGTACGGGCGTCGCCCGCGCCCAGGTACTCGACCGCCTCGCGGACGCGCCCCGCGTCGACCTCCTCGCAACGACACACCTCCGTCTCGTCGTCGAGCCAGCCGCCGGGGCCGTACCAGCCGTCGCCCGGTGCGTGCGCCGTCGCCATCAGCGAGGCGAAGGCCCGCAGCCGGGCACGTGCGCGCAGCAGGGAACGCGTCCGCGCGGGCCACCCTCCGACGGATGATCCGCCCAGCCGTGCGGCGATCGCGGTGCCCGCCAACTCACCCTCCACCATGGCCAGTCGGGCGCCGCCGACACCTGCAGTCTCGCCCGCCGACCACAGGCCCGCGATCGTGGTCCGCTGACCGGCGTCGACCACGAGGGCCGTCGCGCCGTCCGGAGTGGCGCGGGTCGCGCAGCCGAGGGCGGTACCCAGGTCGATCCGGGGAACGAGACCGTGGCCCACGGCCACCGCGTCGCAGGGGATCCGCCGCTCGGTCCCGGGCACCGGGCGCCAGTCGCCGTCCAGACGGGCGACGGTCACCGCCTCCACCCGCTCGGCTCCGTGCGCACGGACCACGGCGTGCCGCGCGTAGGGCCGCACACCGTGCAGCGCCAACGGCGCCATATGCCCGAGCGCCTCCGCCAACTTGCCCGGGCCGGCGGCCAGCACACCGGGCCGCCGTGCGTAGCCGAGATAGCCCGCCGCCTCGACCACGGCGGGCACCCGGGCTCCCGCCGCCACCAGGGAGGAGGCCACGGCGAGCAGTAGCGGACCGCTGCCCGCGACCACGACCCGGCCGCCGGGCAGCACGAGCCCGGACTTGAGCATCGCCTGCGCACCCCCGGCGCCGATCACACCCGGCAGGGTCCAGCCGGGGAAGGGCAGGTGACGCTCGGCCGCACCGGTCGCCAGCAGCACGGCACGGCCCCGCACCACCACGGGCCGGTCACCGTCCCCGTCGGGCCCGGTGACGGCGTGCACGGCCCATGAGGCGCCGTCCGTGCCCGCGCCCGGCACCCCGCTCCGCTCCGAGGCGACGGTCCAGACGTGGTGCCGGGGCAGATGGACGCCCCGGCTCGCCTCCCACCGCCGCCGCAGCCCGTCGAAGGCTGCCCAGTCGTGGTGCAGCGCCTCAGGCCGGGCGGCGCCGAGCGTGGCCGCGGGTTGCCGGTAGAACTGGCCGCCGAGCCCGGCGTCACCGTCGAGCAGCGCCACCGAGAGGCCGCGCTCGGCGGCGGCGACGGCACCGGCGATTCCGGCGGGACCGGCACCGACGACCACGACGTCGTAGCCGGCGGAGGTCACCGCGGGATCCCCATCGCCGCTAGCGGGCGTCGAGTTCGGCACGGCCGTGTCCCTCCTGGGTGGTGACGACATGGCCCGGCTCGGCCGGGACGAGACAGGCACGCCGATTCGGACGGCCGTCGACCGTGACCAGACAGTCGAAGCACTGGCCGATCCCGCAGAACACCCCGCGCGGCTTCCCTCCGGCGCGCGTCGTCCGCCAGGAGAGGATCCCCGCCGCCCACAGGGCGGCGGCGAGCGACTGCCCCGGCAGGGCGGTGACGGGCCGCCCGTCGAACGTGAACGTGATCGCCGGACCGGGCCGGGCGTCGACGAGTGACCGAGGGGTACGGGCCCGGCTCACGCGGTGCCTGAAGCGACGGATCATGCGCAGTCCCAACGGAAGGGGAACGGTGGACGGGTCGTCCCGGGTCATGTGGCCTCTCCGAAAGGCCGGGCGGAGCGCCGCTCCGCGTCGGAGAACCGTTCCGGTCGGAAGGGGCGGGCGTCCATCGACGGCGCGGTCCCGGTCAGGAAATGGGAGATCAACAGGCCCGTCGCCGGGGCCAGTCCGATCCCGGCGCCCTCGTGTCCGCAGGCGTGGAGGAGCCCCGGTACGCGCGGGTCGGGTCCGATCGCCGGAAGATGATCCGGCAGATACGGGCGGAATCCCGCGTACGCCCGCGTCACCCGCACGCCGGCGAGGACCGGGAACAACCGCGCGGCGCCCTGGGCCAGCCGGCTCAGGGCCGGTGTCGAGAGCGTACGGTCGAAGCCGACCCGCTCCCGGCTGGCGCCGATCAGGACCGGCCCCGCCGGCGTCCCCTCGACGACCGGAGAGGTCTGCAGGGCGGCCGAGTCGCTCGCGACGTCCGCGACGTAGTCCGCCGCGTACACCTTGTGCCGCACCACCCGCGGCAGCGGCTCGGTGACCAGCACGAAGCCGCGGCGGGGAAGGACCGGAAGCTCCGCGCCGGCCAGCCGGGCAAGGTCGCCGCCCCAACTCCCGGCCGCGTTCACCACGTACGGGGCGTGCTGCACGCCGCCGTCGGCGGTCCGTACCCCGCGTACGGAACCGTCCGCACCGGTGAGTACGGAGGTGACCTCCGTGCCGGTGCGGACGGTGGCGCAGGAGGCGCGCAGCAGCCGGGACGCTGCCAGCGCCGGTTGCACCTGCGCGTCCTGGGGGTAGTGGAACGCGCCCGCGAGGCCCGGTGCGAGATGGGGCTCCAGGTCGTGGAGCCCTTCACCGGGGATCTCGTACGCCTCGACGCCTGCCGCGCTCTGCGCCTTCGCGAACCGTCGCAGGGCCTCCAGGCCGTGCCCGTCCGAGGCGACCACCAGGCCGCCCTTGGGCTCGAACTCGGCCTCCGTCCGAAGAGCGGGGGAGAGTTCGCGCCACAGGCGGTTCGACAGCAGCGCCAGATCCAGCTCGGGCCCCGGCTCCTTGTCGGAGACCAGGAGGTTGCCCTCGCCGGCGCCGGTCGTGCCGCCCGCGACGGGGCCGCGGTCGAGGACGGTGACGGTGAGGCCTGCGCGTACGGAGTAGTACGCGCAGGCCGCGCCGATCATTCCGGCGCCGACGATGATGACGTCGGTCGCCGCGGAGAGGTGTCTCGTGGGCACGTCGGTAATATTTCACATGCCACCGTGCTCGCCAAGAGGTCCAACATGCGCTGATGGCAACGGCTTTCGTGGGTGTTCCCGCCCTCTCATTCGTTCCCGTGAACCCTCAAGCGGCCCATGGGTAACGGAAACTGACGGTGCGCAAGGCTTCTCAGTGCAATTTCACATTGCTATGTTACATGTCATGTTCAGGGCAGCGTCACGTCAACAGCCCTGCGCTCAAGGGAAGTTCACCACTTCACCCCCCATCACAGGAGACTTCGTGTCCCAGCACAGAGCCGTGCGCACGACCCTTCTCGCCGCAGTGCTCGCGACCGGCCTCACCGCCCCGCTCGCGTACTCGGCCCAGGCCGCCGCCCCCATGAAGACACCGGCCACCTTCGCACCGCGGAACGCCGGTCCGACGGCCCCGGCGGCCTACGCCCCGAACCCGCACGACGAGGTGGACCGCCTCGCCGAGGCGCCCGCGGCGAAGACAGGACCCGCCGCCGCGCCCCGCGGTGTCACCGCCGGACGCGTTCCCGGACCGCAGAGCGACCCGAGCTCCCAGGACCGGGCCCGTATCGGAAGCGCGGCCACCACCCGGGCCGGTGTTCCCTGCACGCTCGACGGCATCACCGGACTGACCCCCGCCCAGTTCGCCGACTTTCTCGCCGACCCCGCCGTCGAGGCCGACGGCTGCCTGCGCGGTCTCATCTGGACCTGGGACGCCCGCCTGGCCCCCGTGATGTCGGACGCACATGTGCAGGCCGTCGCCAAGCGGATCAAGAGCCTCGCCGCCGACCACGACGGCACCAACTCCAGCCACCTCCTGGAGATGTTCACGTACCTCCACGCCGTCGCGTACCACGACTTCAGCCGGTCCGAGATAGACATCACCGACGCCCCCACCGTCGAGACCATGCGCGCGGCCACCGCGGCCTACGCCTATGCCTCGCACACCTTCGACGTCACCCCGGAGAACGCCCAGACGCTCCGCGAGGCCCTCTACACCGGTAGCGCTCCCGGCCTGCGGCAGCACCAACTCGGCCTGATCGCCCAAGTCCTCGCCCGCATGGGCGCCGGCCACCCGCAGACCTCGGGAGACCCCGGCTGGGGCGGTGCGGCCCTCGCCGCGCTCTCCGTCAACTACCTCGGCGTCTACCCCGGCAACCAGGACACCGCCTTCCGTGCCGCCGTCGCCCAGAACGCGGGCTACCGCGCGGCGTTCAAGGACTTCTCCACCCACACGCACCTCAAGAACACCGCCAACGCCTGGGTCGTCCGCGACGCTCTCGGCGAGTACGGGCGCTTCGGCCAGATCGACAGCCTCAGGAGCAGGATCGTCGCCGACCTCGGCGGGCTGCTCGGTCCGGTCGAGACCGGCTTCGGGACGGGAAGCGCCCCCTGGGCCTCTCTCGTCGGCTGGCTCAACTTCTACGACGCCTGCGCCCCGTACAAGGTCTGCAAGGCCGACATCGAGGCGAGGATCTTCCCGTACACGTACACGTACGACAACGGGGCGATCAAGGTCCGCACCGGCCTCGCCCGCGCCACCGTCGACCAGCTCTACTACGCGAGCAAGCAGGTCAAGGCCCAGTTCCACCGGGTACTCGGCACGGAGCAGCCGCTCGCCGGCGATCCCAACACCGCCCTGAACATCGTGCTCTACGCCTCCCGCCAGGACTACGAGACGTACCACCCGATCCTGACCGGGATGGGCACCGAGAACGGCGGCATCTACATCGAGCGCGGCGCGACGTTCTACACGTACCAGCGGCGCGTGCCGCAGGACTCCAGCCTCACGCTCGAGGAGCTCTTCCGGCACGAGTACGTCCACTACCTCAACGGCCGCTTCGCCGTCCCCGGCTTCTTCGGCGAGGGGCCGTGGTACGAGAACGACCGCACCACTGCCATGGACGAGGGCACCGCGGAGTTCTTCGACGGCGCCACCCGCGACGACGGCATCGCGGTCCGCAAGTCGCTCGTCGAGAGCGTCATCAGGGACACCGCCTCCGGCGGCCCGCGCATGACCGTCGACCAGATCCTGCACGCCACCTACGACGGCGACGGCTTCCGTTTCTACAGCTACGCGGGCACGTTCTTCGAGTACCTGTGGACCGAGCGCCCCGCCCTGCTCCGCGCCATGTACGGCTACCTCCGCGCCGGAGACGTCCGGGGCTACGACACCTGGCGCGACACCGTCGGCAAGGACGCGGGGACACAGGCCGCCTACGACGCCTTCCTCGACCGGCAGATCGCCCGCGTCGACGAGCTGTTCGTGCCCGACACCACCCACGAGCCGACCGCCGGCCTGCGACACGCCACCCCCGACCAGATACGGTCCGCCTTCGCGGCCGCCACCGGCAACACGCCCACCTGCACCGGAAGCGGCGACCCCTTGCTGCCGCGCTTCCTCTGCACCGGCCGGATCACCGCCAACCTCGCCGACGCGACCGACCCCGACAAGGTCTTCAAGGACATGTCCGAGACCGTCGACTACTTCGTCCTCGACCGGAGCCGGAGCGGCGGAGACAACTTCAACGACATGAACTGCTCCTTCGGCCCGGTGGAGATCTGGACCGGCGGCCGCGCCGGAACGGCCGGCTTCACCTGTGAGGGTCCGCTGCGCCGCTGACCCCGCCCGCACCCTCCAGGGTCGGACCCGCCTCCTCCAGGGGGCGGGTCGCGGGCCCCTGGAGGACCCGCCCGTCGGCCGCCGCGAAGCGCGAGCCGTGACAGGGGCACTCCCAGGTGTCCTCCAGCTCGTTGAAGCCGAGCTCACAGCCCATGTGCGTGCAGCGCGGCGCCCGTGCGACCAGGTAGTGCCGGGCCACGGACGCCTGCGCCCGCACCACGTCCGGGAACTCCCGCAGGGGCAGATGACGGCGCGGATCGAAGAGTTCGGTCCAGTCCGGGCGTGGGGCGCCGGTCACATGGGCGGCCAGCAGACGGCCCGCCATGACCCCGTTGCTCATGCCCCAGCCGCCGAAGCCCGTGGCGACGAAGACATGCTGCGTGTCCGGGTGCTCATGACCCACGTACGGAACGTGGTCCGCCGACCGCACGTCCTGGGCGGCCCACCGGAAGGTGGTCCCCGACTCACCGAACCCCGGGAAGGCCCGGCGGGCCCACCCGGTCAGCCGCTCGAGCCGGTCGCCCGCGTGATCGGTACCGGGCTCGAAGGCCTCGCCGGTGACGATCAGCAGCCGGTGGCCGTCGTCGTACGGGGCGGTGCGCACCGACCGGGTGCCGTCCTCGGGCGTCAGGTACATGCCCTCGGGCGCCGTCGCCGTGGGGACAGGGGCGGCGACCACCAGTTCCCGGCGAACCGTCAGCCTGGTGATCAGCGAACTGTGCACGATCAGCGGAAAGTTCGTCGCGACCACCACATCCTCGGCGTGCACGGTCACACCGCCCTCCGTGACCAGCTTGCACGCCGCGAGCTCCCGCAGCTCGGTGACGCGGGTGTGCTCGTGGACGGTGCCGCCCCGGGCGACGAAATCCTCGGCGAGACCCAGCAGGAACCTGCGCGGGTGGAAGAGGAGCTGGCCGTCCAGCCGCACCGCCGCCGCCACCGGGAAGGGCAGATCGGTCTCCGTCACGTACGAGGCGTCGAGCCCGGCCTCCAGGGTCGCGGCCGCCTCCGCGCGGATCTCCCCGGCCCGCTCCTCGTCCGTGACATAGGTGAAGGCCGGCGCCCGCTCCAGCTCGGCGTCGATGCCGAGCTCCGCGCACAGGCCCACCACGTGGTCGAGCGCCTCCTGCTGCGCGCGGGCGTACCGGGTGGCGGCGAGGAGGCCGTGGGCGTCGCGGAGCGCCGCGTAGGTGAGGCCGTGCAGGGCGGTGAGCTTGCCCGTGGTGTGGCCGGAGACCCCGCCGGCGACCCGGTCGGCCTCCAGCAGTACGACCTCACGTCCTGCTCGGACCAGCTCGTGCGCCGTACACAGGCCCGCGATGCCGCCCCCGATGACGACGACGTCGGCCGTCAGGTCGTCGGTGAGGGCGGGGCGGTCGGGAGAGGGTGTGCCGTGCATCCAGTACGAGGTACCGATGTGCGCGTCCGCGGGCATGGCGCACTCCTTCCCGAACGGGGCTGCTGCCCCGCGCGTGCCCCGCCCGGGGGCCGACCATGCGCCGCCCGGCCGTCGACCTCCATGAAGTGAGTACGGGTACTCAGGACGACGGCCGGTGGAGTCCCGAGGATGGGACTCTGCCGTCGAAGATCGAGGAACCCCGCATGTACGTCGAGAAGCTGCCCAAGACCTGGACCGTCTTGTGCGTCGCCGTCTACCTGGTGATGGTCGTCCGGCTGGGAGCGGACGCGCTGCCCGAGGACACCGGGGTCTGGCTGCTCGTGTCGGCGGCCTACCTGCTGGTCCTCGTGCCCTGCATCGCGGTCCCGATCTCGAAGGCGATCTACCACCGCGTCCGCATCGACCCGGGCAGCGGCATGCTCCGCGTCGGCCGCGAGCGCATCCCCCTCGCCGAGGTGGACCCCGACTCCGTCCACGCGGCGATGCGACTCGTGAAGCCCCGCGCGGGCCGGCGGTACGCGGCGTCGGCAGGCGCGGTCCAGAGCCCCCTCGCCGGTCTCCAGGCGGCCGACCGCAGCGCGCCGCGGCTGGTCGGCGGCGGCTGGGCCGTGCCGATGGGCATGGACAGCGTGGTCGTCACCACACGCCGGGGCGAACGCCTCATGATCGCGACCCACGACGGCGCGGCGCTGCTCACGGCCCTGGCCCGCGCGCTCGCCCCCACGCCGTGAGCGGAAGCCGTAGGACTCCCTCTGGGCGGTGTCATTCGTTGCGGCCCCAGGGCTCCGGCGCCAGCCGTTCGACCGCGACGAGCGCCGCGTCGTCGCCGAGGTGACCGCCCGCGTACGCGTGGAGGTCGTCCCGGAGATGGCCGAGCAGGGTCTGCGGATCGTCCCCTGCCCATGCCGCGAGCCGCTCGACCAAGGGGTAGAAGGCACGGTCGCGGTCACGCGCCTCGACGACGCCGTCGGTGTAGAGCAGCAGCACGTCCCCGACATCGAAGGGGAAGGACTCCACGGCGACGACGGGGGAAACGACGCCCGCGAGCCCCAGCGGCGGGTTCGGTTCGGCACTGTCGAGGGCGACGACCCGCCCCTTCCGCAGGATCAGTGGTGAGGGATGCCCGCAGTTGGCAAGCCGCACGACCGGCTCGTGATCGGGGATGTCCAGCACCAGTGCGGTGACGAACGCCTCCTGGGCCTCGTCGTCGTTCACGGACATCCCGACTTCGTCCGCACGTTGGTCCGCCTCGGCCGAACCGACACCGGCCTCCAGGTGCGCGATCAGTTCGGGCAGCTCCCGCTCCCGGCGGGCGGTGACGCGGAAGGCGCCGAGCACCAGCGAGGCCTCGCTGATCGCGTCGAGCCCCTTGCCGCGGGCGTCACCGATCAGCAGCCTCGTCCCCGACCCCGTACGTGCGGCCGCGTACAGGTCGCCGCCCATCTGCGCCTCCTCCTCCGCCGCCAGATAGATCGAGGCGATCCGCAGTGGACCCGACCGGCGAGGGAGCGGCCGCAGGACGACGCTCTGCGCGGCCTGGGCGATGAAGCGCAGCTGAGCCACCTTCCTCTCGTGCGCCTCGCGCAGGTACGCGAAGAAGGTGACGATGATCGAGATCAGGATCAGCGCGGCGATCTGGTAGGTGTGGTTGAGGTCCGTCAGGCTCGTCCGCACGATCGCCACCACCGCCTGCGCGAGGACGGCGACCGCGCCCACGAAGGCCGTCATCCGAGGACCGGCGAACGACGCGGTCACCGCCGGCGCGGCGATCAGGAACGGGCCGAGATGGACCTCCGGCGGCAGCAGGATGTCCGCCACCGTGACCGCCGCGATCAGCGCGAAGGGAGCGGCCAGAAGCAGCCGCCCACCGCGCCGGGAGAGGCGGGGAGAGATGCCTCGCCGCCGGGAATCCATGAGAAAGGCATACCGCAGGTGGCGGGGCATGTCCTGTTGCCCGGCCTTCCGGCGCGGTGTGTCGCCCCTGTGGCGACACACCGTGATTCCCGGTCTACCGAGGAGACTGGCATGCACGTTCCCTGTCAGCCCCCGGCGACGGCCGCGGCGAAGTCGGCGAGGGTGCGCCGTGCCCGCCAGCCCTGGCGCTCGGCCCTGGAGACGTCGAGGACGACCGTGTGGGCGAGCTGGTCCACGGCGTACCGGGTCAGCGGGGGCTCGGTGTGCGGCCGGAGGCGGGAGAGGGACTCCGCGGTGGCGGCCGCGGCGCGCGCCAGGGGCAGGGGGAGCCGGCCGATCCGCGCGCGTACGCCATGGGCGCGCAGGACCGTCCCTACGGCTTCGTCACGGTGGTACGGCACCGGGTCCGCGATGTTGTACGCGCCCGGCTGCCAGTCGGCGGCGGAGAGACACGCGTCGGCAAGGTTCTCCACGGCCGTCAGGCTCAGGAGCACGTCGCGGCCGGGCAGGAGCAGCAGCCCGGCGCGGACCCGGGCGAGCAGCCGCGGTACGAGGTGGGGGTCGCCGGGACCGTAGACCGCCCGCGGGCGGAGCACCACCGCGCCGGCAGCGAGCGCGAGGGCCTCGCCGGCCGCCTTCGTACGACCGTAGGCGTTCAACTGCCCGCGTACGGGGTGGTCCTCCGTGATCCGGGACCGACCCGGCCCCGGGGCGTACACGCTGGCGCTGCTCACCCAGACCACCGGCCGGCCCGCGGCCGCCTCCAGGAGGCGGGCGGTGCCGTCGACGTTCACGGCCCGCATCGTCGCCTCGGCCGGCGAACCGGGCACCGGGTCGCCGACGGCCGCCGCGCAGTGCACGACGACATCGGCGCCGCCCAGGTCGGGCGGCCCGCTCTCGGCGTCCCAGCGCACGTGCCGGCCGACGGGTCCGGGCCGCCGCCCCACACACAGGACATCGGCACCGCGCGCGGCGGCGAGCGCGGCGACATGGGATCCGCAGAAGCCGCTGGCTCCGGTGACGGCGATCGTGGTCATGTTCGGCTCTCCGGGTGTGAGTGGGCGGTGGTCGCGCGGATCGTCGGCGGCACCGTGGTCCACCCAGGCCCGCGGGATGCGCGACGAGGTCGTCGGTGCTCGCGGCTCCGATGACGGCGATGACGGTCGGGATCGGGACTCGGTCGGGGGTCGGCGTTGGTTGCCCGGATGGCCGGGACGCGCCGCCCGGCGGTCCACCCGGGCGGGGGCGACGAGGCATCGGTTCCGGTGACGGCGTTCGCCGTCATGCTCGGGTCACCGTGCGGAGGTCGGCCGTCGTCGCGCGGACGGTCAGCTCGCGCCAGCCCGGCAGTGCCGCCCGGCGGTCCACCCGGGCGCGGACCACCGACGGCCGGTGGGGGGCGAGCGTGGCGAGGAGGTCGTCCAGTTGTGCGCGGGCCAGCCGCGCGCCCGGGCACGCGTGGGGGCCTGCGCCGAAGACGAGTTGGGCCACGGCGGGCGGGGCGGGGTGGTGGGCGTCCGGCGGAGTGCCGTGCGCTCCCACGGCGTTGCGCGCCACCAGCACCAGCCGGTCCCCGGCCCGGACCGGACACCCGTCGAGCGTGGCGTCGGCCGCAGCCACGCGTGGCAGCAGCGGGGACGGGGCGACGACCCGGAGCAGCTCGGTCACCAGTGTCGGCCGCAGCCGTTCGTCGCCGGCCTGCTCCCACAGCCCGCCGTCCGCACACCACGCGACCGCGCGCGGCAGAGCGGCGACGGTCGTGTTGACGGCGGCGACGGCGAGCATCGCCCGCAGCCCCGCGTCGTCGTCCTCCCCGCCCGCGAGCAACGCCTCCAGACGCGCCGTCGCCTCGGCCGCCGCACGGGCGGCGCCCGGCAGCCGGGGGCCGGGCAGATGGTCCCGGACCGCGGCCGCCGCCGCGTCGGCGGCGGCCTCGGCCAGGGCCGACGGGTCGGCACCGGTGTCCAGCAGGGCACGGACCGTCGCCCCGGACAAATCGCGCGCCAACGGGACGAGGTCGACCGTGAGACCCGCACCGAGCGGGGCGAGCCGGCGCGCGAGGACGGCCTGCCAGACAGGCCGCAGCCGCGCCACACCGTCCGCGCCCAGCTTCCCGGCCACGCCCCGCCGGGTGTCGCGGTGCCCCGCGCCGTCCTGGTCGAACAGCAGCCCGCCGCCGGACAGTTCACGGGCCGCACCGCCGGTGGTGCCGGCCGCCGCGCGGTCCAGCGGGATCCGGGTGAGGGCCTGGCGGTACGGCTCCGCGCCGCTCACCAGCACGGCCCCGCCCACGCGGACCACAGGCCTGCGCCGGACCGCGGCGAGCAGGGCGAACAGCAGCGGGTGGGAGCGCGTGTACACCCGTCGGTCGCGGCGGCGCGCCGCACGGACGGCGGAGGCCGTCGGGAAGCCGGTCACCGGACGTGCACCTTCCGCGGGTCGCTGGGGCGGTAACGGCGGTCCCAGCACCACAGCAGGGTCCGACGGGCTCCCCACGCCCGCAGCCTGCGCAGGCTCGCCCGCACCACCATCCGCTCGGCCCGCGCGATCCGATCGCTGTGCAGGCGCGCCCGGTTGAGCAGCACGACGTCCTCGGGCGGCCCCTCCAACGGGACCCTCGGCGCGCCACCGCACCGTACGTAGAGATCGGCGGTGACGGCGATGTTGTGCCCGTGACACAGGACGTACGGAGCGCGGTAGCTCGGATGCCGGTGCTCCTTGCGCAGACGCCCGTAGACCGCTGTCGCCCGGACAACGGCCGGCAGGACGTACCGCTCCGCGAAGGACGGGGACTCGTCGGGGCGTGGGAGGCTGCGCCCGCAGGCCAACTCCGTGCCCCCGGCGAACGCCGCCTTCGCGGCGGCGATCCAGTCGCGCGCCGGCAGACAGTCCGCGTCCGTACGCACCAGCAGCGCGGCGCCCCCGGCGATGGCGTACCGGAATCCGGTGTCGGCGGCCGCACCCGCGCCCGGTTCGCGCTCCTCGACGAGATGGACGGGGAAGGGCGCGGCGGCGGCGAAGCGCCGCACGATGTCGGAGGTCCCGTCGGTGGAGGCGTTGTCCACGACGACGAGGGTGAACCGGGTGTCGGACTGCGCCGCGAGGGCGGCGAGCGTCGCGCCGAGGGAGGCCTCCTCGTCGAAGGCGGGCACGACCGCCCACAGAGCCGCCTCCGCCTCCGATGCGGCCGTCATCGGGCGGCACCCGTGGTGCGGGCGGCGGCCAGCTTCGCCGTCGCCGCCCGGTCGGGCTTCGACGAGCGGCCGGACAGCGGGATGTCGGCGAGCAGCAGCGCGTCCGGACGCGCGGCGCCCATCCGCTCCAGCGGCTCGGCCAGCGCGGCGCGCACCTGGTCGTGGTCCGCCGCCCGGCGCGGCTGGACGACGGCGACGAGACGCTCGTCCCCGTCCCCGGCCGGAACGCCCACCAGCACGGCGAGTTCGACACCGGGCACGTGCAGCGCGGGCTCGTAGAGACCCGGGTAGATGTTCTCCGCCCCCCTCAGGACCATGTCCTTGCAGCGGCCCTCCAGGACGATGCGGCCGTTCTCGTCGAGCCGCGCCCGGTCGCCGGTGCCGACCCAGGGCGCCGGCTCCTCGCCGAGGTAGCGGTCGCGGGCCGCCGGACCGGACAGCAACAGCTCCCCGGTCGGCCCGGTCTTGGCCTCCACTCCCGGCAGCGGCGCGCCCACCAGGTCGCCCTCGCCGCCGAACGCGGCCTTGTCCGCCTGCTCGACGGCCGCCGCCGGGAACAGCTCCGTGAGCGCGTACACGCCCCAGGCCTCGTCGGCCCCCGCCCCCTTCACCCGCGTGAGCAGCTCGGCGCTCGCCGGCGCGGAGCCGGTCCACACCCGACCCGTGAACCGCGCCTCCTCGGCCAGTGCCGCACGCAGTTGAGGAGGCGTCAGATAGGTGGCCTGCGGAGCCAGTCGACGCAGCTGCCGTGCCAGGACGCGCGGCGATCGGGCGGGCAGCGCGACGGGCGCACCGCTCGCCAGCGACGGTACGAGGACGAAGAACGTACCGCCGAGGACCGGGCTACCGGGCGCGGGCGCCACGAGGTCGGTGACCGTGGCCATGCCGGCAGCCAGCGAGGATCGGGTGTGCACCACCGCGCGGGGCCGCGAGGTGGTGCCCGAGGTGAAGACGATGACCGCGTCGCCGTCCCCGTCCACCGGACGCGGCAGAACAGCCGTACCGGCGCCGCCGTCCAGCGCGGGGGCGCTGCCCGGCAGTCGCGGGCCGACCGTTGCCACCGGTCCGAGATCGGCGAGGTCAGGCAGTGCGAGACGGGCCCGGCGGGCCAGTGGCCTCGCCCATCCGGCGACCGCCTGCGCCGTCGCGTCGGCCAGGACCACGTCCGGGCGGGCCAGCGCGAGCCGGGCGCGCAGGACGTCCGGACCCGCCGAGGGGTCGAGGACCGCGGCGCGCAGCCCCAGCCGGTGCACGGCGAGCATCACGGCAAGCGCGCGCGGCCCGGGCCGTACCGCGACACCGACCGTGCCGCCGGGCGAGATTCCGCGCGCGTGCAGGGCGGCGGCGTACAAGTCGGCGAGTTCGGCGAGCTCCCCGCAGGTGGCCTTCGTACGGACGGCTCCGGTGCGCGTGGTGCCGAGAACGGCGGGCCGGTCGGGGTGCGACCGCAGGGTGTGGGCGAGTACGTCCAGCATCAGCGCGGGTCCTCCCCGTGACGGCCCGGGCCCTTGTCGAGGTACCAGCGGGCGGTTCCGACGATTCCGTAGGCGCGAAGGCGCCGGGTCGAGTTCTCCACCACCATGTCGCGGGCGTGGACGATGGCGGTCGTCCGCCGCCGCACCCGGTTCAGGAAGAGCCGATCGGTGGGGGAGGGGCGGCGGGGCATCCCGCCGACGGCCTCGTAAAGTCGCGCGGTGATGGCCATGTTGTTGCCCGCGTGCATCCGGTACGGCGCCAGGTAGCCGTTCCCGGCCCGGTGCGCGGGGCGTACCCGACCGAAGAACGCCGCGACGCGCACGAGCGAACGGAACAGGGCCCGGCCCAGCGGTCCGTGCTCGTCCCGGCGGGCGTCGATCCGTCCGCACACCAGCCCGGCGCCGCTCCGCAGCGCGCTCCGGGCCGCCGCCGTCCAGCCGGGGTGCGGCAGACAGTCGGCGTCCGTGCGCGCGAGCAGCGTGGCTCCGCGCCCGATCGCGTACCGGAACCCGGTGTCGACGGCGCAGCCCACGCCCTTGTCCCGCTCGTCGAGCACATGGACGGGGAACGGCGCCCGCTCCGCGAAGGCGCGGGCGATCGCGGCCGTGTCGTCCTCGGAGGCGTTGTCCACCACGACCAGCTGGAAGTCGCGGTCCGTCTGCGCGGCGAGCGCCGCCAGGGTGTCGCCGATGCGCGCGGCCTCCTGATGCGCGGGCACCACCACCCACAGCGCGCTCACGCCATCTCCCAGACCATCGTCATGATGCTGACACCGCCACCGAGACCGACGAACAGGACCCGGTCACCCGGGCGCAACCCCTCGTGGATCCGGTCGAGTTGGACGCCAAGGCTCGCGCTGGCGATGTTCCCGAGCTCGGGGACGGTGACGACGAGCCGGTCCCTGGGGACGCCGGTGATCTCCACGAAGCGCTCCAGGTACGGCAGGGTGACCTGATGGACCAGGACGTGACGGAAGTGACGCCACTCGAGCCCCGTACGGTGCCGGACCCGGTCGATCACCGACGTGCCGACCTTCTCGAACACCTCGCGCAGTTCGCTGCCGTCGCCGTGGAAGTACGTGTGCTCGTCGCCGCGCGGATGACGTGAACCGCCGCCGAATATCCCGCCGACGCGCCAGTGCTCGGAGTGGGTCTCGCTGTCCACGTCGAGGATCCCGCCGCGGTCCACCGCTTCGAGGACCACCGCCGCGCCCGCGTCGCCGAAGGTGTAGCCGGCGAAGCCGTCGCGGAACTGGGCCAGATCGGCAGGGTCGTGCCGGACGGCCCGGGTCGGCGTCTCACCGGTGACGACGAGGGCCCGCCGGGCACGCCCCGCCAGGATCATGGTGCGGGCGAGGTCGATGCCGTTCACGAAGCTGTTGCATGCGTTGGTGACGTCCAGGGCGTGTGCCCGGGAGCCGAGTTCGGCCTGCACGATGTGCGCGGTGGCCGGTTCCACCATGTCGCGCGTGGCGGAGGCGAACACCAGCAGGTCGATGTCGGCGGGCCCGACACCGGCCCGCTCCAATGCCTGGCGGGCGGCCCCGACCGCGAGGGTGGAGGCGTACTCGTCGGGCCGTGCGACCCGACGGGTGAGGATCCCGGTGGCCCGCTCGAACATCCCGCCCGGCAGCGCGAACCCACTGCCGGCGACCACCTGCTGCCGCAGCTGCTCCGAGTCCACCACCTGCTCGGGCAGGCAGGAGCCGGTCCCGGTGATCCCGATGCGGAGGGGGCCGTCGGCGACGGCATCATGACTTTCCATGCCACGGAGGCTACGAGCGGATCCCGGGGCGCGTCCTGAGTGCGCGTACTCAACTCACCTGGGGGAAACCCCCGGTTGCCCGGAGAGGGGAAGCAGTCCGAGCGGCGCGGAATCCGCCGCGTGCGGCTCGGCTCACGGCGAGCCGGAAACCGCTACCGGGGACTCAGCCCAGGGCCGCCATGAACCCGCCGCGGGACACCCCGCCCGTCAGCAGGCTCTCCCAGTCGAGCGCCTCCGGCAGCTCGGGCAGCGAGAGAACGACCGCCCCGCCCGCCCGCTCGACGTCCTCGCACCAGGCCACCATGTCGTCAGGGCTTCCCGAGCCGCCGAACACCGGCGCCATGAGAGCGGGCAGGACGCACCCGGCGTCACCCGGACCGTCCACCACGCACAGCGTGAGCCGGGCCACGACACCCCAGCCCTCGCACACCGGCACCGTCCCACCGGGCGCGGCCACGACGGGCAGGTCGGCGTGGAGAGGTGTACCGCCGAGCAGCAGCGCAGGTGTGGTGCCGGGTACGAAGAGGGCGTTCTCGGGAGGTATGAGCATGACAGCACCCTTTCACGGCGGCGGACCGCGGTGACGGCCGGGAAGTGATCGTCTGTCGCCCGGAAGGCCTCACCGGATACGGTGGTCGGAAGATCGTCCTGGAGGGAAGTGACGGGATCATGCGACTCTTGGCGGCCCCCGGCCCGGCGGAGCCCCTGCGATGACCGCGACCGACAGCCCGCACGTCCTGGTGCGCACCGAAGGGCGGGCCGGGTTCCTCACGCTGAACCGGCCCAAGGCCATCAACGCGCTCACCCACGCCATGGTGCGCCGCGTCGACGAGGCCCTGACCGCGTGGGAGGGCGATCCGGCGATCGAGACCGTCGTCATCCAGGGTGCCGGTGAGCGGGGGCTGTGCGCCGGCGGCGACATCCGGGCGATCCACGACGACGCCCGCACCGGCGGCCGCGCCACCGTCGACTTCTGGCGCGACGAGTACCGGCTCAACGCCCGTATCGCCCGCTACCCCAAGCCCTATGTCGCCTTCATGGACGGCATCGTGATGGGCGGCGGTGTCGGCGTCTCCGCCCACGGCTCCCTCCGCCTCGTCACCGAACGCTCCCGCGTGGCGATGCCCGAGACCGGCATCGGCTTCGTGCCCGATGTCGGCGGCACGTATCTGCTCAGCCGGACGCCCGGCGAACTCGGCACCCATCTCGCCCTGACCGGAGCCCAGGCCGGCGCCGCCGACGCGCTCCTGACCGGGCTCGCCGACCACTTCGTACCGTCGAACGAGCTGCCCCGGCTCGCCGAGGAGCTGACGCGAGCCCCCGCACACGAGGCCGTGGCCCGGTTCGCCCGGCCGGCCCCGCCCGGCGAGCTGGCCGCCCGGCGCGAGTGGATCGACGCCTGCTACGCGGCGGAGACGGTCGAGGGCGTCATCGACCGGCTGATCGACTCCGGGGTCCCCGAGGCCAAGGAGGCGGCCACCACGCTCCTCGGCCGCTCGCCCGTCGCCCTCAAGACCACCCTGGCAGCGCTCCGCCGCGCCCGGCACCTGGACTCCCTGGAAGCCGTCCTGAACATGGAGTTCCGGCTCTCCTGCGCCGCCCTGTCCTCCGCTGACCTCGTCGAGGGCATCCGCGCGCAGGTCGTCGACAAGGACCGCGATCCGCATTGGTCCCCGCCCACGCTCGCCGAGGTCACGGACGAGACCGTCGCCCGCTACTTCGACCCGGCGGGCGCCCCGGAGCCGTTCCCGGCGTGACGACCCTTCTCGCGCCCGCCGCCCACTGGCTGACGAGGCCCACCACCGGTGCGTGAGACCGGCCTTGGGGCGCCGGCGGGGCCGAACCCGCCGGCGCTCCCGTACGCCCGCACCGGCAGGAAGTAAATCGGTGTCACGATCGGGGTCGGCTCCCTAGACTCACGTCACATGCCGCCGGGAACCCGGCGTGGCCGATCATGCGAACCGAGGGGAGCCCGACCATGCGTTGCCGCATCGCTGTCGTCGTCTCCCCGTCACGGTACGACGTGATCCTGATGTCCCGGTCCGACCGGTGTCGGCTGCGCGGCCGCCATCGGACGCCCGTGACGAACTTCTGAGCCCACCCCTTCTCGGGGGCTCTCCACGCCCGCTTCCGGGCCGCCTTCGTCCGGGAATCGCGCCGCCCCGTTCTCGAAACACCTCGAAAGGCCCCGGGCCGTGCGTACCCACCTTCACCTTCCCCTGCCCGACTCCCTGAACAGCGTCAGGAATCTGGGCATCCTCGCCCACGTCGACGCCGGCAAGACCACCGTCACCGAGCGGATGCTGTACCTGACCGGCGCCATCCACAAGCGCGGCGAAGTCCACGACGGCACCACCGTCACCGACTTCGACACGCAGGAGCGCGACCGCGGCATCACCATCTTCGCGGCGGCCGTCAGCTGCGTCTGGGACGACCACCGGATCAACCTCATCGACACCCCCGGACACGTCGACTTCTCCGACGAGGTCGAGCGCTCGCTGCGCGTTCTCGACGGCGCCATCGCCGTGTTCGACGCGGTCGCCGGGGTCGAGCCGCAGAGCGAGACGGTCTGGCGACAGGCCGACCGGCACCAGGTACCGAGGATCGCGTTCGTCAACAAGCTGGACCGTGCGGGCGCCGACCTCGACACCGCCGTGGCCTCGATCCGGGACCGGCTGCACACCGTGCCGCTCGTCGTTCAGCTGCCGATCGGTCAGGAGGACGGCTTCACCGGAGTCGTGGACCTCGTGCACATGCGGGCCCTGGTCTGGGCACCGGGCAGCGACACGTACACCGAGGGCCCCGTGCCCGAGGCACTCGTGGACGAGGCGCGACATCGCCGCCGCGCCCTCGAGGAGGCGGTGGCCGAGCTCCATCCGGACGCGCTCGAAGAGTTCTGCGCGCGCTCGGAGCTCGCCGCGCCGACGCTGACCGCGGCCCTGCGTGATCTCACGCGGACCGGGGACGGCGTGGTCGTGCTGTGCGGATCGGCGTACCGCAACCGCGGGATGGAGCCGCTCCTCGACGCGGTGGTGTCCTACCTGCCCTCGCCACTGGACGTACCCCCGGTCCAGGGCTCCACCGCGGACGGCGCGGTGGAGGAGCGTGCCGCCGACCCGGCGGCACCGTTCGCAGCCCTGGTCTTCAAGGTGAACTCGACCGCCACCGGGCGGCTGACCTACCTGCGTGTGTACGCGGGAACGATCGGAAAGGGAGATGTCGTGCTCGACGTGGCCGCACGGCGCACCGAACGGATCGGCCGCATCCTCCGGGTGCAGGCCGACCGGAACACCGAAGTGGACCGGGCGCAGGCCGGGGACATCGTCGCGGTCGTCGGCGTGAAGGACGCCAGGACCGGTGCCACCCTGTCCGCACCCTCGGCGCCCCTGCTCCTCGAACCGCCCACCGTGGCCGACCCGGTCGTCTCCGTGGCGGTCGAGGCCCGCAGGAGCCTCGACACCGACCGGCTGGCGTCCGCGCTGGCCCGGCTCGTCGAGGAGGACCCCTCGCTGAAGGTCCGCACCGACCCCGAGACCGGCCAGACCGTGCTGTCGGGCATGGGCGAACTGCATCTGGAGGTGGCCGTGGAGAAGATCCGCCGGGCCCAGGGCCTGGACATCGGCGTCGGCAGGCCGCAGGTCGCCTACCGCGAGACGGTCGTCCGCGGGGTCACCGACCTGGTCTACCGACATGTCAAACAGGACGGTGGCGCGGGCCAGTTCGCCCATGTCGTCCTCGACGTGGCGGCGCTGGATCCCGACGCCGGTACGGCGGGGGAGTTCGCCTTCTCCTCCACCGTCACCGGTGGCCGGGTACCGCAGGAGTACATCCGCGCGGTCGAGGCGGGCTGCCGCGACGCCCTGGCCGAGGGCCCGCTCGGCGGCCATCCGGTCACCGGTGTCCGGGTGACGCTGACCGACGGTGCCACGCACTCCAAGGACTCCTCGGAGATGGCGTTCCGCACGGCCGGCCGCTTCGCGCTCCGCGAGGCACTGCGCGCCAGTGCGATGACGCTCCTGGAGCCCGTGGTCGAGGTCACGGTCACGGTGCCCGACAGCGCCACCGGTGGGGTGCTCGGTGACCTGGCGGCTCGGCGCGGCCGGGTCTCCGGCTCCACCGCACGTGCAGGTACGGCGGTGATCACCGCGACCGTGCCGCTGGCCGAGCTGTTCGGCTACGCGTCCCGGCTGCGCAGCCGCACCCAGGGCCGGGGCACCTTCACCACCCGGCCGACCGGTTACGCGCCCGTCCCGGCCGGCCTCACCGCCGGGACGGCGTCCCGGTAGCCGTTTCCGACGGGCCCGCCCTGCTCCGGGCGGGCCCGTCCCACGCCCACACCCGTCGCCGGGCTCGCGAGCTCGGCGCGCATATCATCCGATGGACACGGAGGGGGCGTTGTGACGTCATCGAGGAAGCCCGGGCGAGCCGCCCGCCGAAGCAAGAGGCGCGAGGACGGGGAAGAGGGCTGCTGCTCCGGGATGCTCGACCACTGCGTCGCGAGCCGGCAGTGCTGTCCGGAGATGTGGCTGACCCTCCTCCCGGCGCTGTTCCTGGCTCTGTTGCGCCCTTCGGAGGGTCGGCGCCCGTCACCCGGACGCCCCGCCGGGCGCGTTGCCGGTGCGATGTACACCGCCGTCCAGCACTACCGCGAGGAGATCAGCCCGCGCCGTCCGCCGTGCTGCCCGTACACCCCCAGCTGTTCCACGTACGCCGTCAAGGCGCTGAGCCGCCACGGTGCACGGCGGGGCGCGCTCCTGACGGTGGCTCGCCTGACGCGCTGCAGGCCGGCGGCCGCCCGGCGCCGGGGCTTCACGGACCCGGTGCCGGACTGACCGCCGGTCGGCGCCGCGAGGCTCCGACGGCCCCTGACGCCCCAGCCCCGCCGACCGGCGGCCGACCGCCCCGGTGCCCGGTCAGCCCGCGTTCTCGCGCACGACGACGAACGCGCCGCGGCTGCGGCCTCCGTCCGGGGACTGCCACTCGGCGGTGACCTGACCCCGTGCTTCCGCCGGACCGTCGGAGGCCTGGAGCAGCCGCGTCACGGCGAGGGTGAGGGGGCTGCTGCCGCCGTCCCCGGCCGTCCGTACCGCGAGTTCGGTTCCGTGCCGTCCTTCGGTGACGGCGCCCGGCCCGGTCGCGGCCGCGAGAGCGTCACCTTCGAACCGTCCGGTGACGGAGCGGTCCGGAGTGTCGGTCTCGCTCTGTGCCTGCGGCTCGGCGCGGCCTTCGAGCAGCGCGAGCAGCCGCTCCACCAGGACCGGGTCGTGGATCCCGTCGTACACCCAGCGCGTGCCGAGCACACCGTGCTCGGAAGTGCCGACGAGGGCGCCGGCGGGGGCTCCGTCGAGCGGAGCCCCGCGATAGGTCAGCGGCAGGTGGTACGAGATGGCACCGTCACCGGAGCCGTCCGTGACGACCATGAACTCGATGCCCACCTCCCCCTGCGGGTCGTCGAGCCGGAAGCCCCCGGCCCTGGAGAGCTCCGGTGCGCGCCCGGTGGCGACGTACCACGGCCGGGAGGGGAGCCAGGCGGCGAACAGCTCCAGCTTGGTCGGGTTCATGGTGGTGCGATGAATAACAGCCATGATCAGTGAACTTCCCACCGCGGCGCCCGGTTCCCGTCACCGGGGTGCCGGACCACCTCGACGCACGGGACACGCCCCGTGCGTCACCCGTCGAGGCACGACGGCACAATGAGGATCATGCTGCTGTCGTTCCAGCCGGTCCTCGAGCGCATCGCCGAGGAGATCGGGGACCTCGTCGGCCGGGGCCGACCCGCCGACTACATCCCGGCGCTCGCCGTCGGCGACCCGGGCCGGTTCGGCATGGCCGTCGCGGAGCTCGACGGGACGGTGTACGGGGTGGGGGACTGGCAGCAGCCCTTCTCCACCCAGTCCGTCACCAAGGTGTTCACCCTCGCGCTCGCCCTCGCGCGGGAGGGCGAGGTCCTCTGGGAGCACGTCGGCCGCGAGCCGTCGGGCAACCCCTTCAACTCCCTCGTTCAGCTGGAGTACGAGCACGGCATCCCGCGCAACCCGTTCATCAACGCCGGCGCCCTGGTCGTCACCGACCGGCTGCACAGTCTCACGGGCGACGCCTCGGGCAGCCTGCTCGACCTGCTGCGCGCGGAGAGCGGGAACATGGACCTGGACTTCGACCGGGACGTCGCCGCCTCGGAGACCGCGCACGGCGACCGCAATGCCGCGCTGGCCCACTTCATGGCCTCGTACGAGAACATCGAGAACCCCGTGCCGGTCCTCCTGCGCGAGTACTTCCGGCAGTGCTCCATCGAGGCGTCCTGCGCCGACCTCGCGCTCGCCACCGGCTTCCTGGCCCGCCACGGCATCCGCGCCGACGGCTCACGGCTGCTCACGCGCAGCCAGGCCAAGCAGGTCAACGCGGTCATGCTGACCTGCGGCACCTACGACGCGGCAGGGGACTTCGCGTACCGCGTGGGCCTGCCGGGCAAGAGCGGTGTCGGCGGCGGGATCATCGCCGTCGTGCCGGGCCGCTGCACCCTGTGTGTGTGGAGCCCCGGCCTCGACGAACGCGGCAACTCGGTCGCGGGAGTCGCCGCTCTGGACCGCTTCACCACGATCACCGGGCTCTCCGTCTTCTGACCGTCGCCGCGACGGTCCCTGCGTGCGTCGCGGATCCGGCCCGCCGCCACCGCCGCCGGGGGGGCGCGGCTCCGGCCGACGCCGAGCGCGGATCGCGGCCCGCGCGATAATGGGACGGAGCACCCGGCTGTGACGCGGGAGGTGCCTGGTGACCAGCACGGTCGGTCCGGCCAGAGGCGCGGCGGGGGTCGACAGCATGCTCACGGATACGATCCGCCGCACCGGTGCCGCGATCGGTGCCGTCTACCTTCTCGCGCCGGACGAGCAGGTACTCCGTCTGGAGGTGCTCTGCGGGGTGTCGGCGGAGATCGCCGCCCCGTGGGCGCGGGTCCCGCTCGCCGCACCGGCCGCGGTGAGCGACGCCGTCCGCGAGAACCGGCTGATCTGGGTGGGCAGCCAGCAGGAGATGGTCCGGGCCTACCCCCGTGCCGCGATGGCCCTGCCGTACCCCTTCGCCCTGGCCGCCGCACCGATCACCGGGGCACGCCGCTGGGGCTCCCTCCTCCTGATGTGGCCGGCCGGCCGCTCGCCGCGGCTGACCCGCCGGGAGTACGGCCGGCTCGCCTCCTGCTGCCGCCGCCTGGCCCGGGCGCTGGAGGAGGACACCGGGGACGGCCGGCCGCGGGTCCTCGCGGAGCAGCCCCGCGTCCTCCCGCTGGAAACCGCCCGCCCGCTCCCGGGCCGGACGCGGGCCGCCTTCGACTTCGTCGAGCGCCTGCCCGGCGGCAGTTGCGCCCTGGACCTGGACGGACGCATCGCCTACCTCAGTTCGGGAGGCGCCCGACTGCTCGGCCGCGACGCCGGGGCCCTGCTGGGGACGCTGCCGTGGCAGTCCCTGCCCTGGCTCGACGACCCCACCTACGAGGACCGCTACCGCGCCGCGGTCATCAGCCGCGAGCCCGTCTCCTTCACGGCCTGCCGCCCGCCGGACCGCTGGCTGGACTTCCACCTCTACCCGGACGCCGGCGGGGTCAGCGTCCGTATCGTCCCCACCGGCGGACCGCCACCCGCGACCCCCGCGCCCCGCCGCGAGACGACAAGGGCCACCCCGGTCCGCGCCGGGCAGCTCTACCAGGTGATGCACCTGGCCGCGGCGCTGACCGAGGTCGTCGGGGTCAAGGACGTGGTCGACCTGGTCGCCGACCAGATCGTGCCCGCCTTCGGCGCGCAGGGCCTGATCCTGTCCACGGTCGACTCCGGCCGACTGCGGATCACCGGTCACCGCGGCTACCCCGCCGAGTTCGTCGAGCGCTTCGACGGGATGCCGCTCGGCACCACCTTCACCCCCGCCGGACAGGCGCTCGCCAGCGGCATCCCCTCGTTCTTCGCCGACCCCGAGGAGATGCGGCGGATCTACCCCGAGGGGCTGCCGACCACCGCGAAGCAGGCCTGGGCCTTTCTGCCCCTGATCATCTCCAGGCGATCCGTCGGGCTCTGTCTCCTGTCGTACGACCGCCCCCACGCGTTCCCGCCCGAGGAACGCGCCGTCATGACCTCGCTCGCGGGCCTCATCGCGCAGGCCCTCGACCGCGCCCGGCTCTACGACGCCAAGCACCAACTCGCCCACGGTCTCCAGCAGGCCCTGCTGCCCCACGGCCTGCCCGACGTGACCGGCCTCGACATCGCCGCCCGCTACCTGCCGGCCACCCGCGGCATGGACATCGGCGGCGACTTCTACGACCTGATCCGGCTCGGCGACACCGCCGCGGCGGCCGTCATCGGCGACGTCCAGGGCCACAATGTCGCCGCCGCCGCGCTGATGGGCCAGGTCCGTACCGGCGTCCACGCCCACGCGACCCTCGGCGAGCCGCCCGACCAGGTCCTCTCGGCCACCAACCAGCTGCTCACCGATCTCGACCCCGGTCTGTTCACCAGCTGCCTCTATGCCCACCTGGACCTCGCCCGGCACCGCGTGTGCTTCGCCAGTGCCGGACACCCGCCGCCCCTGGCCCGTCTCCCCGACGGCCGGACGGCCCCGGTCGAGGTGACCCCGGGCCCCCTGCTCGGCGTCGTGCCCGGAGCCGCCTACCCGGTCACCGAGATCCCGCTCACCGCCGGGCTGATGCTGCTGCTCTACACCGACGGTCTCGTCGAGACCCCGGGCGTCGACTTCGACGACTCCCTCGCCGAAGTGGCGACCCATCTCACCGGCGCGGACGACCAGGACCTGAACCTCCTCGTCGACGCCCTCCTGCGGCAGATCCGCCCCCCGCGACAGCGTACGGACGACATCGCCCTGCTGGCTCTGAGGAGCCGTACGGGACCGAGCCGACCATAGGGAATGCGTACTGCGGTGGGCCGGTCGGTCGACTCCGGGCACCACCGGAGCCGCGCCGCGAGGCGAGCGGAGGGCATACGGGTGAGGATGGGAAGGTCGTCACGACCAGGAGCCGCCATGACCGATCGACCCACCCGCCACGACCCCGCCCGCCGGCAGGCCCCCGCCCCGTGGGAGGCCTGGCCCGCCGCCGCGCCCGGCCAGGGGCATCCGGCCCACTGCCTGACCGCCGGGGACTACTGGTACGACCGCGGCGCGGAGAGCGCGGGCGCCGGCGCGGCCTTCGGAGCACGTGCCCGGACGGGCGCGGAGTAACCGCACGGTGGTCGTCACGCGTGCGCTGCTGATCGGCGGCGGGGAGGTACCCGCCGCCTCCGGCCGCACCACCGAGGACCTCGACCCGTACACCGGCGAGGTGTACGCGACCGTTGCCGCCGCCGGACCCGAGGACGTCACCCGGGCGGTCGACGCCGCCCACGCGGCCTTTCCCGCCTGGGCGGCGCTCGCCCCCTTCGCCCGCCGGGCGGTCTTCCTCAAGGCGGCCGACCTCCTCGACGCCAGGAGCGAGGAGGCCGCCGCGCTCATGGCCCGCGAGACGGGCAGTACACGCCCGTGGGCGTACTTCAACGTGGGGCTCGCCGCGAACATCCTGCGCGAGGCCGCCGCCGCGGTCACCGCCCCCCGCGGCGAGGTGCTCAGCGCCCAGGAAGAGGGCGCGCTGGGCCTCGCGGTGCGTGAACCGCTCGGTGTCGTGGCCGCGTTCGCACCCTGGAACGCGCCCCTCATCCTCGGCGTACGGGCCGTCGCCGCCCCACTGGCCGCGGGCAACACGGTCGTGGCGAAGCCGAGCGAGAGGGCGCCCATCGCCGCCGGGCTCTTCGTCGCCGACGTGCTGCGTGAGGCCGGGCTGCCCGACGGCGTCCTCAACGTGGTGACCAACGCCATCGAGGACTCCGCCGAGATCGCCGAGACACTGATCGCCGATCCCCGGGTCCGGGCGGTCGACTTCACCGGCTCGACCCCCACCGGCCGCCTCATCGGAGCGCATGCGGCGCGGCACCTCAAGCCGGCGGTCCTCGAACTCGGCGGCAAGAACTCCGTGATCGTCCTCGACGACGCGGACCTGGACTACGCCGTCGACGCGGCGACGTTCGGCGTCTTCATGAACGCCGGCCAGATCTGCATGTCCGGCGACCGCATCCTCGTCCACGACAGCGTCGCCGAGGAGTTCACACGACGGTTCGCCGCCCGCGCGGCGGCGCTCCCGACCGGCGACCCGGGCCACCCGGACACCGTCATCGGCCCGTTGGTCAGCGAGGCCGCGGCCCGCCGGGTCGCCGCGCTCGTCGCGGACGCGGTCGCCGCGGGAGCCACCGTGCTCACCGGCGGCGGGAAGCCGCAGGGCGCGGTGCACCCGCCGACCGTACTGAGCGGTGTGACGAGGGAGATGGAGCTCCACTACGCGGAGGTCTTCGGGCCCGTGTGCGTGGTCGACACCTTCACCGACGACGAGACGGCCGTCGCCCTGGCCAACGACACCGAGAACGGGCTGACCTGCGGCATCATCACCGAGAACGCCACCCATGGACTGGCCGTCGCCCGCCGGGTCCACTCCGGCATCGTGCACGTCAACAACCAGTCGGTCGCCGACGAGCCCCACGCCCCGTTCGGCGGCGTGAAAGCCTCCGGCTACGGGCGCTTCGGCGGGCGCTGGGGCATCGAGTCCTTCTCCAATACCCGTTGGATCACCATCGCCGGCCGACAGGCCCGTTACCCCTTCTGAGGCGGCGCGACGAGAGTGTCCGACTGGCCCGCCCGCCGCAGTGCGTCGGCGACGAACCCGTCGGCCTTCAGCTCCTCGACGAGGTCGGACAGGAACCGGACGGTCGCGGGACGCCGGGACAGGGTGGTGCCCACGGCCTGCCGGATCTCCATGAACCGTTCCTCGATCAGCCGGAGTTCGGGACGGTACGCGACGTACTCGGTCATCGGCTGCCGGATGCCGGCCGCGACCTCCAGGCCCTCGGACCGGAAGACGTCCACGCCCTCCTCCCCGCGTACGACGGAGGCGTGGCGCAGGGTGCGTGAGAGGTAGAGATCGTAGGCGGACCCCTGCTTCACCCCGATCCGTACACCGTCGCGGTCGACGTCGGCGACCGTGGTGAGGGACGAGTCCCGGTCCACCGCGAACACCCCCTCGATCACGACGTACGGCGCGGTGAAGGCGACCTCGGCCTCCCGCGCGGGTTCGACGGCCAGGAAGCAGAGGTCGGCACGGCCTGTGGCCATCGCCTCGTACGACTTGCGTGCCGCGTCGAAGCAGACGAGCTCGACCGGCACCCCCAGCCGCGCGCCGATCTCCCGCGCGAGGGCGACCGTGACCCCAGCCGGGGCCTCGGGCGTGCCCGCGGCCAGGACCGGGTTGCCCAGGTTGATCGACGCCCGCAGTACGCCGGTCGGTGCCAGATCCTTGCTGATGTCAGCCGTCGCGCTCGTCATGGGGCGGAGTCTAGGACACCGCCTCACACCGGGTGCGTGGCGTCCGGGCGCGGCCAGGGGCGCCCTTCGAGGCGCTCGATGTCGCTGTTGAACCGCTTGAGATACGCGGCGAAGTCGGCCACCTCGTCGGCCGTCCAGTCGCTGAGGACCCGCTCCAGGCCGTGGACGTTCTCCGCACGGTCCGCGTCGAGGCGGCGCCGGCCCTCGGCCGTGATGCTGAACTTGCGGGCGATGCCGCCGTCGGGGTCCGGGATGCGCTCGACGACCCCGGCCTTCAGCATGGCGGCGGTCTGCCGGTTGAGCGTGGAGGCGTCCAGGCCGAACGCCTCGCTGAGCTCGCCGATGGACATGGGCCCGTCGATCCGGATGCGGCTGAGCACGACGTAGGCGCTCCGGTCGAGCCGCCCGCCGGTGCTCCGCGTCCGGGGGTTGAACAGATGCGAGTGCCGACCGACGAGCATGGTCTCGAACTCGATCAGGTGCGTGGGCTTTTCCATGGGTGCCATCCTCCCAACCCCGCACGGCCGTCCGCCAACCACGGGCCCTTCCTGTGCAGGATACATGCAATATGTATTATGCATCTGATGTGTATGATGCACATCGCTCGCGCAAGCCCCGAGGGAGAACCACGTGAACAGCTCAAGGACCGACGCCCGCCCCGGTGGTGTCGTCGGCGTACTCGCCTTCGCGGGCATCGTGGCCGCGCTCATGCAGACCCTGGTCGTCCCACTCCTCGGCGACCTGCCGCGCCTCTTCGACACCAGCGCGTCGAACGCGTCCTGGGTCGTCACCGCGACCCTCCTCTCGGCCGCGGTGGCGACGCCCGTCGCGGGCCGCCTCGGCGACATGTACGGCAAGCGCCGTATGTTGCTCGTCTCCGTGGCACCCCTCGTCCTCGGCTCGGTGGTCTGCGCCCTGTCCTCCTCCGTCGTCCCGATGATCGTCGGACGCGGACTCCAGGGCATGGGCATGGGCGTGGTTCCCCTCGGCATCAGCCTGCTGCGCGATGTACTGCCGGCCGAGCGGCTCGGCGGATCCATCGCCCTCATCAGCGCCTCCATGGGTGTGGGCGGCGCGCTCGGTCTGCCGTTCTCCGCCGCCGTCGCCGAGAACGCCAGCTGGCGCGTGCTGTTCTGGGTCGCCGCGGTCCTGAGCCTCGCGGTCGGCGTGCTGATCCGGCTGCTCGTCCCCGCGGGCCGAACGGACTCCGCCCCTGGCAGGTTCGACGTACCCGGAGCCCTCGGCCTCGGCAGCGCCCTGGTCTGTCTGCTGCTCGCCGTGTCCAAGGGCTCCGGCTGGGGCTGGGGGAGCGCCACCACGCTCGTCCTCTTCGGCGCCGCCGTCGTCACCCTGCTGACCTGGGGGTGGTGGGAGCTGCGCACCGCCGAGCCGCTGGTGGACCTTCGCGTCACCGCCCGCCCGCAGGTGCTGATGACGAACGGCGCCTCGATCCTGGTCGGTTTCGCGATGTACGCCCAGTCGCTGGTCGTGCCGCAGCTCCTCCAGCTGCCCGAGGCCACCGGCTACGGCCTGGGCCAGTCGATGCTGGCGATGGGGCTGTGGATGGCCCCCGCGGGCCTGATGATGATGGTCCTCGCCCCGCTCGGAGCCAAGCTCACCGCCGCCCGCGGCCCCAAGGTCACCCTGGCCGTCGGCAGCCTGGTCATCGCGCTCGGATACGCGTCCGCCCTGCCGCTCATGGCGTCCACCGGCGGTCTGCTCGTCGTCACCCTCGTCTGCAACACGGGCGTCGGCCTGGCGTACGGCGCGATGCCCGCGCTCATCATGGGAGCCGTGCCCGTCTCGGAGACCGCGTCGGCCAACAGCTTCAACACGCTGATGCGTTCGATCGGCAGCTCGGTCTCGGCTGCCGTGATGGGCGTCGTCCTGGCGCAGATGACCACGGACTTCGGCGGCCATCTGCTGCCCTCCGAGAGCGCCTTCCGTGCCGCCCTGCTGATCGGCAGCGCCGTGGGCCTCGCGGCGGCGGCGGTCGCCATCCTCATTCCGGTGCGCCCGGGAGCGGACACCCCCCGGACCACCGCCCCCTCGCGCCCCGTGTCCGAGGCGAAGGTCTGACCGACGGCCCGTCCCCGCCGGAGCGCGCGACCCGCGGCCAGGACTCGGCCGTCCTTCATCGCACGGCCACCGGAAGGTCCTCCGAGGTTCGCAGGGGTACGGCAAGACTGATGTGGGCATGCCAGTCGCAGCCGCGCACCCCCATACAGCGGCCCATCAGGAGGACACAGGTGAAGACGAGTTCGCGGATCCGCAGGGTCTCGCTCATCCTCGGCAGCAGCATCGCGCTGGTCGTCGCCGTTCCGAGCAGCGCCCTCGCCGCGCCGCCCACGGCGCTGCCCGCGTCGGCGGACGGGCTGGAGCAGACGTTCCAGCCCGCCTTCGACTACGACACGGACGGCTGCTACCCCACGCCGGCCATCGGTCCGGACGGAACCGTCAACGGCGGTCTCAATCCGTCCGGTGCCCTCAACGGCCAGTGCCGGGACTCCTGGGACCTCGACAACACCAACGGCTACGCGCGCTCGAAGTGCAACAACGGCTGGTGCGCCGTCATGTACGGCCTCTACTTCGAGAAGGACCAGGCCGTGGCGGGCAGCGGGCTCGGCGGGCACCGCCACGACTGGGAGCACGTCGTGGTGTGGATCCAGAACAACGAGGCCCGGTACGTCTCCACCTCCGCGCACGGAAACTTCAACACCTACGGGCGCGACCAGATCCGGTGGGACGGGACACACCCCAAGGTCGTCTACCACAAGGACGGTCTGAGCACGCACTGCTTCCGGCCCGCCAACTCCAACGACGAGCCGCCGGAGAACCACAAGCACCAGTGGCAGTTCCCCGCCCTGGTCGGCTGGAACGGCTACCCCGCCGGGCTCCGCGACAAGCTGAGCCAGGCCGGCTTCGGCAGCGCCGTCTTCGGCCTCAAGGACGGCAACTTCGCCGGGCATCTGGCGAAGGCGAAGCCGTCCGGGGTCCCGTTCGACCCCTACGCGTGACGGGCTGCGCCTGACGAACCACGCCTGACGGGCTGCGTCCGACCGGAGGTCACGCGGGGGCGGCCCGTACGGGCACGTCGTGACTCTGGTGGCCTCCGCTGGCCAGTATCCGTACGTTGCCCTGCTCGTCGATCTCGGCCTGCACGATGCCGGTCTCGTCGGCGTACACCGGGTGCCCACCGGCGCCTTTGCGGTCCGTGCGGGTGACGACGATGGAGTCACCCGACACGGGAAATGTCAGCTCGTAGCGTTCGACGCTTGCCATGCGCCCTTTATAGGTGAACCGCACGCCGGTCAGCCGTTCCGACACCTCCCACAGGCGGTGGCCGATCTCCGGCTCCGTCGCCGCGGAGGACAGCCGAACCTGCGTCGGTCCGCCGCGCAGTTCGCCGCGGCCGTCCGGCCCGATGAACTCGCCGCTCGACACGCTCGGGTCGGTCGCCGCGTACAGCTGTGGCAGCGCACCACGGGCCGGCTGCCGCGCGAGCGGCCTGAGCGGGCGGCCGAAGACCAGCCGCGCCGGACCGACCGGCGCACCGGTCTGGAGACCGGTGGCGGTGTAGCCGGGGTGGGCGAGCACGCTTCGCACCGGGCTGCCGCCTCGGCCGAGTCAGCCGTCGGCCTTCGTGAAGTAGGCCGCGCTCTCCGCGTCCGCCGGGTAGTACGACTCGATCGTGACGTCGGCCAGCGTGATGTCCATCGGATTGCCGAACGTGGTGGTGGTCGAGAACAGCCGGAGTTCTCGGCCTCGTCCGCCGAAGCGAAAGATCATCGGAATCACCGTGTCGGATTCGACCGCCAGCCTCGCCGTGTCCGCGGACGCGGGCGTCAGCAGTTCCTCGTGGAGCGCGGCCAGTTCGGCGTCGGGAGCCGTGGCGAGCTGACGCGCGACGCGGGAGCGGAACACCGCACGTACGTCGGCCAGGTTGACGAGCCGCGGAGCGAGCCCGTGCGGGTCAAGTGCCAACCGCACCATGTTGATCGGCGGTCGCAGCAGGTCGGGGGCGACGTCCGCGAAGAAAGGGCCGACCGCGCGATTCGTCATCACGACGTTCCATCGGCGGTCGAGGACCAGCGCCGGGTACGGCTCGTGCGCGCGGAGCACCCTCCCGACCGCGTTCCGGGCCGCCGACAACGCGTCGCTGTCGAGCGGGCGCTCGGCGTACCGGGGTGCGAAGCCGGCGGCGAGCAACAGCTGGTTGCGATCACGCAGCGGCACATCGAGCTGATCCGCGAGCCGAAGGACCATCTCGGCGCTCGGTCTGGACTTGCCGGTCTCCACCAGACTGACGTGACGCGCCGACACGTCGGCGGCGATCGCGAGGTCGAGTTGACTGAGTCGCCGGCGATGCCGCCACTGCCGCAGGAGCTCCCCGACCGTGTACATGACCGCCAGGATGGCGCATACGGGAGCCGTACGCCATGACATCGGAGTTCATCGACAAGCCTCGCAACCGCCGAACACACTGCGTCCATGACCACGGACACGGAGAACAAGAGCATCGTCGAACAGGCGCTTGCGCGGCTGGTCGGGACGGGTGACGTCGATGCGCTCGCGCCGTTGCTGAGTGACGACTTCGTCCATCACCGGCCGGACTCGACCTCGTCCACCAAGGCGGAATGGCTCGCCGCCGTACGCGCCGTGCCGCTGGACGACCTGCGCGTCGAGGTCCATCACGTCCTGGCCGACGGTGATCACGTGATGATGCATTCGCGGCGCCGGATCGCGGGCGACGCGGGGCCGGGGATCGCGGGCGTCGACATCTGGCGGTTGGCCGGTGGGCTGATCGTCGAGGGCTGGGAGATCATCGAGCCGGTCGCCGACGCGGCAGCCCATGTGCTGTGGTGGGAGCAATCCACACCGACCGGGCGGTAGCCGCGTCCTCGACGGCATCTGGCCGCGGACCGCGACCCGTGGCGAACTGATGGGTGTCGCGATCGGTGTTGTCGTGGGGCGTCACCGGTACGAGGAGAGCAGACGTGCCAGATGCCGCCCCGCGACCTCCAGTGGTTCCACGCTGCGGGCGACCTGGGCCGCCAGTTCCGCGCCCTCCAGCGTGGCGATCACCGTGTGCGCCAGCTCCTCGGCGTCGGCTTCGGTGAATCCCGTGTCGCGCAGCTTCTCGGCGACCACCGCCCGCCACCGTGCGAACGCCTCGGCCGCCGCCTGCTGGATGTCCGGGGCACTGGTCGCCGTGCCGACGACGGTGGACGTGACCGGGCAGCCGTCGAGCCAGTCGGAGTCGCGCAGCCCTTCGGCGAGGGACGCGGTGAGCGCGACCAGGGCCTTCTCCGGCTCCGGCTCCGCGTCGAGGGCCTCGCGCAGAAGCTCGGTGAACTCCTCGTCGCCGAGGCGCACGGCGGCCGTGCCGAGCTCCTGCTTGCCGCCGGGGAAGAAGTGGTACACGGAGCCGAGCGTCGCCCCGGCCTCGCGGGAGATCTGCTTGATGCCGGTGCCCTCGTAGCCCTGGCGCTGCATCAGGCGTGAGGTCGTACGGATGATCCGCTCACGGGTTCCGGCGGTCTCGGGATCGTGCGGGGCCTTGGTCTTCACGCCTCCACCCTACCGAACTAGAGCGTTCGTTCTAGCATCGTGCTACGTTCCTCTCCAGATAGAGCGTTCGTTCTAGCGATTCTCGGGGAGAACTCTGTGAGCACGTCTGCTGTGAGTACGTCTGCTGTGAACACCTCGTCCGTGACGGTCATCGGTCTCGGCCCGATGGGCCGGGCGATGGCCGGCGCCTACCTGGACGCCGGCTATCAGGTCACCGTCTGGAACCGCACCGCGAGCCGCGCCGACGCCCTCGTCGCCAGGGGCGCGGTGCGCGCCGCCACCGTCGGGGAGGCGCTGGCGGCCAACGAGGTGGTGGTGCTGAGCCTCACCGACTACGCCGCGATGTACTCCATCCTGGAGCCCGCCGTCCCGGCACTGGAGGGTCGTGTCCTGGTCAACCTCAGCTCGGACACCCCGGAGAAGGCCCGTGAGGGGGCCGCCTGGGCGGCGAAGCACGGGGCGCGCCATCTGACCGGCGGAGTGCAGACGCCGCCGTCCGGCATCGGCTCCACGGAGTTCGACACCTTCTACAGCGGCCCCCGGGAGCTCTTCGAGGAGTACGAGCAGGTCCTGAAGGTGATCACGGGTACGGATTACCGCGGCGAGGACCCGGGGCTGGCCGCGCTCTACTACCAGCTCCAGATGGACCTCTTCTGGACCGCCCTGACCGCCTGGCTGCACACGCTGGCTCTGGCGAACGCGAACGGCATCAGCGCCTCGGAGATCCAGCCGTACGCGGCCGAGACGCTGGGCGGGATGGGCCAGTTCATCGACTTCTACACGCCTCGGATCGAGGCGGGACAGCACGCCGGCGACGTCGAGCGCATCTCGATGGCCGTGGCGAGCCTGGACCATGTCGTCCACACGACGCGCGACTCGGGCGTCGACCCGGCACTGCCCGCCGCGCTGCTCGAGTCATTCCGGAGGGCGGCGGCCGAGGGGTACGAGGAGGACAGCCTGACGCGGCTGGTCGCTCTGTTCGGGCGGGGAGCGGCGACGAAGTAGCCGCTCCCCGGCGGGAGACGGCCCGCCTCACGAAAGCGCGAGTCCGGGACCGGCGCCGAGGTCGACACCGGCCGCGCCGTCGCCGGCGAGTGCGGCGACCTGGTCGGTGATCAGGTCGAGGATCGTCGCCGAGGCCTCCGGATCGTGGCCCAGGACGAGGAAGTTCAGGGTCAGTCCGTCGGTCACGGCGGCCAGATAGCGGGCCAGGACCGGGACGGAGACCCGGAGTTCGAGCCCCATACCGGCGCTCACCTCCTCGATGAGGCCGTGGTAGATCTCGGCGTACCGCTCGTGCTGGCGGCGCGCCAGCTGCTCGAACCCCGGTGTGCGCAGGGCGTACTGGGTGAGCTCGTACGTGAGCATGTGCTCGCCCGGGTGGGCGCGGACATGGTCCCAGTAGGCGTCGAAGCCGGCCCGGATCGTCTCCCGGAAGGTGGCTCGCGGGCGCAGCGCCTCCTTGACGACTCCCACGTAATGGTCGGTGATCGTCGTGATCACGGACTCCAGGAGCGCCTGCTTGGAGTCGAAGCAGTAGTGGAAGACGCTCAGCGACACGCCCGCCTCCGCGGCGATGGACCGGGTCGTCGTCCTCGGGACGCCGTCCCGGGTCATCGCCCGGATCGCGGCCTCGGTCAGTTGCCGACGGCGTTCGGCGAGCGGCCTGCGGGACATAGGGTGGATCCTTTCGGTTCTGCGGTCTGCCGCCCCCGGGGAGCGGCGCGCGGGCCGGGCGGGGTGGACCCGATCGGATCCACCCCGCCCGGCCCGGCGGCCGTGCCCTGTCGCTCTGTCTCGCTGCGGCTCAGCCGCTGTAGACGCCCACCTCGTGGAGCGAGTACCCCCAGTCGGTGGCGCGCTGTACTCCCTGGATCCGTACGTACCGGGCGGTGGTGCCGGCGAATCTGGCCGTGTCCAGGCCGCCGTCGCCGGCCTCGGTCGACCAGACGGTACGCCACGCGGCGTCGTCGTCGGACACCTCGATGCGGTACGCCCTGCCGTACGCCCGTTCCCAGTCGAGGGTGATGCGCTTGACCAGCTGCGGCTGCCCGAGGTCGATCCGCAGCCACTGGCCCTCCCGCCACTCGCTCGCCCAGCGGGTGCCCGGGTTGCCGTCCACGGCCCGGCCGGGCGCGTAGGTGACGAACGGGTTCCACCACTCCGTGGTGGAGGCGGAGGCCGCCGCGCCCGAGGCCAGGTTCACCCCGGCCCGATGCTGCTCGGAGGCGCCCCAGGTGTCGAGGTAGGACTCGGCGCCGCGGAACAGGTCGTCCACCACGTCCTGACCACCGACCTTGCGGATGTCCTCGATCCAGTCCGGCACGAGTCCGACGTGCGAGGCGCCGTCGGTGTTGAGGTCCCAGGTGCGCTGCCCGGTGGTCTGCCGGTCGATGACCGAGCCGCCGTCGACGCTGCGGAAGGGGTACGTGACCTTGTTCGGCGCGTCGGCGCCGCGCGGGCCGGGCCAGCCGCCGACGCCGTTCATGTCGGTGCCGTAGCCGTAGCCGACCCCGTACTTGTCGCGCAGCGCGTCCTTGGCCTTGGCCTCCGCGCTGAACGCCTCGGACCCGTTCATGTACTGGGTGGCGAACCCGCCGAGCTTGTACAGCCGCTCGGTCCAGCTGCCGTCCATCCAGCTGTGCGAGGAGATCGCGCCGGGGTAGGACTCCGACTCCATGATGTCGAAGGCCCGGCCGGCGGCCTTCACGCTCATGTGGTCCAGTTCCAGCATCATCTTGCGTTTCATCATCCCGCGCACCGCGTACTCGCCGAGTTCGGTGAGCCCGCGGGTGTTGCACCGGGCGTCCTGGTTGTACCCGGGCACGCTCACGCCGGCCGGCAGCTCCTTCTGTGCGTTCGGCGCCGCGGCCAGGCCGATCGGGTTGTCCTGCTGCGGGCCCGCGCACTGCTCGGTCTTCCAGAAGGTCCCGGTGGAGAGGAACTGACCCACGTTGATCGCCGTGCCGAGCGCCCCGGAGTCGAAGCGGACCCCGCAGAGCGCGTTGTCGAACTTGTGGCACAGGAACATGCTGCGCACGCCGAGCCCGTGCAGCTCGTCCAGGCCGCGGTCGATGTCCGCCCGGGAGCACTGCGCGATGTCGAGGATCTGCTTGCAGCCGAAGGGCTCGGAGGTCTCGACGCCGAGCACCACGGCCAGCTTGCCCTGCGCGATGACCTCGCGGGCCTGGGCGCTGTCGGTGACGATCCGGAAGAAGCCCTTGCCCGGTCCGCCGTACATCTTGTCGATGAAGGCCTGCATCTCGTACGTCTTCCTGGCCTGCAGACGGATGGAGTCCATCTCGTCGCAGCCGCGGTCCTTGAAGAAATACACCGAGCAGATCACACCGTTGGTGACCAGGTCGTTGACGAGCACCCGCTGCCCGCCGCGCCAGGCCCGCTCCACCCAGGCGTAGTAGTTCTGCTGGTGGGTCAGCGAGTCATGGGCCGGCCAGTCCTTGAAGGTCGGCCAGCCGTTCGGGTCGTGCTTGCCGTCGCCGCCCTTGGTGATGAAGTCGAAGATCGCGAGCGAGCCGTCGGGGTAGTGCTCGGGACAGTCCTTGAGCGCGTCGGCGACGCCCAGTTCGGAGAAGGTCTTGCCACAGATAAGGCGGCCGCCGAAGGCCTCGTTCGACATCAGGTGGTTGTGCGCGTCGACGAACCCGCGCACCTCGCCCTGGGCGTTGGTGCCCTTGAAGGGCTCGCCCGTGATGTTGATCTCGGAGTCGGGCTGGGGCCGGGCGACGGGGTTCCACCAGGTGTCGGCGGCGGAACCGGGCGCGGGGCCGAGCAGCATGGCAGCCATCGTGGCCAGGAGCAGAGACAGCACGGTCAGGGCTCTGCGCCTGCTGGTCGTGGCGCTGCGTGGGGGGCGCGTCAGGGACATCACTCACGTCCTCGGTCGGCTGGTTGGCGGCGCGGTGTGTGAGTTGTCATGTTCCGCGCTGAGGGTGTGTCGAGAATCCCGACTGCCACGACCCGAGTCAAGAGTCCGGGACAGTTGACCTGATGGACCGTCGGATCGGGTGGGCGCGTGGAAGGAATCCCGGTTCGACGGCAACCTTCGGCCGGGCGGCGGCGACAAGGAGGCGCAAGGACCGTACAGACCCCCCACATCGAAGGCATGGGATTCATGAGCAGACACAAGAGACGGCCCAAGCGCGTCGTCGTCCTCTCCGCGGCCGCCGCCACGCTCGGGCTGACCACCGCCGTCCTGGCGACCACCCTGACGAGCCCCGCGGGCGCGGCCGGCGCCTGGCCCAAGGCCAAGGGAGACAAGCCGGTCACCAGCACGATCGAGGTCTCCGGTACGTACGACGGGAAGCTCCGGCGTTTCTACGGGAGCGGCGCTCTCGGCGGGGGCGGGCAGGGCGAAGGGCAGGCCCCGCTCTTCAAGCTGAAGGACGGCGCCGTCCTCAAGAACGTCGTGCTCGGCTCACCGGCCGCCGACGGAATCCACTGCATGGGCAGTTGTACGATCCAGAACGTCTGGTGGGAGGACGTCGGCGAGGACGCCGCCACCTTCAAGGGCACCTCGGCGGACTCCGTGTACTCGGTCTACGGCGGCGGCGCCCGCAAGGCCTCCGACAAGGTGTTCCAGTTCAACGGGGCAGGCAAGCTGGTCGTCACCAAGTTCCAGGTCTCGGAGTTCGGCAAGCTCGTGCGCACCTGCGGCAACTGCTCCAAGCAGTACCGCCGTTCGGTCATCGTCAACGACGTGGACGTGACCGCCCCCGGCAAGTCGCTCGTCGGCATCAACGCGAACTACGGGGACACCGCCGCCCTGCGCAACGTCCGGATCCACGGCGACAGCAGCAGGAAGATCAAGCCGTGCGTCCGCTTCCAGGGCAACACGACGGGCAAGGAGCCCGTCGAACTGGGCAGCGGACCCGACGGCACGCACTGCAAGTACACCGCCTCGGACATCGGTTACGACTGAGAACGCGACGCCACCGGCGCCCTGCGCGCCGGTGGCGTCCGACCGTCGCCCGTCGCGTCTTCGTCGGGGCCGACGGGCTGATGACGCTGCGCCCAGCGGACGGCCAGGGGCGCGGCCATGCCCGTCAGGGCGAACAGCGCACCCACGACGTACCACCCGGGTCGCCCCCAGGTGATGCAGAGCGCGATGAGCAGTCCGGGCCCGAGGGCCTCGGCGAGACCGGCACCGAGGCCGAACACGCCCAGGTACTGGCCGGTGGCATGTCTCGGCGCGAGGGCGAACGACACCTCGAAGCCCCCGGCGGCGTGCCAGAGTTCGCCGATCGTGTGGACGACCACGCCGGTCATGAGCAGCGCCACGGCGGCCCACGTCGGCGCTCCCGCGGCCAGCGAGATCAGTGAGCAGGAGACGAGGAAGGCCACACCCGATCGTCGGTAGGCGGCTCCGCCGGCGGCGGGGGAGTCGACGGCGCGGCTGGCGCGCACCTGGCAGGCGATGACGATGACGGTGTTGACGAGCATCGTGCCCGAGATGAGCCAGCGCGGTGCGGTGACGGCGGTGATCAGCCACAGAGGGATGGCCACGGTGAGCACCTTGAACTGGATGGCCATGATGCCGTCGAGAGCCGTGATCAGAAGATAGGGCCGGTCCCGCAGGGCGACCCAGCGCGGGCCGTCCACGGCGGGGCCCGGAGCGACCGGCGGCAGGAGGACCAGGATCACCGCGGAGGCCGCGAAGGCGACCGTGTTGCCGACGATCAGGAGCTGGTACGCGGTGTGCGTGCCCACCTGGACGACCCAGCCCGCCAGCAGGGCTCCGAGCGAGATGCCGATGTTGGTCACCGAGCGGAGATAGGCGCGGAACCGCTGCGGCCGATCCCCTCCGTAGTGCCGGATGAGGGGACTCCGTGCGGCAAGCCCCGCTGCCTGAGCCCCGGTGGCCGCGCAGACCGCCATGACGAACAGCCGGAAGTCGTCGGCGAACACGAATGCCGCCGTCGCCGCCGTGCGCACCACGAGGGTGACCGCGTACACACCGCGTGCTCCGCGAGTGTCCGCGAGGCGGCCCACGGCGATGCCCACGGCGAGCGAGACGAACCCGGCGATCCCGAGCCCCAGGCCCACCTGGCTCGCCGGAAGGTGCACCGCCTGGGTGAAGTACAGGACCCCGGCGGTCAGATAGAGGCCACTGCCGACCGTGTTGACGAAGTTCGAGGCGGCGATGACGCGTTGAGGTCCGGTGTCCGGCAACAGAGGGGGCATGACGGGGCTCCGTGTCCAGGCAGGGAGTAAGGACCCGGATAGCTTGTTGCATATTACTTGCAACAGCAAGAGGAATGCGGAAAGTGAACCCCTTACGCTGGCGGCATGGACCGGAACCGGAGGCGCGACCGCAGGCTCACCCGGCGCGCGCGGGTGGGCGCGGCCGGGGTGACTGCCGTGCCGGACGTGGTTGTTGCCGGGAGCGGCCTGGTTCTGGTGGGGTTCTTCTCCGCCCGCCGGAAGGACTTCGGCGCCCTCATGGAGGCCGCGACCGGAGAGGTGGCGGCGCGGGGCGGGCGGGTCGTGGGGGAGGTCGTCCAGCGCCGGGGCGTGTCCAGTGGCGGGGCGCGGCTGATGGGGTCGCCGTACTCCTCACGGACCGTGCTCGGCTCCGGCAAGCTGCGCGAAGCCGTCGAGCTCTGTGAGCGGACCGGGGCCGACGCCGTCGTCTTCGTCACGCCGCTGACGGAGCATCAGCGTCACGTGCTGGCGGGGATCTTCGCCCGTCCTGTGGCGAGCCTGGCCGACGCCCTCCGAGGCCACGCCCCGTCCGACGCCGACGCTCAGGCGCCCGCGCGGGCGGCGCGTACGGAGGCGGAGTTCCGCATCAGCAGTGCGTAGACCGCGGAGGTGACCGCGATGCCGGCGGGCAGCGCCAGGTCCACGCCGGTCAGGGCGGCGGCGACCGGGCCCGTGTACGCGGTGTTGACGCAGAGGGCGGCCGCGGTCACGCCGGCGCCGAGTGCGATGGCGCCGGACCGGTTGACACCACCGGAGTACCAGAACGGGCTCTGTCGGGTCTCGTCCATGAGCGCGAGCCCGTCGTAGCGGTTGCGGCGCAGCAGGATGTCGGTGGCGTAGAGGGCCGTCGCCGGGCCCAGCAGGACGACGGTCAGCTGGAGCACGTTGCTGACGGTGTCCAGGAAGTTGGACACCAGCAGCGCGTACAGGGTCAGCGCGGAGGCGACCGTGCCGTCGACGATCACGCTGAGCGAACGGCGGATGCGGATACCGACGGCCTGGAGGGCGAGACCGGCGCTGTACGCGGTCAGGGCGTTGATCGAGATCGTGCCGAGGACCAGGGCGATCAGGAAGACCGGGTAGAACCAGCCGGGCAGGATCTCCTCCAGTGCGGTCTGCGGATCGGTCATGTCGACCGCCGTCGCGGCCAGCGCGCCGAGCGAGCAGACCACGACGCTCGGCAGGAAGCCGCCGAGTGCGGTCCAGCCGACGACCGCCCTCGGGGAGGCCGTGCGGGGCAGATAGCGGGAGAAGTCCGCGCTCGTCGTGTACGAGAGCGGGCCGGAGGCGATGACGGTGACGCCGGCGAGGAGGGTCGCCCACAGGTCGACACCGGTCAGCGGCGCGACGGGTCCGTGGCCGAAGTCCGCGCGCATCAGCACCGCGTAGGCGACCACACCGAACGCGGCGGTCAGGGCGATCGTGATCGGCAGGTACAGCTTCACGATCAGGGCGTGCCCGTAGACGCTGATGGTCAGGGTGAGCGCGGCGATGGCCAGGACGACGGCGGTCTTGACGGCGGTGTTCGTCGGGAGGCCGACCTTCTCGACGAGGGCGAAGGCCGCGCTCGCGGCCGCGGCCAGATTCAGGGCGAAGTAACAGACGGAGATCATCCAGCCGGTGACCGCGTTGTTCACACGGTTGCCGCGGATGCCGTACATCGCACGCGTGATCACCTCGCTGGGCGCGCCCGCCGCCGGCCCGGACATCGCCAGCACTCCGGTGAGCAGCCAGAACAGATTGCCCACCACGATCACCAGGAGAGCCTGCCCCAGGCTCAGGCCCATGAGGATCAGAGCCCCGCCGATGACCAGGCTGAGGTAGTTCACATTGGCCGCCGCCCAGATCGCGAACAGCTCCCGAGGCCGTCCATGACGCTCGCCGTCGGGGATGTGATCGATGCCGTGGACCTCGACCCGTCCCGCCCGGTCGGTGACCGGCGGCGCGCCATCGGCGCCGGGGCGCGGGTCGGGAATGGTGGAAGTCATGAGGTCCTCCGGATACGTGCGGTGCGCACCTGCTTGCTTATTGGTCGCACACTCAATAGCATCGTCGGTATGTCGTCAAGCGTCCAGCGCAAACGAGTTCGCAAGTCACCGGAGGCCCGGCGGGCGGAGATCGTCGAGGCCGCGGCCCGGGTCGCCCTGACCGAGGGCCTCGAAACCGTCACCCTCCGGCGGATCGCCGAGGAGCTCGACGTACGACCGGGTCTGATCAGCCACTACTTCCCCTCGGTGGAGGATCTCGTCGCCGAGGCGTTCAGCACGGCGGCCACCGGCGAGCTCGACGCGCTGCTGCCTGCGGACCGGTCCGACGGGACCCCCACGCAGTACCTCGCGCGCTACTTCGCCCTCTCCGTCGGAGAGGCGTACGACGACATCAGCCGGCTCTGGATCAACGCCCGGCACCTCAGCCGCTACCGGCCCCTGCTCCGCGACCGGGTCGCCGAGCAGGAGCTGGCCTCCGACGACAGGTTGGAGGGGCTCATCCGGGACGGAGTCGGTACCGGGGAGTTCCGTACGGACGACCCCCGCGCGACGGCCATCCAGATCCTGGTCGTCCTCGACGGCCTCGGCGCCCACGCGAACACCGATCGCAGCAACCGGCCGGAGGTGGTGACGCGTATGGCCGTCACCACGGCGGAACGCGAACTCGGTCTGGTGAGCGGCAGCCTCGACCGGGCCGCCCCGCTACGGGATCAGGGCGCCGGGGAAGTCTCAGGCACCGGCACCGCGGCGCCCTCCGGCGAGGACATTTCCCCCGGCGGGGACGCTTCTCCCGGCGGGGACGCTTCTCCCGGCGAGGATGTCTCCCCCGGCATGGCTTCGTCCGACGAGGCCGACGGCCGCCCCGTGCCCACCACCCCCCACTGACCGACCACTGCCCCACCCCTCCTCCCGCTTCTTTCTGGAGCCCCTGTGCGCACCTCTCTCGTCCTGCTCTCCGCCCGCCTGCTCGATCCGGTCACCGGACGTCTCCTGCCGGAGAGTGCCCTGGCGTTGGCCGGAGGGCGGATCTCGGCCCTGGGGGACGACCGCGAGATCCGCGCGCTCGCCGACTCCTCGACGACCGTCGTCGACCTCAAGGGAAGCGTCGTCACCCCTGGCCTGACCGACGGCCATCTCCACCCCGTCTCCGGCGCCGAACTCACCCACGGCCTCGACCTGTCGGGCTGCACCGACCTCGACTCCGTACGCGAGGCCCTCGCCCGCGAAGTCAGGACGCTGGAGCGCGGCGCATGGCTCTTCGGCTGGGGCCTGGACCCGAACGTGTTCGGCGACCGGCCCGTCGAGTCGGCCGCACTCGCCCCCGTACTCGACGGCGTACCGGCCCTTCTCCAGCTCTTCGACGCCCACTCCATGCTCGCCAGCCCCCGCGCGCTCGAACTGGCCGGCGTCGACGGACCCCGAACCTTCGACCAGGCCGCCGAGATCGTCTGCGACGACGCCGGCCGGCCCACCGGCCTGCTTCTCGAGGACGCCGCCTGCGAGCTCGTCGAGCGCGCGGCACCGCAGCCCACGCATCCCGAACGCCGGGAGCGCCTCGCCGCCGCGCTGCGCGCCATGGCCGCGGCCGGCCTGACCGGCGGGCACGCCATGGACGCCAACGGCGAGAGCCTCGCCCTCTACGCCGAACTCGACGCGGTCGGCGCTCTTCCCCTGCGCCTGCGCGTCGCGCCCTGGTGCCAGCCCGGCAGCGACGCGGACGTGCTGCGCGCGCTGATCGAGCAGCAGGGCACCGGCGGCGCGCTCTGGCGCACCGCCGGAGTCAAGCTCTTCATGGACGGCACGATCGACAACGGCACCGCCTGGCTCGAGCACCCGGACTGCCACGGCGAGTCCACCCACGCCTTCTGGCCCGACCCCGCCGCCTACACGGCGAGCTGCACCGGGCCGGGGTGCCGACCGCCACGCACGCCATCGGCGACGCGGCCGTCCGCCACGTCCTCGACTCGGTGGAGAAGGCCCAGGCCGGCGACCGCAGCGGGGTACGACACCGCATCGAGCACATCGAGAGCGTGCCCGACGACACGCTGCGCCGCTTCGCCGAGCTCGGTGTCATCGCGTCCATGCAGCCCACGCACTGCTGCGACTTCACCCGCGCCGACCACACCGACAACTGGTCCCGCCGCCTCGGCGAGGAGCGGGCCTCCCGCGCCTGGCGCTGCCGCGACCTGCGGGACTCCGGAGCATCCGTCGTCCTCGGCTCCGACTGGCCCATCGCGCCGTTCCCGCCGCTCGGCGTCATGGCGGGCGCCCGGCACCGTCGCCCGAGCCGCGACCTCACCCAGCCGCCGCACGGCCTCGAGCAGGCGCTCACACCCCTGGAGGCGCTCCAGGGCATGACTCTCGGCCCCGCGTTCGCGGCGGGCGAGGAGCGCGAAGCGGGCCGACTGGCCGTCGGATACCGCGCCGACCTCACCGTCCTCGCCGACAACCCGCTCACCGTCGCCGCCACCGAACTGCCGGACCTGCCCGTCCTCCTCACCGTCCTCGGCGGCCGGTCCACCCACCGCGACGCGAGCCTCTGATCCGGGCGATCGGGACGGTTCAGCCCTCGAAGACGCCGAGGCCGCCGACATACGTGGCCTCCACGCGCAGGCCCGCCAGTTCCGGGGCGGACACGGCGTACGGGTCGCGGTCCAGGACGACGAGGTCGGCGAGCCCGCCCGGCCGCAGTGTTCCCGTGTCGTCGAGCCCGTTGACGTACGCGGAGCCGGCCGTGTAGGCGGTGAGCGCCGTGGAGAGGTCGAGCCGCTGATGCGGCAGGAAGATCCGCTCGGGGTCACGGCCCGGCTCGACCCGGTTGACCGCGACGTGAATCCCCTCCAGGGGCGCGGCGGAGCTGACCGGCCAGTCGCTGCCGGCCGCCAGCCGCGCGCCGCTGCGGTGCAGATCCAGGAAGGGGTACTGCCAGGCCGCGCGCTCCGGGCCGAGGAACGGAATGGTCAGCTCGTCCATCTGCGGCTCGTGGGCCGCCCACAGGGGCTGCAGATTCGCGACCGCGCCGAGCTGTGCGAAGCGGCCGATGTCGTCGGGGTGCACGACCTGGAGATGGGCGAGGTGATGACGGTTGCCGCGCTGTCCGTTGGCCTTCCGGGCGGCCTCGACGGCGTCCAGTGCCTCACGGACGGCGCGGTCGCCCAGGGCGTGGAAATGCACCTGGAAGTCGAGGGCGTCGAGCTCGGTGACGTACGCGCGCAGGGCGACGGGGTCGACGAAGCTCAGGCCGGCGTTGCCCGTGGCGCAGCCGCAGGAGTCGAGGTACGGAGCGGTCATGGCGGCCGTGAAGTTCTCGGCCACGCCGTCCTGCATGATCTTCACCGAGTCGGCCCGGAACCGGCCGTGGCGCAGCGCCTCGCGCCGCTCGACGAGGTGGGGGATCTGCTCGGCCCCGGCGTCGCGGTCCCACCACAGGGCGCCGTTGACACGGGCGGTCAGCAGACCGCTTTCGGCGGCCGTCAGATAGGTCTCGGAGACATCGGGATGGCCGCCGTACGAGCCGAGGATGGCGTCCTGCCAGGCGGTGACGCCGTACGAGTGCAACAGCCGCTGGGCGCGCTCGAGTCCGGCCAGCAGGTCCTGGGCGGTGGGAGCGGGCACGACCTGGCCGACCACGAGGACCGCGCCCTCCTGCAACATGCCCGAGGGGGTGCCGTCCGGCTCGCGTTCGATGCGCCCGTCAGCCGGGTCGGGCGTTGCGGCGGTCACGCCCGCCAGCTCCAGGGCGCGGGTGTTGGCCCAGGCGCCGTGGTGGTCCCGGTTGGTCAGCAGGACCGGACGGTCGGGCACCAGCTCGTCGAGCATCTGCCGGGTCGGCAGTCCGCCGGGGAAGCTCTCCATCGACCAGCCGGCCCCGGTGATCCACGGTCGCTCGGGATGGGCGGCGGCGTAGGCCGTGATCCGCCGCCGGTACTCGTCGAGGTCCGTGGTCCCCGACAGGTCGCAGGCCCCCAACTCCAGCCCCGCGTACACCGGATGCACATGCGCGTCCTGGAATCCCGGCAGCAGCGCGCGCCCCGCCAGGTCCACCACCCGAGTGTCCGGCCCGACCAGCTCACGTACCTCGTCGTCGCCGCCGACCGCGACGATCCGCTCCCCGGCGACGGCCAGGGCCGTGGCGCGGGGAGCTGAGGGATCCATGGTGAGGACGGCACCCGAGAGGAAGACGAGATCCGCGTGACGCATGGGGAGTTGCTCCTTGACGAGATGGTACGAGGTCGTACGAAGTGGTACGGGGCGGTAGGTGGTGGTTCGGGGTGGCGCCGATGGCGACGGCGTTCGTGGTCGCGCCCGTGCGCGGTCAGCGCGCGACGGAGCGTGCGACGCGGAAGCCGACGTCGTCGACGCGGAACGTCGGGTGGCTGCGGCGGCGCGCGGACGCCCGGCAGCTCCAGTGCTCGTCGAACCAGCCGCCGCCGCGCAACACCCGGTAGGACCCGTAGACCTCGGCGTCGTAGACGTCCCAGCACCAGTCCCACACGTTGCCGAGCATGTCGTGGAGCCCCCATGCGTTGGGCCGCCTGCCACCCACCTCGTGAAGGCGCTCGCCGGAGTTGCCGCGGTACCAGGCGACCTCGTCGAGGGGCCCGTAACGCGGTCCGTCCGAACCGGCGCGGCAGGCGTGCTCCCACTCGGCCTCGGTCGGCAGCCGGTAGCCGTCGGCCGAGCTGTCCCACCCGATGCCGTCGCCTTCACCGGTTTCGTCGATGGTGTAGGCGGGTGCGAACCCTTCCCGCTCGGACAGGTCGTTGCAGAACCGGACGGCATCCCACCACGACACCCCCTCGACGGGGAGCCGATCCCCGTGGGCGGAACTCGGCCGCTGTCCGGTGACGTCGGCGTAGCGCCCCTGCGTGACCGGGAACCGCGCGAGCTCGTACGGGTCGACGTCCACCGACCAACGGCGCTGCGTCCGCCGGTCCGACAGCGTCACCTGCCCGGCCGGGACGGAGATCATCGAGGTGTCCTCGGCGGCTGCGCTCGTGCGCGTCATGACAGGGACTCGGCGACGACGGCGGCAGCGTCGGCGATCAGCTTGTTGTCGTAACGAGCGTCCTCTGTGGGGCGGTTGGACATGACGGCCAGGACGACGGGCGCGCGACCGGGCGGCCATGCGACGGCGATGTCGTTCCGCGTGCCGTACGTGCTGCCCGCCCCGGACTTGTCACCGATCACCCAGCCCTTGGGCATCCCGGCCCGGATGAGTTCCGTACCAGTGGTGCTCGACTTCAGCCACGCCGCCAACCGGGCGCGTTCGGCGGCGCCCAGGACGTCACCCACGACCAGGGCGCGAAGGTCCTGGGCGAGGGCCTTCGGCGTACTGGTGTCGCGCGTGGCACCCGGCGCCCATTCGTTCAGCTGCGGTTCGCGGCGCTCCATCCGGGTGACCGGGTCGCCCCATTCGTCGAGCATCGCGTCGAGCCTCTCGGGGCCGCCGAGTTGATCGAGGAGGAGGTTGGCCGCGGTGTTGTCGCTGTGGCGCACGGCGGCGTCGCACAGCTCGTTCAGGCTCATCCCGGTGCCCACGTGCTTCTCGGTCACGGGGGAGTGGTCCACCAGGTCGCCCTGGGAGTAGGAGACCTTCTTCTCCATCCCGCTCGAGGTGTACGTGTCCAGCACGGCACCGGCGGCGAGGGCCTTGAAGGTGGAGGCGAAGGGGAAGCGGGCGTTGTCGTTGTACGCGACCTCACGACCGCTGCCGGTGTCGATGGCGTACACACCCAATCGTGCGTCGTAGGCCCGCTCGAGCTCCCGCAACCGCGCACTCACGGGCCGCGCGGCGGCCGCCCCGGGCGCGGACGCCCGCGGGGCCGAGGGCGGCGCTGACGACGGCGTGGCCGCGGTGCCGTCCCCGCCGCAGGCTCCGAGCGGGACGAGTGTCAGGACGGCGACCACGGCGAGAAGACAACGCCGGGTGCGGCCGACGGGGCGGGCGAGGGTGCGGTTGGGGACATGCGGCATGTCCCCAACCTACCGACCCCGCCGATCAACTGCGGCGAGCGGCGGGGCCGTGCGCCCGGATCAGCGGCCGAGGCGCTCGTCGCCCCCGAGGGCCGCGGTCACGGCCTGACGCACGGACTCCGGCGACGCCGCCTGCATCCAGCCGACCCAGTCGGAGGGCGAGGGCGGCCGTGGGGACCAGTGCTCCAGGGCCTCGCTCCTCACTTCGGCACGGGCCTGCTCAGGCACGACCACCGAGGGAACGAACCGTCCGCCCGCCATCCGTACATGCTCCGCCCAGTGGTCCTGCCAGAACTCGACCGTCCAGCCCGGCCAGCGGCCCGCCATGTCGGGCGCTCCCGCGACGGAGTCGAGCAGCCACCAGCCGACGCGTCGCCGCGCGGGATCGACATGGATCCCGGAATCGGCGGCGAGCGCGTACACACCGTGGTCCGGCGCGTCGGCGAGACGGTCGACGAGAGCGGGCCCTTCGGTGATGGGATGGTCGTTGACACCGGAGAGCACATGGCAGCGGGCGGTGTCCGGACCGCCGATCGTGACGATGCGCACCAGCGGGTCGGGATCCGCCAGCTCCTCGTCGTCGAGGTTCAGAGCCGACTCCGGGCAGATGGTGCGATGCGGTTCACGCACCTCCTCCGGGTCCATGCCCAGACGAGCAGCGAGCTCGGCCGAGCCGTCGTACGACCAGCGCAGCTCCCAGCCCGGCCACGCGCGCCGCAGCAGCTCCCAGGTGGCGGCCCGATGGCGCATCTGCGTGACCGGACCTTCCAGCGCGAAGAACAGAAGAGTTCTGCTCCGCAGATCGATCAGCGCGCCCGCCTCGCACATCCCGTCGTCACGCCACCGTCCCTCCACCCGGCTGCGTGAGCGGAGGAGAGGAACGACGACATCGGGCCCGGCCAGCAGGTCGAGGTCGAGGCCCACCGCTCCGAATCGCGCCTCGTACACCTCGTGGCCGTCGGTACCGCCGTCCTCCGGCACCACCACATACGTCGCCCAATCAGCCATGCCGGGAATGATCCCCCGGGGCGGACCCGGACGCCCAGCGAAATTCGGCGAGCCCGGCGTGCCGACGGAGGGTTCCCGGAGCATTCTGGAAGGACGAGAGGGGGCGCAGCGAGGACGGAGAGGACACCATGACGTCTCCTCCCAGCGGTCCGCGATGGGCCGCTCAGCCGCCTCCGCCCGGCCCGCAGCGAGGGCGTCGCACCTGCTTGACCACGACCCTGATCGTCCTCGTCGTGCTTGCCCTCCTGGTCGTCGGTGGCATCGTGGCCGTGATCCTCTCCTTCGACGACCCGGAGAGTGACGACCCCGACGGCCCGCTCGGCGACGTGCGGATCACCGCCTGCCAGGTCGACTTCGCCACGAAGTTGCCGCACGCGGACGTGACGGTCACGAACCGCAGCAGCAAGCCCAGCGACTACCTCATCAGCGTGGAGTTCGTGGTGCCTTCCGGCGACCGCGTGGCGGAGGCCAACGCGACCGTCGACCACCTGGCGCCGGGCCAGGCCTCGCAGGGCCGAGCGCAGAGCCTGTCGCAGGTCGCGGGCACGGTCGAGTGCAGGGTGACGGACGTGATCCGCACGGCCTCGTGACCGCCGGACCGACTCCGGAAACTCGTCTCGAGGGATCGCCGCGCGAGCGATGATTTCCTGGGGCGGAGGCGGTCTGAACCCATGACACCGTTACGTTGGAGGGAATGGTCATGGTTGATGTCGAGACCCGTACGCTCGAGGCCGCCGGCGCCACACTGCACTACGACATCCGGGGCACCGCGGACGGAGGAGCGGCCGATCACCCCACGTTGTTCATGATCGGCTCGCCCATGGACGCCACCGGCTTCGCGACGCTGGCGTCGCACTTCACCGACCGGGTCGTCGTCACGTACGACCCGCGGGGCGTCAGCCGCAGCGACCGCACCGACGGCGCGACGGAGTCCACCCCCGAGGAGCACGCCGACGACCTGCGGCGTGTGATCGAGGCGCTGGACGCGGGGCCGGTGGATCTGTTCGCGAGCAGCGGCGGGGCGGTCAACGCGCTCGCTCTGGTGGCCCGGCACGGAGACCTGGTGCGTACGTTGGTCGCGCACGAGCCGCCGACGGCGCAGGTCCTCCCGGACCGGGAGACCGCGCTGGCGGCCTGCGCGGACATCCACGACACCTATCTGCGGGAGGGGATGGGGCCGGCGATGGCGAAGTTCTTCGCGGTGGCGAGCCGCAAGGGACCCTTCCCGGCGAACTGGGCGGACGAGCCCGCGCCCTCTCCGGCCGACTTCGGTCTGCCGACCGAGGACGACGGCTCGCGCGACGACCCGCTGCTTGGCCAGAACATGCGCGGCTGCACGAGCTACCGGCCCGACTTCGACGCGCTGCGGGCGGTGCCGACACGCATCGTCATCGCGGCGGGCGAGGAGTCGGAGGGAGAGTTCCCCGCGCGCGCCGCTGCGGAGATCGCCACCGGGGTCGGCACCGGACTGACGCGCTTCCCGAGCCACCACGGTGGTTTCCTGGGCGGCGAGTTCGGTCAGGAGGGTGCGCCGGCGGACTTCGCGAAGACCCTGCACGAGGTGCTGGACAGCGACCACTGACGAGCCGTCACGGCATCGGGCATGTGCTGGGGAGACATACGTTCCCCGGACCTGAATCGGTCCGGGGAACGTACGTCTGCGGGGTGTGCGGCCGGTCCGGGTCAGTTCACGAAGACCGGGGCGCCGGCCTGCGTGGTGTCCTGGACGGGGCCGTACTTCGCCGAGAAGTAGCCGTTGGCCGGGCAGGTACCCGGGCCACTGGCCTTGGTGAACAACTGGTTCGTGAAGGTGAGCGAGTTGTCGGTGTTGGAGGGGGACGCGGTCAGTCCGGTGGCCCGATAGATGCAGGTCGTCACGCCCAGGACGGTGTTGATCTTCAGCGTGGTCTGGATCGGCCCGGTGCTGCCCGCGCTCACCGTGAGACTGCCGCCGGAGGTCACGGACGTGGTGTACGGCAGGTTGTTGACCGTGATGCTCTGCACACCGGTCGCCCCGAAGATGTTGGTCGTACAGCTGCTCAGAGTGTGGGAGTTGAGCGTCTCGGTGGCGGTACCGGGCGCCGCGGGGTTGCTGGTGACGGTGGCCGAGAAGGCCGAGGCGTTGCAGGTGATGCCGGTGCTGCCGCCCAAGGCGGTGGCGATCTTGGCGGTCGTGCCGGAGGACAGCGACGCGGCGACGACATCGCCGACGGCGACGGCGGGTCCGCTCGCGCTGCCGGTCGTCAGCACACTGCCGGCGGCGGTGGCCGCAGAGGTGGCCGCCAGGACGGCGGCGACGGCGGCACCGGCGGTTGCTAACAGGGCTCGCTTGTTCATGGTGGGGGTTCCTTTCGATCCTGCGGTGAGGGTGGTGGGGCTCGGCTCTGCCCCGGGGGATGCCGGACAGCGCCGAGCACGGCTCCCAGCGGCGTCCGCCGGGGGTTCGGCGGGCGTGGGCGGCGGGGGGCGTGGGGAAGGGGGCTGGGGGAAGAGGAGCGAGAGAAGGAACGGTGCGGCCGGGCAGCGTGGGGTGCGGCACGGCGGAGAACGCCGATCGAGGGGGAACACGGCTCGTACGGGCGTGCAAGCGGTACGCGATCACCACCGGGCCGATCCGGCGCCACGGATCGGCGGAGCGGTGTCGCGGGGCACGGTGGAGCGTGATACACGGAGGAGCGGGATACGCCGTGCGGTGTGTGGTGGTGGAGACGATCCCGTCCCGCGGAGCTCCTCCACCGGACACACGAGAGGAAAACCCATCAGGGTTGTAAACCTGCCGAGTATGTGACGTCAACAGCCCTGGGAGATGTGGCCGATGAAGAGCGCTCGCCCGACCGAGGAGAGACCGATCCTGCCGGGAGCCCGCACGGGCCGCGAACCGGAACGCTCCCTGCGCCCGGGACCGCGGCGGCTGACGCCCGAACAGGTCGCGTCGCGGCAGCGGGAGCGGCTGCTCGACGGTGTCGCCCGAACCGTCGCGGCGAACGGGTACGGCGGTGCCCGGATCAGCGACATCTGTGCTGCCGCGGGGGTGACCCGTCCGGTGTTCTACGCCCTGTTCACAGGCAAGGAGGACGCCGTGCTGGCCGCGTACCGCGGCGGTACGCAGGTGGTGGTGGGGGCCATGCAGGAGGCTTACGACACGGCGGGCGGCGGAGCGCAGTGGCCGACGGCCGTACGGGCCGGGCTGCGGGTGATGCTGACACTCCTCGGGCAGACGCCCGCCTTCGCGAGAATGGTGGTCGAGATCGAGTCCACGGGGCCGGCCGGGCGACGGACCCGTGCCGAACTTCTGGCCAGTTTCCGGCGGTTCTTCGTGGACGCACCCCCCGCTCCGCCCGGTGTGGAGAGGGAGGAGCTGGTGGCGACCGTCGTCGGGGCCGTGCACGCGGCGGTCCACCGCGCGGTCGACGAGGACCGGACCGGGGAGCTTCCGCGGCTCCTCGACATCCTGGTGCATGTCGTCGTGTCACCGTTCACGAGCCCCTGAGGCCCCACCGGCACCATCGGTCTGCATCGCCAACACCCGCTATTCGCACAGTAGTTGACTCGGGAGTAATGTCGGGCGTACGGTCCGAGAGGTTCCCTGCGGCATGCCGCCTCGGCACGAGTCCGAGGAAGACCCAGGCAGGTGGGGGAACCGTCCGCGCCAGGACATCGCCGCCACAGGTCTGTTTCCTCACTCATGTCAGGAGCACCTCATGGCTCTGTCCGAAGACCCCACGGGCACCACCTCCCCCTTATCCCCGGCCGACGGCTCCGAGCGCCGTGGCAGAGTGCGCTTCCGGCGCGCGGCCCTGATGGGCGCACCCGCGTTCGCGATCGCCTCCACCCTCGTCGTCCTCACCGCGCAGGGCGCGCTCGCCGCCCAGTTCGCCATCTCCGGCATGCCGTTCACCGTGACGGCCGACACCCTGCAGGGCACCGGCTTCGGTCAGTTCGGGGGCCTGGACAACATGCCCGAGGGCAGCCCCAACGCCGGCGACACCGGCGGGCAGGTGCTGGTCATCATCACCGCCATCCGAGAGGCGGAGCTCACCAACCTCTGCCAGAGCGTGGAGCTCGGCGGCACCTTCCTGCACATCACTGCGGGCAACAAGGGCACACCGGTGAAGGCGTCGGGGCTGACCACGGACTCCACCGAGATCTCCGGCAAGGTCGCCGCGTTCGACAACATCGAGATCGGCGGGGACGCCAGCACCTTCGACAAACCCCCGGTCAAGGGGCCGCTCGGAGTCTTCGGCCAGCAGGCGGACACCGTCACCATCAAGAATGTACGCCAGACCAACTACGCCACCACCGCGACCCGGTTCACCCTGCCCGACCTGCACATGAGCTTCAGCTCGAAGGGCTGCTGACCATGGCGGCCGGGTCGGATACCACCGTCGAACCCGCGGACACCGGCCCGCCCGCCCCGAGCGGGCGGCACCCCTGGCGGACGTTCCGCCGATGGCGCCACCGCCGCCCCTTCGGGGCGGGCCTCGCCATCGCCCTGGGCGGCGCCGAGATCCTGCTCACCCAGCAGGCGAGCATCTCCGTCGTCCTCACGGCGGGCGCGGACAGTCTCGTCGGCTACGTACTGCCGGTGATCATGATCCTGTGCGGCGCACTCATCGTCCTCAACCCACGTCAGCGGCTGTTCTACTCGATCGTCGCGGTCCTGGCCTCGCTGGCGACCTGGGTCACGTCGAACCTGGGCGGCTTCTTCGTCGGCATGCTCCTCGGCCTCCTCGGCAGCTCACTCGCCTTCGGCTGGCTCCCCGACCAGCCGAGGCGCCGATGGCGCCGCGCGGGCACGCCCCGGGAGAAGCAGGCGTGACACCCTGACCGATACCTGACCCACGCACCCGCCGGGCGCCGGCTCCACAGAGCCGGCGCCCGGCAGCACGGTCGGCCACCGTCCCTGTCCTCCCGTCGGCCCACGGGGGCGATGTCGGTGGGGCATGCGACGATCCAGGCGTGATCGTCTCGCTTGATTCCTTGGTGCCCACTGCCGATACGCATCTCTCGACGACCTATGCCGACTGGGTCGCCCCACACGACCCGGACGCGGCCGTGACCGCCCGTGACCTGATCGACGACATGGGCTCCGAACGCAACCGGTCCTGGACCAAGCCCGGTCGGTTCGTCGACTCGATGGCCGCACACGCGCGGCGGCTGCCGCCGGCCCACCTGCCGTGGTTCTGGGACACCGTGGGCCACCGGCTGATCGGCTACGGCAGCAGGCCGGGCGTACGCGGCGGCGCGGGCGGCGGAGGCGCAGCACGGGTTGCCATGTGTCGACCAGGGGCGGGAGATGATGCGCCAGCACCACAACGCGCCGTCCGTCATCGGCTGGATCGTCTTCGACGAGGGCTGGGGCGAGTGGAACCGCGAGGAGACCGGCCGTATCGCCGAGTCCGTGAAGCAGGCCGACCCCTCCCGTGTCGTCAACGCCCACAGCGGTGTCAACTGCTGTAACTCCAAGGGTGATTCGGGCAAGGGCGACATCATCGACCACCACGACTACAACAACACCGACCCGGCCTTCCCCGATACGAAACGGGCCGCGATGGACGGTGAGCACGGCGGCTTCACCCTGCGCACCCCCGGCCACATGTGGCCTGGCGCCCCGACGGTGATCTACAGCGGTGTCGCCGACAAGGAGGCACTGACTCGCACGTACGTCGAGAACACCGAGAAGTACTACCTGGAGGCCGCCGGCGCCGAACTCTCCGGTTCGTCTGCACCCAGATCTCCGACCTGGAGAACGAGCTCAACGGCCTCTACACGTACGACCGTCGGGACATCAAGATCGACCCGGTGCGGGTACGGGAGATCAACCTGAAGGTCATCGCGGCGGGCGCCGCCGCCGGCGAGCGCGACCAGCTGAAGGGCGGCGGATCCTGGGCACTCGACGAGGGCGCAGGCACCACGGCACGGGACGCGGGCCCAACGCCAAGCCCCTGAAGCTCACCGAGGGCACCACCTGGACCGCCGGGGTGAGCGGCAGCGCCCTGACGTTCGACGGCCAGGGTCGGTACGCCCAGACCGACGGCCCCGTGCTCGACACCACCACGAGCTACTCCGTCTCCGCCTGGGCGACGCTCGACTCCCTTCCCGGCAACTACGCCACCGTGGTCAGCCAGGACGGACGGCGCCAGGAGAACCCCTTCTACCTGCAGTACGGGCAGGGCGCCTTCGCCTTCAGCACGCCCGGCGGCAACCGCGCCCGCTACGTCACCACCCCCGAACCGGGCCGCTGGTACCACCTCGTCGGCGTCCGTGACGCCGCGAAGAACGAGATCAGGCTCTACGTCGACGGCGCTCTCGTGGCGACCGCCATCCCCGGACCGGCGGACGTGAGCACCGGACCGTTCTCCGTGGGCCGCGCTCGGTGGAACGGCGGGAACGTCGACTTCTGGAACGGTTCGGTCGACCAGGTCCACGCCTACGACAGGGCCCTCACCACCCAGGAGGTGGCCGCATTCAACGCCCAGGAGAAGCCGTAGTACCGAGCGGCGCGGCCGGAGGGCCGTGCCGCTCGATCCGTCGCTGCCCGGCGCACGCCCCGCGCGTGTGCCGGGGGAGCGCATGCCGGTGCGGTGGCTCCGCGTGTGTGCCGCCCCGTCGCGAGCGAGCCTCGCGACGGGGCGGTTGCCGCGAGTGTGCTTGGTATGGACCTGACAAGCATCTCCCGCTAGCGTGGTCGTGACGCTCGCTGAGAGCGCTCTCAGATGGTTCCGACTTCCCTCACCAGGAGGCTCCGTGAGACGCACATCCGCCCTCCGCGCCGCCGTCGCGGCCCTGTTGCTGACCGTCGGACTCGGCGGTGCCCACTCCGGAACCGCGAGCGCCGCCCCCGCGGCCGATCCGCCCACGGTGTCGTCCGGACTCCTCGATGCCATGCAGCGGGACCTCGGTCTGACGAAGTACCAGGCCGAGAAGCGGTTACGGGCCGAGCAGGCGGCGACGCGCGTGGAGAGCGACGCACGCCGCATTACGGGCCGCTCCTACGGCGGAGCATGGTTCGAGGCGACCACGGGACGACTCGTCGTCGCCCTCACCGACCGGAACGAGGAGGCCGACGTCCGCGCGCTGGGCGTCGACACACGCCTCGTACGCCACAGCGCCGCCACGCTCGACCGCGCCAAGTCCCGCCTGGACGCGCTCGCCGCTCCCGCCGGCGTCGCCGGCTGGCACGTCGACCCGAGGTCCAACAGCGTCGTCCTCACGGTGATCCGGGCTGCCCGCGCCGAGCCCGCCGTGCGCGCCTTCGTCGCACGAGCGCGCACGACGGGCCCCGTCACCGTCGTCGAGACGGCGAACGCTCCGCAGACCTACGCCGCGGGCACCGTGGGCGGCGATCCGTACTACACCGGCAACGTCCGCTGTTCCATCGGCTTCTCCGTGCACGGTGGATTCGTCACCGCCGGGCACTGCGGGCGGGCCGGCGCCGCCGTACGCGGCTGGGACGGCTCCGCCATGGGCACCTTCCAGGGCTCCTCGTTCCCCGGCGACGACTACGCGTACGTCAGCATCCACAGCGGCTGGTGGACGGTGCCCGTGGTGCTCGGCTGGGGGACCGTACCGGACCGGCTCGTCCGCGGGTCCGCGGAGGCTCCCATCGGCGCGTCGATCTGCCGCTCGGGCTCCACGACCCGCTGGCACTGCGGAACCGTCCTGGCCAAGAACGAGACCGTCAATTACAGCCAGGGCGCCGTGCACCAGATGACGAAGACGAGCGTGTGCGCGGAAGGAGGCGACTCCGGCGGGTCCTTCATCAGCGGCGACCAGGCCCAGGGGGTCACCTCCGGCGGCTGGGGCAACTGCTCCTCCGGCGGTGAGACGTGGTTCCAGCCCGTCAACGAGATCCTCGGACGTTACGGCCTGACCCTCCACACCGCCTGATCGGCCGGTCGACGACGCCCGGTCCGCGCGGACGCACGCGCGCAGGCTCGGGGCGGGGGAGTACGCAGGTGGTCGCGGACCGTCCGGGGTCCGGGCGGTCAGCGACGGCCGAGCGTGCTCTCCCGCTCCACCGCTCGAAGTCCGCCTGCACACGTCGGGGCACGTACTCCTTGTCCAGGAGACCGGCGAGGACGGCCTCGACGGCGGCCCGTGCGATGGCCGGCTTGTCGGGCGAGACGGACGTGAGGGTCACCGCGCCGTAGCGCCCTTCGACGACGGCGTCGAACCCCACCACGGCGACGTCCTCCGGCACGCGTAGTCCACGCTCGGACAGTACCCGCATGGCGCCGATGGCGATCAGGTCGTTGTACGCGAACACGGCGTCAGGGCGCCGCCCCGAGTCGAGGAGATATGCCATGGCGCGCGCCCCGTCGGCGTGCCCCCAGCCCTCCGTGGTCGCCACCAGGCCCTCGTCGTGGGGCAGACCCGAGGCGTCGAGCTCCTCACGCCACCCCCGCAGCCGCAGCAAGGGCGGGACGGCTCTGCTGCCCGCGCCGTGCCCCCAGGAACGCCAGGTCCCGGCGGCCCAGGTCGATCAGATGCCGCACGGCGACCCGAGCGGCGGCGACGATCCAGGACATCACCACCGAGGGCTCCTATCTGGAGGACCTCGGCCGTCCGGAGGCCGCCCGTGCCAAGCAGGAGGCCGACATCGCCGAGGCCGTCGCCCGCCGTGCGGCCGAGCAGGCCCGGTTGAAGGCCGAGGAGGAGATCGCGATCGCTCAGCGGACTCTCTACCTGAAGCAGGCCGAGATCAAGGCCCAGACCGATGAGGCCGCCGCTCAGGCGAACGCCGCCGGTCCGCTCGCCGAGGCCGACCGTCAGCAGCAGATCCTCGCCGAGCAGGAGAAGGTCGCCGAGCGTCAGGCGGCCCTGACCGACCGTCAGCTCGACACCCAGGTCCGCAAGCCCGCCGACGCCGCCCGCTACCAGGCCGAGCAGGAGGCAGAAGCCCGCCGGATCGCCCTGGTCAAGGAGGCCGAGGCCGACGCCCAGCGCTCCCGCCTGACCGGTGAGGGCGAGAAGGCCCACCGCGCCGCACTCGCCGACGCCGTACGCATCGAGGGCGAGGCGCAGGCCGCCGCGATCGCCGCCAAGGGCTCCGCGGAGGCGGAGGCGATGCGGAAGAAGGCCGACGCGTTCGCGCAGTACGGCGACGCGGCCGTCCTGCAGATGCTCGTCGAGATCCTGCCCCAGGTCGTCGCCAAGGCGTCCGAACCCCTGTCCGCCGTCGACAGGATGACCGTCATCTCCACCGACGGCGCCAGCCAGCTGACCCGTACCGTCACCGACAACGTCACCCAGGGCATGGAACTCCTCTCCTCCACCACCGGCATCGACCTCGCCGCCCTCCTCCAAGGCATCACACGGCCCAAGCCGGCACCGGACACCACAACGGCCACACCGACCGACAACGGAGCCGTCGAGATCACCGACCACTGAGGCGTCCTGGGAGGGGAGGCATGACTCCCCTCCCTCTCAGCCACGATCGTCCACCACAGCCACGATCGTCCGCGGCCGCGGTGTCCGAAGGGGAGTCATGTCCGTAGTGCCGCCGACCGAGTGGCCACAGTCCGGTGAGCACATGCTCGTGTGTGGGGACGACGCACTCGCGCACCGCATCGCGGCGGAGCTCGCCGATGTCTACCGGCAGAGCGTCTCCTTGATCGTGCCCCCGGCCCGGGGTCTGGAAGGCGCGACAAGCTCGCCCGCGGGCGTACGAGAGGTGAACGCCTCCGCACCCGGCGAGCAGACCCTCAGGGAGGTCGGTGTCGGCCGGGCCGCGGCCCTCGCTCTGCTCTACGAGGACGACGAGATCAACATGCGGGCCGCGTTCCTCGCCCGGCCCGGGCGCGTGAGCGCGGCGGGGCGGACACGGGTGCTACATCCACGTCGTGGACGCGGGTGCGGACAGGGTGAGCGGGCCCGGCCCGGTGTCGTCGGCGGGCGGGGCCGGGGAAGCGCTCCAGATCATGGTGAGAAGGAGAGCCAGCACCGCGATGACGGCCAGGACGATCGCCACGACCACGCGGCGATCCCGCTTCGGGCGTACGTCCTCACCGCCTGACTCCGGTTCAGGCTCTTGAGGAACCCGCTGCTCCAACGTTCCGAACAGCGATGCCAGGCGGGGGTCCTCGCGTATGAGACCCTGCTCGATCTCCGAGAGGATCTGTCGGTCGTCTGCATGAGGACTCATAGCGGCCCCCTCCGGGTCGGCACACGAGCCGCGTCCTCTTCCATTGTGAACGCCAAGTCCCGATCCGGCAGCCCAGTGCCCGGCACCCTCGCTCACGTGGGACGCTCGCTCACGCGCGCTCCGCCGCGCCGCGTTCGTCCGCGCCGTCCACGATCTGCGACGCCCCGGGCATGGGGACGGTTTCCCTGGTGGTGAGCGCGGCCGGGGACGGGCCCCGGCCGCGGGTGAGGCGGGTGGCGATCGGCTCGGCGTAGCGGGCGGTGAGCGGTCCGATCACGACGAGGACCAGGACGTACGCGGTGGCGAAAGGGCCCAGCTCGGGCTGTACGCCGGCGGTGACGGCGAGGCCTGCGATGACGATGGAGAACTCTCCGCGCGCCACGAGGGTGCCGCCCGCCCGCCAGCGCCCCTTCGCTCCGATGCCGGCGCGCCGGGCGGCCCAGTAACCCGTGGCGATCTTGGTCAGGGCGGTGACGACGGCGAGGACGAACGCCGGGAGGATCACCGGCGGGATGCTGGCCGGGTCGGTGTGCAGGCCGAAGAAGACGAAGAAGACCGCCGCGAACAGGTCCCGCAGGGGGCTGAGCAGGGCGTGGGCCCCTTCGGCGACCTCACCGGACAGGGCGATGCCGACGAGGAACGCCCCCACCGCCGCCGAGACCTGGAGCTGCTGCGCGATGCCCGCGACCAGCAGGGTGAGTCCGAGAACCACCAGGAGCAGCTTCTCCGGGTCGTCGCTGGACACGAAGCGGGAGATCACCCTGCCGTAACGGACCGCGACGAAGAGCACCAGGCCCGCCACGCCGAGCGCGATCGCCAGGGTCGCGCTGCCGGCCGCGAGGCTCACCCCCGCGAGCAGCGCCGTGATGATGGGCAGGTACACGGCCATCGCGAGGTCCTCGAGCACCAGGATGCTCAGGATCACGGGCGTCTCACGGTTGCCGAGCCGCCCGAGGTCGCCCAGGACCTTCGCGATGACGCCGGACGACGAGATCCAGGTGACGCCGCCCAGTACGACGGCGGCCACCGGGCCCCATCCCAGCAGCAGTGCCGCCGCCGCGCCGGGCAGCGCGTTGAGCGCGAAGTCGACCAGCCCGGCCGGGTATTGGGTCTTCAGATTGGAGACGAGATCGCTCGCCGTGTACTCCAGGCCCAGCATGAGGAGCAGCAGGATCACACCGATCTCGGCGCCGATCGCGACGAACTCCTCGCTCGCCCCCAGCGGCAGCAGACCACCTTCGCCGAAGGCGAGTCCGGCCAGCAGATACAGCGGTATCGGTGAGAACTGGAAGCGGCCGGCGAATCGTCCCAACAGGCCGAGAGCGAGGATGATCGCGCCGAATTCGATCAGGAAGATCGCGGAATGCACGCGATCACTCCTGTCCGAGTATCAGGGCGGCGGCGTCGACACCCTCGCGGGTGCCGATGACGATGAGGGTGTCCCCGCCGGCGAGCCGGAAGTCCGGCGTCGGGGAGGGGATCGCACCGGACCGGCGCAGTACGGCGACGATGGATGCTCCCGTCTCGGTACGCATCCGCATCTCGCCGAGCATCCTTCCGTTCCAGTGGGACTGCGCGGACAGCTCGATGCGCTCCGCGACCAGTCCCAGATCGGTCGTGTGCAGCACGTTCGGACTGTGGTGGGCGGGCATCAGCGCGTCGATCAGCGAGGCCGTCTCCGCCTCGGTCAGATGGAGCGACTGGGCACATGCGTCGGGGTCGTCGGCCCGGTAGACGTTCACCGACCGGGTGCCGTCGCGGTGCGCGATGACCGACAGATGGCGGTGCTCACGCGTGGTGAGGTCGTATTGGACACCGATGCCGGGCAAGGGTGTCGTTCTCATCCGCGGAGCAGGCACAGGCCCGTCCCTTCTGCTCGTCACAACCAGGGTTCCGCCACGGGGGAGCGACGCTTCCGTCGCCCCGTGGCCCCGACATGGTGCCATCCGCGCCGAGGTGCGGGACATGGGTGTCGGTACGGATGGACATGACCCTGGGACACTGGTCAGGATGGAGCGGGGACATGGGCCCCGCCGCAGGTCACCGGGTGCCTGCGGGACGAAGAACATGCGCAAGGGGCCGGGCGGACGACGCGCCGGCCGGGAGAGGCAGGACCGTGTCGCTGTACTGGCGGATCTTCCTGCTGAACGCCGCTGTCCTCGTTGTCGCGGTGCTCCTGCTGCTGGGCCCGGTCACCGTCTCCACCCCTGTGCTCTTCGGTGAGGCCGTCGTCCTCGTGGCCGGGCTGGTCGCGATGCTCATCGTCAACGCATTCCTGCTCCGGGTCGGCCTCGCACCGTTCCAGCGGCTCACCCGGGCGATGCTGACCGCCGACCTCCTCAAGCCCGGCCGACGCACCGAGGTGACGGGCCATGGCGAGATGGTCGAGCTGACCCGCACGTTCAACACGATGCTCGACCGCCTCGAAGCCGAACGAGCCACCAGCAGCGCCCGTGTCCTGTCGGCACAGGAGGCGGAACGCCAGCGCATCGCGCAGGAGCTCCACGACGAGGTCGGCCAGACCCTGACCGCCGTACTCCTTCAGCTGAAGCACTCCGCCGACCACGCGCCGGACGCGCTCCGGGACGAACTGCGGCAGGCGCAGGAGACCACCCGCGGGAGCCTCGACGAGATCCGGCGCATCGCGCGCCGCCTGCGGCCCGGAGTTCTGGAGGAGCTGGGACTGCTCAGCGCGCTCAGGTCCCTGGCCACCGAGTTCTCCACCCGCGGAGTGACCGTACGGCCCCACATCGACGCCGGCCTCCCGAGGCTCGACCAGGAGACCGAGCTCGTCCTCTACCGCGTCGCCCAGGAAGGGCTCACCAACACCGCGCGTCACTCGGGCGCGAGCCGCGTCGATCTGCACCTGAGCGCTCTGCCCCAAGGCGGAGTACGGCTGCGGGTCCGGGACGACGGCCGGGGGATCGGACGGGTGGCCGAAGGAGCCGGCATCCGAGGGATGCGCGAGCGCGCCCTGCTCATCGGCGCGGATCTGACGATCGGTCCCGGCGAGGGCGGAGGGACCGAGGTCCGCCTGGACGCCACGGGCGGAGCGAAGGGGAGGACAGCATGACCACGGCGGGCTCCACCCGCATCCTGCTGGCGGACGACCACGCGCTGGTGCGCGGCGGTGTGCGTCTCATCCTGGACGCCGAGCCCGACCTCACCGTCGTCGCCGAAGCCGCGGACGGAGCCGAGGCGGTCGCCCTCGCCCGGACCGAGCAGATCGATCTGGCCGTCCTCGACATCTCCATGCCCCGGCAGACGGGCCTCCAGGCGGCCCGCGAACTCAGCCGTCTCCAGCCGCAGGTGAGGATCCTGATCCTCACGATGTACGACAACGAGCAGTACTTCTTCGAAGCGCTCAAGGCCGGCGCGAGCGGTTACGTGCTCAAGTCCGTCGCCGACCGCGATCTCGTCGAGGCGTGCCGGGCCGCGATGCGCGACGAACCCTTCATCTACCCGGGCGCGGAGACGGCCCTGATCCGCAAGTACCTGGACCGGGCCGAGCAGGGCAGACCGCTGCCCGACAAGGCCATCACGGACCGGGAGGAGGAGATCCTCAAACTCGTCGCCGAGGGACACACCTCGAAGGAGATCGGCGACCTGCTCTTCATCAGCGCCAAGACGGTCGAACGACACCGTGCCAACCTGCTCCAGAAGCTGGGGTTGCGCGACCGACTGGAACTCACCCGCTACGCCATACGCGTCGGACTGATCGAACCGTAGACGGGTTCGGATCCGGAGTGGTGCCGCGCGGGGCTTCGCGCCCTGCGCGGCACCACCCGCCGGTGGGCCCAGGACCGGCTGGGCCCACCGGTGCTCAGCCGGCGCTGCGCAGCTCCAGCGTGCAGCACTTCACGCTGCCGCCCGCCTTGAGGAGCTCCGACAGGTCCACCCCGATCGGGTCGAAGCCACGGGCGCGGAGCTGCTCGATCAGCGCCGTGGCGTTGTGCGGCAGCACCACGTGCCTGCCGTCGGACGTGGCGTTGAGACCGAAGACGGCCGCGTCCTCGTCCGTGGCGATGACGGCGTCCGGGAACAGGCGCCGCAGCACGGCCAGGCTCCCCGGCGAGAACGCGGGCGGGTAGTAGGCGATCGTCTGCTCGTCCAGGACCGAGAGAGCGGTGTCCAGGTGGTAGTAGTTCGGATCCACCAGGGTGAGGCCGACGACGGGACGTCCGAAGAACTCCTGGGCCTCGTCGTGCGAGCGGGGATCGCTGCGGAAGCCGGTGCCGGCGAGCAGCCAGTCCCCGGTGAGGAGATAGTCGCCCTCACCCTCGTTGACGAAGTTGGCCGTGCGCAGGTCCGGGAAGCCGTTGTCGCGCAGCCAGTCGTGGTACGCCGGGCCCTCCGCGATGCGCTCGGCGTCGCGGAACCTGGCCACCAGGGCGCGGCCGTCGACGACCGTGGCCCCGTTGGCGGCGAAGACCATGTCGGGCAGCCCGGGCACGGGGTCTATCACGTCGACGGTGTGCCCGAGGCTCAGGTAGACCTCGCGCAACCGTTCCCACTGGTCGATCGCCAGCTGGGTGTCGACGGGCTTCGCCGGGTCCATCCACGGGTTGATGGAGTAGACCACGTCGAAGTGGGTGGGCGGGCACATGAGGTAGTGCCGCGGCCGTGCGGTACGCATGAATGCGGGTCCGATCGTCAGGGGCGGCTGGAGAGGTAGCCGCCCATGGAGGTGAAGTACTCGGTCGCGCCCATCTCGTGCCCCTCCTCGGTGCGGACGCGAGTAATGGCCAGGCCGTGGTTGCGGCCGGTGCGGGCGTCGGCTCCCGCGACGATGACGACACCGTCGCCCTCGCGGTAGAAGATCCGGCCCGGAGTGCCTCCGTACCGGCCCTCGGAGACCACGGCGGACAGCACTTCGAGGCGCTTGCCCTTGTGGAAGGTGAACGCGGCCGGGTACGGGGCGGACTGGGCGCGGATCAGGCGCTCCAGTACATCGGCGGGCCAGTCCCAGTTGATCCGGATGTCCTCCTCGGCCCGCTTGTGGAAGAAGCTGGCCTGGGAACGGTCCTGCCGGGTGAACTCGGTCTGCCCGGAGGCGATCAGGTCGAGGGCGCCGATCGTGACGGGGGCGATGAGGTCCACCGTCTTGTGGAACAGATCCGTGGTCGTGTCGGTCTGCCCGACGGTGACCGCCCGCTGCACGACGATGTCGCCGGCGTCGAGCTCGTCGTCCATCAGATGGGCCGTGACGCCCACTTCGGGCTCGCCGTTGATCAGCGCCCAGATCAGGGGTGAGAAGCCGGCGTACTTGGGTAGCAGGGAGTCGTGGACATTGAGTGTGCCGTGACGGGGGAGGTTGAAGATGCGCGGCGGGATCCAGGTGCGCCAGTTGTTGGCCACGATGATGTCCGCGTCGGCCTCCTTGAGGCGCTCGAACAGTTCCTCGTCGTCGGGCCGGTTGCGGATGACGACGGGGACGCCGTTCGCCTCGGCCAGCTCGGCGACCGAGTCGCTCCAGATCTTCTCGTAGGCGTGCTCGCTTTTCGGGTGTGTCACGACAAGGACCACGTCGTGCTCGGAGTCCAGGAGTGCTTGCAGGGTGCGATGCCCCCAGGTCTGGTAACCGAACATGACGACCCGCATGGGGATCCTCCTCGAGAGAGCGACTGACCGGCGCCAAGTAAAGCAAGGCTTACCTAAGTGTGCAACAGTCGTGATTTTGAAGGGCGTTGAGGGCGATTTTCAGCCAAGGCGCCTCGCTCAACCGTCTCGACAGGTCGCTCAGATCAGGTTAGCCTCACCTAAGTTCCAGTTGGGTGTCGCTCTTGGCGTGCCCGACTCCTGTTCTCACCCACGCCTCACAAGCGGCCGTCCTGCACGATGGGAGTGACATGTCTCAGGTTCATCCTGGCGACGCACCTCTGGTCCACGACCTCATAGGAATCGGCTTCGGGCCGTCCAATGTGGCCATGGCGATAGCGCTCAGCGAGCACAACGCGCGTGTCGGCAGGCAGGAGGCGGTCACCGCTCACTTCTTCGAGCGCCAGGCCGGCTTCGGCTGGCATCGCGGCATGCTGATCGACGACGCGACCATGCAAGTGTCGTTCCTCAAGGACCTGGTGACGCTCCGGAACCCGGCCAGCGAGTACAGCTTCCTCTGCTACCTGCAGAGCAGGGAACGCCTCATCGACTTCGTCAACCACAAGAACCTCTTCCCGCTGCGCGTGGAGTTCCACGACTACTTCGAGTGGGCGGCGGCGAAGGTCGACGACATGGTCTCGTACGGACACGAGGTCATCGCCGTCGAGCCCGTCGTACGGGACGGGCTGATCGAGTACCTGGACGTGACGGCCCGCTCCGGATCCGAGACGGTGGTCCACCGGGCCCGAAACCTGGTCATCGGCACCGGACTTCGCCCGCTGATGCCGGAGGGCGTCGAGCGCACGGACCGCGTCTGGCACAACTCCGAACTGCTGGCGAAGGTCGACGGCCTGGAAGGCGCCGACCCCACCCGGTTCGTCGTCGTCGGCGCCGGCCAGAGCGCCGCCGAGAACGTCGCCTACCTGCACCGGCGCTTCCCCGAGGCCGAGGTCTGCGCGGTGTTCTCCCGCTACGGCTACAGCCCCGCTGACGACAGCAGCTTCGCCAACCGCATCTTCGACCCCGTCGCGGTCGACGAGTACTTCACGGCCCCCGACGCCATCAAGCGCAAGCTGATGGACTACCACGGCAACACCAACTACTCCGTGGTGGACATCGACCTGATCGACGACCTGTACCGGCAGGCGTACCAGGAGAAGGTCCTCGGGAAGGAGCGGCTGCGCTTCATCAACGTCTCCCGCCTCACCGGCGTCGAGGAGACCGACGGCAAGGTCCGTGCCACCGTCACCTCCCTCGTCACCGGGGAGGAGTCGACCCTGGACGCCGACGTCGTCGTCTACGCCACCGGCTACAGCCAGGCCGAGCCCCTCGGCCTCCTCGGCGAGGTCGGCGACCGCTGCCACCGGGACGACCAGGGCCGCGTCCGCGTCGAGCGGGACTACCGCCTCGCCACCGACCCCGCACTGCGGTGCGGCATCTACCTCCAGGGCGGCACCGAGCACACCCACGGCATCACCTCGTCGCTGCTCTCCAACACCGCGATCCGGGTCGGCGAGATCCTCGACTCGATCGTCGACCGGCGCCCGCAGAGCGACCCCGACGACCTGCGACCGGTCGCCGACGGGATCGGCACGGCCCGCTAGGAGCGCCGCTCCCGGGCCCGAAGCCCCACCCCCCCCCGCACGCCACCCCCACACTCCCCGCCCGCCGCAACGCCTTCGTGCACGGCGGTCGTGGCACGCACCGTGAAACCCCCGTGAAAGGAACATACGTGTCCACTGGAGCACGTCCCGCGCTCGCGCGGTTCGCCAGAAACATCCCCCGCGTGGCCATCGCCGCAGTCGCCGCGCTCGCTCTGGCCGCCTGTGGGGGCGGCACCGAGAAGACGGAGTCCAAGCCGTCGGCCGGGGCCGGTGACGGCTCGAAGGCCGCCGCCTTCCCGGTCACCGTCGCGCACAAGTACGGCAGCACGACGATCGACAAGGAGCCGAAGAAGATCGTCACGCTCGGCCTCTCCGACCAGGACGCCGTGCTGGCCCTGGGGATCAAGCCGGTCGGTTCGGTGGACTGGTTCAAGGAGAAGCCGTACGGCAAGTGGCCCTGGACGAAGGACAAGTGGGGATCCGAGCAGCCGCAGATCGTCGGTGAGCGCGACGAGTACAACATGGAGAAGATCGCCGCGCTCCAGCCGGACCTGGTCATCGCCCAGTACTCCGGCATGAAGAAGGAGCAGTACGACACGCTCTCCAAGTTCACCAAGGTCGTCGCCCAGCCCAAGGAGCACCCCGACTACGGCGCGCCCTGGCAGGTCATGACCCGGCAGATCGGCAAGGCGCTCGGCAAGGACACCGAGACCGAGAAGCTGATCACGGACATCGACACCCGCTTCAAGGCCGTCCGGGACAAGCACCCCGAGTTCGCGCAGAAGACCCTGGCCGTCGCCGACAGCTTCGAGGCCGGCAAGTACTCCGCGTTCACCAAGACCGACCCCAAGGCGATCTTCTTCTCCGAGCTCGGTTTCAAGCTGAAGCCCGAGATCGACTCCCTGGCCAAGCCGGGCTACAACGTCGCCGAACTGAGCGCTGAGAAGCTGAACGTGCTCGACGTCGACCGGCTCGTCTGGGTCACCTCCAGCACCGAGGCCAACGACCGGATCAAGGCCGAACCGCTCTACACGAAGCTGAAGGTCCAGCAGGAGAAGCGCGATCTGTTCGTGCCCTACCAGGACCCGGACATCGGCGCGGCCTTCTCCTTCAACACGGTCCTGTCGATTCCGTACGCGATCGACCAGATCGAGCCGCTGCTGGCGGCCATCAAGTAGTCGCAGCACCACCGCGGGTCCCACCCCGCCGCCATTCCGCGGCGGGGTGGGACCCGCACCGACCACTGGCGCACCACCAGGGAAAGGCCCTTTCGAACGATGTTTGACGTCGAGTCGGACCGGACGTCCGCCGCTTCCGGGATCCCCCTCACCGGTGGGCAATCCGGGATCTGGCTAGCCCAGCAGATCGAACCGGACAGCTCCGCCTACAACATCGTGTTCGTCCTTGACCTGCGCGGCGACACCGACCTCGACCGCCTCGGCGCCTCGGTGCGAACGGCCGTCGAAGAGGCCGAAAGCCTGCACATACGCGTCCGCGCCGACGACGGCGCACCCCGACAGACCCTCCACCGCGCCCCCGTCGACGTACCCGTCGTGGACCTGCGCGGCGCCCCGGACCCCGAGGCGGCCGCCTCCGCCTGGATGGCCGCCGACCGCGACCGGCCCGTCGACCTCGCCGGTGACCCGCTCTTCGCCCAGGCACTGCTCCGGCTCGCGGACGACCACGTCGCCTGGTACCAGCGGTACCACCACATCGTCACCGACGGCATGGGCGTCGCCTTCATCACCCGCCGGGCCGGAGAGCTCTACACCGCCGAGGAGCGGACACCCGCCCCGTGCGACTGGTCCCTGGCCAGCCTGGTGGACGCCGACCGCGCCTACCGCGCCTCCGACCGCCACGAGCAGGACCGCGCCTACTGGCTCGGCCGCATGGCCGGACGGCCCGAGCCCGTACGCCTCGTCGAGCGCGCGCCCTCGCCCATGACGCGTCGGCTGCGCCGCACGGCGGAGCTGTCCGCCGAGGCCACCGAACGGCTGAACGCCGCCGCCGACAACGCCGGCGTACGCCCCTCCCGCCTGCTGATCGCCGCCGTCGCCGCCTACCTGCACCGCGCCACAGGTGAGCAGGACCTCGTGCTCGGCCTGCCGATCGCCGCCCGCGAGGACGCGGTGTCCGCCACCGTCCCCGGCATGGTGTCCAACATCGTCCCGCTGCGCGTGTCCGTACGCCCCGGCACGACCGGCGCCGAGCTCCTGACCGACATACGGCAGGCGATCTCCGAAGCCGTCGCCCACGGACGCTACCGAGCCGAAGACCTGGCCAGGGAGCTGGGACTGGCCGACGGCGTGCCCGAACTCGTCGGCCCGACCGTGAACATCCTGCCCCGCGCCGAGGACCTGCGATTCCCCGGCCAGGAGGCCGAACTCGCCCCGATCTGGCTCGGTCCGGTCAGCGACCTGGCCCTGTGCTTCGCCGAGCGCGCGCCGGGCAACGGCGTCCGTGTCTACTTCGACGCCGACGCCGAGGTCTGCGACGAGGAGGCACTGCGCCACCACGAGCACCGCTTCCTCGCCGTCCTGCACGCCCTCACCACGAACCTCGACCGCCCGCTGGGCCACATCGAGCTGACCTCGGATGCGGAGCGCGTCCAACTCCTCGACGAGTTCGGCGTGTCACCGCGCGAGGTCCCCGAGCTGTCCTGGCCGGCCGCCTTCGAGCGACAGGCGCGCCGGGCGCCCGACACCGTCGCGCTCGTGTACGAGGACCGGGAGCTGACGTACGCCGAACTGAACGCGGCCGCCAACCGGCTGGCCCGTCTCCTCGTCGCCCGCGGAGTACGCACCGAGGACGTCGTCGGCGTGGCGCTCCCGCGCTCGCCCGAACTCGTCGTCTCCCTGCTGGCGGTGATGAAGGCCGGGGCCGCCTATCTGCCGCTGGACGCCGACCACCCGCAGGACCGCCTCGCCTACATGCTGACCGACGCGGGCGCGCGCACCGTCATCACCACGCGCGATCTGTCCGGCACGCTCCCCGACGCGCCCGGCGTCGCTCACCTGCTGCTCGACGAACCGTCCGTGACGGCCGAGTGCGCCGGTCTCGGCGACGCGGACCTCGACCTGCCGATCGCCCTGGACCAGGCCGCGTACGTCATCTACACCTCGGGCTCCACCGGCCGCCCCAAGGGGGCCGTGGTCTCGCACGACGGCGTCGGCAGCCTCATCGCCACCGCCACCGACCGCATCGGCATCACCGCCGACAGCCGTGTCGTCCAGTTCGCCTCCGTGGGCTTCGACGTGACGGTCTGGGACCTGATCATGTCGCTGTGCGTCGGTGGCCGCGTGATCGTCGTTCCCGCCGAGCGCCGCGTCGCCGGACCGGCCCTCACCGACTACATCGCCCGCCATCGCGCCACCCACATGATCCTGCCGCCGTCACTCGTCTCGGCGCTGCCCCGGGACTGCGAGCTTCCCGAAGGCTCGGTCCTGGTCGTCGGCACCGAGGCGGTGCCCGGTGAACTCATCGCGCGCTGGGCCGGACGGGTCCAGGTCGTGGTCGCGTACGGCCTCACCGAGGCGACGGTGAACTCCACCCTGTGGCTCGCCGAACCCGACCGTCCGGGACCGGCGCCCATCGGCCGTCCGGACCCCAACACCCGTGCCTACGTACTCGACTCGGCGCTCCGACCCGTGCCCGTGGGCGCCGAGGGCGAGCTGTACGTCGCCGGGCGCGGCCTCGCCCGTGGCTACCTCGGCAGGCCCGCGCTGACCTCGGAGCGCTTCGTCGCCGATCCGTACGGCGAACCGGGCAGCCGCATGTACCGGACGGGCGACCGGGTCCGCTGGGGCGCCGACGGCAACCTGGAGTTCCTCGGCCGCGCGGACGGCCAGCTCAAGATCCGAGGGCACCGGATCGAGCCCGGCGAGATCGAGAGCGCCTTCATGGCCTGCCCCGGCATCGCCCAGGCCGCCGTCCTCGTCCGCCAGGACCACCGGGGCGTCAACCGGCTCGTGGCCTACCTCGTCACCGAAGGCGGAACGACCGCCGCGGACCCCGACGCCGCCGTGACGCGGGCGCGAGCCCAGGTCGCCGAGACCCTCCCGGACCACATGATCCCCTCGGCCCTCGTACGCCTCGACGGGCCGCTGCCGCTGACGCCGAACGGCAAGCTCGACAGCCGCGCCCTGCCCGCTCCGCAGTGGACGGCGATGGCTGGGGACGACGCGCCCACGACGCCCACGGAGACCGCGCTGGCGGCGCTCGTCGCCGAGGTGCTCGACCTGCCGTCGGTCGGCGTGCACGACAGCTTCTTCGAGCTGGGCGGCGACAGCATCGTCGCGATCCAGCTCGTCAACCGCGCCCGCGGCGCCGGACTCGCGATCACGCCCCGGGACGTGTTCCGGCAGCGGACCGTGGCGGCGCTCGCCAGGAGCGCCGACCGGACGGCGGCCGACAGCACCCCGTCGACCACCCGGAACGTGCTGCTCGACGAGGACGCCCTGCCCGTCTCGCCGCTCCAGGAAGGTTTCTTCTTCCACTCGGAGTTCGACCAGGAGGCCGGCGACCTGTACGTCGTCCAGGAACTCCTCGACCTCGCCGACGCCGTCGAACCGGACCGACTGCGCCGGGCGCTCCAGCTCCTCCTGGACCGGCACCCCCTGCTGCGCGCCTCGTTCCGCCAACGACCCGGCGGTGACGTCGTCCAGCGGCTCGCCGACCACGTGACCCTTCCCTGGCACGAAGCCGACACCGAGCGGACCGCCCTGGAGGACATCCTGCGGCAGGACCGCTCCGAGCGGTTCGACCTGTCCCTGCCACCGCTGATGCGGGCCACGCTCATCAGGGACGGACAGCGCCACCGGCTTCTGCTCACCCTGCACCACATCATCGCCGACGGCTGGTCGGTCTCCGTCCTGCTGCGGGAACTGACCGCCGCCTACCGGGGCGGGACCCTGCCCACGCCCGCCGACCCGCACGCGTACCTGTCCTGGCTGGCCGGCCGGGACCGGGACGCCGCCCGCGACGCGTGGCGCCAGGCCCTGTCCGGCCTCGAGGGCCCGACCCGGCTGCCCGCCCTCACCACCGCACGCGGCGACGACCCGTCGACGCCTGCCGGGCACGAGCGCGTCGACGTCCGGCTCTCCGAAGCGCTCACCGACGAACTGACCGGCCGCGCCCGCACCCTGGGCGTCACCCTGAGCACCGTCGTCCACGGCGCCTGGGCCCTGCTGCTCGGCGGTCTCACCGGCAGCCAGGACGTCGTCTTCGGCACCACCGTGTCCGGGCGCACCACCGAGGTCGAGGGCCTGGACTCCGCCGTGGGCCTCTTCATCAACACCGTTCCGGCCCGGGTGAACCCGCTGCCCGAAGAGTCCCTCGCCGATCTGCTGCGCCGGATCCAGGACGAGCACGCGGCACTCCTGGACCACCAGCACCTCGGACTCGCCGACATCCAGCGGATCGCCGGCCAGGGACCGGGCGAACTCTTCGACACCCTCGTCGTGTTCGAGAACTACCCGACCGGCGACGGTCCCGCCGCCGAGGACGCCTTCGTCACCGGCGCCGAGGTGCTCGACACCGTGCACTACCCGCTCGCGTTGATCGTCGACCCGCGCGAGGGGCGTCTGTCGCTGCGACTCATGTACGACGCGGCCCGGCTCGACCGGATCGCCGCCGCCGTGCTCGCCCACCGCCTCGAAGCGCTGCTGTGCACCCTCGCCACCGACCCCGACCGCCCCGTCGCCCGCACGGGCCTGCTGTCCGAGCGCGAGCGGGAGCGTCTCACCGAGCTCAACGCCACCGAGCACCGGCTCCCCGAGGCGGACGCCACCCTCACCACGCTCTTCGCCGCCCAGGTGGCGAGGACCCCGGACGCCCCCGCCGTCGTCTTCGAGAACACCACCCTGACCTACGCCGAACTCGACCGGCGCGCCGAAGCCCTGGCCCGCCGACTGCGGGCGCGCGGGGCAGGCCCCGAACAGTTCGTCGCCGTCGCCGTGCCGCGCTCGGCGGAGCTCATGGTCGCGCTGCTCGCCGTGCACAAGACCGGCGCCGCCTACCTGCCCGTGGATCCCGACTACCCCGCCGACCGGGTGGCGTTCATGCTCGCCGACTCCGGGGCCCGCACGGTCGTGACCACCGCCCAGGCGGCCCGGCGACTGCCCGACGCGCCGGGACTCGAGCACGTGCTGGTGGACGCGGACGTCTCCGACACGCCCGTCGCCCACGGCGCGGACGCCCCGGACACACCGCTGGTGCAGCCGGGAGCCGACCACCCGGCGTACCTGATCTACACCTCCGGCTCCACCGGCCGGCCCAAGGGAGTCACCGTCACTCACCGGGCCGTCGTGAACCGACTCGCCTGGATGCAGGGCGAGTACGGGCTCGGCACCGACGACCGGGTCCTCCAGAAGACCCCGTCCAGCTTCGACGTCTCGGTGTGGGAGTTCTTCTGGGCCCTGACCGAGGGCGCGACCGTCGTCCTCGCCCGGCCCGACGGCCACCGCGACCCCGCCTACCTGGCCGAGCTGATCCACACCCGGCGGATCACCACACTGCACTTCGTCCCCTCCATGCTGGCCGCCTTCGTCCAGGTCATGGAGGCCGGCACGGACACCCCGGACTGGGCGGCGAGCCTGCGCCGCGTCTTCTGCAGCGGCGAGGCGCTCAGCGGCCCGGACGCCCGCCGCTGGTCGGAGCTGACATCCCGCCACGGACGAGGCCCGGTACCCCTGCACAACCTGTACGGGCCCACCGAGGCCGCCGTGGACGTGACCTACTTCCCGTACGAAGGCGGCACCGAGCCCGCCGTCCCCATCGGCCGGCCGGTGTGGAACACCCGGCTGCACGTGCTGGACACCCTTCTGCGTCCCGTGCCGGACGGGGTGCCCGGCGAGCTCTACCTCGCCGGGGTCCAGCTGGCACGTGGCTACCACGACCGGGCCGGCACGACCGCCGAGCGCTTCGTCGCCGACCCGTTCGGCGAGCCGGGCACTCGCATGTACCGCACCGGTGACCTCGTCCGCCGCCGCGTCGACGGCGCCGTCGAGTACCTCGGCCGCACCGACCGGCAGGTGAAGATCCGGGGCAACCGGATCGAGCTGGGCGAGATCGAGACCGCCCTGGCAGACCTGTCGGGCGTCGCCCGAGCGGCCGTGATCGTCCGCGACGGTGCGCTCCTCGGCTACGCGGTTCCCCGCCCCGGAACCGCCCTGGACGCCGCCGCCCTTCACACCGCGCTCGCCGAGGCGCTGCCCGCGGCGATGGTGCCGACCGCCGTCATGGCCCTCGACGAGCTGCCGCTGTCACCCAGCGGCAAGCTCGACCAGAACGCCCTGCCCTCGCCCTCCGTCGCTCCCGCGGCCGGCGGCCGGGCGCCCCGCGACGAGCGGGAAAGCGCCCTGTGCGCGATCTTCACCGACGTCCTCGACCTGCCCGGCATCGGTGCCGACGACGACTTCTTCATGCTCGGCGGCGACAGCCTCACCTCGATCGCCGTCGCCACCCGGGCCCGTGAAAGGGGACTGACCATCAGCCCGCGCGATGTGTTCGAGCACCGCACGCCCGCCGCGCTCGCCGCGGCGGCCGCGAGCGTGCCGGACGAGCCTGCCGAGCAGACCGCACCGACCGCGGAGACGCCCGCCACCGGTGTCACCGTCTCCGCCGCCGACGCCGGACAGGCCGCCGCCGCCCTCCAGGCGATGCTGGCCGCCCAGGCACAGTCCGGTGCGGCGGTCGACCCCGCCCTGCAGGCGCTGCTCGCCCAGTTGACCGCCGGAGCGCCGGCGGAACCCGAGGCCCCCGCCCCGCTGGGCGGACTCGAGCTCTCCCCGGAGGAGACCGCCCGCGTCGAGTCCGCCGCCGGTCTCCCCGTCGCCGACATCTGGCCGCTCTCCCCGCTCCAGGAGGGCATGTACTTCCACGCCACCTACGACGCGGGCGACGCGCTCGACGTCTACCTGTCGCAGGAGACCCTGGACTTCGACCACCGACTCGACACCGACCGGCTGCGCGCCGCCGGCCGGGCGCTGCTGCGGCGGAACACCAGTCTGCGCGCCGGATTCACCAGTGACGGCCTGCCCCGGCCCGTGCAGTTCATCGCCGACGGCGCCGAGATCCCCCTGGTGGAGATCGACGTGTCCGGGCTGCCCGCCGAGGAGCAGCGCGCCCGCGTGGACGAGCTGCTGGCCGCCGACCGCCGACGCCGCTTCGACCTCTCCGCGGCGCCGCTGTGCAGGCTGCTGCTCATCCGGCTCGGTGACGGCCGGGACCGTCTCGTCGTCACCCACCACCTCATCCTGTGGGACGGCTGGTCCGCGTGGCTGTTCCTGGAGGAGCTGTTCACGCTGTACGAGAGGGCCGGCGACGCCACCGGTCTGCCCGCGCCCGGTTCGTACCGCGACTATCTGGCCTGGCTGGACGAGCAGGACACCACGCAGGCCCTCGCCGCCTGGCGCGGCGCGCTCTCCGGATTCGACGAGCCGACCCTGGTCGCCCCCACCGGGCGCGACGCGGGCCCGGTCATCCCGGCCGACTTCGACGCCGTGCTCACCAGGGAGACCAGCGACCGGCTGCGTCACCTGGCCCGCCGCCACGGACTCACCCTGAACACCCTGCTGAACGCGGCCTGGGGCCTGGTCCTCTCGGCGATGACCGGCCGCGGCGACGTCGCCTTCGGCACGGCCGTCGCCGGACGGCCCGCGGACGTACCGAACGTCGCCGGCATCATCGGCATGTTCCTCAACACGATTCCGGCACGGGTCGCGTTCGCCCCGGACGAGCCGCTGCTCGACCTGCTGCGGCGGATGCAGTCCGAGCGCGCGGCCGTCATGCCGTACGAGCACGTCGGCCTCGGCACGCTCCAGCAGGAGACCGGCCACCGCCGTCTGTTCGACACCCTGTTCGTGCTCCGCTCCGCCGACGGCGAGGACCGGGCCGCGGCGCTCCGGCAGCGGTACGGGATCACCGACGTGTCGAACGTGGACGGCACCCACTTCCCGCTCACCCTGATCGTGACACCCGAGACCCGGCTCAAGGTCACGCTGGCGGCCCGTCCCGATCTGTTCGCCCCGGAGGACGCCACCGCGATCCTCGGACGGTTCACGGCCGTCCTGGAGCGGCTCGCCGAGACCCTCGACGACGCTGCCGCCGCCACCGCCCGGACCGTCGACGTCGACCTGCTGCTGCCCGCCGAGCGCGCCGCTCTGCGCGCCGGCTGGGAGGCGGGCCGCGAGTCCGTACCGAACGAGACCGTCGCCGACATGCTCGCCGACCAGGTCGCCCGCACCCCCGACGCGGTGGCCCTGGTCTTCGGCGAGCGCGCCCTGACGTATGCCGAACTGGACGCGCACATCAACCGGATCACCCGGCTCCTGCTCGCCCGCGGCGCGGGCCCCGAGAAGGCCGTCGCGCTCGCCCTGCCCCGCTCCATCGACATGGTCGCCGCCCTGTTCGCCGTCCTGCGCACCGGCGCCGCCTACCTGCCGCTCGACCTCGACCACCCGGCCGACCGGCTACGGCTGATGGCCCAGGACACCGGGCCTCTCTGCCTGGTGTCCACGACCGCCGTCGCGCCGACCCTGCGCGGCGGTACCGGCCCCGTCGCCCCCGAGCTCCTCCTGGACGACGAGGCCGTGGCCGCCGAACTGGCCGCCCTGCCCGGCAGCGAGATCACCGACGCCGAACGGCCCGCGTTCGCACACGATGTGGCGGACCGCCTCGAGTACCCGGCGTACATCATCTACACCTCCGGCTCGACCGGCCGGCCCAAGGGCGTCGTCACCCCCTACCGGGGCCTGACGAACATGCAGCTCAACCACCAGAGGGAGATCTTCGACCCGGCCATCGCCTCGGCGGGCGGGCGGCGGCTGCGTATCGCGCACACCGTCTCCTTCGCCTTCGACATGTCCTGGGAGGAGCTGCTCTGGCTCGTCGAGGGCCACGAGGTCCACGTCTGCGACGAGGAACTGCGCCGTGACGCCGAGGCGCTGGTCGCCTACTGCGACCGGCACCGCGTCGACGTGGTCAACGTGACCCCCACCTACGCCCAACTCCTCATCGAGGAAGGCCTGCTCGACCGGGACGAGACGACCGGGAAGCACCGCCCCGCGCTCGTCCTGCTCGGCGGAGAGGCCGTGTCCGACACGGTCTGGACCCGACTCCGCCGCACCGAGGGCACCTACGGCTACAACCTGTACGGCCCCACCGAGTACACGATCAACACGCTCGGCGGTTCCACCACCGACAGTGCGACCCCCACGGTCGGCATCCCCATCCGCAACACCCGAGCCCACGTCCTGGACGAGATGCTGCGGCCGGTCCCGCCCGGCTGCCCCGGCGAGCTGTACATCGCCGGCACCGGCCTCGCCCGCGGCTACCACGACCGCCCCGGCCTGACCGCCGAGCGCTTCGTCGCCGATCCGTTCGGTGAGCCCGGCGAGCGGATGTACCGCACCGGAGACCTCGTACGGCAGCGCCCCGACGGCCTCCTCGACTTCCTCGGCCGCACCGACGACCAGGTCAAGATCCGCGGCTACCGCATCGAGCTGGGCGAGATATCCACCGCCCTGTCCGCGCACCCCGACGTCGCCCACGCGGCGGTCGTCGTGAACGAGAGCACCGGGACGAAGCGCCTGGTCGGCTACTTCGCGCCCGAGGACGGCTCCGAGGCGGACGACGCCCTGATCCAGCGGCTGCGCGAGCACCTGAAGGCCGGCCTGCCCGACTACATGGTCCCCACCGCGCTCGTCCCCGTGGACACACTCCCGATCACCGTCAACGGCAAGCTCGACGTCAGGGCCCTGCCCGCCCCGGACTTCGGCGGCACCGGCACCATCCGCCCGCCCCGCACCCCGCGCGAGGAGACGCTCTGCGCTCTCTTCGCCGAGGTCCTGGGTCTGGCGGAGGGCAGCGTCGGCATCGACAGCGACTTCTTCGAACTCGGCGGCCACTCGCTGCTCGCCACCCGTCTCGTCAGCCGCGCCCGCACCGCCCTCGACGCCGAACTCGCCATCCGTGACCTGTTCGAGGCACCCACCGTCGCCGAACTCGTGCAGCGCGCCGCCGCCTCGCAGGGCGCCGCCCGCCCCGCACTGACGGCGACGGTGCGGCCCGACGAGCTGCCGCTCTCACACGCCCAGCAGCGGCTGTGGGTCATCCAGCAGATCGAGTGCACCTCGGCCGCGTACAACTTCCCGCTGGTCATGCGGCTGCGCGGCCACCTCGACATCGAGGCGTGGGGGACCGCCCTCGCCGATGTGACGGCGCGGCACGAAGCCCTGCGGACGGTGTTCGTGGAAACGGACGGCCAGGCCGTCCAGCGCGTGCTGCCCGCCGACGAGGCGCGGCCCGTGGTGGAGCGGCTGCAGGCCACCGAGGACCAGGTGCCCGCGCTCGTCGAGGCCGCCGTCAACCGGCCGTTCGACCTGGCCACCGAGCTTCCGCTGCGCGCCACGGTCGTCGACCTGGCGCCCGAGGACCACGTCGTCATCCTGCTGCTGCACCACATCACCACCGACGAGTGGTCGGACCGCCCCTTCCTCCGCGACCTGGCCACCGCCTACGCGGCCCGCGTCTCCGGTACGGCACCGGGCTGGGAGCCGCTGCCCGTCCAGTACGCCGACTACGCCCTGTGGCAGCAGCGTCTGCTCGGTGATCCGGCCGAGGCGGACAGCCTCGCCGCCCGGCAGCTGGAGTACTGGCGCACGACCCTGGACGGCGCCCCCGAGGAGCTGGAACTGCCCACGGACCGGCCCCGGCCGGCGCGGCCGGCCTTCTCCGGCGCCGAACTGGACATCGCGTTCGACGCCGACGTCCACGAGGGGCTGAAGCGGCTCGCCCGCGAGACCGGGGCCAGCATGTTCATGGTGGTGCACGCGGCCGTGGCCGCCCTGCTCCACCGCATGGGCGCCGGTACGGACATCCCCCTCGGCTCGCCCATCGCGGGGCGCGGCGACGAGGCCCTCGACAACCTGGTCGGGTTCTTCGTCAACACGCTCGTGCTGCGCACCGACCTGAGCGGCGACCCGAGCTTCACCGAGCTGCTCGCCCGGGTCCGGGAGACCGACCTGGCCGCGTTCTCGCACGCGGACGTGCCGTTCGAGTCCGTGGTCGAGAAGCTCAACCCGACCCGCTCCCTCTCACGCAACCCGCTGTTCCAGGTGATGGTCGGCTACCACGCCCGTACAGGCGACGGACTGGAACTGCCCGGCCTCCACGCCGACTATGTACCGTTCCGCATCCACTCGGCCAAGTTCGACCTGGTGTTCAGCTTCACCGAGCACAACCCTGCCGACGGCGGCACCGGTTCCCTGGGCTGCCGCCTGGAGTTCGCCACGGAGCTGTTCGACCACCGGACCGCCGAGCGCCTCGCCGACCGCCTCCAGAGCCTCGTCGCGGCCCTCGTCGCCGCACCCGAGCAGCCCGTCTCGACGGCGGAGATCCTCGGTGACGACGAGCGGCAGCTGGTCCTGGAGGGCTTCAACGCCACGGCCCGTGAGGTCGACGAGGAGTCCTTCCCGGCCCTGTTCGCGCAGCGGCTCGCGGAGCGCCCCGACACGGTCGCCGTCGTCGACCGCGACCGGTCCGTGACATACGCGGAGCTCGACGCCCGCGCCAACCGCCTCGCCCGGCTCCTCGCCGCGCGCGGTGCCGGCACCGAGAGCGTGGTCGGCGTGGCCGTGCCCCGCTCGGCCGACATGGTCGCCACGGTGCTCGCCACGCTGAAGCTCGGCGCCGCGTTCCTGCCGCTGGACCTGGTCCACCCGGCCGACCGCCTCACGTACATGATCGAGGACTCCCGGACCGCGCTCGTGGTCGGCACCGAGCCGGTCGCGGGCAAGATCCCCGAGGTCGCGGGCGTCCCCGTCGTGCTGCTCGACGAGCCCTCGGTGGTCGCCGAGTTGGAGACCCTTCCGGAGACAGCGCTCGACAGCAAGCCTGTCCTCCTGGACCAGGCCGCGTACGTCATCTACACCTCGGGCTCCACCGGCCGCCCCAAGGGTGTCGTCGTCCCGCACGAGGGCATCTCCAGCCTGGTCGCCACCGCCGTGGACCGGATGGGCCTGGAGAGCGACAGCCACGTCCTCCAGTTCGCCTCGATCGGCTTCGACGTCTTCGCGTTCGAACTGGCGATGGCGCTCTGCCACGGCGGCCGACTCGTCCTCATCACCGACGAGGCACGGGTCGCCGGACCGGCGCTCACCGACTTCCTCGCCGAGCAGCGGATCACCCACATGATCCTGCCGCCGTCCCTCGTGTCGGCCCTGCCGCCCGGCTGCGAGCTGCCCGAGGGGTCGACCGTCCTGGTCGGTACGGAGACGGTGCCGCCGGACGTCTTCGAGCGGTTCGGCGCCACGGCCCACCTCATCTGCGCCTACGGACTCACCGAGGCGACGGTCAACTCCACGCTGTGGCCCTCCCGCGAGCACGGCGGCCGCCCGTCCGGGCGCGTGCCGATCGGCCGGCCCGACCCCAACACCCGCGCCTACGTCCTGGACGACCACCTGCGGCCCGTCCCGCCGGGTGTCGTCGGCGAGCTGTACGTCTCCGGACGCGGCCTCGCCCGCGGCTACCTCGGCAAGACCGCGCTGACCTCCGAGCGGTTCGTCGCCGACCCGTACGGCCCGCCCGGCAGCCGGATGTACCGCACCGGTGACCGCGCCCGCTGGCGCGCGGACGGCAACCTCGACTTCCTCGGGCGCGTCGACACCCAGGTGAAGGTCCGCGGCTTCCGCATCGAGCTGGGCGAGATCGAGGCGGCCCTCGCCGGTCACCCGGCGGTCGCCCAGGCCGCCGTACTGCCCGACCGCGATGGCGACATCGTCCGCCTCGTCGGCTACGCCGTCCCCGAGGCGGGGGAGCTCGTCGAACTGGACCCGCAGGAGCTGCGCGCCCATGTGGCCGGGCAGCTGCCCGAGTACATGGTCCCGGCACTCGTCGTGCCGTTGGACGGCCCGCTGCCGCTGACTCCCAACGGCAAGCTCGACCGCAAGGCCCTGCCCGTGCCGGACTGGGCCGCGATGACCGGCGACACGCAGCCGGTCAACGAGACGCAGGCCAGACTCGCCGGACTGTTCGGCGAGATCCTCAAGCTGGAGAAGGTCGGCATCCACGACAACTTCTTCGCGCTCGGCGGCCACTCCATGGCCTCGATGCGACTTCTGGGCCGCATCCGTGCCGAGTTCGGCGTCGAGCTGAGCATCCGGGACGTCTTCGACGCGCTGACCGTCGCCGGGATCGAGGGCAAGCTCAAGGGCGCGTCCACGGCCCGCCCGGCGCTGCGCCCGGTGGAGGACCGTCACGAGCCCCGCCTCGCCGCCCCCGTCCAGCGACGGCAGTGGGACGCCTACAGCCGTACCCCCCGCTTCGACCACGCGCTCGTGCTGCGCTCGCTCGGCGGTCTGGACGCGGACGCGCTCTCGGCGGCCCTGGCCGACGTGGCGGGCCGTCACGAGCCCCTGCGGACGGCGTTCACGGAGGAGGACGGCACGCTGCACCACCGGGCCGTCCAGCCTCCGGCGCTGCTCCTGGAGCAGTGCGCGGACCTGGAGGCGCGGCTGACCGAGCTGGCCGCCGGATCCCCGGAGCCGGAGCACACCGCCCCGTTCGTGGCCCACCTGCTGACGGCGGCCACCGGCGAGCAGGCGCTGCTGCTGACCATGCACTACCTGACGGTGGACGAATGGTCGGTGGTCCCCCTCTTCCGTGACCTGACGACGGCCTACGCGGCACGTACGGAAGGCAGGGCGCCCGAGTGGCAGCCTCTGCCGGTCTCGTACGCGGACTACGCGCTGTGGGCCCGCGCGGTCCTGTGCGACCTGGACGACCCGGACAGCCGGGGCGGCCGGCAGCTCGCCTACTGGCGCGAGACATTGAAGGACGTACCGGCCGAGCTGGCCCTCCCGGCGGACGGGCCGCGCTCGTCCTCGCCCGGCGCGGACCATGTGGGCTTCGTCCTGGACGAGGAGCTGCACGCGGCCGTGGACGACCTGGCCCGAGCGACCGGCACCAGCATGTTCATGGTGCTGCACTCCGCCCTGGCGGCGCTGCTCACCGCCCACGGCGCGGGCACCGACCTGCCCATCGGCACGATGGTCGCCGGCCGTACGGACGACCAACTGGCCGATCTCGTGGGCTGCTTCTTCAACACGGTCGTGCTGCGTACCGACACCGCCGGCGACCCGACCTTCGCGGAGCTGCTGTCCCGCGTGCGGGAGACCACGCTCGGCGCGCTCGACCGGCAGGAAGTGCCGTTCGAGGAGGTCGTCCGGGCGACCGGACTGCCTCAGGAGGGCCCGCAGGTCATGGTGATCCACCATGAACAGGCCGACCTGGAGCAGCTGGAGGGCGGTGTCGGTTCCCTCGACGCCGTACCGACCGGCTCGACCAGGGCGCAGCTGACCCTCAGCTTCTACGAGCCGCGGGGTGCCGGGCCGGTCCACTGCGGTCTGATCCACGCGACCGACCTGCTCGGCTCCGCCAAGGCACGCCGGCTCGCCGACGAACTCCAGACCCTGCTGCGCACCGCGGCAGCCGATCCCCGACAGCCGCTGTCGGAACTGTTCACCGTGACGTCCCTGAGGAGTGACCACGCATGACCACCAACCCGTTCGAGGACCCGCAGGGCCGCTTCCTGGTGCTCGTCAACGACGAGAACCAGCACTCGCTGTGGCCCTCCTTCGCGGAGGTGCCGGCCGGTTGGCGGACCGTGTTCGGTGAGGACACCCGCGAGGCGTGCACCGCGTACGTCGAGACCCACTGGACCGACCTCCGCCCGGCGAGCCTCGTGGCCCAGCAGGGCTGACGCGGAACCGAGCGGCCCACGGACCGCCGCCCTCGGGGAGAGTTGCTTCCCGAGGGCGGCGGTCTCGTGCGTCGACGTGGAGGCGCGCGTCAGGGGGCTCGGGTCGCCGGCCTCACGCAGCCGGAACGAAGCCGCCCGCGGGGAGACTTCCCCGCGGGCGGCCCGCTCTGTGACGGCGTTCTGCGCGCCCGCCGTCACCCCTGCGTGGCTCCCTGCTCCGTCGACTCCTGCCGGCTGTTCGACCAGGCGGCCCAGAGAGATGCGTAGCGGCCGCCGGCCGCCACCAGCTCCTCGTGGGTGCCGGTCTCGACCACCTGGCCGTTGTCCAGGACGACCACGCGGTCCGCGGTGGCAGCCTGGGGGAGCCGATGAGCCACCACCAGGCCCGTACGGCCCTCCAGCGCCCGCAGCGCGGCGGTCTCCAGGACCCGGGCGCCCGCGCTGCCCGCATCGGCGGTGGCCTCGTCGAGGATGGCGATCGGCGGGTCGGCGAGCACGAGACGGGCCAGGGCCAGATGCTGGGCCTGGCTCACCGTGAGCTGGTGCCCGCCCTCGCCCACGACGGTGGCGAGGCCGTCGGGGAGCCCTTCGGCCCACTCCAGGGCCCCGACCCGGTCCAGCGCCGCACGCAGATCGTCGTCGGTGGCCTCGGGCCGTGCCAGTCGCAGGTCCTCGGCGAGCGGGCCGGCGAACACATGGACCTCCTGGCTGATCAGCGTCACCGCACGCCGTACGCCCTCGGCACCCAGCTCCCGGGTGTCCACCCCGCCCAGCGAGATCTGCCCGCCGTCCGGCTCGTGGACACCGGCCACGAGCTTGGCCAGGGTGGTCTTGCCCGCCCCGCTCGCGCCCACGAGCGCGACGCGTTCTCCGCTGCGCACCTCCAGGTCGACGTCGCGGAGCACCACGTGTCCGGTGACGTAGGAGTGGCTGAGGGCGCTCACCTTGACCGAGCCGTCCACCGGCGTGCCGGGCCGCTGCGGCGCGCTCTCCGCCGGGAGGTTCGACACCCCGACGAGGCGGGCGAAGCTGGCGCCCGCGGACTGCGCGTCGTCGAGGAGGAACAGCGCGGCGTTGACCGGGTTGAAGAGGCTGTGGAAGTACAGCGCGGCGGCCGTCGCCGTACCGATGCTCACCGAGCGGTTGTCCACGAGCACGAATCCGGTGCCCAGGACCGCCGCCAGTCCGATGAACTCCGCGAGGTTCAGCCGCGAGAAGAACCCGGTGACGATGTGGATGCCGCGCAGCGCGAGATCGCGAGCCGCCCGCGACCGCTCGTCGAGGAGGCCGGTGTGGCTGTCGCTCAGCCGGAAGGCACGCACGGTCCGCACCCCGCCGACACTGTCGAGCAGCTGGTGCTGCAACGCACCGGTGGCGACGCGGTGTTCGGCGTAGACGGGAGCGGCGCGGCGCAGGTACCAGCGTACGGAGAGCACCTGCACCGGCATGGCGAGCAGCGCGGCCGGCAGGAACCGCCAGTCGAGCACGGCGAGACCGACGAGGGTCAGGACGATGGTGAGGGCGGAGCGGGAGAACTCGGGCAGCGCCTGGCGCACCGACTTCGCGATCACGGAGACGTCGCTGGTGACGCGGGAGACCAGGTCGCCCGAGCCGGCTGCCTCGACCCGTTCGAGCGGCAGTCGCAACGCTCGTTCGATGAACCGCTCCCGCAGCGTCGCGAGCACGGTCTCGCCGAGGCGGGCGACGAGCGCGCTGCCGAGCGCGGTGGCCGCGCCGCGCGTCAGGGCGACCACGATCAGCAGGACCAGCGGGACCGTCAGCGCCTGCGCCCCCTGCTTCTCCACGACCAGGTCGACGATGTGTCCGAGCAGGGGGGCCGTGAGCAGGCCGATGCCGGTTCCCGCGACGAGGACGGTGAACGCGACCACCGCGAGGCCGCCGTGTCCGCGCAGCATCGCGCGGAGCGCGGCGAGGCTCTCGGCACCGGTTGCGGTGGGCAGGAGTGCGCGCTCGGTGCCGGGTGCGGTCATGGCCTCTTCCGCCTCTGTCTCTCTCGCGGGTCGTCCGTCCTGTCGTCGTGCGGTGGAGCCGGGCCCGTCGGTCGCTTCTTCCGTCGTGTCGCGGGCCGTGGTGTGTCCGGACGTCATGCGAGGACCACCGCCCGGTACGTCGCGTCGGCGGCGGCCAGGTCGGCGTGCCGGCCCTCGGCCGTCACGGCGCCGTCGTCGAGGACCACCACGCGGTCGGCGACGGCGAGGAGCGCCGGGCTGGTCGTGACGAGGACCGTGGTGCGGCCCTCGCGGACTTCGCGCAGGCGGGAGGCGATACGGGACTCGGTCACCGTGTCCACGGCGGTGGTCGGGTCGTGCAGCACCAGGACGCGCCGGTCGGCGGCGAGCGCCCGGGCGAGCGCCACGCGCTGTCGCTGTCCGCCGGAGAGGGAGCGACCGCGCTCGGCGAGCACCGTGTCCTCACCGTCGGGCAGCAGCCGCGCGACCTCGTCGGCGGCCGATGCCCGCAGCGCCTCCTCGACCGCGGTCGTCCCCGATCCGGCGCGTACGTTGTCCAGGAGACTGCTCTCGAACAGGTCGGCGTCGTGGTGGGCGACCAGGATGTGACGGCGCAGGGCGTCGGGGTCGAGGTCGGTCAGCGGCACGCCGTCGAGCGCGACGACTCCGTCGACGGGGTCGGTCTCCCGGGACAGGCAGCGCAGCAGATCGCCGGCGGCGGCCGGGTCCCGGGTGACGATGCCCGTCACGCTGCCGGGGTGGATGTCGAGGTCCAACGAGCGCAGGGTGCCCAGCGAAACGCCCCGCAGGGTGAGGAGCCCCGCCGCTTCGGCCGGCGTGTCCTCTCCGCCTTCCACGGCGGCGGGCGAGGCCAGGACCTCCGCGATCCGGCGGGCGGACGCGCGGCCCTGGGCGAACTCGGCGTTGACGTAGGTCAGAAGCTGGAAGGGGCCCAGCAGGAACTGCGCGAGCCCGACCGCGGCCACCAGGTCGCCGACGCTGATGGAGCCCCGCATCGCGAGATAGGCGCCCACCAGTCCGATGAGCGCGATGAAGACCCCGGTCAGGGCGAGAACGGCGCCTTCGTGGCCGGCTCGGCTCCGGGCCGCCCGCAGCGCCGCGGCCAGAGAGTCCTGGCTGGTCTCGCGGTAGCGGTCCACGGCGGCGGACTCGGCGCCCATGCCCTTGAGTACGCGCAGGCCGGTGACCAGGTCGGCGGCGACTCCGGAGGCGTGCGCCGCACGCTCCTGCTCGGCCTCGCTGCGTCGTTCGAGGGGGAGGCTGATGCGGTGCCCGAGCCAGAGCAGCGGCGGGATGCCGAGCAGGACGAGCAGGCCGAGGGGGACGGAGATCCGCAGGAGCGCGATCGCGCTGACCGCGAGGGCTGCGAGGGCGGCGAGCCCGTAGGTGAGGACGGTCGCCACCGAACCCACGCGGCGTGCGTCGTTGGTGGCGATGCTGGTGAGTGCGCCCGGCAGCCGGTTGGCGTCGGCGCCGCCCCGAGGGTCGAGCACCCGTGTGGTGAGCCGGAGCCGCAGTCGGTGCGCGGCGTGCTCGCCGGCGCCCTCGGTGATCCGGGCACTGGTGCGGTAGCACGTGGACAGGACGAGGAAGAGCCCCGCGAGGACCAGGAGCCAACGCAGCAGGGTGCCGGAGGATCCGGTCGCCACCGCCGTGTCGATGATGACGCCGATGACGACAGGGACGAGCGCCTCGCACACCTGGTGGGTCATGCCCAGCAGGGAGGCCGCGACGACCCGGCGGCGTTCCCCTCTGATCGTCTCGCGGAGGACGTGTCCTCCCGTCGGCCCTTCGGCTGACATACGGCTCTCCTCCGTGAACATGGGGAATAGTTAGGTAAGGCTATACTAAGTAGATCCTTTGGGGGAGGGTCCCGGGCCTCATTGTCGACCCGACCTCGACGGTCAAGGCGGCGGCCGGGATGGAGGGTTGTCCGACTCGTCGCCGAGTGCCGCACGTTGACCGGCCTGCCGCATTCACTTAGCCTTACCTAAGTTCCGACGATCCGTCGCAGGCACGTCCTCGTCGGAACGGCCCATGTCGTGCGGTACACCTGAGTTGACACCAGGGGAGTCGTCGTTGTCGGTGGAAGCCCGGGCGGTGTCCGGAGAGCAGGCGGCCCCTGCGGCCCTCCCGCGAACGGGCAGAGGCGCGACCGCCCTCCGGGGCACGGGGCTCCTCGTGCTGCTCGGTGCCCTCGTGGTGGTCGCGCTGCTCAGCGTCTGGGTGGGCACCCGAGGCATCCCGTTCACCGCGACATGGAGCGTGCTGTGGAGTCCGGACGGTTCGGAGACCTCGATCATCATCCATGACTACCGCATTCCCAGGACCCTCCTCGGACTGCTCGTCGGCATGGCACTCGGCCTGTCCGGGGCGCTGATGCAGGCCTTGACACGCAATCCGCTCGCCGACCCCGGCATGCTCGGCATCAGCCTGGGCGCCTCCGCCGGCGTCGTCGTGGCCATCGCGTTCCTCGGCGTCGGAACCGTCCTCGGGTACGTGTGGTTCGCCTTCCTCGGCACGGCCGTGGCGTCGGTCGCCGTGTATCTGCTGGGTTCCTCCGGGCGGAAACTGGCCACGCCCGAACGGCTGGTCGTCGCGGGCGCGGCGGTGACCGCCGTGCTCTACGCCTTCAACTGGGCGGTACTGCTGCTCAATCCGCGCGCCTTCGACCAGTTCCGCTTCTGGACGGTGGGATCACTGTCGGGCCGGTACTTCGACGTCGTGTGGGTCATCCTGCCGTTCGTCGCCGTGGGCCTGCTGATCGCCCTCGTACTCGCCCCGGCACTCAACGCCCTCGCGATGGGCGACCAGGTCGGCCGGGCCCTGGGACTGAACGTCGGTCGTACCCGTGCCCTCGGCGCCGTCGCGGTCATGCTGCTGTGCGGCGCCGCCACCGCCGCGGCGGGGCCGATCGGCTTCGTCGGGCTCGCGGTCCCGCACGTCGCCCGGTTCCTCGTCGGCCCGGACCAGCGCTGGGTGCTCACGTACTCGATGCTGCTCGCACCCGTCATGTTGATCGGCGCGGACGTCCTCGGCCGCGTGCTCGGTGCGCCGGGCGAGCTCCAGGTCGGGATCGTCACCGCGGTCCTCGGTGCGCCGCTGTTCATCGCGCTGTGCCGCCGCCGGAAGCTGGTGATGCTGTGAGCCCCGTAAGTCCCGTACGGGAGACCGACGCCGCCGCCAAGACCACGCGCGAGGCGCGCGTGGTCAGCGGTCTGGTCCTGCGCACCCGGAAGGGCGGTCTGTCCGTCCGTGTCCAGGGCCGGACGTTGGCCGTCACGACGGCCATGGTCGCACTGCTCATGGCCGGTATGGTCGTCACGTTGACGAGCGGCGACTACGAACTGAGCGTCGGCGAAGTGCTCCAGGCCGTGGTGGGCAACGGCTCGGGTGGTGCGGACTTCATCGTCAACACCCTGCGCATGCCACGCCTGCTGACCGCGATGTGTGTCGGCGCGGCGCTCGCCGTCAGCGGGGCGATCCTGCAGAGCCTCACCGGCAACGCCCTGGGCAGCCCGGACATCATCGGCTTCACCAACGGCTCGGCCGTCGGGGCGCTCGTGGTCATCATCGTGCTGCACGGCAGCATGACCCAGATCGCCGTCGGCGCACTGATCGGTGGACTGGCCACCGCCGCCGTCATGTATCTCCTCATGCTGGGCAGGGGACTGCAGGGCTTCCGGCTGGTGGTCGTCGGCATCGGCGTCAGCGCCCTGCTCCTCGCCGTCAACTCCTACCTGATCACCCGGGCGACCTGGCAGGAGGCCCTGGAGGCCCAGGCCTGGCTGATCGGCAGTCTGAGCAACCGGGGCTGGCCGCACGCCAACGCCATCCTCGTCGTCGTCGCCGTACTGCTCCCACTCGCCCTCGCCCTCTCGCGTCGCCTCTCGATGGTGGAGATGGGCGACACCACGGCCATGGCGCTCGGAGTGGGCGTGGCCCGCACGCGCACGGCGTTGCTCGTCATCAGCGTGGCTCTCGCCGCCTTCGCCACCGCCGTGACCGGCCCCATCTGGTTCATCGCCCTGGCGGCGCCCCAACTCGCCCGAAAGCTGACGAGTGCGTCCGGGCCCGCGCTGCTGCCCGCCGCGCTCATGGGCGCCCTGCTGCTGACCGCGAGCGATCTCCTCGCGCAGCGCCTCTTCGCTCCCGCGCTCCTCCCGGTCGGTACGGCGACCGGCATCATCGGCGGGCTGTATCTCATCTGGCTGTTGGTCACCGAGTCCCGAAAGAGCCGCGTATGACGGGCATGACGCACACGATCGACACGACCGGCACGCCCGGGCCGGAGCGGCAGGCTCCGCGCCTGCGGGCGGAGGACCTGACGCTCTGCTACGACCAGCGCGTCGTGGCCACCGGTCTCGGAGTCGACATCCCGGACCGCTCCTTCACGGTGATCATCGGGCCGAACGCCTGCGGCAAGTCGACCCTGCTCACCGCGCTCGCGCGGATGCTCAAGCCCCGAGCCGGGCAGGTCTACCTCGACGGCGCCGCCATCGCGTCGTACCGCTCCCGTGAAGTCGCCCGCAGACTCGGCCTGCTCCCGCAGTCCTCCACGGCGCCCGGCGGAATCACGGTCGGCGACCTCGTGGCCCGCGGACGCTATCCCCACCAGCGGATGCTGAAGCAGTGGTCCGCCGAGGACGAGGCGGCCGTGGTCGAGGCGATGCGGCAGACCGGCGTCCTCGACCTCGCCGACCGGCCCGTCGACGACCTCTCCGGCGGCCAGCGCCAGCGCGTCTGGCTGTCGATGGTGCTCGCCCAGCAGACATCCATCCTGCTCCTGGACGAACCGACGACCTTCCTCGACATCGCCCACCAGGTCGAAGTCCTCGACCTGTGCGCGGAGTTGCACGCACGCAAGGGACACACCATCGTCGCGGTCCTGCACGACCTGAACCAGGCCTGCCGCTACGCCACCCACCTCATCGTCATGAAGCCCGGCGGCACGGTCGCCGCCGAAGGCCACCCCGCTCGCGTCATGACGGCCGAGCTCGTCCAGGACGTCTTCGGACTCCCGTGCCGGATCATCAAGGACCCGGAGACGGGAACGCCACTGATGGTGCCGGCCGCGCCGAGACGGTACGAGCCGTCCGAGCCGGTCGCCGGTGGCGCCGACGCGATGACGGTTGCCGAATCCTCCTAACCCAGGGACGGACCTCTCATGCTCTGCACGAGGCTGACCAACGCACACATCATCACCATGGACCCGGACCATCCCGTCGCACACGACCTGGGCATCTGGCGGGGCCGTATCGTGGGCCTGGACGAGGCCGTCACCTCGCTCCCGGCACGCGAGGTGATCGACCTCCAGGGTGCCACCGTGGTGCCCGGGTTCATCGACAGCCATGTGCACCTGGCCTGGACGGGGTTGAAGGCGAGCACGCCGAGCGTCGCACCCTGCGAACGCGTCGAGGACGTGCTGGCGATCGTCGACGAGGCCGCCTCCCGCAAGGCCTCGCCGGGCGCGTGGGTGGACATCGCCGGGTACGACCAGAGGTCCCTGGGCCGCCATCTGACCGCGAGGGAACTGGACCGGGTCAGCCACGGTCGCAAGGTGTTCATCATGCACGACTCCGGACACGCCTGCGTGGTCAACAGCGCAGTCCTGGACATGCTTCCGGCCGACATCCCGCACCAGGACGGCTTCCTGGCGGAAAGCTCCATGACCGCGGCACGGCGGCTGCGCCTTCCGTACGCGCAGACCGAACTCGCCGACGCGATCGAGCACGCCGCCCGAGTCTGTCTCTCCGAAGGAGTGACCGCCTGCGCCGAGGCCGGCATCGGCGGGGGCCTGCTGGGCCACAGCCCCGTCGAGCTCGGCGCCTACCAGTTGCTGCGCGACCAGGGCCGACTGCCCTTGAGGGTCCAGCTCATGGCGGCCGGTGACACCTTGAGGCCGCTCGGCGCCCACGCGGACGACGGCATCCCGCGCGCCCTGGACCTCGGGGTGCGCACCGGCTTCGGCGACGACTGGCTCTCCCTCGGAGCCCTGAAGATCTACACCGACGGCGGCATGATGGCGCGTACGGCCGCCCTCACCTCCCCGTACGAAGGCACGTCCCACACAGGCCAGTTGCAGGACGACCCCGACCGTCTGGCCGACCTGATCGTCGACGGACACCTCGCCGGCTGGCAGCTGGCCGTGCACGCCATCGGCGACCGGGCGGCCGACCTCGCCCTGGACGCACTGGAGCGGGCGCAGCGCCTCCGTCCCCGACCGGAAGCGCGCCATCGCATCGAACACGCCGGCCTGATCCGCCCCGACCAGCTCCCACGCATGGCCCGCCTCGGAATCAGCGCCGTGATCCAGCCCAACTTCCTGCGCTACTTCGGCGACGACTACGCGACGATCATGGGGGAGGAGCGAGCGGCCTGGATGTACCGCGGTCGCGCGTTCCTCGACCACGGCGTCACCCTCGTCGCCAGCTCCGACCGGCCCGTCACGGACGGCGCGCCGCTGCGCGCCATCCAGTTCATGGTGGAACGTGCCTCCACCTCAGGCCGGATCATCGGCCCCGACGAGACCGTCACCGTCGACGAGGCCCTCCGCGCCTACACCGTCGCCGGTGCCTACGCCTCGCACTGGAACGACACCGCCGGCACCCTCACCCCGGGCAAGCGCGCCGACTTCGTGGTCCTGGGCGACGACCCGCACCGGGTGGATCCGTCGAGGATCGGGGACATCGAGGTCGTGTCGACGTTCGTGGACGGCCGGAACGCGACGGACGGCTGGAAGGCGTGAGTACACGGCCCGTGGGCGCCCGATGTCGCCGGAGCGGGTGTCCGTAGCGCCTGCTCCAATACCCTGTGTGCGCCCGACCCTGGGTGCGTACAAGGGGGAACGCCGATGCGACACGGACTTCGCGCTGCCATGGGAGCGGCGGCACTGCTGCTCACGGTCTCGACGGGCTGCTCGGGCGGTGACGGCAGCCCTGCCGCGCCGGCCGCCTCCGGCAGCTCGGCCTCGACCGTCGCGCCGTCTCCGTCGCCTCCGGACCTGACCGAGGTGATCGACCGCACGCGTACCGAACTGATCGCCTCGGTGGGCACGGGAGCCGACGCCCCCGGCCGGCAGGGGCTGATGCTGGTGGAGGCGTGGCCGGACGGCGCCGCCTACGCCTGGGAGACCCGCGACCGGCGCCTGTGCTCGGCCACGGTCGCCGTGACCTCGGTCCGGGTACGGAGCTGCGCCCACCGCCCCCTGGACCCGCCCGTCCGGTCCCCCAGGGGAGTTCAGGCGGTCTACACCCTCTTCACCGACGGCTGGGTGCAACTCTTCGCCGCCGACCACCAGGAGGTGACCTCCGCGGCCTGCGGCGACACGCCCGTGGAAGTACGCCGGGTCGGCACGGTCGCGAGCGGGGCACGGACGCTGTACGCGGTGTGGTTCCCGGACTACACGAAGGGCAGCCTCGCCCTGTCGCTGAGCCATGACGGCGCGGCATCCGAGGCCCTGTTCGACCTCGGCCCGGCCGGGGACCACGCCTGCGTACCGACCTCCTGAGCACCGCACGCCGGCCGGGCCCGCCACCGCGCTGCCCCGGACGCAACGCCGGAGCGCGAAATCCCGTGCGACACAACGACGTTCATGCAACTCGCACGGGTGTACGTGTAGCGTGAACAGCACTCCGCAGTTGCTGATGCATGTGCAAAGGGGGGACATGTCATTCGAAGAGGAGTGGGCGCAGCTCAGGACCGAAGCCGCCCGCAAGCAGGACGCGTCCATGCAGCTCGCCTCCACAGGAGGCGGGCCCACGAGGCCGCCCAGCCTGATGGATATGGATCTGGGCCTGACGGACGGCCCGATACGGACCAAGGCATCCGGCATTCGCACGGCGAACTCCGATGCCAAGGACAAGTCCAAGCTCGATGACGCGGAAGCGGTGGGGAAGATCCACTCGGGATGGGTCGCCGGCCCCGCGAGCAACGACTGTGTGACCGCCTGGCAGAACCGGCTGCACGAACTCAGCGACCTCGTCGAGGACGCTGCCGCCGCCCTGACCACCGCCATGGACAAGCAGATCAGCGACGACGGCTCCACCGCCCAGCGACTCAGGGCGCAGGCCGACTGGCTGGAGGACGCCTGATGGTCTCCGTCAACGAACTCAGCAGCGCCAAGCCCGACAAGTGGCGGGCCGCCGCCGACGACGCGGTCGCAGCCGCGAAACAGTGCGAAGGAATCGGGTCCTACGCCCGGGACGAGGTCGCGTCCACGCTCCGCCAGTGCTGGGTGGGTGACACCGGAACGGCCGCCCGCACCCGGTTCGTGAAGCACGCCGACGACTACGAGGCGGCGGCTCTGGCCCTCAGAGCCATGGCACGGGCCTACGACGACCTGGCCGTCGACATCACCGACGCGCAACGGGATCTGACCAGCGCACTCGACTACGCCCGCACCCACGAGTTGAAGGTCGACGACAGCGGACGGGTCCAACTGGCCAAGGCCGTCGCCGTTCCCGCGGGCAGCACCGAACACCTGGAACCGGTACGCCACGCCCAGGGCATCATCGACGACGCCCTGTCGAAGGCGACCCGCGCCGACACCGAGGCAGCACGCGCCCTGCGGACCGTCGAGGGGCTCACCGCCATCACCGACCCGAAGCTCGTCAAGGAAGCGCTCAACAGCGGCAGCCCGCTGAGCATCGCCCTGCGGCTGTCGGGCGGCCTCGACGGGCTGCATCCGATCAACGTGTCGCCGGCCCAACTGGCGGCGGTGGAGCGTGCCGCCCGCGAGACCGGCATGAGCAAGCGGCTCCTCCTCGCCATCCTGTGGCAGGAGCAGCAGTGGTACCAGAACCACAACCCCAGCCTGCGCGGACCGCTCAGCTCCTTCGGCCGGTTCTTCGACTGGACTCTTCAGCAGACCATCAAGCCGGACAAGTCGCTCGGCATCACGCACATGAAGCTGGAGACCGCGAGGACGGTCATCGAGAACAACAGGGAACGCTTCACGCTCGCGGACGGCACATACCTGGGCGACCTCGACGACTCCCAACTCACCAAGTACATAGAGGAGAATCCGAACGAGGACGTCCGGCTGAGCGCCTACCACCTCAAGCAGCTCCAGGAGCAGCCCTACGGCGCCGACACCGACAAGCAGCTGTTCACCCTCTACGCCGCGGACACGCCGGACGTCCGGGAGAAGAACGAGCAGCACGGTGACGAATCCGGGGCCCGAGGCGGCGACATCAAGATCCGCGGCGAGAACTGGGACAAGATCCAGCCCCATCTCGACGACGCGATGGCGTGGGAAGCACTGACCGACGAAGAGCGGTCCCAGGCGATCAAGCAACTGGAATCGGACACCCCCGCAGGACACCATGTCTCCATCGAACCGATCTACGAGGCGGGCGGCCCCACCACAGGCACCGGCAGCGGTGAACCCGAACCGGGCACACCCTCACCCAGCCCCAACCCGCCACCGACACCGCCCGGGAACGACTGAGCACATGAAGAAGATCACCCTCGCCCTCGCGGCCGTCGCGCTCACGGTCGGCCTGACCGCGTGCGGCCCGGCGGAGACCGGCGGAGGATCCCGCCCGAAGACGCCGATGCCCACCGGCGTTCCGACCGGGCCCGAGTACGCCACGGCGGATGCCGTGATGAACGCGATGGGCACGGGTGGCCTCGAGTGCAAGCTGCTTCGCCGCGCCCAGGCCAACTTCGGCTCGGGACTCGACTGCATGGCGGAGGTCGACGGAGCGGAGGTGGAGAACGAGATCCATGTTCTCGATCCGGCGAGGTTCAGCCGCGACGACATCGGCGACTCCATCGCCGGCCGACGCCAACCCCCGTACAGCCACACCATCGTGGCCGCGGGCAACTGGTACATCTGGGTCAGAAACCCGGACTACGCCCCCCAGGTCGCCAAAGCGCTGCGGGGCGTGGTCCTGAAGCCCCTGGGGGAGAGCAAGAGCTGAGAGGCGTCCTCGTTGGTGGGCGGCCGCGCAGGTTCGCAGGCGCCGGCCCCCACCAGCGGGTGGCGCACAGCACGCGCCGCCGTCGTGTTCGCCTGAGTACCCGTACTCATGTGCCCGTCCGCGCGATTGGGCATGGTGGCGGCCATGACCCGACCCTCCATGGGATCCGACCGTACCGGCGACCACGAAGACAGGGGCGCCGACATCGGCGCAGGGTGCGGGCTGATGTTCTTGAGCTGATGCCCGAGCAGCCCGGCATCGTCGTGGGGTGCCGTAGCGGCGGCGACAACAGCGAGTGCGCCCACACCGGGGGATGAAGCCGCCGACGGCAGTGGCCACATGCCGCCGCCCCGGCACAGGCGGCTCAGCGTCCGTACGTGTCGCGGCAGAGGCTGACGATGCCGGGTGAGACGACACCGTCGGCCTGGCGGCACAGCGATCGCATTCCCGGCGTCTGCTGAGGCGTGCGCTTCGGTGTCGACTTGCGTTGCTTCTTCGGCGCGGGTGCGGAGGGCTTCACGGGCTTGCGGTGAGTCGTCTTCCTCCGCTGAGGCTGGTCGGGATGGACCGGGCGCCGGGGCGGCGCGCTCCGGTGCTGCTGCTTGTCGGGTTCGGTGGACTCGAGAGCCTCGCGTGGCGGGGCCTGCCGGGGCGCGGGCCACTCCGCCACCGGCGCCGGAGGGCGTACGGCGGCGGGTGCGAGGTCGGCTGGGCGTGCCGGAGGCGCCGGGGGCGGGGTCCGGGGGAGGGAGACACATCCGGTGGTGATCAGGAGCGCGGCCAGGAGAAGAGGTGCGGCGGTGCGGCGAGGGTGCATGCGCCCACGCTGCCTGACCTGGCGCTGTTCGTGTACGACGCCGGGCATCGGTCCACCGTGACGAGTGAACGGAGGACCCGTCGGCGCACCGCAGACGGACACCGCCCTCTGGCCGACCTACAACATGACGTGCTTGACCTGCGTGTAGTCCAGGAGTCCGGACATGGAGAGGTCACTGCCGTAGCCGGAGTGCTTGACTCCGCCATGGGGCATCTCGGAGACCGTCGTGCCGTGGGTGTTGACCCAGACGATCCCGGTGTGGAGCGCCCGCGTCGCGCGCATCGCGCGGTCGTGGTCCCTGGTCCAGACGCTCGCGGCGAGGCCGAAGCGGACGTCGTCCGCGAGGTGGAGGGCCTCGGCCTCGTCGGTGAAGGGCTGGACGGTCACCACCGGGCCGAAGATCTCCTCCTGGACGATCTCGTCGCCCTGGCGCACACCGGCGACCACCGTGGGTTCGTGGAAGAAGCCCGGGCGTGGGACGTGCCCGCCGCCGGTGACGACGTCGGCATGGGCAGGTACGCGGGCCAACAGGGCCTGGACCGCAGCTAGTTGTGACGCACTGTTGAGCGGTCCCAGGTCCGTCCCGACGCGGAGTTCTCGCGTCGCCGCCACAAAAGCCGCCAAGAACGCGTCGTGGATCCGTTCATGGACCAGGAACCGAGTCGGGGCGGTGCAGTCCTGGCCGGCGTTGTAGAAGGCGACCGCGGCGAGGGCCGACGCGGTGGACTCGATGTCGACGTCGTCATGGACGATGACGGGCGCGTTGCCGCCCAGCTCCAGGTGGACCCGCTTGAGCCCCGCCGCCGCGGCGGCAGCGATCTCCCGGCCCGCACGGACGCTGCCCGTGACGGCGATCAGGGCGACGGAGCGGTGGGCGGTGAGGGCCCGGCCCGTGTCGCGGTCGCCGCAGACCACGTTGAGGACGCCCGGTGGCAGATGGGCCGCCGCGATCCGGGCCAGCAGCACGGCGGAGGACGGGGTGGTGTCCGCGGGCTTGAGGACGCTGGTGTTGCCGGCGGCGAGGGCAGGTGCGATCTTCCACGCCGCCATCATCAGCGGGTAGTTCCAGGGGGTGATCTGCGCGCAGACCCCGACCGGTTCACGGCGTAGCAGTGACGTACGGCCCTCGGTGTACTCCGACGCGGCGGCGCCCGGCAGGTTCCGGGCCGCTCCGGCGAAGTAGCGGACGGTGTCGACGATCGCGGGCAGCTCCTCGGTCCGGAACTGCTCGGGCGGCTTCCCGGTGTCCCCGCACTCGGCGACCGTCAGGGCGTCCGCGTGCGCCTCGATCGCGTCCGCCACGGCGAGCAGGGCGCGCTGCCGGGTGGCCGGAGTGGTCGTGGACCACTGCGTGTACGCGGCCGCCGCCGCGGCGCAGGCGGCGTCCGTGTCCGCCTGGCCGGAGCGCGGCGCGTGGCCGTGCACACGCCCGGTGGAGGGGTTCACCAGCTCCATCGTCCCGCCGGAGACGGAGGGGCGGTCCTCGCCCCCGATGTGGTTCTCCAGAGTGTCAGCCACGGCGCAGCGCCTCCTCGGCGGCGGCGCGCCCGGTGCGGACCGCGCCTTCCATGTAGCCCGCCACCCACTGGTCGGAGCCGCAGACGTAGAAGGGTGGTTCGTGTGTGCCGTGCCGGGGGCCGACGGCCATGACGTCCCCGGGCGTCCACTGGGTGACGTACCCCTGGGTCCACGGGTCGGTGCCCCACAGCCGCAGGTACGTGGCGAGGGGCCGGTGCGCCTCCTCGCCGTAGAGCCGGGCGACGTCGGCGAGGAGTTCGTCCGTGCGCAGCGGGCCGGGCACACCGAGCAGGACACCGTAGCGTTCCGGCGGGACCAGGGACGAGAGAATGCCGTCGCTCTGCGGCCAGGTGCTGCCGAGGACACCTTCGCACTCCGAGAGGCCGCTGAGACCGCGGTCGCGCCAGAAGGGCCGGGCGTAGGCGGCGGTGAACTTGGCGGCGAGGGCGTGGCGTTGGCGGTGGAGCGAGGCGAGGCGCTCGTCGGTCACGCCGGTGACGGCGACCGAGCGGAGCGGGCCGACCGGGAGGGCGCTGACGACGGCGTCCGCCGTGAGTGTCTCGCCACCCGCGAGGCGGACCGTGCAGCCACCGGGCCGGCGGACCGCCACAGCCTCGACGGGCGCACCCGTGCGTACCCGGCCCTCGAGCTCCGTCGCCATGCGCAGGGCGACCGTCGCCGATCCCTCGGCCACACGCAGCCCCTCCCACGCCTCGTAGTCGTAGTGCCCGGGCCCGGGCACGGCCGCGTGCTTGCGCAGGGCGGCGAGCAGGGAGGCCCGTTCGTACGAGCCGTCGGCGAGGGCGAGTTGGCCGATCTCCCAGAGACGTACGACCGCCGGGGTCGCGCCCTGCGCGCGCAGCCAGTCGCCGACCGACAGCCGGTCGAGAGCGGTGGCGTCCGGGTGGGACCACGGGTCATCGGGGTCGACGCTGCCCGCGAGCGCGGAGAAGTCGGCGGTGACCTTCGTGTGGCAGGCGTGGTCCCCGGGACCGAACCAGTGGGGCGGGTCCCCGGCGGAGATCCCTTCCGGGGTGGCGCGGACGAGGTCGCCGGGCTCGGCGACGTAACTGGGGACGAGGGTGAGGCCCAGCTCCGCGGCGAGGGCGATGTAGGCGGTGTGGGCCCGCCCGACCACCTCGCCGCCGAGCTGGACGAGACGGCCGTCGGGCAGCGCGGCCTGTTCGACCCGGCCGCCGACGCGGTCGCGGGCCTCGACGACGAGGACGTCGGCTCCGCCCGCGGCGAGGTCGCGTGCGGCGGCGAGGCCGGCGAGCCCGGCGCCGAGCACGATGACGTCGTGGTTCATGGGGTGTTCTCCGATCGGTGCCAGGGGCGGGGCGGGTCAGTCGAGGACCAGGCAGTGTTCGGGCTTCCAGCCGATCTCGACCTGCTCGCCGCCGCTCCAGCGGTCCTCCATACGGGAGCGGAACGTGTTCTGCTCCAGTACGTGCACGGTGATGCCGGGGGCCAGTTCGATGAGATAGGTGGTGGTCGGGCCGGAGTAGACGGTCTCCCGTACGACGCCGGTGACCTTGGCCATGCCCGCTTCGAAGTCGGAGAGCCAGATCTTCTCGGGGCGGAGGGAGAGGCTGACCCGGCTGCCGTCGGCGACGCCGGTGCGGGTGCCGACCGGCAGGGCGGGGCCCTGGTCGAGTACGACCTCGCCGGAGCGGTAGGTGCCGGGGACGAGGTTGGAGGTCCCCAGGAAGGAGGCGGTGAAGCTGCTGGTCGGCCGCTCGTACACGTCCTCCGGCGTGCCGCACTGCTCGATACGTCCCTCGTTCATGACCGCGAGTCGGTCCGACATGGTCAGCGCCTCGTCCTGGTCGTGGGTGACGAACAGAAAGGTGATGCCGACCTCGCGCTGGATCTGCTTGAGCTCGACCTGCATCCGGCGACGGAGCTTCAGGTCGAGGGCGGCCAACGGCTCGTCGAGCAGCAGGACCTGGGGACGGTTGACCAGGGCGCGGGCGAGGGCGACGCGCTGGCGCTGACCGCCGGAGAGCGTGGGCGGCTTGCGGTCGGCAAGATGTCCGAGCTGGACGAGATCGAGCATGTCGGCGACCCGTTGGCGGGTCTCGGCGCGCGCGATGCGCTTGCGCTTGAGGCCGAAGGCCACGTTGTCCGCGAGCGAGAGGTGGTCGAAGAGGGCGTAGCTCTGGAAGACCGTGTTGACATTGCGCTTGTTGGGCGGGAGGCCGGTCACGTCGTCGCCGCCGAGCAGAACGCTGCCCTCGGTGGGGTCGGCGAAGCCGCCGATCATGCGGAGCAGGGTCGTCTTGCCGCAGCCGGAGGGGCCGAGGAGGGAGAAGAACTCGCCCTGGGCGATGTCGAGGCTGATGTCACGGACGGCGTAGGCGTGTGCGGGGCTGTCGGGGGAGGCATGGGTGGCGGCGGGCGCGCCGGCGTACTGCTTGCTGACCCGGTCGAGCCGGACGGCGGGGTGCGGGTGCATGGAGGTCACTTCCCGGAGAGCAGGTCGAGGCCGCCGCGCCGGCCGAAGAGGCGCGGGATGGCGAGCGCGAGGACGATGAGTCCGATGGAGCCGGCCAGCATGAGGGTGCCGACGGCGTTGATGGTCGGCTGGACGCCGAACCTGATCGCCGAGTAGATGCGGACCGACAGGGGCTGCGGGTCGACGCCGGTGGTGAAGTAGGCGAGGACGAAGTCGTCGAAGACGAGGGCGAAGATCAGGACCGCCGAGGCGAGGATGCTGGGGAGCAGCGCGGGCAGCGTGACGAGGCGCAGTGCCTGCCGGCGGGTCGCACCGAGGTCCATCGCCGCTTCCTCGATCTCCGGGTTGAGGGCGGCGATGCGCGAGCGCAGGATCACCGTCACGTAGGAGATGGAGAACGTGATCTCGGCGAGCATCACGGTCGTGGTCGACAAGGTGATGCCCAGGCCCTTGAACAGGAGCATCGCGGCGACACCGGTGACGATCTCCGGGGTGATCAGCGGCACGAGCATGACCAGACCGGCGAAGGAGCCGAGCCGGCCTCGGCTTCGGACCAGACCGAGCGCCAGAGCCACGCCGAGGACCAGCGAGCCGGCCATGGCGACGAGGGAGACCTGCAGGCTCATGCCGAGCGAGTCGAGGAGCACGTCGTCGCGGAGGAACGCCCCGTACCAGCGCAGGCTGACGTCCTCGAAGACGGTGAGGGACTTCTGCGAGTTGAAGGAGAAGAGGACGACGACGCCGACGGGGAGGTAGAGGAGGGCGAAGAAGAGCGCGGTGACCGCGATGGCGAAGCGCGGCCGGCGTTCGGCTCCGCGGCGCGCCACGGGCTTTCGGCGGACGGGGGGAGGGGCGCTCGGGGGCGTGACGGGAAGCTTCGTAGGGGCTCCGGCCGGCGGGTCCGGCTGCGGGTCCGACGGGGTGTTCGCCAGGTCGGGTTCTGGGTCAGCGGTGGTGTTCGCCGGGTCGGGTTCTGGGTCAGCGGGGGCGTTCGCCAGGTCGGGCTGCGGGTCCGCCGTGGTGTTCGCCGGGGGAACCTGTCGCGTCATCGGGCCGCCTCCGCCTCGTCCTTGCGGGTACGTCGCAGATAGCCGAGCATCCCGAGGAACAGGACCGCCATCAGCAGCATGGTCAGGGCCGACCCGAGGGGCCAGTTCTGGCCCTGGAAGAACTTGTCCTGGATCAGGTTGCCGATCATGATCTGGTCGGGACCTCCCATGAGTTGGGCGCTGACGAAGTCACCCATGGCGGGTAGGAAGACGAGGACGCAGCCGGCGGCCGCGCCCTGCCGGGTGGCGGGGACGGTGACGAAGAGGAAGGTCCGCAGAGGACCTCCGTACAGATCGCGTCCGGCCTCGATGAGCGAGGTGTCCATGCGTTCCATGGCCGCGTACAGCGGGATGATCATGAAGACGACGAATCCGTAGACGAGTCCGGCGACGACGCCGACGCCGGTCTGCAGGATCCTTGTGCCGTCGTCGGCGACGCCGATCGCGCGCAGTGCCCTCAGCAGCGGCCCGTCGTCGGAGAGAACGACGGACCAGCCGTACATCCGTACCAGGTAGTTGGCGAAGAACGGCACGACGATCGCGGCGATCAGCAGGTTCTTGAAGCGTCCGCCGCTCATCGCGATGGCGTACGCGACCGGGTAGGCCACGGCCAGGCAGATGACACAGGTGATGAGCGCGTAGCCGAGGGAGCGCAGCAGGACGGTGCGGTACGCCGGGTCGGCCAGCGCGGCGATGTTGCCGAAGTCGAGTCCGAAGTGCGGGTTTCCGAGCGGGTCCGTGGTGCCGAACGCGAGGGTGGCCACCAGGATCAGCGAGGCGACGAGAAAGGCCGTCATCCACAAGGTGCCCGGCAGCATCAGCCAGGTCCACAGCCGGTCCGGCCGTCGCCGTCGATTGCGCAGTTCCATGTCAGCCGGCCTTCACATCGGTCCAGGCGGCGTCGCGGGCCTTCTCGCCCTGCGCCGTGCCGTTGCGGTAGAACAGGTCGTCCTTCAGGTCGGACGTGGTCACCTGACACTGGGGGAAGGGCTCCACGAGCGCGGCGTACGTGTCCTCGCTGCCGCGGACCGGCATCGGGTAGCCGATGTACTCGATGTTCTTCTTCACGTTCTCCGGGCGGAGCATGTAGTCGATGAAGAGCATCGCGGTGCCGGGGTGCTGCGCGTCGGCGGGGATGGCGTAGCAGTCGGAGTTGACGGGTGCGCCCTCCCGGGCGACCTGGAAGCCGAAGACGGACGGGTCCTTCGCCTGGGCGAGCATGGCGGCCATGTCCCCGCTCCACGCCTGGGTTATGTCGGCGTTGCCGTTGAGGAGGTTGTTGTAGCTGTCGCTGGAGAAGCCGCGCAGCCGGGGGCGGAGCGAGCGGAGGGTGTCGGTGACGATTTCGAGGTCGTCGGGGCTGTCGGTGGTGAGACGGAGGCGGTGCTTGAGCGCGCCGATGGCGAGCACCTCGTCGCGGTCGTCGAGGACGAAGACCTTGCCCTTGGCCTGGTCGTTCCACAGGTCGTCCCAGGAGCCGGTCAGATCGCCGAGCCGGTCCCTGCGCCAGCCGATGCCGGTCTTGTACATGGTGAAGGGGACCGTGTGCGCGGACTGCGGGTCGTACCAGGGGTTGGCGAAGTAGTCGTAGGTGCCGAACACCGCCTCGGCGTTCTTCAGCCGGGTGTGGTCGATCCGGCGCAGTCGGCCTCCCTGGGTGAGGCGCTCCGCCCACTTCGCGGTGGGGAAGACGATGTCGTAGCGGTTACCGGCGTTGAGCTTGGCGACCATGCCTTCCATCGAGTCGAAGTTCGACTGGACGACCTTGACGCCGTACTCCTTCTCGAAGCCGGCGAAGACGGCGGGGTCGACGAAGTCGGCCCAGTTGAAGTAGACGAGGTCGCCGTCGACCTCGACGTCGATCGGCTTGTCCTCGGCCGCCTTTCCGGCCGGGTCGCCGGCGGACGAGAATCCGCAGCCGGCCGCCGTGAGGCCGAGGGCCGCGGCGCTTCCGGCGCGGAGCAGTGAACGTCGGGACAGGGAACGTGCCTCGGGGGACATCTGGGTCCTCTCCGTAGGGCCGCGGGGGGACGGCGGAGGAACGAACGGGACGTCGGGGCGCGGTGCGCGAGGACGCGGTGTGCGGAGGTGGGGTGGAGTGACGTGCGGCGGGGTTGGGGTGCGGCGGGGTGGTCTGGTGCAGCTGGCCTCGGCCGCGGTGGGTCGGATGCGGCAGGCCTTGGCCGGGTGAGACGGGGTAGCGCGCCTGGGCCACGGTGGGTCGGAGCAGCGGGCCTCGGCCGCGGTGGCTCACCCGTCCGCTGCGTCGAGATCCGCCCGGATGCGCTCGGCGAACCAACCCACCGCCGACTCCCGTCGCGACAGCGGACCCGGCTCGAACCCGGGGGTGGAGAGCCCCCGTTGGACGCGGGCGACCAGTTCGGCGTCCTCGTCGTTGGTGATCCAGCCGATGTGGATGTTGAGGCGCCGGGCGAGCCGGGTGCGCAGGCTCGTGCCGCGGCGGGTGTAGAACCCGCCTGGTACGGCCACCCGTTCCGTCGCCGTCGGGATCGCGGTCCAGGCCAGGACGTGGTCGGGGTAGAAGTCGATGAGGGTGTTGGGGTAGATCACCGCGTAACGCCAGACCCGACGGTCGGCCTCGCCGAGGCCGGGCATGGGTGCGGCGATGCGCTGGTAGAGGCGTTCGGCCCAGTTCGAGGACGGCTTGTCCCGTAGGGGCGAGGTGAAGAGCACGTAGGACTCCTCGATCTCGCAGGTGTAGCCCTGGTAGTCGAGCAGTCGCATCAGGCCGGGGTGCGCGACCGGGACGTGGTACCCCTCCAGGTAGTTGTCGACCGCCACCTTCCAGTTGGCGTCCTGTACTTCGGCCCGGGCGAGGTCGTGGATCCGGTCGCGCCCGACCGGCACCAGATCGGCTCCGGCGTAGTGGCCGACCGCCTCGGCGAGTCCCGCGCACTGTTCTGCCAGCGGTACGGCGTCGAGGTCGAGGTTGACGAAGACGAATCCGAGGAACGACTCGACGCGGGCCGGGAAGAGACCGAGACGAGGCTTGTCGAGGCAGGGGATCTGCCGCGCCTCCGGGGCTCCGACCAGGCTTCCGTCGAGTCGGTACGTCCAGCCGTGGTACGGGCAGCGGATCGCCTTGCCGACCGGTTCGGGGTCGGTGACCAGGCGCGTTCCGCGGTGGCGGCACACGTTGAGATGGGCGGCCAGGCCGCCGTCCTCGGTGCGGACGACCAGCACCTCCCGGTCCGCGACCTTGGCGGCCAGCCGGGCTCCGGGATTCGGCAGGTCGGATTCGTGACAGACGACCTGCCAGGACTTGGCGAAGACGTGCCGCATCTCCGCGGCGGCGGTGTCGGGGTCGGTGTAGTACCGGGCCGAGAGCGCGGGACCGGGGACGTCCTCGACGGGCGCGCTCCGCCTCGGAGCGTTCCGGCCCGCGGCGTCCTGTGCGGGGTCGGCCAGGGTAGGGGTGTCCTGGGCAGGGGTGTCGTTCGTGGGGTCGGCCAGGGTGGGGGTGTCCGGGGCAGGGGTGTCGTTCGTGGGGTCGGCCAGGGTGGGGGTGTCCGGGGCAGGGGTGTCGTTCGTGGGGCCGGCCAGGGTGGGGGTGTCCTGGACGGGGGCTTCCTGGGCGGGAGCCACCTGGGCCGGAGCGTCCCGGCCGGGCGGGCTGAGGGGTGTTTCGGGGGCTCTGGATTGCATCGTGTGACTCCTCCGTGCCGGCCGTGCGGCGATCGGTGTCGGGCATCGATGTCGAGACGACCCAGCTGCGGGCAGGTGGTCGGGGCGGGCGCCGGGACCAGACTGACCGATTGGACAGCCAGAGTGCTGGCTGAATTCCGTCGGGTCAAGACTTGTACGCTGACCGATTGGTCAGCTAGCGTGATTCCTGGCTGACCGATCGGTCAGTGAGTCTGCTCCATGTCGCTGCTCCGGCGTTCATCCGCCTCTGACCTGCGCATCTGCTCGTCGGATCGGACGCAGCCCGGCGCGCCCCGGCACCCGCCAGGGGGCCGCGCACCTCTTCCTCCCTCCCTCTGCCGCACGCCACCGGCACTCCCGTGGCGAGCCCCGGGCCCACATACCCCGCCCTCGGCTCCCTCGGCCACCCGTCCGGTCCGGCCACGGCATCCCACCTCTCGCGGAGGCACCCATGAGCGCTCGTCGGCGTCTGGACTGGCTCGGGCTCACCCCCGAACCCGAGCGGGAACTGCCCGCGGCGGTCGCCGCGCTGCGCGTCGCCTCCGGCGCCGCATCAGGCACTGCATCGGGTGCCGCGCACACATCGTCCGCCGACCGGGCGGAGCTGGCGGCCGCCGAGCGGTGCCGCGTGGAACGCCTGGTCCTGCGGGGCAGCCGACACAGCTGGCTGCGCTACCTCGCCGAGGTCACGGCCCTGGTCACGGCCGTGGCGGCACGGACGGTGAGGTCAGGCGACGGCCAGGGCGACAGCCAAGGCCACGGTGACAGCCAAGGCCACGGTGACAGCCAAGGCCAAGGCCCAGGCCACGGCCAAGGCCACGGCCAAGCTCAAGGCCAAGCTCAGGGCCAGTTTCAGGGCCAAGGCCAAGCTCAAAGCCAGGTGCCCAACCAAAGCCGCGACCCCGGCCACGTCAAGAACAGCCCCCCACCTCCGCCCGACGACCACGCGGCCGCCCTCCTCGCCGCCGAGGTGGTCCTCGACCATCACCACATGCTCATCGGCCTCCCGGGCGCGGGATACGGCCGCACCTCGGGGGACCGCGCCGCGCTGGAACGGGCGGTACGGACCCTGCGCACCCAGCACCCCCGCACTGGAGAGAGCCGATGACCACGATCCGGTACCCGACGGCACAGTCCCCGGGATCCGTACTCGGAGCGGCGCCGGACGTCACCGAGAGCGCCGCCGCCTACCGCGCGACCGGCGGGTACGCCGAGGCCACCGACCCGGACGAGCTGCTGCGCCATCTCGAGGCGTCCGGACTGCGCGGCCGCGGCGGGGCAGGCTTCCCGGCCGCCGTCAAGCTCCGCGCCGTACGCGAGCAGGGCGGCGCCCCGGTCGTCGTGGCCAACGGGGAGGAGGGCGAGCCCGGTTCGGTCAAGGACCGCTGGCTCTTGCGGGCCCGTCCCCACCTGGTCCTCGACGGCCTCGCCCACGCTGCCGCGATCACCGGCGCCGTACGCGGCTACGTCTACCTCTCGGACCCGGAAGCGGGCGCACGCGTCCGCCGGGCCCTCGCCGAGCACCGCTCTCCCCTGCCCGTCGAGGTCGTGGAGACCGCCCACACCTACGTCGCCGGCGAGGAGACCGCGGTCGTACGCAGGATCGACGGCGGCCCGGCCCTGCCCACCGCCAAACCGCCCCGCCCCTTCGAGAAGGGCGTCGGCGGCGCACCGACCCTGGTCGCCAACGTCGAGACGCTCGCCCGGATCGCCCTGACGGCCGCCCGACCCGGTCTGCGCGAGCGGATCGCCCGGACCACCCTGGTCACGCTGTCCGGCGGCACCACGACCGCCGTGCTCACCGAAGTCCCGTACGGCGTCCCACTGCGCACCCTCGCGGCGCTGCAGGGCACCCCCGACGCGGCCGGAGCGCTCATGGGCGGGCTGTTCGGCGGACTCGTCGACGTCCGCGCCCTGGAACTCCCCCTCGAACCCGACGCACTCGCCGCGGCCGGAACCGCGCTCGGCTGCGGAGCGATCCGTTTCCTCGCCGCCGACACCTGCCCAGTGTCCACCGCCGCCGACGCGGTCGGCCACCTCGCGGCCGAGAGCGCGCGCCAGTGCGGAGTCTGCGTGTCCGGTACGGCGGCGATCCGCGACGCCCTGGACGCCCTCGCGGCGGGCTCGGCAGGGCCCGACACCGCCACCCACCTCCACCGGTGGTCGCAGGGCCTGCCAGGACGCGGCGCGTGCGGTCTGCTCGACGCCGCCGCGGGTACCGCCGGCAGCCTCCTGCACGCCTTCCCCGACCTCGTCCCGTACCACCTCGACCTGCCGTGCGCCGCCTGCGCCGCACGCCCTCGCACGGGCGCTCCCGGGCGCCTCACCGTGGCCGTGCCCGCGGTCACGGACGCCGCCGCCGGTTCCACCACCCCCGTCACCCCGTCCCGTACTCCGCTGCCCGTGCTGAAAGGAACGCCGTGAAACTCCTGTTGGACTCCACCCTCTGCCAGGGCTACGGACTGTGCCAGGAACACGCACCCGAGCTCGTCGAACTCGACGAGTGGGGGTACGCGAACGTCATCGCCCTCTCCGTCCCGCCCGCCGCCGAGGACGAGGCGCGGGCCTGTGCGGCCAGCTGCCCCAACTCCGCCCTTCGACTGGAGCGTTGACATGGGACGCGACCTGACCTCGCTCTTCGACCCCGGCTCCGTCGCCGTCGTCGGCGCCAGCGACGACCCGGCGAAGTACGGCCACGCCGTGGCCTCCCAGGCGCTGCGCGCGCCCGACCGGCGGCCCGTGCACCTCGTCAACCGGCGTGGCGGCACCGTCCTCGGCCGGACGGCGGCCACCTCCCTCGCCGAGATCGGCGAACCCGTCGAACTGGTGGTGATCTCCGTACCGGGCGCCGGTTTCGAGGCCGCCGTGGACGACGCGCTGGCGTGTGGGGCGAAGGCGATCGTCGGCATCACCGCCGGATTCGCGGAGGCCGGCCCCGCCGGACTGGCCCGGCAGCGGGCGGTCGCCACGCGCGTCCGTGACGCCGGAGCCGTCCTCGTCGGGCCCAACTGCCTGGGCATCGCCGACAACACCACCGAGCTGTACCTCGCCTCGGACCGGTTCGCACCCGGCGGCGTCGCCCTGCTGAGCCAGAGCGGCAACCTCGCCCTCGAACTACAGCTCCGCGGCGCGCCGCACGGTCTCGGCTTCTCCCGCTTCGTCTCCCTCGGCAACCAGGCCGACGTCACCCTCGTCGACCTCGTCGAGGACTGCGCCCGCCACGAAGCCACCTCGGTGATCGCCGTGTACGCGGAGGACTTCGGCGACGGCAGGGCGTTCGCCCGGGCGGCGGCCGAGGCGGGCAAACCGGTCGTCCTGCTCACCGCCGGCCGGGGCACCGCCTCGGCACGCAGCGCCCAGTCGCACACCGGAGCGCTCACCACCTCGGCGGACGTGGTCGCCGCCGCCTGCCGCGACGCGGGCGTCGAACTCGTCCGTACACCGAGGGAGATGACCATCGTGCTGGCCGCCCTGAGTGGTGGGGCGCGCACGAGCGGACGGCGGACCGCGGTCTTCACCGACGGCGGCGGCCACGGCGCCGTCGCGGCCGACGCCGCCGAGGACGCCGGGCTCGACGTGCCGGAGCTCGACGCGCCGGCGCAGGACCGGCTGCGGACGGTGCTCTGGGAGCAGTCCGCGGTCGGCAACCCAGTCGACCTGGCCGGGATGGGGGAGCAGCGCCCTCTCTCCTACGCCGACACCGTCGCGGAACTGCTCGCGTCGGAGGAGGTCGACGCCGTCCTCATGACGGGGTACTTCGGTGGCTACGCCGCCTCCGACGGCGGCCTGGGCGGGAGCCCCGCCGGCGGCTCCGTCCTGGCGGAGGGCGAGACGCGGGCGGCGAAGGAGATCGTCGCACACCTCGCCGCCACGCCGAAGCCCCTGGTCGTGCAGTCGATGTACCCGCAGTCGCCGAGCTGTCGGGTGTTGGTGGAGGGCGGAGTCCCGGTGTTCTCCGCCACCGAGGACGCCGCCCGCGCCTTGGCGGCGATGACGGGCAGGGCGGTGGTCTGTCCGCCATCGGAGGCGACGCCCGAGGCATCCGCCGAGGCGACCGCTGAGGTGCCCTGCGGGGCCTCTTCCGAGACGCCCTCCGGGCCTTCGTCCGGGGCGTCTTCCACGTCTTCCGCGTCTTCGTCCGGGGAGTCTTCCGGGACCGCGTCCCTTGCGGCCCCCGGAGCGTCGGCACGGCCGTCGTCCGGATCCGCATGCGACACGTCGTCCCGCATCGCGCCGCTGCCCGCTGCTCAGCCGCCGCTGCGGGACCCCGGCTACCACGGGATCCGGGCGCTGCTGGAAGACGCCGGAGTGCCGTTCCCGTCCGCCCGCGAGATCACCGACGAGGCCGGACTGCTGGCTGCGGCAGGGGAGTTCGACGGCCCCTACGTGCTGAAGGCCCTGCACGTACTGCACAAGTCCGACGCCGGCGGAGTGGCGCTGCGCCTGGCCGACCGCGACGCCCTCCTCGCCGCGTACCGGGACATGCATGCCCGGCTGGGCGCCCCCTCGTACTCGGTCGAGGCGATGGCCGACCTCTCGGACGGTGTCGAGCTGATCGTGGGTGTGAACCGCGACCCGCGGTTCGGGCCGGTGGCCATGGTCGGGCTCGGAGGGGTTCTCACCGAGACCCTGCGCGACGTCGCCTTCTCGCTCGCGCCCGTACCCGCCGGGCGGGCCGAAGAGTTGCTCCGCGGGCTGCGGACCGCCGCGCTGCTTGCGGGCGTACGCGGCCGACCGGCCGTCGACGTGGCCGCCGCGGCCGCCGTGATCGAACGCATCACCGCCGTGGCCGCCGCCCACCCGGAGATCGCCGAGCTGGAGGTCAACCCCCTCCTTGTACGCCCTGAGGGCGCCCTGGCCCTGGACGCCCGGGCCGTCCTCGGCTGAGATCGCCCACCCCAACCCCAACCCCAAACCGGCCCGGCCCAGGCCACGGCATCAGCCCGGCCCCGCCTCCAGCCCGGCCCCAGACACACGAGCCGCTTCACCGGCCGCCCGCCTCACGCCCCCTCCCACCCCCTTTCCCTGGAGGACACATGGACTTCCGCTACACACCCGAGCAGGCCGACCTCAAGGCGCGTGCCGCCGCCTACACCCGGCTTCTGATGAGGTACGAGGACCAGTCCGAGGAGGCCGGCGGCCCGCTCCCCGCCGACACCGTCCGCGAACTGACGCGTGCCGCCATCGACGCGGGCGTCTACGCCATCAACATGCCCGCCGAATGGGGCGGTGCGGGTCTGTCCCTCCTCGACCAGGTCATCGTCGAGGAGGAGTTCGGCAAGGTCACCAACTGCCTCTGGGACATCCCCTGGCGGCCCGCGAACGTCCTCGCGTACGGCACCGAGGCGCAGCGCGAGAAGTACCTGCTGCCCGTGATCCGCGGCGAGCGCTTCGACGCCTTCGCGGTGACCGAGCCCGGGGCCGGCTCCGACCCCGGATCGGGTACCAGCACCGCGACCCGCACCGAGGGCGGCTGGCTGCTGAACGGCGAGAAGTGGTTCGTGACCTGCGGGGACATCGCCGACTTCCTGCTGGTGCAGGCCGATGCCGGTCCGGAGCGGGCCGCGACCCTGTTCTTCGTGGACAAGCAGGCGCCCGGCGTGGAGATGACCCGGGTCCCGCGCTTCATGCACTCCGCGGTCAACGGGCATCCCGAGTTCACTTTCACGGACGTGTTCGTTCCGGACGAGGACGTGCTCGGCGGGGTCGGCAACGGCTACGAGCTGACGAAGGAGTGGTTCACCGACGAGCGGCTGATGATCGCCGCCAGGACCGTGGGGGCGGCCGAGCGGGCTCTGGAGCTGGCCCGCGACTGGGCGGTGGAGCGCCGCCAGTTCGGTTCCCCCATCGCCGACTTCCAACTGATCCAGGGGATGCTCGCCGACTGCGCGGTGGACATCGCCGTCAACCGCGCCTACACCCACCAGGTCGCCTGGGAAGCCGATCAGCCGCACACCGACCGCAAGACCCTGCACGCCAAGGCCTCGACGGCGAAGCTCGCGGCGAGCGAGGCCGCGGGGCGGGTCATCGACCGGTGCGTGCAGATCTTCGGCGGCCGTGGCTACGACCGCTCGTACCCCGTCGAGCGGATGTACCGCGAACTGCGCGTCGACCGCATCTGGGAAGGCACCTCCGAGATCCAGCGTCTGATCATCGCCAACGAGTTGATCAAGCGCGGCACACAGGCACTCGCGCTGCCCGGCAACTGACGACCGTCCCCCTGCCACGACGCCCCTCCGCACGACGTCCCACGACGTCGTCCCGCCTCCCCACCCCGCCGTCCCCACCACGACCCAGAGGAATCACCCCATGGACTTCCGTCTCACCACCCGTCAGGAAGAGCTCAAGGGCGCGGCGCGTGCCCTGACCGACTTCATCACCAAGTACGAGCTCGACTGCGAGGAGAACAACGGCCTGCCCCCGCAGGCCCACACCGAGATCCGCGACGCCGTCCTCGACAGCGGTCTGCAGGCGGTCAACATGCCGGCGGAGTGGGGCGGCGCCGGCCTCACCATCCTGGAGCAGGTCACGGTCCAGGAGGAGCTGGGCAGGCTCACCGGCGCACTGTGGGACATGGTGTGGCGCCCGGCCAACGCGCTTTCCTTCTGCACGCCCGAGCAGCGCGAGCGGTACCTCGTGCCAGTGATCCGGGGGCAGCGCCGTGACTGCTACGCGGTGAGTGAGCGGGAGGCCGGTTCCGACCCGCAGAGCCTGCGGACCACGGCGACGCGGACCACCGGCGGCTGGGTGCTCAACGGCGAGAAGTGGTTCGTCACCGTCGGCGACCACGCCGACTTCGTGATCGTGCTCGCCGTGGCAGGGGAGGAGCGGGCTCCCACCCTCTTCCTCGTCGACAAGGACACACCGGGCGTCGAGATGACCCGGGTGCCCCGCTGGATGCACACATTCGTCTACGAGCACCCCGAGTTCACCTTCACCGATGTGCACGTCCCCGACGAGGCCGTGCTCGGGGAGGTGGGCAACGGTTACGACATCACCCGTTCCTGGTTCTCCGAGGAACGCCTCATGATCGCCGCCAGGACCGTGGGGGCGGCCGAGCGGGCTCTGGAGCTGGCCCGCGACTGGGCGGTGGAGCGCCGCCAGTTCGGTTCCCCCATCGCCGACTTCCAGCTGATCCAGGGGATGCTCGCCGACTGCGCGGTGGACATCGCCGTCAACCGCGCCTACACCCACCAGGTCGCCTGGGAGGTCGACGAGGGCCGGATCGACCGCAAGACGCTGCACGCAAAGGCGGCCATCGCCAAGCTGTCGGCGAGCGAGGCGTCCGGCCGCGTCATCGACCGGTGCCTGCAGATCTTCGGCGGCCGTGGCTACGACCGCTCGTACCCGGTCGAGCGTCTCTACCGCGAGCTGCGCGTCGACCGCATCTGGGAAGGCACCTCCGAGATCCAGCGCCTGATCATCGCGGGCGAACTCGTCAAGCGCGGCACGGGTGTTCTGCAGATGCCGGCCGCGCGGGAGAGGGCCAACCGATGACCGACGTCGAACGGGTCGGGATCGTGGGTTGCGGCCTGATGGGCTCCGGCATCGCCGAGGTCTGCGCCCGCGCCGGCCGGGACGTCGTGGTGGTGGAGTCGGACGGGCCGGCCGCGGAGGCCGGCCTGCGCCGCATCACCCGCTCCCTCACGCGGGCCGCGGCCGCCGGAAAGCTGACGGCGGCCGAGCGGGACACCGCGACCGACCGGATCACGCTGACCACCGACTGGGACCGGATGGCGGACCGGGACCTCGTCGTCGAGGCGGTGGCCGAGGACGAGCGCGCGAAGCTGGAGGTCTTCGCCCGGCTCGACGCGACGGTGGAACGCCGGGACGCCGTGCTGGCGACGAACACCTCTTCCATCCCCGTCATCCGGCTGGCCGCCGCCACTTCGCGGCCGGCGCAGGTGGTCGGACTGCACTTCTTCAACCCCGTACCGGTACTTCCGCTGGTCGAGCTCGTACCGTCGCTGCTCACCGGGGAGGAGACCGCCCTGAGGGCGCGCGTCTTCGCCTCCGATGTCCTGGGCAAACGGGTCATCCGGGCACAGGACCGGTCCGGCTTCGTCGTGAACGCACTCCTCGTGCCGTACCTGCTGGCGGCGGTGCGGATGGCGGAGTCCGGCACGGCGTCCGCGGAGGACATCGACCAGGGCATGACCCTGGGCTGCGCCCACCCGCTGGGACCGCTCGCACTGGCCGATCTGATCGGCCTGGACACCGTCCAGGCCATCGCGCGGTCGATGTACGCGGAGTACCGGGAGCCGCTGTACGCGCCGCCTCCGCTGCTGGCCCGGATGGTGGACGCGGGCCTGCTCGGCCGCAAGACGGGCCGGGGGTTCCACACCTACCCGGCCCGAACGGGCGACGGGCAGGGATGATGGTCCGGCGGGACCGGCCGCCCGGGCCCGCCCACCCGCACCACAAGCACTGACACGGGGAGTAGCCAACGTGACCAAGGCCGAGCGCGCACTCGAGACGCGCGAGCGAATCCTCACGGCCGCGTGCGAGGTGATCGCCGACATCGGCTTCGAGAACATCAGTATGCGCAAGGTCGCCGAGCACGCCGGTGTGTCGAAGGCCCTGCTGCACTACCACTTCGACACCCGCGAGAAGCTCTTCGCCGAAGCGATGACACACTCCTTCGCCCAGACCGGCACGGACCTCGACGCCGACGCCGACCAGGTCCCGGCGGCGGTCGTCCTGGCCCGCATCGTGAGCACCATGCTCCCGACGGACGCCGAACTCCGCCAGGACTGGAAACTCTGGCAGGAGCTCTGGGTACGCGCGGGCCGCGACGCGACGGCCCGGCACCTCGCCGTCGACCTCTACGACCAACTCCACACCTGGGTCGGCGGGGCGGTCGAACGGGGCATCGCCTCAGGTGAGTTCACCGAGTGCGACGTCGCTTCGGTCAGCACCCTGACCCTGGCGCTCTGCGACGGTCTCGGCATCCGCGTGATGATCGACGACCCCCGTGTCGATCTCGCCACCGCCAGATCGACGATCTGGCGAACGATCGCCCCCACCCTCGGAATCGCGCCGGACTTTCCGGCGGTCTGACGCGACACGACGAGGGCGCCTTGGACGAACACGTCTCTCGTGGAGGGGGAGATCGATCGTGGGTGCGGATCCGGCTCCCTTCGTGGCACGATGACGACATGCTGATCAGAAAGGGCGATGCCGCGTAGGCGCCCGAAGGCCGTCCGCGCAGAGCGCTGGCGGCCTCGCAGACATGTTGTGGTTCGTCGGATCGGTGGGGTCTCCGCGAGGACGCGTGCAGCCGTCCGCCGCGTCGAGAACGAGCGGATGTGGACCGACGCGGTCGCCGACGCGCTCGACCGCTTCGAGTGGGCGTTCCAACAGCCCGGCCGCTATCTGAACGCGTCCCCCGTCTGGCAGCCGGGACTGGAGGTCGAATATGCGCGCGACGATCTGGAGGAGGCCATGCTGCACCTCCCTCGCGGTGCCCGGCATGATCTTGGCCGGCTGATCGCTCGCATCGACGACGAGTTCGAGCGTCGCACTCTGCCGAACCCTTGGCAGGTGAACGATCGGACAGCGGGCGGCTGGTGGTGGTCGAGGATCCGCGAGCACTGAGCCGAGGGTGCGCGACGGCCGCAGGGTTCGCCGGGTCCCGACCCGGTGCGAGCGTCACGGAGAAGTCGCGTGCGGCCGCGTCGCATGTCTGCGAGCATGCGTCGCTGTGGAGATCAACAACTGTGTCGTCCGTCGTGCGGTCGACTCCGATGCCGCTGCGATGGCCGAGGTGTGGCTGCGTTCCTTCACAGCAGCGCTGCCGAGCGTGCGCCGGGCGCATACGGACGACCAGGTCCGGTCCTGGATCAGAGAGGTCGTCGTGCCCCGCCAGGACGCGTGGGTGGCGACGGTCGGGGACTCGGTGGTCGGGATGATGGTCCTCGACGGCGAGGACCTGGACCAGCTCTACCTCGATCCGGACTGGCAGGGTCAGGGCATCGGCGGCCGCCTCGTGCAGCAGGCGAAACAGCGTTGTCCGGCCGGGTTGGCGCTGTGGACGTTCCAGGTCAACGAGTCGGCACGTCGCTTCTATGAGCGGCACGGCTTCATGGCTGCCGAGTGCACCGACGGTCACCGCAACGAAGAACGTGAGCCGGACATCCGGTATGTGTGGCGCCCCGGGCAGGTTCGCGCCGGCGACACCCGGTGACAGCGGCAGTCCGTTTCGATGACATGGCCGCTTGCGGACGCGAGGTGCGGACGGTCACACCGAGGCGCGCACCATGCGCGTGAGGATGGTCCGGCCGCGATGGACGAGGTTCGGTTCCTGCTTCGTGATCCCCGCGGTGAGGTAGGAAATGCCCAGACGTGCGGTGAAGAGGGGCAGAGCCCGCCGCTCGGTGTCGGACAACCAGCGTCCGTAGCCGTCGAGGAAGGCCGGCTTGAGATCCGGGCGTGTGGGCCAGGACGTGCAGCACAGCCAGACGAAGTCCTCGACGGCGATGCCGTAGTCGGACTTCTCGAAGTCGATCAGGCTGTGGGTGCCGCGCCTGTGGTCCCAGAGCCAGTTGCGAGTCGAGTAGTCGCCATGTCGGAAGACCAGCGGGAGATCATCGGCGAGCCCGGGCAGCTCGCGGCCCGCTCGCTGGACCAGGTCACGCTGGGCGTCGGTGAGGTACTCGGAGACGCGCTCCACACAGGCTGTGGCCTCGTCCGCCTTCTGGGCGACCGACGTCATGATGTCGTCGCGTACCCCCCGGGTGGCCGGCACGGGATGATCGTGCCACCGCCTGAGCAGCCGGCCGGCGAGCTCGTGTACGCGGGTTTCGGCATCGGCGGTGAGAGGGAAGCCACGGACGACGTGACCCGACAGAGGCGAGGTCATGATGGCCCGCAGGCCGAGATCCGAGGCCAGGAGACGAGGTGCCTCACCGGTGGCGAGACAGCGGGCCGCATGGCGGTAGCCGCGTACCTCGCGCGCGAAGTCCTCCGGGGTCGGGCTCAACTTCACGTACGCCGCTGCCGTGTCAGAGGCCACGCGCCAGACCTTGGAGTCGCCGCGCGGCCAGGAGACGTCCAGGACGTCCATGACGTTCGCATGGCCGGGCAGACGGTGTGCGACCCACTGCTGCAGGTCGGCGGGCATGGGGGCGTCGAGCGTCACGTACGACCCTTCTCCGGATCGCACGGACACAGGGGAGTGGGTGGGGGTGTCCGCAAAGGTGGCCTCCTCTTGCTCTGTGCCGCTCGCCCCGGCGATCGATCCCGCTGCCGGTCGCATCTAAAGGGGCGGCCGCGAGGCCGCTGAACGGCAAGCGCGCACGGCTACGGCGACTCTGGCCTTGTACGTGACCTCGACCGAGGGGCTCGAGCCACCGGCGCGGCGACTTCGCTCGTGAAGCGGCTCCTCGCACTCCCGTCCTACGGCTGCGCTATGAGACATGGGTACCGGCCTCGTGATCAGGGGGCGGACGTCGGCACTCCGACGTTTCCGGCCTACCCGCGCCACAAGCCGTCCTACGCGGTGATCGCCCCAGGTTCATCCGAACAGGAACACCTCGCAGCCATCCGCTGACGCCTGCGAGCGCGGCACGGGGCCCCGTACGCCAGATGGTTCACCCACCCCAGCGACAACCTGCGTCACACATCCACCCTGGGGAAGTCGCCCTACCCCTCCACGCCCTGGCGCCCGCGGCTCGCCGCACGATGGGCGGGCGCACCCCCGGCCGATGCGACCATTCGGCGGCGGTCGGCTCGGATCTCGGCGTCCTGCTGCAGGAACTCTGGAAAGGCCGCGAGCCGAACCCGGCCCCCACCCCGCCGGCCGATCCGCTCCCGTACCCGTCCCGTACCAGGGCGAGGAGCAGGGCGCCGCCGTCGCGTGCGGGGACACCCCCACCCCCCGGGGCTGCTCGTGGCTGCCCGCCCGGGCCCGGACCACGGCCCCGGCGCGGCGGCTGCCGGGCTCCCTCCAGTCGTACAGGCGCAGTGCGCGGCCGGTCATTCGGGCTTGCTGCAGTACCCCTGCTGAAAGGCGGCCCAGAAGTCGGTGTCGATCCCGGTATCGACGAACGAGCTCCAGTTGGTGTGGGCGACGAGCTGGCCGCGCCCGTCGCGGCTGTTGAGGGCGAAGGTCACGTACCCCGGCGCGGTACCGCCGTGGCCGTACGCGAGACCGCATTCGGTGGCGTAGACGTACATGCCCAAGCCGTACGCGACGGCCGGTGGGGCGCTGCCGGTCGTGGGGACCATGTCGGTGAGCATGGCGCGGAGGAGGGTCGAAGGAAGCAGACGTCCTTGCAGCAAGGCCCGGTAGAAGCGTGCGGTGTCGGCCGCGGTGGTCACCAGAGCGCCCGATGCGCCGGCCTCGGACGGGCTGAACGCGGTGACGTCGAATCGCGTGGCGTCCGGCGCTTTCGGCAACAGGAGCGAGACGTCCGCGTAGCCGTGGACATGCGCTCCGTCGATCGTGGTCCGCGCCAGCGGATACGAGGTGTCGCGAAGTCCGAGAGGCTGGAAGATGCGGCGTTCGAGATTGGTGCGCAGGTCGCGGTCGGTGACCCGTTCGACGATGAGGTCGAGTAGCAGATAGTTGGTGTTGGAGTACCGGAATCGGGTGCCGGGAGCCGGGAAGTAGCGCGGTTGGGCAAGGCCGATGCCGATGAGCTGCTCGCGGGGCCAGTACTGGTCGATGCTGCGGAAGTGCGGAAGCAGCCCGTCGATGTAGTCGTACAGCCCGCTCGTGTGGTTGAGCAGCTGGCGCACCGTGATGGGCTCGCCGGACAAGGCGTTGTCCGAACGGACCTGATCGGGCAGCAGACTCTGCACGGTGTCGTCGAGCCGTACCCGGTGCTCGGCGACGAGTTGCAGGACGACCGTCGCGGTGAAGGTCTTGGTGACGCTCCCGGCGCGGAACCTCAGGTCCGGTGTCATCGGCGAACCGGTGGCCCTGTCGGCGACGCCGGCGGCGCCGAAGCGGGCGGTCAGACCGTCGCGGACGAGCAGGAACGCGCCCGGGTTGGGGTTCGGGTCGGCCACGACCTGGTCGACCAGGGCCTGCAGAGCCGGGTCGCGATGGCTTCCCGCCGACCGTCCTTCGTGGGCCTGGCCTGCGGAGGCCATACCCGGTGGCAGGAGGAGGGCGAGGGCAAGTGCCGGACCTAACAGGCGGGTTGAGCGTCGTCGGAACATCGAGAGCTCCTCTCTGATAACAATATAGGCGTACGGTTATAGCACGCGGTACGGTCCTCTCGTGCCGAGAGTTGCCGACCATGACGCCCGCCACGGGCAGATCACCGACGCCGTCCAACGCCTGATCGTGCGGGACGGCCTCGCCGCCGTGACCGTTGCGCGGACCGCCGCTGAAGCGGGCGTGTCCGTCGGTCTGGTACAGCACTACTTCACGGCGAAGGACGAGATGCTGCTGGCCACGTTCACCCGGGTCAACGAGCGTTTCACCGCACGAGTGGAGGAGCTGGTGGACCGGGGCGAGGCCGAGGGCCGCACCATCGCCGAGATGCTGCGGCAGGCGCTGGCCGAGTTGATTCCGCTCGACGACGCCCGCCGCGCCGAGTTCCTGGTCCGACTCGCTTTCGGGGGGCAGGCCGCGCACAACGCCCGCCTTGCCGCCGTCCAGCGAGAGACCCTCGCGGGCATCCGTTCACGCGTCGCTCGGGCCATCGGCAATGGCACGGTGTGTGGCGAGGTCGCCCAGGAGGCCGACGCGGACGACGCGGCCCGGCGGATCGTCGCGTTCACGGAAGGGCTTGCCCTGCACACCCACATCGACCCCGACCGCACGCCGGTGTCAGCGACACTCGCCGCACTGGACGATCAACTCGGCGGCGTATTCACCGGAACCTGCCGACGTCCACAGCTCGGCCGGGTGAGGCAGGGATCCGCTCAGTGACAGGGTGGGTCACAGCGACCACCAGCAGTACAACTGCAGGCCGTCTGCTGGCAGGGGCCGGCGGCGGGCGGTCGGCTCCTGGCCCCGCCGGTTGCGCTTCGGATACCGCGGTCTAGGGTGCGGCCATGCCGTTCGCCCTGCCCGATGGTCTGCCTCCAGGCCGGTTCCTGTCCGTTGGTCCCGTGTGCGTGTGGGTCTCCGACGCACTCCCTCACGGCGTCGAACGGCTGTGGCCTCGCCTGCTGAGCGAGCACAGCGCACACGGTCTGGTCCCGCTCGTGTGCTCGCCCGAAGCCTTCGGGAGGCGGCTCAGCCTGGATCAGGTCGACTCCGTCCGCTTGGAGGAGGTGTTGGCCGCGGACTTCGCGGAGTACCGCCGCAGGAGGCTGCGGTCCTGGACGGACCCGACACCGGCCCCGGCACCTGAGGGAATCGAGCCGTGGCCGCACGATCCCGGGCCGCCCTTCGAGCAGTGGCCGGGCCTGGCACCGGAGATGCCGGTGAGGTCCGCAGGCCCGACGTCCGAGGTAGTCACGTCAAGCCTGTTGACCGGGCTCATCGAGACGGGCCAGTTGGGGCCGGACGAGTCTCACCTCGTTCTCGTCCCCGCCCGATGCGGCAGCGATGCCCTGGCGTCGATCGGCTGGTCCGCGGAGGCACCCCTGCCCCTGCTGTGTGCACTTCTGCGGAGCTGGGAGGACCGCTTCGGCGCACAGGTCGTTGCGGTGCTCCGCAGTGAGCTGCATGTCTCGGTCGCGAGACCACCCGTGGAAGCGGAGCATGCGAACCTGCTCGCGCTGGAGCATGTGCTGTCGACTGCGAACAACATCGTCGACGACCCGCCCACGCCATTTCCCGAGTACGCCACGGAACTGCTGGGACGGACTTCCTGGTCGTTCTGGTGGGATTAGGCGTGGACGGCCGGGCTGTTCCGCTTGGCCAGGTTCACTGCATCCGGTCCGACGGCGCGCCGGCGCCATCGGACCGCCATAGTCATGGCGTCGCTTGCGGATCCGCGCGACCGAGCATGTCGGCGAGCTGCGTGCCGGTTCGGGCTGCCGCGATTCGGCGCGCTCGCAGTTGGGCTCGGGTACGGGGGCGGAACTTGGGCTCCTTGCCGCAGCCGCAGGATTCGCGGCCCTCGTACCGCAGTCCGGCGTTCAACACCGCGGCCACCACACTCCATGCCCGGGTGTCCCGGCGCCGCGGGGCCGCGAAGTCGTGGCCGGCGCAGAGCATGGGCGCCGAACATCGGGGGCATCGGTGCTCTCCGGGCCTGGGGTGCCGCTTGAACGCGACGCGACAGGGCACGCACGCGTAGTGCAGCTTGTAGGGCTTCTCGGCGTAATGGCACACGAGGTGACCGTACCCCGTCAGGAAGTGCCGCCGCCGTGTCGGGTGTTCCCCGGGTGCGCCTGCAACTGGCTGCGCAGTGCGTTGAGTTGATGGGAGTGCTCGATGGCGGAGGTCTCGTCGAGTGCGGTGAGGCGAGCACGAGTACGTCGGCGACGGCGAGGCCGGTCAGTGGTTCGTTGGTGTTGCCGGTGGGGGGTAGGGGGCGAGGCCGGGGCCGACCCGCCCGCCGCGGCCGGCTGGCCCGTGCCCGCGAGATCCAGATGGTCTTACAGGACCCGTACGTCTCGCTCGACCCACGGCTGACAGCCCGCCAGTGCCTCCGCATCGCACTGCGCCTGCACGGTCACGATGCGACGGACGAGCGCATCGCCACGCTTCTGGACCAGGTCGGACTCGGTGCGCGCGAAGCGGACGCGAAGCCCCACGAGCTGTCGGGCGGCCAGCGCCAGCGCCTCGCCATCGCCCGGGCGCTCGCCGTGGACCCGCAGATCCTCGTCCTCGACGAAGCGGTCGCCGCGCTCGACGTCTCCATCCAGGCCCAGATCCTCCGACTCCTCGACGAGATCAGGCACGACACCGGTGTGGCTCTCGTCTTCGTCAGCCACGACCTGGCGGTCGTCCAGCACATCACCGACGAGACGGTGGTGATGCGCCGGGGCGTCGTGGTCGAACAGGGCCCGACCGGCCGGGTACTGACCGCCCCCGAGCACTCGTACACCCAACGCCTGCTCGCCTCCGTACCGCAGGAAGGCTGGGACCCCGCAAGCGCCTCCCCCTAAGGGAAGCGAGGCCCGTGGCTCATCCCTTCTCGTGATCACGGGAACGCCTCCACAGTCCTACGGTGAAGCCAACTCCACACGCCTCAACGACAGATGAGGAAGCCTCACCCATGTCGCACCGCAAGACCACCGCCGCGTCCGTACTCGTCGCCGCCGCCTTACTCGTCCCCACCGTCACCCCCGCCACGGCGGCCGCGCCGACAGTCGGCGTCGGTGCCGATCGGACCGCGCTCCAGCAGGCCCTCGACGCCACCGTCGCCGCCGGCGTCCCCGGAGCCGTGGCCGAGGTGCGGGACGGGCGCGGGCTGTGGCGTGGCAGCAGTGGGACTGCCGACGTGGGCACCGGCCGCGACGCCCATGCCGGGGACCGGTTCCGGGCCGGGAGTGTGACCAAGAGTTTCGTGGCCACCGTCGTACTTCAGCTCGTGGCCGAGGGCAAGGTGAAGCTCGACGACGACATCGAGAGCCGGCTGCCCGGTGTGGTTCCCGAGGGTGAGCACATCACCGTGCGGCAGCTGCTCCATCACACCAGCGGCCTGGCCGACTACACCGACGTTCTGCTGCAGAAGCCCGACCCGGTACGGGACGCGCAGAAGGCGACGTACACCCCGCGCCAGCTCATCGAGCTCGTCGCCGACCTGCCGAACAGGCCCGCCCCCGGCACGACCTGGGAGTACTCCAACACCAACTACGTCGTCCTCGGGCTGCTCATTGAGTACGTCACCGAGAAGCCGCTCCGTCACGAGATCGACCGACGCATCCTGAAGCCCCTTCACCTGAAGGGCACTTCTTTTCCGAGCACCCCGAGGGTTTCGGGTCCGCATCTGCACGGCTACGAGTGGCTCGAGGGCAGGGGAGCGGGTGCCGAGCCCACCGACCTCACCGTCTTCAGCCCCGCCGCCTACTGGGCCACGGGGACGCTGATCTCCACCACCCACGACCTGAACTCCTTCTACAAGGCGCTGTTCGGCGGCCGGCTGCTGCCGCCCCGTCTGATGAAGGAGATGCGTGAGATGCAGCCCATGAACCCCGCGAGGCCCGGGCGCTTCTACGGCCTGGGGCTGGAGAGCAACGGCAACACGTGCCCGTCCGACGGGCCGATCGTCGGACACACGGGGGAGGTCGTCGGATACCAGACCTTCAGCTTCACCTCGGCGGACGGCAAGCGGCAGGTCACTCTGTCCGTCAACACCGGCCTGACCATGCCCGACGAAGCGGCGAAGGCCGCGATGAAGGTGCTCTCCACCGCTCTGTGTCGAGCCCAGTGACCCACATGACTTCAGGTTCTTTGCGGAGGCGATGAACAGATCTCCTCCCGCCCCCGTATGAAAGGCCGGACGCGTCCCCCCGGTTGCCCTCGCGGCGACTGCAGTCCGTACCCCCACACAGGAGGCGAAGAGTTGAGTCACAGGCGAATACCCAAGCGGAAGGCCATTCTTGCGGGTGCAGGGGCGGTGGGCATCGTCGCGGCGGCGATCGTGCTGCCGCAGGCCAATGCCTCGCAGGACGGCGCGGGGGAGCAGTCGGGCTCGCCGAGAAAGATGAGCGCCGCATCGGCCACGCGACTCCTCCAGCAGCTGGGCAAGGAGCTCGGTGACTCCTACGGCGGCGCCTACTACGACGCGGACAAGCAGCAGCTCGTCGTGAACGTCGTGGGTGACAACAACAATGTCAACGTCGAGGTCACGAGGGCCGGCGCGGTTGCGCGCAGCGTGCAGAACAGCCGCTCGGCACTCACCTCCGCGATGAACTCGCTGAGCGACAAGGCATCGGTTCCCGGCACCGCGTGGGCGATCGACCCGAGGACGAACCAGGTCCTGGTCACCGCCGACCGTACGGTCACCGGTGAGCGTTGGGACAAGGTCGAGGACGCGGTCCGCGCGCTGGGCGAGGGCGTCGCCCGCATCCAGAAGTCCAAGGGCGAGTTCAAGCCCTTCATCGAGGGCGGGGATGCCATCTTCGGCGGCGGCTCGCGCTGTTCGCTCGGCTTCAACGTCACCACCCAAGACGGTCAGCCCGGCTTCCTCACGGCGGGACACTGCGGCGTCGCCGTCGCGCAGTGGTCGGAGCAGCAGAACGGCGAGCCGATCGGCACCGTGCAGGAGGCCGTCTTCCCGGGTGAGGGCGACTTCGCACTCGTGACGTACGACGACCCGAACACCGAAGCCCCGAGCGCTGTGGACATCGGCGACGGCCAGATCGTGGAGATCGGGCAGGCGGCCGACGCGGCGGTCGGCCAGGAAGTGTTCCGCATGGGTAGCACGACCGGTCTGCGGGACGGCCAGGTGACCGGCCTCGACGCCACCGTGAACTACCCCGAGGGCACGGTCTCGGGGCTCATTCAGACCAACGTCTGTGCGGAGCCCGGCGACAGCGGCGGCGCCCTGTTCACCCGGGACGGGAACGCCGTCGGCCTCACCTCCGGCGGCAGCGGCGATTGCACCTCGGGCGGCGAGACGTTCTTCCAGCCGGTGACGACCGCCCTGGCCGCCGTCGGCGCCCAGATCGGCGCGGGTGGCGCCGGTGACGGTGGCGCCGGTGACGGTGGCGCTGACAACGGTGGCGCCGGTGACGGTGGCGCTGACAACGGTGGCGCCGGTGACGGTGGCGCTGACAACGGTGGCGCCGACAACGGTGGCATCGGTGACGGTGGCGCTGACAACGGCGGCGATGTCGGCGACGGCAACGGCGACGTCGGCGACGGCAACGGTGGCATTGAGGAAGGCGCAGACGGGCACGGCGTCGGCTGACGGCGACGGAGGGGAGCGGCCCTGGGCACGGATGGCTGCCCAGGGCCGCAGCCCGTTGTCCAGGGCGGCGACGGATCGCGACGCGGTCCCTCCTGGACCTTCACCCCAGTCCCCCGAGATGCGGCGGGCCTCCACCCCCCTGCGGGGTCGCTCGTGTCGGGTGACAGAGACCGCACCGTACGGCGACGCAGCCGGCGGCCCGCCCGTTCAGCGGCCCGCTTCCGGCGGTCGAACGCCCGAGACGTAGGCGCGCAGGCCGGTCCAGTTGCCGAGGTCGGGCAGGGGATGGGCCGACCAGGCTGCGGCGTACGGCGGAGGCCGACCCCCGCCCCACACCACGATCGCGACCGGCTGGTCGAGGGCGGTGGCGGCCAGTCGTTCCGGCGTGATGCTCTCGTCGTGGCCGTCGGGCTGGCGGGAGGCGCAGCCGGCGCGGAACGCGACGCGGATGGCCTCCACGCCGCTGACCACGCACGGCGGCCGTACACCCAGAGTGTTGAGTTCGGCGGTGACGCGCCCGAGGTCGACCGTGTCGCGGCGCACCCGGTCGGCCGTGCCGTCGGCCATCGCGTACTGGATCGCCAGGTGCGCGGTCACGGTCAGGACCATGAGACCGACCACGATCCGGCGCCCGCGCGGCCGGGGCCGGCATGCCCGGACCAGGCCGTACGCGACGGGCAACGCGAGCAGCGCGTAGGCAGGCAGCAGGAAGCGCGGTGCCGCGTATCCGACGGTGAACAGGTACGGGGCGGCGAGCACCGTACCGACCACGGTCGCCACCGCCAGCTCGGTACGGTGGTGACGGGCGCGGACGGCGGCCCGTACACCCGCCGTGACCAGCAGCGGCAGCGCGACGAACCACAGGGTGGCGACGGGATATCGCCAGGGAACGTCACACGGGCGGCACAGCAACCGCCCGCCCAGGGCGCGCACATGGTCGTCGACGGAGAAGTACCAGCCGAGCCGGCCCTGGATCTCGCTGGCCCGGTCCAGTCTCTCGGCGAGCCCGTCGTACGACACGTACGCCTCCGCGATCCATTCGGCTGATCCGACAGCCAGACCCGCGCCGAGCGCGACCATCAGCAGCCACCACCGCCGAGCCCGCATCGCGGCGGCCGCGACGGCCAGCGGCAGGGCGAGCCACACGGCGTCCGTGGGACGCATCAGCGCGGCGAACGCCACCCCGGCGGCCATGCCGGCCGGCGCCCACCGGTCGTTCGGGTCCCGTACGGCCCGCAGGAAGCAGCCGACCGCGGCGAGCGCCCCGTAGGCAACCCAGAGGTTGGGCATTGCCTGCGAGGCGTAGAACATGGTGACCCACAGGCCGGCGAACAGCCCGCCCGCGAACCCGAGAACGGGTGCGGGCAGCAGTCGGCGCCACACCCACAGCGCGAGGAACAGTCCGCAGCCGGCCAGCACGGCCATGTAGACGCGTAGCGCTGTGATGGAAGGGGTCAGCGCGGTGAGAGGTGCGACGAGGTAGGTGATCCCGCGGGCGCGTGGGGCGCTGAAGAACGCCGCCGGTGCCTCTCCGCTCACCTGGCTGACGTACACCGTCTCGTCCCAGCCGAGCCCGAGCCCCGGCGCGATCAGGGCGAGATGGAAGAGTGTCAGGGCGGCGGAGACGCCGGCGAGCCACGGCAGCGGATCGCCGGCGGCCGTGCCGGCAGGCCGCCTCTCCCACGCTCTGCCCGCCACACCGGCCCGCACCTGGCTGATCACGCCGTTGTCACGCATGACAGTCAGGCTGCCGTCGGCGGCGGGCCGACTCCCGACCCGACGCGCGTTCCATTCAGGTGAGCCACTCCTGCGGGTGCCGACGGCCGCACGGCACGGGGGACAGCGGACACCACCCGCCCGGCGGCCGAACCGTGCTCAGCGGACGGGCCCGCCGTTCGCCTCGGGCTGAGTGAGGATTCGCCGAAGCCAGCGGGAACGGGTCTCGCGGGCATCCCGACTCAGCGCTGCCTCTGGCGCGAAGGTGTCGAAGCCATGGAAGGCCCCGGGCCATACGTGCAATTCGGCCTGGCCGCCGGCCCGCCAGATCGCGTTGGCGTACGCCACGTCTTCATCCCTGAAGGTCTCGGCCGACCCGACCTCGATGTACGCCGGCGGCAGCCCGGACAGATCCGTGGCACGGGCGGGAGCCGCGTAGGGCGGCAGGTCCGCGGCGCCGTAGCGGTCGCCCAGCAGCGCCTGCCACGCGGTCGCGTTGGAGGTCCGGTCCCAGGTGTCGACACCGGCCATCTGGCGGCTGGAGAACGTGTCGTCACGGTCGTCGAGCATCGGACACAGAAGCAGCTGACCGATCGGGGTGGGACCGCCCCGGTCGCGGGTCAGCAGAGCGAGCGCCGCGGCGAGACCAGCGCCGGCACTCTTCCCTCCGATGACGATGCGGTCCGCGTCGATGCCCAGTTCGGCCGCGTGCGCAGTCACCCAGAGAAGTCCGGCGTAACAGTCCTCCACGGGCCCGGGATACTGCACCTGCGGAGCCAGCCCGTACTCGACGGAGACGACCGCCAACCCCAGCGGGAGTGCCCATTCGCGCAGGACCTGCGGAAGCACGGACCACGCGTTGCCCATGATCATCCCGCCGCCGTGCACGTAGTACAGCAACGGCAGGGGGCCGGAGAGCGCGGCGGGCCGTGCGCTCACGAGCGTGACGTCCCGCCCGCCCGAGGCTCCCGGCACCCGCAGCTCATCCACCTCGAAGAGGCCATCCGCCCGGAGATCGCCGACCGTCGGCCTCGGCCGGGCCGCGGCATCCCGCTCCTGCCGCTCCGCAAGGTTCTCCGGCGTGATCGGCTCCCTCGCCTCGTCCCCGAAAGCCGCCAGGACCGCACGCAGTTCGGGGTCGAACGGGGGTGCAACCCACGTCGTCGGGACAGCACCCGGCTCCGACCACGCACCACCGCCACTCACGACAGGCCGCCTCGCCGAGGAAGGGAGTACCGGGCGACACCCCGACCGGAACTGGTTGTCGGCACAGCCGCCGTGCACGCAGGGAATGCTCGCGCGAGGTCCATGCGGCGTAGTCAATCACCTCGGTACGACACTGCCGCCCCAGAGCCACGTCGTCTCTTGACCTCAACCAAGCTTCAGATTTTACGGTGCTTGCACCAACGATTCGTACAAGGGGAGCACCGCACATGACGACACGACACCTCTCCGACACGGACCTCGCCGCACAGCCCGCCGCGTACTGGACCGGACTGGCCTACGAAGCCCTCATCGCGTCCACACGAGCCCATCTGGTCGAACTGGGCTTCACCCAGCCGCAGTTCTGGCTGCTGCGCAACCTGTCGAAGCGTGACATCTCACCCGACGGCCATGGCATGACGATCCCCGAACTCCGGCAGGCCATGAGCACCTACATCAGGCCCGAAGACGACCTCGGAGCCGAGGCCGAAGCGCTCCTGGAGCGCGGCTTCCTCACCCGTGACGACAGGGGACGACTGTGGATCACCGAATCGGGGGACGAGGCCCGGGTCGAGATCAAGCGGCACGCCCCGGCACTCCGCGGCCGTATCCACCGGGGCATCGACGACGCCGACTACGTCACCACCCTCAAGGTGCTCCGGCAGATGATCCGGAACACCGGCGGCACCCTGCCCTAGCCGTCCGCACGCCGACCCAGGCCGCGGAGCCCGGTCCGGCCACGCCCCTCGGAAACGCGTGCGGACGTCAGAGCCCGTATGTCCGGGCGAGTACGTCCACGATGCCGGCCATGGCCCGGCGCAGTTCGGGCGGTGCGACGACCTCGACGTCGATACCGAGCCGCAGCAGCTCGCCGCAGGCATGGTCGGTGCTCTCGGTCGGGATGACGGCCTCGACCCAGCCGTCGTCGCCGACAGCGGTGGCGGTGGATTCAACGGCCCGCACCACCTCGGGGGACACGTTGTCGGGCAGGCGTTGCAGTCCCCGCGGGGAGAGGCGAATGGTGGCTGTGCCGGTGTAGCGGCGGCTCCTGAAGTCGTCGAGGTAGGAGGCCCAGTACGTGCCCAGGTCGAAGTCCCGCGGCCGTTCGAACTGCTCGTCGCTCGGCGCGGCGTCGAGAACCTGCGTGATGCGGTAGGTCGCGATCCGGCTCCTCGTGGCGGCCACGAGGTACCAGACGCCGGACTTGAGTACCAGGCCGTAGGGGCGAACGCGGCGATTCACCTCCTGAGGCGCGCGCCAGCGGCGGTAACGCACGTCCACCGCATGTCGGGCGAGGACCGCATCGACGAACAAGCGGAGATGAGGCGTCTCCTCGGGCTCCCGGTACCAGCCGGGTGCGTCCAGGTGGAATACGGCCGCGGTCCGCGCCGCCTCCTCGCGCAGTCCCGCCGGCAGCGCGGCCAGTAGCTTCAGCCGCGCCGCCGTCACCTCCGCCGCCAGGCCCAGATCGGCGGCCGGCCCGGGCAGTCCGGCGAACAGCAGCGCCCGCGCCTCGCCCTCGGTCATCCCGGTGAGTCGTGTGCGATAGCCGTCGAGCAGCTGATAGCCGCCACCGGGGCCCGGCTCCGCGTAGACCGGGACCCCGGCGGTCTGCAGACGCGCCACGTCACGGTAGGCGGTCCGCACGGACACCCCCAGCTCGTCGGCGATGCCTCGCGCGGACATGCGGCCACGGGATTGCAGCAACAGCAGCAGCGACAGCAATCGACCGGCGGACATGGACACATTCTCCTCGGAAACACTGACAGCCCCTGACACGCGGCTTGCCTACCTTCGATACGCGCCCGGCTCCGCCCGAACGAGCCGGAAGCCACATCCGGGAACGCCCACCGAACAGGAGCCCGCCGTGCCCTCCACCGACCCCGTCGGCCACCCCGCAGTGATCGAGCTCCGCCAGTACACGCTGCGTCCCGGCCGGCGAGACGAGCTCATCGACCTGTTCGACCGAGAGTTCGTCGAGACCCAGGAAGAGACGGGGATGATGGTGCTCGGCCAGTTCCGGGACCTCGACGATCCGGACCGCTTCGTCTGGCTGCGCGGATTCCGGGACATGACGGTGCGCCACCGCGCGCTGACGGCCTTCTACGGCGGACCCGTCTGGGCCGAGCACGGACCCCAGGCCAACGCCACCATGATCGCCTCCGACGACGTCCTGCTGCTGCGTCCCCTGTCGACCGAGACCGGATTCACCGTCTCTCCGGCCCAGCGGCCGCGCGGCAGTGCGACCGCACCTGACCGGTTCATCTCCGTCACTGTCTGGTCCTTCCCGCCCGGACGGTCCGACGGCATCGCACTGATCCGGGACGGCCTGGTTCCCGTCCTACGCACGACGGGGCCCGCGCCGCTGGCCGTCCTCACCACGGAGACGGCGCACAACACATTCACCAGACTGCCGGTCCGTACGGGAGAGAACGTCACTGCGGTCTTCACCTCGTACCCGGACGAGGAAGCTCATCGCCGACACGTTGCCTCGATCCAGGTCCATCCCCTCGTGCGGGACGAGATCCTGCCGGGTATCGGCCGGGAACAGGCATCAGCCCCCCACACGCTCCGACTGGCGCCCACCGGCCGCTCACTCATCCGCTGAGCGGCCGGGCGGCCGATCCAGTCGGTGGGTGACGATAGTGTTCCGGCGTGACATCCGTGCCGCGCCGGTTCCCGCCCTACCCGATCCGTGGCGTGCGTGTGCGGCATCAACGGCAGAACTGCGCACCGCACTTCGCCCAGATCGAGGTGGACTTCGAGCCCGCGGACCAGGGCTTCTCGTTCGAGGTGGCCGAAGGGCTGACGGTGGACTTCGAACCCCGGGATCGCCTGCCCGGATTCTTCACCGCGATCGCCGAAGGGCTCGAGGAGCAGCTGAGCCGACCCGAGCACGGAATCGTGACCGCCACCCACGTGGTGTTGCGCCACGTCCGGGCCGAGGAGTTCGGCTCGCACGAACTGGCGTTCAGAATCGCCGGCTACCTCGCAGCCCGAAAGGCTCTGGAGCACACCGAGCCACCGCGCGCCTGAGGGCGGAGACGACGGCTGCGAGGATGGGAGACTCGGAGCTCGCCGGGCCGCCCGGAGCGGGGCCGCCCGGAGCGGGGCCGCCGGGAGCCGGGTCGCCCGGAGCGGGGCCGCCTGGAGCCGGGTCGCCCGGGAGGCGTGTCGCTCGCTCGGCTGCGCTGCCGCTCGCTCGTGGGTGTGCCTCTGCCGTTCGCCCGACGCCCGACCCTACGGTGAACACCATGAGCGACCCGGAGCAGAACAAGGACACCGCCAAGGCGTTCTACGACCTGATGTTCAACCAGTGCCGTCCCACCGAGGCCATCGATCAGTACGCCGGCGACACCTACACTCAGCACAATCCCGATGTTGCCGATGGCAAGCAGGCGTTCATCGACTATTTCGACCGCATGACTGCCGAGTACCCGGGCAAACGTGTCGAGTTCAAGCGCGCCCTCGCGGAAGGTGACCACGTCGTGCTGCATTGCCACCAGATCTGGCCCGACGACGAGTACGCGGGCATCGACATCTTCCGCTTCGACGAGAACGGCAAGATCGTCGAGCACTGGGACGTCCTCCAGGTCATCCCGTCCACGTCCAAGAACGCCAACACTATGTTCTGACTGCCGACGGTCAGGTCGCCCATCGGCCCCTGCCGCGGACGAAATCCACGAGCCAACGGGGCCGCCGGCCGGGCAGGATGCCCTCCGTGAACCCTGTCCTGCGTGGCCTCGCCGCCAATACCTCACTGCCGTCCGAGCTGGTCGACCGGCTGATCGCGGTCGCCGACACCGACATCGCCACAGCGCTGGCCGGTCGCTCGGACCTCAGCCAGGCGCAGGCGGTCGAGTTGACCTCGCGCGTCGAAGAGAGCGCAGGTCGGCTCGCGCACGAGGGCACGCTGACCGTCGCAGACATCGACCCCGTGGCGCAGCCGCACATCGCCCTCGCCCTGCTCCGTGAAGGCGCCGACCGCCCGGAATGGGCGCGCCGTCTCGCGGACGATCCGACGGCCGAGCGCCGGGAGCAGCTGGCTGCCTGCCCCGGCCTCCCGCTCGACGTGGTGGAGACGCTTGCTGTGGACACGGACGTACGGGTCGTCGCTGAGCTCGCTCTATGGACGACGCCGGAAGTCGCTGCGCGACTCGCGGCCCATCCGCACGCCGAGGTCCGCAGTGGGGTAGCGGCCAACGAGGCAACGCCCCCAGCCGTGCTTGAGGCGCTGATCACCGGCGAGGGGCTGCCTCTCGCACAGCGGTGCCTCGTCTGCGACCACGAAGAGACGCCGTTCGTGCATGATCCACAATGTCCCCGGCTCGACTGCGATCTGCGGCCGGGCGCGTCCTGCGACGGCTCCCACGACCGAAGCAGCGGCCGCCAACCCGTCGCTACCGCTTGCCGTGATGGCGGAGCTGGTGCCCCGGCCGCCGAGGCCGTAGAGCTACTTGGCCCGAATGGTGTCCGCCGGGACCTCGAAGATGATCTCGAGTCCGTCGTGCTCGTTCCCGCGCTCGCCGACGCGTGTGAACCCCAAGCCCGCGATGGTGGCCAGGGAGGCGTTGTTGTCGGATCTGATGGCGGCCCGAACCGTCCTGACGCCGGGTTCGGCAGCGGCCCTGTCGAGCAGCGCCGCCACCATGGCACGGGCGTAGCCCTGACGGCGGTACCCGGGCACGACGGTGTAGCCGATCTCGACCGTGCCGGCCTCGTCCGGCGGCCCGTGGAATCCGGCATCGCCTACGACGGTTCCGTCCGGCTCGGACACCGCGGCCCGCGTGATCCAGGGCGCGACGGAAGGGTCCTGGGCGAGCTGGTCGGCGCGATAGCCGAAGATCCAGCGGGCCCGTTCGCCGACGAAGTGTTCGTCGAGGGCGACCCCGGCCTCGGCGCTGCCGCCGGCGAGATCGCCGTCGGCAAGCGCCCGCAGCGCCTTTGCGTTGAGTTCGACGAAGCGGACGCGCTTGGGAAGGGAGTGAGGGGCGTGGTTCATCGCGGCGATACTCGCCCAGCGCCAGAGAGCTGTCCATCGCTTTACGGCGTCGGCGGGCGCCGTACCGGCCCAGGATGCGTTCCGTGCTGCTCACACGGCCCGGACCCGGCACCGTACGGGGGTGGAAGCGGCGGGTGCGTGCGACCAGGCGTCGGCCGGTGGCGAGCCGACACGCGGCCGATCGTTCCGCCATGCGCGCCGCGCAGTGGGCGTTCCGCCACCCCGCCTTGGCGGGTTCGAGGGTGACCCTGCCGCCGTCGCCTGCCGCCACCGACGGCGTTCATGCGCGGGCGAGTCGTTCCTCGGCCGCGCTCCAGGCAGCGGTGTCGCCTTGTGGCTCGTACCGTTCCAACGGCTGTGTGCCCGCGATCAGTTGGCGCATCGATGCCAGGTCGCCCACCAGGCCACGGCCCCTGGCCTGCACGAGCACGTTGCCGAGCGCGGCGGCCTCGGGCGGGCCGGCCACGACGGGCAGTCCGCAGGCATCGGCGGTGAGCCGGCACAGCAGCGCGTTGCGCGTGCCGCCGCCGACGATGTGGACCACGTCGACGGGGTGGTCGGCGAGTCGTTGGGCGTCCTCGATGGCCTTGCGGTGGGCGAGGGCGAGGGATTCGAGAATGCAGCGGGTGACTTCGGCGGGTGTCACGGGGACCGGCTGCCCGGATCCGCGGCACGCCTCGGCGATGCGCTCCGGCATGCGGCCCGGCGCGAGGAAGGCGGTGTCACCCGCGTCGACGACCGAGCGCAGTGCCGGGACCGCGGCTGCCTCGCGCAGCAGCCCGCCCAGGTCCGGGTCGCCCCAGGCTCGTACGCATTCCTGGAGCAGCCACAGGCCCATGATGTTGCGGTGGTAGCGGACGGTGCCGTCCAGTCCGAGTTCGTTGGTGAAGTTGGCGGCGCGGCTGTCCTCCGTGAGCACCGGCGTCGTCAGCTCCAGGCCGGCGAGGGACCAGGTTCCGGTGCAGATGTAGGCGAAACGTTCCCCGGTGGCCGGGACGGCGGCCACGGCGGAGGCGGTGTCGTGCGACCCGACGGCCGTCACCGGTACGGGACCGGCCAGCCCGGTCTGCTCCAGCACCTCGGGCCGTAGGACACCCGCCGGATCGCCGGGCTGACGCAGGGGTGCGAACAGGCGCAGGTCGATGCCGAGCCGGGTGGCGATGTCGCGGGACCAGTCCCGGGTCCGGGGGTCGATGAGCTGGGTGGTGGAGGCGTTGGTCAGCTCGGTCCCCTGCTCACCGGTCAGCCAGTACGTCAGCAGGTCGGGGATGAGCAACAGGCGCCGAGTTTGCGCCAGTTGGGTCGAGGAGGCTGCGGCCGTCAGTTGGTACAGGGTGTTGAACGGCGCGTACTGCAGACCGGTCGCCGCGTACAGCTCGGCTGCCGGGACGGTCGCCCACACCTTCTCCGCGACCCCGTCGGTGCGCGTGTCCCGGTAGTGGACGGGATTGCCGAGCAGAGCCCCGTCTGCGTCGAGCAGTCCGTAGTCCACGGCCCAGCTGTCGATGCCGACGGAATCCACCACCGCGCCGGCCGCCCTCAGCCCGTCCAGGATTCCCGTGTACAGGGACAGCACGTCCCAGCGCAGCCCCTCGGGCACCCGGACGGGCCGGTTCGGGAAGCGGTGCGCCTCGCTCAGCTCCAGGCTGCCGGGGCCCACGCGGCCGACCATGACGCGCCCGCTGGACGCGCCGAGGTCGACCGCCGCACAGTTCGCCGCCTTCGACTTCACGGCCGCGCTCACCGCAGGAAGGCGGCCGCGACGCCGGCGTCGACCGGAACGTGCAGCCCGGTGGTGTGCGTCAACTCGCCTCCGGTGAGGGCGAATACGGCGTTGGCGACATGCTCGGGCAGGACCTCACGTTTGAGGATGGTCCGCTGCGCGTAGAACTCGCCGAGCTTCTCCTCCTCGATGCCATACGTCGCGGCTCGCTGGGCGCCCCAGCCGCCGGCGAAGATGCCCGAACCGCGCACCACGCCGTCCGGGTTGACTCCGTTGACCCGGATGCCGTGCTCGCCCAATTCGGCTGCCAGGAGCCGGACTTGATGTGCCTGGTCGGCCTTGGTCGCGGAGTAGGCGATGTTGTGGGGACCGGCGAAGACCGCGTTCTTGGAAGCGATGTAGACGATGTCGCCGCCCAGTTCCTGCGCGATCATCACGCGGGCCGCCTCGCGGGAGACGAGGAAGGAACCGCGGGCCATGATGTCGTGCTGGAGGTCCCAGTCCTTCGCCGACGTCTCCAACAGCGGCTTGGAGATGGAGATTCCGGCGTTGTTGACGACGAGGTCGACCCCGCCGAAGGCGAGCGCGGCGACCTTGAAGGCATCGGCGATCTGCGCCTCCGAGGTGACGTCGACGGTCACGGCGACGGCCCTGTCCGGCCCGCCCAGTTCGTCGGCCACGGCGGTGGCGTTCTCGGTGTTGAGGTCGGCGACGACGACACACGCGCCCTCGGCCACGAGCCGGTGCGCGATCGCCTTCCCGATTCCGCTGCCCGCGCCGGTGACCAGGGCCACCCGGGTCGCCAGCGCCCTGGGCGCGGGAAGCCGCTGGAGCTTGGCCTCCTCCAGTGCCCAGTACTCGATGCGGAACTTCTCCGACTCCTCGATCGGTGCGTACGAGGACACCGCCTCGGCGCCCCGCATCACGTTGATCGCGTTGACGTAGAACTCGCCGGCCACGCGTGCCGTCTGCTTGTCCTTGCCGAAGGAGAACATGCCGACACCGGGGACGAGCACGATCGCGGGATCGGCGCCCCGCATGGCGGGGGAGTCGGGCTCGGCGTGGCGCCGGTAGTAGGCGGCGTACTCCCCGCGGTAGGCCGCGTGCAGTTCCTTGAGACGCGTGATCGCCTCGTTCAGCGGCGCGGTGGGCGCCACGTCCAGGACGAGGGGTCGCACCTTGGTGCGCAGAAAATGGTCCGGACAGGAGGTGCCGAGCGCGGCGAGTCGGGGGTGTTCGGCCCGCGCCACGAAGTCGAGCACGGTGTCGGAGTCGTCGAAGTGTCCGACCTGCGGCCGGTCCTGGGAGGCGATCGCCCGCGCGTACGGCGCGAGTGCGGCGGCCCGCTCACGCCGCTGGACCTCGGGCAGCGCATCGTAGCCCTCGATGACGGGGCCGAAGGGCTCCGGCTTCCCCCGCTCGGCGAGGAACACCTCCGAGGTCCGGATGATGTGCAGAGAGTTCCGCTCGCACTCCTCGGAGGTGTCACCCCAGGCGGTGATGCCGTGCCCGCCGAGAACGCACCCGATGGCCTGCGGATTGGCTTCCTTGACCGCCGCGATGTCCAGTCCCAGCTGGAATCCGGGCCGCCGCCACGGCACCCACACCACACTGTCCCCGAAGCACTCGGCGGTCAGCTTCTCCCCGTCGGCGGCGCAGGCCAGCGCGATCCCGGAGTCGGGGTGCAGATGGTCGACGTGGGCGGCGGCGACGAGCCCGTGCATGGCGGTGTCGATCGAGGGAGCCGCACCGCCCTTGCCGTGGAGGCAGTAGTCGAACGCGGCGACCATCTCGTCCTCGCGCTCGACACCCGGGTAGACGTCGACAAGTCCCCGCAGTCGGTCCACGCGCAGCACGGCGAGCCCGGCGTCGGTGAGCGTGCCGAGGTCACCGCCGGACCCCTTCACCCACATCAGCTCGACGTCCCGCCCGGTGACGGGGTCGGTGTCGGTGCCCTGAGCGGAGGCGTTGCCGCCGGCGTAGTTGGTGTTGCGGGGATCGGCGCCGAGCCGATGGGAACGGGCCAGAAGAGCTGCGGCCTCGGGATGGGGCGTCATGATCGGACTTCTTCCTTGCGTCATCGGAATGGTGCGGGTGTACGCGAGGCGAGGAGTCAGGCGCCCCAACCGGCCTGGGTGCCGCCGACCCGCTCGTCGGTGATGTGCTGCTGCCAGCCGGAGCGGCGGTAGGCGGCGACCGGGTCGGGGGCGAGCCCCGACTCCTCGCGGAGCTCGGCGAGCAGGGGCCGTACGTCCGTGTCGTAGGCGTCCATGAGCACGGCGTTCGCCGCGAGGACATCGCCTTCCCGCTGCGCCGCGGCGAGCGCGTCCCCGTCGACCAGCAGCGCCTTGGCCGTCGCCTCCTGCACGTTCATCACGGACCGGATGATCGCCGGGATCTTGGCCTCGACGTTGTGGCACTGGTCGAGCATGAACGCGACGTCGGAGGTGAGACCGCCGCCCCGCACCACCTCGTACATGATCCGGAAGAGCTGGAACGGGTCGGCCGCGCCCACCATGAGGTCGTCGTCGGCATAGAAGCGGGAGTTGAAGTCGAACCCGCCCAGCCTCTCCTCGCGCAACAGGGTGGCGACGATGAACTCGATGTTGGTGCCGGGCGCGTGGTGGCCGGTGTCGACGACGACCTGGGCCTTGTCGCCGAGCTTGAGGCAGTGGGCGTAGGCCGTGCCCCAGTCCGGTACGTCGGTGGTGTAGAAGGCCGGCTCGAAGAACTTGTACTCCAGGAGCATCCGCTGCCCCTCGCCGAGCCGCTGGTACACCTCGGCAAGTCCTTCGGCGAGCCGGTCCTGGCGCTGGTGGATGTCGTCCTGGCCGGGATAGTTCGTGCCGTCGGCGAACCACAGCTTCAGATCGCGCGAACCGGTCGCGTCCATGATGTCGACGCACTCCAGCAGATGATCGACGGCCTTGCGCCGTACGGCCGCGTCCGGATGGCAGATGCTGCCCAGCCTGTAGTCGTCGTCCTGGAACGTGTTGGAGTTGATCGCTCCGAGCTTCACACCGCGCTCTCCGGCGTACTTCGCGAGCGCCGCGTAGTCGTCGACCCTGTCCCAGGGGATGTGCAGGGAGACCGTGGGGGCCGCGCCCGTGAACTCGTGCACTTTGGCGGCGTCGGCCAGCTTCTCCTGCGGGGTGCGGGGCACGCCCTCCTGGGTGAACACCTTGAAACGGGTCCCCGAATTCCCGTACGCCCACGACGGCGTCTCGACGGCCTGGGTCTTCAGCGCGGCCTTCACCGCGGCAAGGTCGGTCACTCGAGGGCTCCTCCGGCTTGGCGCTCTGAAACGATTCAAGCGGAAGCTAGGGGTTGGCTGCTGAAGGTGTCAACCCCGCCTCAGCGCAAGCCCGATGGCAGAGCTCGGAAGTGCACGCGCCGCACGGAACCACCGCACCGGCCGTGGCCCCCGGTGGGCGCGGGGCGCCGCTCACGAGGCCGGCAGCACGGCATCGCACGTCTCGTGCCGGGGGGCGAGCGGGTCGGGCCGGTGGAGCGGATGCCGGCCGACGCCGACATCCGGGTGACGGCACCACGAAGGGGCGAGGAGGGCAGCCGACAGGCAATTCACGCCCACGGTCGCGGTGCGTCGCCCCGGCATGCACGTGCGACGGTCCGGGGAGATCATCCCTACATGGTTGGTACTTCCACGCCGTCCGGGCCGCCCGGAGTCGCGACCCCGCAGGCGCCCCGTCAGAAGCTCGCCCTGGCGGCCATGCTCTTCGCGGTGTCGATGACCTTCATCGACCAGACCATCGTCTCGATCGCCGCTCCGAGCATCACCGACGAGCTCGGGCTGTCCGCCTCCGGAATGCAATGGGTGGTCAACGCCTACCTGCTCGCCCTCGCCGCCTTCTTCGCCCTCGGCGGACGGCTCTCCGACCTCTTCGGGCACCGTCTGATCATGCTGCTGGGCACGCTGCTCTTCGTCGTCTCGTCCGTCCTCTGCGGCTGCGTGCCCGCCGGCGACTTCGCGCAGACCTGGCTGATCATCTTCCGCGCCACCCAAGGCCTCGGCGCCGCCCTGATGTTCCCCGCCGCGCTGGCCGTCGTCGTCGCCGTCTTCCCAGTCGACCGGCGCGGCCGGGCCCTCGCCCTGTTCTTCGGGCTGTCCGGGGCCCTGACCGCCATCGGTCCTCTGCTCGGCGGCTGGCTCACCCAGTGGACCTGGCGGGCGATCTTCTGGGTCAACGTGCCTGTCGCAATCGTCGCGATCGTGCTCACCGTGCTGGCCCGGATTCAGGAGAATCGCCGCCCGGAACGGCTGGACGTCGTCGGCGCCGTGCTCGTCGCCGCCGGCATGGGCCTGAGCGTGCTGGGCTTCCAGCAGGCGTCGGCCTGGGGCTGGAGCAGCTTCGCTACCTGGGCCTGCATCGTCGGCGGTCTGGTGATCCTGCTGCTGTGCTTCGGCTACGAGCGGCGCACGACGCACCCGCTGATCAATCTCGACGTCTTCCGGGACCGGGCCTTCACGGTCGACAGCCTCGTGCTGTTCTTCGCGATGCTCGCCTTCGTGCCGGTGTTCTTCTTCGCGTCCGTGTACGCCCAGGTCTCGCTGAGCGCCTCGCCGAACCAGGCCGCGCTGTTCCTGCTGTACTTCTTCCTCGGCTTCGGCCTCGCCTCCCAGTGGGGCGGGAAGATCCTCGACAAGCGTGGCGCCCGCCCGGCCATGAAGATCGGCTGCGCGCTCGGTGCGGTCGGCTTCTTCCTCTGGGCCCAGAAGCTGACCGACCTGTCGATGCACGACCAGTGGCCGTACGCGGCCATGGCGGGCGCGGGCATCGGATTCCTGCTGGCCCCCGCATCCACCGACGCAGTGAACCGCTCCATCGGCGCCTCGTACGGCGAGGTCACCGGGATCACCCAGACGATCCGTAACTACGCGGCCGCCGTCGGCATGGCCGTCTTCGGTACCGTCCTGACCCACGTCTCCACGGACCGGATCGCCGCAACGCTCCAGGAACGCGGTCTGCCACCGGCGGAGGCCGAATCGACGGCCGGTCAGGTCGCCGAGGCGATCACCGGCCACCCGGACGGTCAGGGCCCCACCGGCGACGGGCCGGTGGCGAAAGCCCTGCAGGGCGCGGGCGACGCGATCCGCATGGACTTCGCCGAGGCCAACCAATGGGTCTTCTACGGCATGGCGATCGCGCTGGCCGTCGCCTTCCTGTGCGCACTGGCGCACCCCGGAACGCGAGTCACCGATCAACCGCCGCAGAGCAGCTGACCCCACGTAGCTCCGCGAGCGCCGGCCAGGCCTCAACCATGTGTGGGAGACGACGAGAGTCCTGCGATGCCGCCGCATGAGCCAGGAGTGGCTGCGGGTGTGGGGCGGAGCGGGACACCGTTGGACCGCAACATGTCGCGGACATGGAGGATCAGCGGGAACACCTCCTGGTTCCAGTCCGCACCCTGCTCGTCCCAAGCGCGTTGTTCTGCCTCGACGGCCATCCGGTCCTCGGCGAATACCCGCTCGGTGAAGCGCCGGATCAACGGCCATGCGAGATGAAGGGCCCCGGGGATGGACGGTTTGGCGATCGACAGCAGCCCGAAGGTGTGGTTGACGCGCTGCTCGGCATCCTGGGGAACGTAGGCCGCCCACAGCGAGAACACCGGGAGCGCGGCATTCTCGGGGACCGCTTGCAGGGTCTGGTAAGGGTACTGGGAGCGGACGGTGACGACGTCGGGCGTCGAGGTGCCGCTCATCCCCTCGGCGGACAACAGGCCGGCACCGCGGTCCTTCCGGCCCCCGCCCGGTACGAACAGGTACCGAGCCTCTACGAAGTCCGGGCCCGTTTCGTACCCGAGGAGCTTCGGCTGGATTCTGCCGAGCACGCCCCGGTGCAGGAACTGGTGATTCATGTCCAGCAGGTTCTCGTGCATGAACGTGTAGTGGCAGCGAACGGTGCGGGAGAAGGTCATCGTCCTGTGCCCGGGGGAATGGAACGCGGGCAGCTCAGGGAGCCCGGATCCGAACGCCTTCTCGGGATCACCGGGAAAGACGAAGACGAGACCGTACGCCTCGCGGACCGGATATGCGCGCACACCACGCGGCGGCCGATCCGTCCCCTTGGGGAGATAGGGGATCTGCGAGATGCGGCCGTTTCCCCGATAGGCCCAGGCGTGATAGCAGCAGCGCAGCGCCTCGCCTTCCACGACGCCCATGCTCAGCGGTACCTGACGGTGGGCGCAACGGTCCTCCAGCGCGTAGACCGTCCCGCCCTCGCCCCGGTACAGGGCGATCCGCTCACCCGCGAACACGGCGGCAAACGTCCCTCCCTTGGGGACGCTTCCCGACACCGCCACCGGGTACCAGAAATCCGGATCGATTCCCGTGCGGCGAAGGTCGGCGACCTCTTCGGAGCTGCGATCCGACCCGGCAGGCATCGTCCCATCACCCCTGTCAGTTCGGGCCTCGGTCATGTGCTGCTCCCTCGCGAACAGGCCAGGCTCTTGCTCATGCCTTCCCCTGCGCCGCGCCGGGCAGGCTCCCCCCACCGAGTGACAAGGCGGCCTGGCAGCCAGCCGGTAACATCTGTTACCATGCGTGTCATGGCGAAGACACAGCTCGGTGCGCGAGTGGATCAGGACGTCGCGGAACTGGCGAAGAAGCGCGCCGCGGACCTCGGTCTGAGCGTCGGCGACTACCTCGCCCGCCTGGTGCAGGACGACGCCAGCGGCCTGCGCGCCCGCGCGGTGGACGCCGCCACCCGGTTCCTCGCCGAGCACCAGGACGTCTTCGACGAAGCCGAGAACGCACAGCAGGCGTCCCCCGGGGTGCGCGCCGCCTGATGGAACTGCACATCGACATCCCCTGGATCCTGCAGGTCGCCGAAGCAGCCGGGGCGAACGATCCCGCCCCCGACGACTACGGCGTCCCCGTCGCTGCCGTCGCGCGCCACCGCGCCGAGATCTTCGAGCAGTCCGTCTACGACAGCCCCTACGCCAAGGCCGCAGCCCTCGTACACACCTTGGGCCGCTGCCGCTGGCTGGAACGATCCAACATGGCCGTCGCCGCTGCCACCGGCGTCATGTACCTGGAAGCCGCCGGTATCACGGTCAAGCCCACCCGCGACGACGCCATCGCCCTCAAGAACCTCCTGATCGACCCCACCTGCACCGTCGGCAGGATCAACGCGCTGCTGCGCACCTGGTCGCGCGCGAACTGAGGACGTGGCCGGCCGGGACATCGGCGTATCAGCGCAGGTCGAGTCGCATCAGTACCCTCGGAAAGCCGGCCAGTACCGAGGTGGTGTCAGCGGCATGGGCGAACCCGGCACGCTCGAAGTTCTTTCTGATCCCCGCGTACGCCATCGTCATGTCGACCTTCGCGCCACCGCTGTCGATCGGGTACGCCTCGATCACCGGCGCGCCGTGCCCGCGGGCGAACTCCACCGCCCCGGCGATGAGAGCGTGCGAGATGCCGCTCTTGCGATGGCCGGGCCGCACGCGGATGCACCACAGCGACCAGACCGGCAGATCGTCGACGTGCGGGATCCTGCGACTGCGCGCGAACGACGTGTCCGAGCGCGGGGCCACGGCGGCCCAGCCGACCGGCTCGTCGCCGTCGTAGGCCAGCACCCCGGGAGGAAGCTGCCCGCGGCACAGCTCGGCGACGTACTCACCGCGCGCCGGCCCGCGCAGCTCCTGGTTGAGCTTCGACGGGATCCGGTAGCTCAGGCACCAGCAGACATTGGCTCCGGCCGACTTCGGGCCGAGCACAGCCCGGACATCCTCGAAGACCGAAGCAGGTCGAACCTCGATCGCCATGCCCACCACGATGCCACGCCCCGCGAGCCGATGCCGCCCGGCGGGCGAGGCCTGCCCGTTCCCGGGGAGCTGTGTCCTGCTTGACGCGTCCGACTGATCTTGTGACGTCATGTCTCGTACGGGTGGAGGCCGACGCTGTCCGCTCCCACGGTGATCTCCACCCACGTCTTGTCCCTGTCGCGGGGGACCGGTGAGGCGAGATCGAACAGCACGAGCCAGGAGCCCAACCGGAGATGGGCGGCGCCATCCGTCGTGAGCTCGAGGAGGCCGCGCATGACGACCTGGGCACCGTCCTGTCGGAGTTCCGGCTCGGCGACAGAGGCCGGCAGCGCGTTCTCGCCCCAGTCGATGTCGTCGTCGACGGTCCATTCGACGAGGTGGTGGCCGTTCGCTTCGTGCGGATCGCCATGCCAGAGCACGACGGCGACGCCGATCGGCGTGTGAACACGAACCGTCATGTGCCGTTCCGACGCCTGCGGCAGGCTCTCCGTGCGGACCGACATCGCTGCGCCTTCCATGATTCATGCTGCCTGCGTCAGGCCCGGCTGGTCCCGCTTGTTCCTGTCTCAGCCCGTAGGGTCCCAGAGTCCGCCGGCCCCGCCGCGGGCGAGGTGGTCGGCGTAGACGCCGACCTTCCTGGCGAAGACGGAACGGCACTCCTCCAACGCATGGATCTGCGCGTCGACGCGCTGCCGATGGGTGTCGAGCAGCCGCAGCCGTTCCGCCTCGTTGCCCGGACCGTGCCGCACCAGCGCGGCGAAGCGCTTGAGGTCGGCCGGCGGCATCCCGGATTCACGCAGCTTGACGCAGATCAGCAGCCAGTCGACATCCGACGCGGTGTACCTCCGCCAACCGCCGGAGGTGCGCCGGACCGGTCCGACCAGCAGGCCCTCACGCTCGTAGAAGCGCAGTGCGCACGCTGAGCCCGGTCCGCTCTGCCACTTCGCCGATGCTCAGTGGGTCCGAAGAGGTCTCGGGAGGCGCCATGCCGGCCAGTCCAGGACTTGATCTAGACCTCGCTCCAGATCGTAGCTTCGACGGCATGACCAGCACTCATCAGCAGCCGCTCGGCTCCCTCCTCTCTGCCACCAGCACCGCCGAGGACGTCATGACCGGCCTCGACCTCTCCGGCACGAGCGCCGTTGTGACCGGCGGCCACTCCGGACTCGGCCTGGAAACCACCCGCGCCCTCACGGCCGCCGGGGCCCAGGTCGTCGTTCCGGCATGCCGACCCGGCATCGCCCGCGCCGCGCTCGCCGATGTGGACGGCTGCGAGATCGTCCCCATGGACCTGGCGGATCTCGACAGCGTGCGCGCCGCGGCCGCTCGGATCAGCGACTTCCGCACCGGCCTCGACCTCTTCATGGCCGTCGCCGGAGTCATGGCCACCCCCGAGCGGCACGTCGGCCCCGGCTGGGAGAGCCAGCTCGCCTCCAACCACTTCGGACACTTCACCCTCGCCTGCGAGCTCTATCCACTCCTGGCCGCGGCCGGCGGTGCGCGCGTCGTCGTCAACAGCTCCGCCGGACACGCCCTGACCGACATCCGCTGGCACGACCCGCACTTCCGTGCCGGCTACGACAAGTGGCTGGCCTACGGCCAGGTCAAGACCGCCAACACCCTCTTCGCCGTACAGCTCGACGCCCTCGGACGGGGCGACGGCGTCCGGGCGGTCGCTCTCCATCCGGGCAAGATCATTACCGGTCCTCAGCGGGAGATGACACTCCGGGAACAGATCGAACGCGGCTGGGTCGACGCGCACGGCAATGTGATCGGTGCCGACTTCAAGACGCCCTCCCAGGGCGCCGCCACCGGTCTGTGGGCAGCCACCTCCCCACTCCTCGACGACCGCGGCGGCCTCTACCTCGAAGACTGCGACGTCGCGCGCGTCTCCGCCCCCGACGCGCCGATGGACGACGGAGGCGTCCGCGCGTACGCCATCGACCCCGACGCGGCCGCACGGCTCTGGGACCTGTCCCTCACCCCGACCGGCGCCGCCCCGATCACCCGATGAACCCACGCGCGCGACCCGCACCGAGCCCGTGTGATCCAGCCGTCGGGGCCCTCACCGACGCTGCCGTCGGCCCCGTCGGCCCCGTCGGCCAGGTCCGTGCTGGAGGGGCTGACATGCGAAGGGATCAGCCGCAGCGCTTGACACCGACGGCAAAAAGGGGCACCGGACCGCCCGTTAGGACGGCTGGTGCCCCTTTGCCGTCCATGACTACGCCGTGGTCAGACTGCCGTCATCGAGGCTGATGTCGGATGTACGCCCCGTACAGCTCCCATGGGCCCCAGACCTCTCCATTCGATCCGAGGCCGCACAGCAGCAACACCGGGAGGGCGGCTGGCTCAGCTGATGGCGGTGATCGTGTCCCAGCCGCTGTTGCCGACCACTGCCGTCGAGCTGCTGGCCGGGTTGCTGTAGAAGTTGAGGGTGCCGGTTCCCGTGGTGGCCCACATGTCCGCAGCACCGTCGACGTTCGCATCGGCGGCGCCGGCGATCAGCGGTCGGCTGGTCGTGGTGAACGCGAAACCGATCTGGGCGCGCGTGCTGAACATGGTGCTTCCGTCGTAGCGGTAGAGGAGACCATCCCGGGTGTCGCGGACGAGCAGGTCAGGGTGGCCGTCCTTGTCGAGATCGCCCGGTGCGGTGATGGTCATGGGCGACCAGCCGCCGTTTCCGATCTCCACGCGGGGCCAAACGGCCGGCGAGACAGCCGCGTTAGAGTCGTTCTCGTACAGCCACAGCTTGCCGCCGGCGGAGACGACGAGGTCCGCGTCGCCGTCGCCGTTCATGTCTCCGGCGGTGACGACCTGGGCGTCTGTCGGGAGGCCGTCGGCGATGACGGTGGGCGGCGCGAGGCGGGTGCCGATGAAGCGGCTCGGGTAGACACGAAGCTGGGTACCGACACGTGCCACGACATCTTCCAGACCGTCACGGGTGAAGTCCCCGCGGTGGCTGATCGACGCGCCGAGCCAGCCGCTGTTGCCGATCACCTCGGAATTCGTCGTAACGCCATTCACTGTGTGGGGGGCTGTGCCGCCCTTTCCGTCACCGTGGTACAGGTGCAGCTTTCCTGTGCTGTCGATGGCGAGCAGGTCGGGCTTTCCGTCGCCGCTCAGGTCGCCGGCAGCACGGGCACCGCCCAGACGGGCGATCACCGGGGCGTGGTCGGACCAGCCGTTCACCGCTTCGTTCGCCTCGTTCGGCGAGGTGTCCATGCGGCTCGTGTCGATGTCGCACGAAGAGAACGCACTGCCTTCGTCCCGCCGGGTGACGAAGAAGTGATCGAACTCGTGCCAGGTGTGATGGTTGTTGGTCGTCTGCCAGCCGTGGTGGGTGGTGCCGTCGATGCAATTCTCGTACGTGTCGGTCAGCGGCTTCAGGAGCTGCTCGTCGCGCTCCTTGCTTCCATCTGCGGACCTGACGTGGACTTGCTCGGTAGGTCGGTTGAAGTCGCCTCCCAGAGCGGTGTACTGAAGATCATGCTGGGCCCTGAAATTCTCGACGAATGTCCTGACCTTCTTGACTTGATCCTCGACCCGGGCGTCATCCAAGCCATTGCTTGCGATGATGTGCGTGTTGCACACCCCGACCGGCTTGCCCGCCACCGCCACGCACTGGACCGGAAGCACCAGCTTGTCCTTGGCCGGTGTCGTCACAGGTACCGAGTTCGTCGAGTCGGCCGCGCTGATCGTGCCCTTGACGGCGATCAGATTACCGAGCCTGCCCTTCGTGCCACCACCAAAGGCTTCGCCCCTGCAGGCACTGCCCCACTGATCCGCATTGGGGTCGAGCGTGTCGTCCCCTCGCCTCACCGAGCTGAAGTAGAAGCTCCACGTTTCCCCGGTCTTCTGGAGTGCCTTCTCCAGTTCGGCCTGGTGGGTACCTGGCCCCAGATTCTCAGGGAGCCCCTCCGGTGTGCCGCAGACCTCCTGGAGCACGATGGCGTCCGCGCTCTGCTCACTGACCAGCTCCGCGATCTCCTGGGCCTTGAGGACGTTCTGATCAATCGTCGCCCCGGTCTCGTCCTTGACGAGCCGGCGGTAAGGGCAATAGCCCTCCGATCCTCTGGGCGCGCCTGCTTCACCGCAAATGTTCCAGGAGACGACTGTCATGGTCGGTGGAGCGGGACTGTACGGGGTATCCGTTGCCACCGCTGCTGTCGCGGGGAGTCCGAGCAGCGCCATGGTGCCGGCCAGCGCTCCCGCCAGGAGCCCGGTAAGTTTCATCCCTGTCCGTCCGTCAGGCGCACCGAACGACAACCCCCGTTGCACCGGTGGTCACGGTGCCGGATGTTCACGCTCTGGGCGCCGGTCTACTGATTACCTGGCGGAGACTCGTACCCGAGTCGGATGGTTGTACGGATGAATGTGACGTTCCGTATACCCCGGTAGAGCGTGGAGAGTATGCGGGCGACGGGGCCTCAGTCGGACATTGCCGCAGGCCATACAGCAAGTCCGAGTCGGGGGTGCCGATCGCGCTCCCGAGTGTTGCGAGCCATGGGTCGTCAAGCTCGAAGCCTCTGGCCGTGAAGCCGGGAGTCCGGGGCCGCCAACACCAGGACCCGCCGAGACATGCTCACTCAGGAGCGGCGCCGCGCTCGCCGACCTCGGCGTCTCATGGGCGTGACGCGACGGCGCTCGACGTTGCGGGCCTACTGTTCCGGCCTGTTCACGCGGATGAGTGTCTGCTGGCCGTTGGCGACGAGCGTGCGTGCCCCGTCCTCCTGGACACCGAACACCTCCAACTGGCACACGGTCAACGTGCGTCCGGCCTTCAGCACGGATCCGACCGCCTCAAGGTGGTCGCCAGTGGCGGGCGCGAGAAGGTTGATCTTGTACTCGACGGTGAGCACCTCGGTGTCCTCGGGGAACAGCGTGTAGGCGGCGTAGCCGCCGGCGGTGTCCGCGACGGCGCTGGTGGCGCCGGCGTGGAAGTAGCCGTGCTGCTGGGTCACTTCGGGCCGGCTCGGGAGGACGATGTGCACGCGGCCGGGGCCGATGTGGGTTATCCGGGCACCGAGGTGTGCCATCAGCCCCTGGCGATCGAAGCTCGCCTGGATGCGCTTCTCCACCTCGGGGCCCGCCTGTTCGTGCTGCGTCCGGTCGTCCATGCGCTCTCCTTCGTATGTTCACAGGGTGAGGTGGGCGCGTCGGCCGGCCAGATGTCGCACCGGCAGGACCCTCCGATGGCGATCATCATGCACCGTATGCGCGGGTGACCGCCCGGGCGGCCGAGGGCCTGGCCTTCAGGACGGTGCGGGCCGGCACACCGACGGCGAGGTGGACCAGCGTGCAGGCCGTCAAGCGCAGCGTGCCGAGCAGCCCGGTCTGCGCGGCCACCGGCCAACCGCCCACGGTATCGATGCGGCTGTACGACCAGCGGCAGGCCAAGCTGCCCGGCGTCCAGCGCCTGAACTCCACGCTCGTCATGAAGAGCGGCATCGCCGACCGGCCGCTGCCGGAACGCCGGGTACGGCGCCGGAGCGCGCCTCCCGGCCGACTATGGAGTGCGGCCGGGCGGGCCGAAGCTCCGTCGAGTCCCGTGGGGTGCTCCGGTGCCGAGCTCTGCTCCGCTGTCGCTCACGCGGCGGCACCCGGCGCCGAGGGGCCCGCCTCGGGAATGGCCGCCTGTGCGGGGCCGACGACGCTGAGAGGGATCCCCAGGTGCTCGCACAGCCGCCGGGCGCGCGTGAGCGCGCTGAGAGAGGCCGGCGACGGATCAAGGGTGGGCAGCTGTACGCGGACGTGCCGTGGGCGGTGGGCGTGGACGAGCGCCTCGGTTTCCAGGGAGGCCGCGGCCCGGGTGGTGATGTCGAGGTCGCGCAGCAGTGTCACGTGCAGGACGCCGTCCTCGATGGCGTAGGTGATGAGCATGACGGTCTCCTTCTGTGCCGCGTCCCTGCTGGGTGGGACGTTCCATGCCCAACGGGGGCGGCCCGGGAGGGGCCATCGATCATTGTCCGGGGTCGAGCGGACTTCTGCACGCCACGGAAATCCGCGTGCGGTGCAGCTCCCGCGCGGGACGCTGATCTGCGAAGGGATTCAGGCGGCACCGCGATTGCGGGCCGTGGAGCGCGGGCCGTGGTCGAGATGGGTGATCCACAGAGCCCCGGCTTCGAGCTGATGCAGGTCGAGTCCGGTTTCCCGGCTGAGATCGGCCATGCTGATGCCGTAGTGGTGCCGTGCCATGACCTGGGTGATCTTCGCGAACCACAGCTCCGCCTCGTGGTACGGACGGCCTCGTACCTTTTCCTCGAGGCGCGCGAGGTGCTCGCTGCTACAGGCCAGCAAGGGGCGCCGGCCGTCGTGACGGGGGTCGTGCGGGTCTACGTACGAGGAATCAGGCACACGTCCCTTGTGCGGGTGCGGGCCGATGGGGCATCCGCATACCCCACAGGGGATGTGGCGGTCGTCGGAGGTCATCATGCACCCCCAGCAGGACTGCGAGGCGGTGTGTACCGCTCGGGGCCGGGTCGGAATCTGTCGGAGCACTCCACCCGCAATGGTGCCCGTATCTCCGATATACGTCAAGGAATACGTGAAAAACAGGACGTATGCTGAATGATCCACCACAGAGAGGGGCAGTGGTAGGACATGGCACATGGTGCTCACCACCACCCGAGCTGGACGTTTCTCACCAATCACGCCCGGGTCCTCCTCATGCTCGCCAGGGATCCCGGTATCCGGCTGAGGGACGTCGCGACCGAGTGCGGGGTGACCGAGAGGACCGTGCAGGCGATCGTCGCCGATCTGGAGGCGGACGGATACGTCACGCGCACTCGCGGCTCGGACGGCCGGCGCAACCGCTACGAGATCAACGCCAGGGCCCGGTTCCGGCACCCTGCCGAAGCGGGCCATGAGATCGCCGGCCTCCTGGCCCTGCTGTCCGCTCCCGCCGGGGCGACCAGCGCCCCGGCGGGGCGTACGCCTGCCACGACCGGGACGGGCCACGGCGGGCCGGACCCGAGACGATCGGCCTGACCGCCCGGCCCCGGGAGTGAATGCAGGCACTCCGGCACACCGGGCCTTCGGCGCGGGCGCGCGTTTCCAGGACGCGAAAACGGCCCGGAAGCCTTTGTGTGGGGTCCCGGTGCGGTTCTGGAACGCGGTCGCGCCGCAGGCGACGCGCTAGCTCTTGCCCGACCTGAACAAGAAGTCCTCGATCGCGCGGAGATCGCGGTTCCAGTACGTGACCCGGGGGTTGGAGCCGACGTTGAGGAAGCCGATCTCGTCGGACAGCGAGATGTCGAGCATCGCCACATCTCTGTTGCTGCCGAGGGCACGGTCCTGGTAGCCGATGGAGAACGCCTCGACGGCGACGGTCGCCTCGCTGCCTCGGAAGAGGAACACGCCCGCGTACGCCTTCTCCTTCGGCCCGATCGTGGCGATCGCCCGCGGCTTGGCCCCCATCTGGCTGATCGGGGCCTCGATGTCGGCGCCGAAGCCGACGTGCGGATAGTGGTAGAGGGTGCAGGCCTTCTCGGTGAAGTTGACGGCCGTGATGAGGAGGTGCTGCCCCGAGTCCTGTCGCCAGACCGACGTGCCGATCGAGAGGTCGTTGTCGTTGCAGGCCGTGGTGGCACTCGTCCCGCCACCACCGGGTTCGGCCGAGCCGCTCCCCGGTGTCTTCGAGGCGCCGGTCGTGCCCCGGTCACCGGGCTGCGCGGTGCCGCCTGTACCCGGCGTCCCGGAGGGGCCGGGCGTACCGGTCGCCCTGGGGGTGTTGGAGGCGGTGGGGCCCTTGCCCTTGCCCTTGTCCGTGCCGCCGCCGGACTCGCAGGCCGTGGACGAGAGGAGCGCGGCGAGGGCCGCGACCCCAAGGGCGTAGGACCTCCAACTGTTGCGGACAGTACGCCTGGTGGCCCCCGTTTGCCTTGGCTCGAACGGATCGGTCGACTGCCCGTTGCATGCCCCGGCGGATTCGCTGAAGCCCCTCATCCGGGGGACCGTTACGGACACAGGACGTGAAGGAAACCATTCCGTTCAGGCGGTCACGGAACTCCGCCACAGCTTCCGCGAGCATGCATCCCGACGCCCTCCCCGCACGCGGCCGGCCTCGTCCTCGCGACGCCGACCGCCGACCGCCGTTGAGATCGGACCGGAAGTCGATGGGCCGACCAACGACGGTGGATTCCGCGGGTAGTTGTGGTCATCGGTGATGGTGATCGATCCAGTGGCGGTCGATCGTCCCGGTTGCATAAGCTGCTCGCGATTCGTTGGCCAGCGGCTACTGATGTCTTCGGGGGATGAGCAATGCGCGCAGGGGTCTATCTCGCACACCCACGGCCGGGCAGCTTCAACCATGCTGTCTTCGACGCCGTCGTGGAAGAACTGCGCGACCGAGGGTGCGAGGTGCTCGCACACGACCTCTACGCCGAAGGGTTCGCACCCGCGCTTGCCGCCGACGAGACGCGGACGGTCCAGCCGGTCTCGGACGCGGCTGACTCGCAGGTGGCGCTGCATCGTGCGGAAGTGGCCACACTCGACGCCCTGGTGTTCGTACACCCGAACTGGTGGGGAATGCCGCCCGCAGTCCTCACGGGCTGGGTGCAGCGCGTACTGGCGCCCGGCGTCGCGTACAAACTCAGCACTGCGGAGGGCGAGCCCGCCGGGCTGCTGAATGCCGGCCGGGCCCTCGTCCTGAATACCTCGGACACTCCCGCCGACCGCGAAGAGAGCGAGTTCGGCGACCCGCTGGACAGGATCTGGTCGGCCTGCGTGCTGCCGTACGTGGGGGTGACCGAAGTCCGTCGGGTCGTCTTCCGTACAGTCACCGATTCAACCGATGAAGCGCGCGCGTCCTGGTTGCACCAGGCGCGTGAGCAGGCAGCCGCACTGCTGGTGTGACATCGCCGGAGCCGAGCAGTCCGCGCCCGGCCGTCGTACGAAGGACCGCCGAGTATGGCGAGGTGAACGCATGTCCTTGATCTGTGTGCGGCTAGCAAGGAGGGCGCAAAGGGCTGGTTCTTTTCCCGGGCGACGGAGACAACCGTAGTCCGGATGTCTCCTGGTCCTACAGCGGCTTTGCCGCGTTCCGGCGGCGCCTGGCCGAGACCGAGGGGTTCGTGCTCTCCGAGATGTGGGGCTTCGGCGGCGAGCGTCCGTGGAGCGAGGTGTCCACCGCTCTGGAGCCACTTCTCGATCATCCGGATGGCGGCGGTGACGACATCTCGCCTGCCGAGTGTGTGTCGATCCTGGTCCGGCTGGAGGCGATCACCGACCAGTGGGCACGGGAAGGCGGCGACCAGCTCCTCAGAGAGCACATCGAGGACGCCCGCCGGCTGGCGGGCGTCCTGCGGCTCTGCATGGAGAAGGACGTCCCGCTGGTCTTCCTCTGAAGCCCACCGCCAACGGGACCACTTGCAGGACAACTCTCAGGCGCCCCACCGGCTTCGAAACCGGAAGCAGCACGGCCACGCTGATCTCTCCGGTGTCTCCGCCGTAATCGGCCTGCTGATCTGCTCAGTCGTCGGCGGCGACGAGCAGAGTGATGTGCCCCGCCGAGCAGTTGATGATCACCAGCTCGTGGAACTCCCCGTGCACACCACCCCAGTCGTGAAACGCCTCGCTCCCGAGCCCGGTCAGGTAGTGGACACGGTCGGCTGCGGCCAGGCGGTCGAACACCTCGCGCCGTAGATCCGCCTCCAACTCGGCGGGCACGGCTCCGAACTGGTTCACCCACTCCCGCAGGATGAGCTCGCTCTTCTCCCGACTGACCGCTTCGTACGCGTCGGGGGTGACCAGCCTCAGCCAGTACGGGCCGTGCCTGGTTCCCTCCGGAAGGACTCCACCACCTGCGTAGTCGTCCCGGAACTGTTCATGCCCGATGAGCGCGGCAAGCAGTTCTCTGTCACCGACAGACTCCGCGGGGAACCGCAGATGCTTGGCATCGACCCACCTGAAGGCGTGCGAACTCGCATCCTGGAACTTGTAGTCCCGAAAGTTGATGAAGGCGCTGCCTTCGTGGGTGAGCCTGTTCTCCATAGGACCTCAGCTTAGGAGCGGGGCCAGGCACGGCCTGCGGACCCATCGGACACTCCCCGCACCGGGGCGGGGCCGCTCAGGCGATGCGAGTCCCGGTTCCGCTCACCCGCACCCGGGCGTCGCCTTCGCGTAGTTCCACGGTCAGGACGCCAGGGCGGCCCATGTCGGCGCCCTGGTGGAGCGTGAGGACCGACGCGTCCGGGATCAGGCCGAGTTCGCGGGCGTACGCGCCGAAAGCGCCGGCCGCCGCACCGGTCGCCGGGTCCTCCACGACGCCGCCGACGGGGAAGGGGTCGCGTACGTGGAAGACCGTGCGGGACTCGCGCCACACCAGCTGCACGGTGGTCAGGTCGAGTCGGTGCATGAGCGTTTCGAGACGCGAGAAGTCGTACGCGAGGTCTGCGAGGCGCTCCCGGGTCGCCGCACCGACGACGAGGTGGCGGGCGCCCGCGAAGGCGATACGCGGGGGCAGGGCGGCGTCGAGGTCTGCGGCGGGCCAGTCGAGGGCGGCGAGTGCCTCGGCGAGGTCCGCGTCGCCGACCGCCTCGATGTGCGGCTCGACGGTCGTGAGCGTGGCCCGCATGACGCCGGCGTCCTCGGTCACGCTCACCGGCACGGTCCCAGCCCGGGTGGCGAACACCAGGTCGCCGGGGCCGATGTGCTCGCCGAGGGCGACGGCCGTCGCCACGGTGGCATGACCGCAGAACGGGACCTCGGCCCTGGGACTGAAGTACCGGATGGTGAAGGCCCGCCCACTCGCGTCGCCGAGGTCCTCGGGCGGGGCGGTGAGGAACGCCGACTCGCTGTAGCCGAGATCCGCCGCGATGGCGAGCATCGCGTCGTCGTCGAGTCCGGCCGCGTCCAGGACGACCCCGGCAGGGTTGCCGCCGTGGGGGTCGGAGGAGAACGCGGTGTATCGCAGGACTGCGTGCTGTGTGGTCATGATCGACGCAACTCCGCGGCCCGGCGGATTGTTCCCGTCCCGGTCCTGAGCCACCTGAGCCGATCGGGACTTGGCGGCTGCGGCAGGATGCACTGTCCGACGTCCCGACGTCCCGACGTCCCGACGTCCCGACGTCCCGACGTCCCGACGTCCCGACGTCCCGACGTCCCGACGTCCCGACGTCCCGACGTCCCGATATCCCGGTCGCCCAGAACGGGGCGGGCCTGGCAGGGTGTCCGCCATGAGCTCCGAGCCCGCGCACTCCCAACCGGTCCGCCACCACGACCACGGCAGGTGGCTCGTCCAGTACACCGGCCGGATGCTCGTGGTCTGCCCGAAGTGCGGTGGTCGCGCGCTCGTCGTGCCCCTACCCGCCGGGCACGTCGCCTTCTGGGACAACCGGGTCACCGCACACCTCGCACCGCGCGATCTGGAACACCTCGTCGTGGACCGGCGGCTGCACCGTGTCACCCTGCTCGGCGATGTCCCGGTGGGGCCGGACGGGCGCGAGTCCGAGCTCGTCGCCGGACGTCCGTTCACCGCCGACAACCGGGCCGTCACCGCCTCCTGACTCCGCGACAGCGGAAAGGAACAGAACACGGTGTCCGCCGGCACGAAGCCCGCGGTCGAGGTCCCGCCCGACCGTGCTTCCCCGGCGGACACCGCCACCCTCACTCGTCGGCGCCGCACCCGGGAACCGCTCCCCGGGCGGCGCCGGCGGCCGGCTCCGGTGGCCCGGCTGTTCCGGCTCGGGGATGACCGGCAGCGGTGCGGCGGGGTGCAACCGACAGATCAAGGAGGACCCGAGTGCTCAGCACGATGCAGGACGTACCGCTCACCGTCGGCCGGATACTGGTGCACGGCTCGACCCACCATGGCAGCTCCACCGTCGCCACCTGGAACGGGGACTCGGCCGAGCACCGCAGCTACGCCGAGGTCGGTGCCCGCGCCGCCCAGCTCGCGCACGCACTGCGAAACGAGCTCGGCGTCACCGGCGACCAGCGGGTCGCCACGCTCATGTGGAACAACACCGAGCACCTCGAGATCTACCTCGCCGTACCCGGCATGGCCGCGGTGCTGCACACCCTCAACCTGCGGCTGCCCACCCACCAGCTGGCCTTCGTCATCAACCACGCCGCCGACCACGTGATCCTTGTCGACGACACCGTACTGCCGCTGCTCGCCCCGGCGCTTCCGCTGCTCCAGCCCACCCTCAGACACATCGTCGTGGTCGGAGACGGCGACCGCTCGGCGCTGGCCGACTTCACCGGCGCCGTCCACGGCTACGAGGAGCTGATCGCCGACCGGCCGACCGAGTTCCCCTGGGCCACCGAGATCGACGAGCGCACAGCCGCCGCCCTCTGCTACACCTCCGGCACCACCGGCGACCCCAAGGGCGTCGCCTACAGCCACCGCTCCATCTATCTGCACTGCCTCCAGGTCAACGCCGGGGAGAGCTTCGGCCTCGGCACAAGCGACCGGGTCTTCCCGGTGGTGCCGATGTTCCACGTCAACGCCTGGGGCATTCCGCATGCCGCCTTCATGTCCGGCGCCAACCTGCTGATGCCCGACCGCTTTCTTCAGCCCGAGCCGATCGCTCGCATGATCGCCGCCGAGCGTCCCACCTTCAGCCTCGCCGTCCCCACGATCTGGACCGGCTTGCTCGACGCACTCGATCGGGGGTCGTACGACACCTCGTCGCTGACCCGGGTGGTGATCGGCGGCTCGGCCTGCCCGCCCGCCCTGATGCGCGCCTTCAAGGAACGCCACGGCATCGAGCTGATCCACGCCTGGGGTATGACCGAGACCTCCCCGCTGGGCTCGGTCGCCCACCCCCCGGCAGGACTCACCTCCGAAGAGGAGCAGGCCTACCGGATCACCCAGGGCCGCTTCCCGGCCTCGGTGGAGGCGCGGCTGTCCGGCCCCTCCGGGGACCTCCTGCCGCACGACGGCCGGTCGGCCGGCGAGCTGGAGGTCCGCGGTCCGTGGATCGCCGGCGCGTACTTCGGCGGAGCGCACCCCGGCGGCGCCGACGCGCATCCCGAGCGGCCGGACGACAAGTTCACCCCGGACGGCTGGCTGCGCACCGGGGACGTGGGCGTCATCTCCCGCGACGGCTACCTGACCTTGACGGACCGGGCCAAGGACGTGATCAAGTCCGGCGGTGAGTGGATCTCCTCCCAGGAGCTGGAGAACCACCTGATGGACCACCCTGATGTACGCGAGGCCGCCGTGGTCGCGGTACCCGACGACAAATGGGGCGAGCGTCCACTGGCCACTGTGGTGCTGCGTGACGGTGCCTCGGTCGACTTCACCGTGCTACGCGCTTTCCTCGGCGGGCGGGTCGCCTCCTGGCAGCTGCCGGAGCGTTGGTCACTGCTGCCGGCGGTGCCCAAGACCAGCGTCGGGAAGTTCGACAAGAAGCTGATCCGGGCCCAGTACGCCGACGGCGAGCTGGAGGTCGTCCTGGTGGACAAGGCGTAGCCCAGACAGAGGGTGGCGTCAGCCCGTGACGCCGCCCTCTCGCGCGAGAGGTACCCGCCCGCCGCCCGGAGACAGGGGCGCGCGTTTGGAGGGGGGCACAACGGCGGATCTGGAGCGCTCTCCGGGGACGCGTCTTCAGAGGGCGGGCCCGTATGGACTCCAGCCGCGCATGAACGGCCGCGAATCTCTGGCGTGACGTTCAGGATGCCGGGCAGGCGAAGTTGAGGGGGTTTCTACCTAGGACTGCTGTCGGCTCGCCCTCGGTTCGCCTTCCGGCTCCGGGGGAGGAGGGGTGAGTCTGGCGGACGCGACATGCGCGACCACGACCGCGACGATCACCAACGGCATGACGGTGAGCCCCTGTGACCCGAGCAGCAGGGTGGCCAGCAGGACTGAGACCAACGGAAGTCTGAGCATCGCGACAGTCGTCGCGCCGACGCCCATGGCGAACCCTGCGACGAGGGACAGCCCCGGGGCGTGGGAGAGCAGGATGCCTCCTGCCGCGCCCACGAACATCGCGGGGAAGACGGGGCCTCCGCGGAAACTGCTGAGCGAAGCGCAGTAGGCCAGGCCCTTGCACAACACCAGCAGCAACAGTGCTCCGATGGAATAGGCGGTGCTCTGTGAGAGGAGTGGACCCAACGCCGACTGGCCCGAGTACAACACGTCGGTTGCCGGCTTGCCGGTGCCCTCCGCATAGCCGATCGCCAATCCCGCCACGACCAGGCCCATGACCACCGTGGCCGGCACACGTCGACGATCCACCTGCGTCTTCAGACGAACGGCGAGCCATCGGATTCCCACGCCCAGATAGGCGGCCGACAGACCGATGACCAACGCCCAGCCGAACTCCGCGACTGTCGGCTTCGTGGCCTCGGGCAGGTCGGTCAGTGCCAGCGAGTAGGTGCCCAGCCCGGTCCAGGATCCCAGGCCGACGAAGATGAGCGCGCCGATGCCCGCGGCGAGCAGGCCGGGCACCAGCACCAGGGCCAGCGTCGCCCCACCGAGCCCCGAAGCCTCCATCAGCAGGAACGCGCCGAGCAGGGGTGATCCCAGCAGTGAGCTGATCGCCGCGAAACTGCCTGCCGCGCCCATCATCGTGCTCACCTGTTCCGGGACGTCACGCTTGACGAGGCGCACGGCGCCCGCGGCCAGTCCGCCACCGAGAGCGATGAGAGGTGCTTCCGGTCCGAGGACCGCGCCGAAGGCCAAAGTCGCCAGGGCGGCGAACAGGATGCCGGGGAGCTCGACAAGTGTGGGCGTGCCGGAGACCTTGAGTCCGCCCGACGGTTCGTGGCCTCCGCGCCCCGGCAGGTACTGTACGGCAAGCCCTACGAGCAGTCCCCCGACGGCGAGCAGGGGCAGCGGCCACCACGGCGGTGTGCCGTGGAAGCCCAGCGCCTTGGGCAGATCGGTGTAGAGGATCGGCTGAAGTTCGTCGACCAGCGCGAGGAAGCCGAACGCCACCGCGGACACCGGTACGCCGACCAGCGCGGCCATCCCAAGAAGCACCAGGTAACTGCGGCTCCGGAGGATCGTGGACGGATCCGGCGGTGACGCGTTCGTGGGTCCCGCCTTGGCGTCCGGCATGCGCCTCGCCTCCTCGTGACGCGGACCCGACACAGGTCTCACCGGCTGCCCTCAGCGAAACGCCGGCGCCCCGTCACCCACTCCGGGCGCGATCCTCACGCTGGCACACAGTCCTGACGTCGGCATTCCGAGGCCGTCCATGCGGGTGGCGCGGAGGTAACCGTCGTTGCCTGCAGGCGGCCAGTCGACGGTGAGTACGTCCCCTCCGGCATCCCAAGTTCGTGCGCGCCTCGATGCGGTCCATGGCTCCGGTCCAATGATCCAGGTCTTCAAGCGTCACAGGTTCCGAAGCTGAGCGTTCACGAAGTCGCTGGCGATGACGATGCCGGCAGCGTAGTAGTCCGGGTCCCACGCCGGCACACGGTCGGCAAGCCTGACGCTGACGACCTGGTCTCCATCGGCCAGGCGGATCAGTTCGAGAGCATCGCTTCATCCATTGGCCGAGTGTCCCAGAGGCCCCCATGCGCCAGTCAGCGACTCATTCAAGAGACAGGCCCAGGCGCCAGACGACGGCCGAGCCGGCCGTTGTAGCCGATCTCGGACTGATCAGGCCCATGCCGACCGCGATCCCAGGTGCGTGCCAGAGTGAACAGCAGAGCAGTCCGAACGCGGCGAGCCATTCCATGGCGGTGGCGTCGTGGATAGGAAGCCGATGGCCACGGTGACGGCGCCGACGAGCACCACGCTCAGCACGCATTGCAGGACGCTGCCGATGACGTGTCCGATGAGTACGGAGCCGCGGTGGATCGCCATCGTGCGGAAGCGGGCGACGATGCCCTGGGACATGTCCGGTTCGTGGGCAGTCGTGGACGGTGGGGGCGAGCGGTCGCGGTCGGCGGTCTGCTGTTCGTCGTGGTGCCGGCTCCGGGCTCGTAGAGGGTGTGCCCGGACGGGTGGAGGGCCGCGCCAACGGTCGCTCCGCCCGCCCGGGGCGAGGCGCCGGACCGTCATCCAGGGTGCCTCGGGCTGGGATGCCTTAGTTCGTGCTTGAGCATCGAGCACCAGTTTCGAAGATGACGGCATTGTTTTACAGAGGATGGGGCCGGGTGTCGGACAGAAGACTGCGTGCGGCTTGTTCGCAGGGCGGTGAACTGGCACGACGCACGTGAACGGGGTGTTGTCCACCGCATGGAAGGGCGGGCAGTCAATTGTTCGGGACCCAGCCCATGGTCGGCAGCATTGTTTGAAAATCAGCACAAGCGCTTCCATAAGCCTCATCTCGAGCTGTGCGTCGAGGCTGTTCCGGCATGACGGGTTGGGGCATCTTGAATGCATCGCCCGCTCCGGCCTGACGGTTGGACACAGCGCCAACTGTGCAGGGCGGTACACCACTTGGCCGGACCGTCATCCCAGGAGGCTTCCATGCCCGCCAGTCCTCTTTCCTGTGTGCCGTCGTTCCCGCACGAAGTGCGGATCCGCATCGTGGTCATCGTTCTCGTGCTGATCGCGACCGTTGTTCTCGTCCGCCACGGCTACGAAGCCGGCAGCGCACTGGCGGTGATCACCCTGGCTGGGGGCACCGCTCTGGACCTCGCCCGACGTCTGCTGGCACCGGCATCCCAGCCCTCGCGCGCACGCCGCCGCACCGCGGCGGGGGAGTGACGAGCCATGCCTCGAGGACGTCCCGAGAAGCCCGTCGACGAAACCATCCCCGAATTGGCGGAACTCGCCACCCGCTTGCGGGCCGTTCGGCACGGAGCCGGGCTGACCCTCGACCGGCTTGCCGGAACCGTCAACTGGAGCAAGGCGATGCTGCAGGCCGCCACGACCGGCACCACCCTCCCCAGCTGGCGCCTGGTCGAAGACTGGGCGAAGGCATGCGACCCCGCGACCAGCCTGGACCTGTGGCGCAGCCGCTACGCGGAAGCCAGCCGCGCCCACCGCGCTCACCACGGTCTCGACCGCGCACCGAACGCCGCCGAGGATCCGCCGGGATCCGGCGCCGTATTCATGCCGGGCGACGAATCTGGGAAGGACTCACTCTCCCCGTTGCGGGCCGCCGCCCAGCACACGCTGGCATCCGGACTGTCGGTGTGGAACTTGCGCAGCGAGGCGAGCACCGGACATGGTGTGGGACCGCTGCCGATCCGGTTCATTCCGGCACCGGTCGACCTCATGGACGGCCCGCCCCAGGTCGACTTTCATGGACGCTTCGGTGACCTGCGGGCTCTGTTCACGCTCCTGCCGTCTCAGCGGCTGGTCATCCTCGGCCAGCGGGGCAGCGGCAAGAGCGAACTCGCCGGCCATCTGGGCAGAGCCCTCCACCACGGCAAGGCCGTTCCGGTCCGGGTGTCGCTGGCCGAATGGCGCCCGGAATACGTGTCCATCCTGGAGTGGATAGCGCACCACCTGCCACACCTCCCGCAGGAACACTTCTCGGCTGAGCGGGTCTCCGTCCTGCTCGGCGCGGGAGAGCTTCTGCCTATCCTGGACGACTTCGACGCGGTCGATCCCCAGTACATGCCGCGTGCCCTCGAAGAGATCGACAGCTGCCTCACCGGTGTCATCCTGGTCAGTGAGACCGACCCGTTCCGCGTCCTCGTCGAATCCGCCAACACACCTCTGGCACGCAGCAGCGGCATCGTCCTGTGCCCTCTGCAGCGCGACGACCTCAAAGAATGGCTCCCTCAGACCAACCGGAGCGCCGATACCGCCCTCGTACACAGCAAATGGGAACCCGTACTCGCCGCCACCGAAGCCCCGGAGCTCTGGGACGTTCTCTCGGCCCCTTCCATGGCCTGCGCCGCCCGCCAGGCGTTCAGCGACGGACGAGCCGACCCAGCAGACCTGCTGGGCAAGTCACGCCACGACATCGAGCGCCAGGTCATCGAATCCGGCTACCTGCCAGCCGTCGCCAAACACGCCTGCGCCACCGGCTACTCCGCACCCCACACCGCTGACCGCTTCCAAGCGTCACTGGCGCTGTTCCTGCGCCAGCCGGCGCGCCCCGACGGAAGCCGCACCGTGGGCGGCGCCGGCTGGCAACCCCCCAAGCGTCCCTACCTCACGCTCCTGATCGCCGTCCTGGCGTTCTTCTACACGTGGGTCACACTGGCCGAGGACACCATCAGCTCGGAAGGCGAGTACGACGGCAGCCTTCCTATGCGACTGGTGCCGTACGCCGTGGTGGCTGCCGTCATCATCGCCGCCATGATGCACCCGGTTGTCACGCGCCCGCCCTCGGCCGTGATCCGTACTGAGCCGCACCCCGCGATGTTGCGGGCTCTCGCCAGCAGAGCAAGCCTGCCTGCCCTTCCCTGCGTTCTGTGCTCGCTGATCACCACCCTCACCGGGGGGCCCAGCGCTGCTGTGCTCGGTCCCATCTTCGCCGTCTATGCGATTGCCTTCATCGGCAGGGCGGCCTACTCGGACGCCAACCCCAGGCAGCACACCGTGGACCATGGCCCGCGCCCGTCCCCGCGCGAACGCCGCAGCGCATGGCTGGGCCTGGAACTTCTCATCGCCCTCTTCATGGTCAGCATGACGGCCGCCTGCATCCCCTCCACGATCCAGGAAAACACCTCCGAAACCCCGACTCTCGTCGCCGCCTCCGCCGTCCTTGGAACAGCACTGCTGCTCACGATCCTTGTCGGCACCCTGGCGGCACCCCACTGGGCCCGCTGCTACTTCAACCGTCACGACCGCAAGGGGCTCAACAACCTCAGTGACACACTCAAAGCCGCACGGAAACAAGGGCTCCTCGTCGTCGACGAAGGGGCCTACCACTTCACCGACGCAGTCCTGGCCCGGCACTACACCGGCACGCTCCCGCACTCGGCAGCCGATCTGCCCGCCAGGGCCTTCCGCTGGGGCGGGCAGGGAGCCTGATTCGCCTAGTGCCTGTCCGACGGGTCGGTGACCGAGGCTTCCATTCCATCGTTCTGTTCGGCGTGGGGAGGGGCGATCGGTCAGACCGCGAGTCGTCTCGTCTGGAAGGGCATCTACTGAAGGCCGTTGGCAGAAGGGGCCGGTGGAAGGATCACCGGATCGTCATCAACGGGATCCTTTTCAGGCTCCGGACCGTGTGCCATGGCGTGACCTGCCCGCGCGTTTCGGGAGCTGGAGGACGATCTACGACAGGCATAGGCGCTGGTCGGCGGACGGCACCTGGGACACGATCTTGCATGCCGTGCAGGCTGACGCCGATACCGAGGGACGCATCGATTGGTCCATGGTGAGGGTGGCTCCACCGTATGCCGGGCTCACCAGCACGCGGCCGGTGCCCGCAACCGACCGCCCCAGATCAGCGGCAGGCGCTCCCGGCCTGCCCAGCATCGAGAGGAGGAGGCCCTGGGCCACTCCCGCGGTGGCCTGACAACCCAAGATCCACCTCGTTGGGGAGGGGAGATGCCGCCCGCTAGCCCTGCTGATCACGCGGGGGCAGTGGGGCGACGCGCCCCAGATGATCCCGGTCCTGGACCGCATCCGCGTCCCCCGCGTCAACGGCGGCCGCCCGCGCACCCGGCCCGACCATCTTGGCGGCCACAGGGCGTACTCATCCCGCAGAAACCGGCGTTACCTACGCAGGTGCCAGATCAAGCACACCATCCCCGAACCGAGGACCCAGCAAGCCAACCGTCGACGTCGCGGAAGTACTGGCGGCCTGCCTCCCGGCTTCGACCGCGGACGATATGCCCGCCGGAATGAAGTGGAGCGAACCATCCTGGCACTCAAGGGCTTCCGGGCTGTAGCGACGAGATACGAGAAGCGGGCGTACGTCTTTCACGGCGCTGTCACGGCTGCCGCGATTCGGCTGTGGCTCCGCTCATGATCCGCGAGTGGGAACCGCTGTCACAGCTGGCCTAAACGCTGCGAGCGATCTACGACCAGCTGATCGGAAGGCAGGATGACGCGCACCCCCAGACCGTCGATCGATTCGATACTCGCTGTGCTTCCCGAACTCGCCCCCCCACGCGCGCGACGCAGTCGTGCTCCACCCCGAGCGGGCAGAGCCAGACTGCCGGAACAGCTCGATCGGCGGACCGCTGCTGTGGCCGGGCGATGAACCGTGGCCCGAATGCTCATTGCCCGACGAGAACGGCCCTGCCGGCGTGCCTGCCGCGGTCATGGTGCCGGTCGCACATTCCAGCGCGACGCGCCGGGACCCTGGTGGCCCGCTGGCATCAACCTCTTGCAGATCCTTTGGTGTCCCAATGAACACGGGGATCCTCCGGCCCAGCAGGCTGACATCAGCCCTGTGATCGAAGTTCGATGGCGTCGAGCCGCTGACGTGACCAGCCAGTTGACGAACCCGCCGGCGCCCTCACGGTATGACGAGGACAGCTACCTGCCCAAGACGTGCGCCATCACCGCCGAGCACGTGACCGACTTCCCATTCCGCGAGGAGCTGCCTGCAGAACTTCGTCCGCGATTGGAGGAACTGGTCCGCGAGACCGGCGACGGAGGCGACGTCATCACCCGCCTCGGCGGCTGGAAACTCGGCGGCTGGCCAACCTGGCATCTGACGCACCCGGCAGTCTTTCGCTGTGGGGACTGTGGCAAGGCCATGACGCTCCTCTTCACCGTGGCAAGCGACGACGAGACAGGGTTGTCGTCGGCCGATGGGGAGACTTGCGCATCATCACCTGCCCCGCCGATCACCGTCACGCGTTCCAGGTAGACCTGCATTGACCTCGGGCTCGTCACCCGCACCACGACCCATCAGACAGGCTCTAGTGCTGCATCAGACAACGTTCGCCCTTTTCACAAGACGCCGTCTGGGATCTGATCCAGGTGTCTCGAATGCTGGCGCCAGTGACCCGTTCATGCCAACATACCCACGCCATCTACACGCGGTGAACACAAACTGCTTGTTGCCGTGGTCTGAGTGGGCTTTCTGAATCACCAGCCGGACGACCAAATTCGCGACCGCACGGAGGAGAGCATGATCACGGGAAAGCTCGGTAAGTGGGGCGTGCGCTCTGCGGCGCTCGCCATCGCGGTACCCCTCATGAGCATCGGCCTGAGCACCCCCGCATCGGCAGGCACGTGTACGACCTCGGGCTGCGGCGGTGAGGTCAGCAACAACTCGGGCATGTCGGTCCGCATAGCCAACTGCTGGTCCGGGACCTCCAGCACCTACTCGGGGGACAAGCTTCCCTGTGTGACGCACGTGAACACCTGGGGTAGCTACAACGCGGATGTGGAGCTCCCCGCAGGCGACGAGTCGAAGTTTCACTACCACTACTTCGACACCGACGCCGTCCGGTTCTACAAGGGCTGTGTCACCAAGTGGCACTACTGGGGTGGCTGGACCAACACGGAGGACCGGCGCGGTAAGACCAGCCTCTGGAAGAAGTTCAGCGACCTCGACCACGTCTACATCGAAAGCATCACCTGCTAGCCAGCGGCATGTGCGGGGCGAGCAGACTTCTTCGCCCCGCGCACCGTGGCGAGTACCTCCCGCTGGAACTGCGGCTCCGGCTCCTCGTCCAGGGCCGCGGTGATACGGGCGAGGCTGTAGGCGTCGGCGGTGTCGTGGTCGGGACTTCGAACTAACAGCACATGTAGACCGCGAGGAGCATCTTGTCCGCGCCGCCCGAGCCGGTCACGTACTCTCACCGAGGTCGGCTGGACGCAGTGCAGCAGGTGCGGGTGCCATCTGGACCAGGGGTGTATGGGAAGTGGGTCTTTCGCGTCAGCTCAACTGGTGAGGTGCCGTCGGGCGAAAGGCGCCGTTCCTAGGACGAATGCGGTGAAGGCGACCAGGCGCTGGAGGCCCGGTTGAGCGGCGAGGCTGCTGTGCTGGATGCCATAGGTCGCGTACCAGTTGGCGGCGAGGTCGGTCGTCATGATGGCGCAAGCGAGGTCTGTCCCTCGACGCTTGCCGCTGATCAGAAGCGCAGCTGTGAGCAGGTCGAGGAGCGCCAGCGAGGACCAGTAGAAGTTGAGCCACTTCGGAGCCCATTCGTAAGCTACAAGGCCGTGGTGAAGAAGGTCGGCGACATGTACGACGGTGCCAACGAGGAACAGGCCAGCGGTAATAGCGCCCACCACTATCACCACCCAGACTGGGGTGCGGTGCATCCAAGCGATCACGTCACGGATCGTCCCAGCCGCCGGTGTGTCGCGTCCGGCAGTTGACGGAAGATGATCTCTCTTCGTGAAACCTGGAGATCTGACCAATGCTCAGTGGGCCCGGCTGGGGCCGTTGTTGCCAACGGGCAAGAAGCCGGGACGGCCGCCGATACGGACCCGGCGGCAGCTGGTCAACGGCATACGGTGGCGGACACGGACCGGGGCGCCATGGCGGGACGTGCCAGAACGGTACGGTCCCTGGGGCCGCGTGTACGACCTGTTCCGTCGCTGGCAGCGGGACGGCACCTGGAAGCGCTTCCTCGCCGAACTGCAGGCCCAGGCCGACTCGAAGCATCTGATCACGTGGGACATCAACGTCGACTCCACGGTGTGCCGAGCCCACCGGCACGCCGCCGGGGCACGGAAAAGGGGGAACTGCAGGTCGAGCCGCCAGGTGGCCTCGACATCGAGCCAGCCGACCACGGACTCGGACGCTCACGCGGAGGTCTGACCACCAAGCTGCACCTGGCCGTCGAACAGGGCCAGAAGCCGATGTCGTTCGTGATCACAGCCGGGCAACGCGGGGACTCTCCACAGGTTGAGCCCGTACTGAAGCAGATCCGGGTACATCGTCTGGGACCGGGCAGGCCCCGCACCCGCCCTGACCGGGTGCGGGCCGACAAGGCGTACGCCTCCCGGAGGAACCGTGCCTACCTGCGCAGACGCGGGATCCGCTGCACCATCCCGGACAAGGCTGACCACGCCCGCAACCGGAAGAAGCTCGGTGCCTGCGGCCGCCCGCCGAAGTTCGACAAGGCCGACTACCGTGAGCGCCACGCGGTGGAGTGTGGCATCAACCGCCTCAAGAGACACCGGGCGGTGGCTACCCGCTACGAGAAACTCGCTGTCCGCTACGAAGCCCCCGTCCTCGTTGCGGCCATCAACGAATGGCTGTGACCGGCACGGAAACCAGTTCGCCCCACTGCCGTGTGACCGGGAAACTCGCCTCATGACCACAGACTTCACCGTGCGCCCCGCCCGACCCGCCGATGCGGGCCGCCTGGCCGAACTCCGATGGACGTTCAAGCAAGAGGACTACGAAGGACTAAGACCGACCCGCGCGCGGCCCCTGGAAGAGGCAGAGCACTGGATCCACGACCGGCTCAGGGATGGCTACTGGTTGGCCTGGGTCGCGGAGACCGAAGGCGAAATCTGTGGTCACGTCTTCCTCTGTCTGGTGGAGCGGATGCCGGAGCCCTACGAGGACAACAACCCGGTCGGCTATGTCACGAACTACTTCGTCCTGCCGTCACATCGGAACAAAGGAGCTGGCTCCGCGCTCCTTGAGGCGCTGAAGCAGCATTCACGCAGCGCAGGCCTCGAGGGCTTGATCGTCTGGCCGTCAGAGCGCAGCACGCCGCTCTATCGGCGCCTCGGTTTCCAGTCCCCAGAGGAACTCTTGGAACTTCCACTCGACACCTGATGAGATCCACTTCCGATACACGGCCTAGCAGCACCAGCAGCACCAGCAGCACTAGCAGCACCAGCAGCACTAGCAGCGATGAACACGCGGCGAGTCACATGAGCGTGCTGCCGAGCGCGGGAGTGCGGCCGATCGGCCACCCGCTCGCTCGGCGGCGCCCTCAGGGCGATGTGACGGACCGCCAACGAACAGGGGGAGTTCATGGCACTGCATCCGGAAGGCATGTTCACCAGCGGACCGATCGCGCACCTCGTCGGGCTCGCAGCCGGCGGGCCCGACCCGCTGGAATGGGAGGTGTTGCGCTTCAAGAGGGTCTCGCGGACCAACCATTGGGACGCGTCCTGGCGTTGCGCCCTCCAGCCGCTCGCCTCCCAACTGGACTACCTGGCCACCGCGTTCAGCGACGAGTTCTTCGCGACCTGTCCGGACGACACTCGGCGGGCATGGACGACAGCCGCCGGAAACAAGCGCCTTCCCGAGTTCATGACCGAGCTGGCGATGCTGCTGCGGCTCGCGGACCGTGAGTGGGACGCCTCGTACGAGGAGGTACCGCTCGCCGCATGGGAGGTGCGCACGCAGTTCCCGCTGCTGCGCGCTCTGGACGACTGGACGTACGACGGCGAGCACGCCTCGTACGAGGACAGCCTGAGGGCGTTCATCGAGAGCGAGCACCCTTTCTGCTTCTACGAGTTGCTACCGCGCCTCACCCAGGCTCTGGAGGCACAGGCCCTCTGCACGCAGTCGGCCGCCTTCGCCGCGTCCTTCCGGACCCTCGTACCGGAGGCGACGCCGGAGGTCCTGAACACCCTCGCCTGCACCACGTTCGCCCACATGACGGAGCACCATGGCTGAGCAGACGACCTCGTACGCCGTCTTCCACGACGAGCCCTTTTCCGAACTGCACGGGCACGCGTCCCAAGTGGTCGTCAGCGCCGACGAGCAGTGGATCGCGGTGAGTTCGGTGCTGCAGGGAAGCAGCGTCGTCGCGCTCTTCCGCGCCGCCGACCTGTCCTGCGCCCACCTGCTGACCTTCACGACGGATGCCGAGTCGATCGCCTTTCACCCCACGCTCCCGCTCCTCGTCGTCGGCCTGGACAACTATGACGAGTACCGACGTGAAGGCGGCCTCACCCTCTTCGAACCCGGCACTGGCCACCGCGTCGACTTCGCCGACCCCGCCTGGGGCATCGAGCCGGTCCGCTGGCTGGACGACCGCACCCTCGAGCTCACCTTCTTCGCCCTGCACCCGGACGACGAGTACACGCACCTGATGTCCCGGGCCACCGTCGTACGCGACAACTGGCTCGGCCTCACCCCCGACGCCCTCGACCTGACAGCGCTCGACCGGACCCCGCTCGACCCGGACGGCCCGTCCCCGTACGACGACATACCGCTCGCGCAGCCGCTGCTGCGCGAACTCGCCGAGCGGGCCGGCCGGACGTACGACGCGCGGGGCGGGGTTCGAGCCGTGGCCGGGCTGCGTGACGGCCGTGTGCTCGCCACCCGCATGCACACAGCGGTGGAGTGCTGGGGCCGGGACGGATCGCTGCAGTGGAGCGTCCCCGCGCCCTCGGCGAGCGGCGGCACGCGGATCGAGCTCGCAGCCGACGAGCGGACGGTACGGGTCGCCGTCTCCGGCCCGGATTCCCGCACGCGGACCGACTTCCCGCTCGTCGCCACCTCGGACGGCACGGTTCTCGACCGCCCATCCGTGCCCTTCTCGGCCGCGCTGTCCGCCCGTACGGACGGGGTCTGGGCGATCCGGGACACCTACGACCGCAGCTTCGGGACCGAGCCGCCCACCCCACCCAACACCCGGATCTTCGCTGCCGACGGCACCCGGCTCGGCGCGGTCCACGAGCCCGACAGGTACGACCTCGTCCCGCTCGACGTCCGCCGCTGCCCCGAGCTGCTGTACGGACGGCGGCGCCGGGAGGTGATCGCCCTCGACCCGACCGGCACCGTCGAGACGACGCTCTTCACGGTCGACGCGCCTCTCGGCAGAGCGGTCTACACCGACGACGCGGCCGGCCCAGCGTTGTTGCACGGACGGACGGAGCTGGTCCGCAGGGCCTTCCCGTCGGGCGAGATCCTCTGGAGCCGTCCGCTGGAATCCGAGGTCAAGGACCTCGACACACATGCCGGGGTTCTGTACGCCCTGTGCGTCGACGGCACTCTCGTCTCCTGCGACACCGCCGACGGGACGGTGCTCGGCCGTCGCGCGCTGCCCTCGTACGGCCCCCTCTCGCTGCACGCTGCCCCGGACGGCACGCTCCTCGTCGGCACCGCCGCCGGCCAGATCCTGCGCCTTCCGGTGGACTCTCGCAGCCCGACCGGGCCGGCGGGCCGGTAGCGGCGGCGCGGGACACCGAGGTGGGGAAGGGGCCTGCGCCGCCGTTGGCAGGACGTACAACCGCGGCGAGGTCTTCGCCCCGCCGACGTGAGCGACATCGACGACCCGCACGGCTCGCCCCCCCGCCAGGGAAGTGACAGAGAGAGCCGATCAACCGTCAAAACCTCTCTCCAGAGCGCCTGCTGGCCACGAGCGCCGCCTCTGCGGCGGAGGTCACCGGCGACGGAACGCGTCTGGGGTTTCATCGTCGCGCTCCATGTGGCAGCGTGAGTGCCGTGATCATCAGGATTAGCGAGGCCCGTGTCCGTCCGGATCGCTTCGAGGCGTTCCGCGACGTGATCGTCAGTGCTGTGAGTGAATTCCCGTCTCTCCACCCCGGGTTGGTGGACCACGAGGTTCTGGTCGCGCCGCCGGACGGACTGTTGTACGTCAGTCGCTGGCGGAGCGAGGAGGATCTGGTCGCCTACGCCGGCGAGAACTGGCGTGACCAGCCGGTGGTTCTTCCCGGCGAGCAGGAGTACTTGGTGGCGCCACTTCAGGTTCGGCACTTCACGATCGCACCGTTGACCTGACGCCCGGCAGCGATGGCCCCGACGCAGCCGTACGCGTCGGCGCCTCGCCCGAAGTTGCGGGTCTGCTACTTCTCGTGCTGACGACGCACCATTTCGGCGATCCAGGCAGGCGCGAACGGGGACGTGCAGTTCGGGGGAGTCGGGTAGTCCTTGAGCACTTCCAGGCGCTCGCCGATGTCGATCGCGCGGGCGCGGTACTCGGCGTGCTGAATCCCGATCTGAGCCAGGCAGTGGTTCATCGCCCACTGCAGACGATCGGGCGCGTCCTTCATCTCCGCCTCGATGACGTCGAGCAGTCCCGCGAGGTCGAGGCCCTCGGGCTTCTTCGCCACCCGCTCGGTGGTCAGCGCCCAGCCGGCGCTCGCGACCACAGGATCCGGGTCCTTGAACCAGGCGAGGCGCAGTTCTTCGGAGGCCGGGTTCTTCTTCACCACGTAGTTCACGAGCCAGTCGTGAACCTTGGGGGCGCGCGCCTCCCGCACCATGGTGTCCAGCTCGTCGCGCTCGAATGCCTTCGGACGGCAGATCAGCATCGCCAGGAGCCTCGCCGCGGTGTCTTCCGTCGCCCAGAGTTCGCGCGCGAGATCCTGCTGCGTCTTGAGCTGCTTCGCGAGTGCGCGCAGCCTGCCGAGGTTCACGCCGTGATCGTCACCGCGCTTCTCGTTCGCCGCACGCATCTTCGGGTCCTCAAGCGCGGCCAACTCAGCCATGACCTGCGCCACCGTCGTCCCGGTCACGTCAGCCTCCTGTCCGTCGAGCATGGAATCCAGCCTACGGCTCGACGGTGACGGGCAGCCCTTGGCGACCCCGAGGCCGGATCGTCGTTCCCATCCGTCCGAGTGCGAGCGGGACCGCACTCGGACCACAGCGAACCGAGGTTGTCCTTCCTGTCCCTGGTGAGTGTGATGTCGATCACTCCCTGCGATCCGCCGGCGGGCGCTCTGCAAACCGCTCCGGCAGCGGCCCGCTCGCTCATCGAGCGGGCCCATGCCGCGGCTGCCGCTGTACGGGCCCGGTGCCTGCGGGCGGGCGAGGCCGTCGACGCATCCCTGACAGCGCCATCGCCGTCACCGCTCGCGCGTCCGTGATGAGAGGCGGCTGGTGCCATCCCATGAGCGGCGCCGCGCGACTCAGACCATGGGAAGGGATGGATCGGGAGTCCAGGGGGTTGGTGCGGTGATGGCCCAGCGTTCGTGGTCCCGCCAGGCCCCGTCGATGTAGAGGTACGCGGGCGCAATCCCTTCGTAGCGGAAGCCCAGCCGCTGGATCAAGGCGAGGGACGCCTTGTTACCCGGTTGAATGTTGGCTTCGAGTCGGTGGAGCCGCAGGTCGGTGAAGGCGTGCTGCAGGGTGGCGGCGAGCCCCTCGGTCATGTATCCGTGCCCTGCGGACGGGGCGAAGGCCGCGTAGCCGAGGGACGCGCCCTGGTAGCGGCCCCGGATGATCGAGTTGATGTTGACCATGCCGGCCGCTGCGCCGGTCTCCCGGACACGTATCAGGAAGCCCCGGTTGGTGGCGTCGTCGAAGCGGCTCATCCAGACCTGGAACTCCTCGGCGGTCGCGGGTAGTTGCATCCATGGCCCGTGCAGCTCGGAGCTGGCCTGCACGAGCGTGCAGAACTCGTCCTGGTCGGAGCGGGTCAGCGGGTGGAGTTCAATGCGTGACGGCTTCTTGAGCATGGACCAACGTTAGGGCCTGTGAGTACCGGGGCACCCCGAGTGATCCACTACTGGGATGACCTTGGCGTGGGTCGTGGCGATGCGACCGGCGCGCGGCGGGCGGTGCTGGAACCGCCGGGGCCGCCGTTGCCGGGGGCTGCCGGCCCGGCCCAACGGAGACGGTTGCGCGTCCAACTGGTCACGCGGGAGGGCGGTCGATCCGGTGTCACCGCTGCCCTCCCAGATCGCCGTGATCCGGCGGGGCTGGATAGGGCCGATGACCTTCTCGCCCCGCGGCGTCCGCCGGATGGGCCTTGGCGGTCAGCCGCTGTCCTAGGTTCTGGCTCTCGGTGGGCGACGGTCCACGTGACGATCGTGGCGAAGTGCGGTGCGGCCTGTGGGCGTTGGCGAGTTCGTCGGTTCGCCCACACGGCCGAGCGGTACTTGGAGCCGGTTCCACGCTCCGGTAGCCGAACCTGAGGGCCCGTCCCGCGTCAGGGTGGATATCGACACCCACAGCGCGATCGTCCTCGCGGGACGCGAGGAGCACCGTCTGGCCCTACTCGCGGGTAGGGTCGGTGTTCATGACACGTGTTGCGCTGGTGGGTGTGGGTGCGGTGGGGGGCGTCATGGCCGCGGGCCTGGCTTCGACCGGGCGGCTGGAGGTGACCGCGTGCGTGCGCTCCCCACTGGGCGAGCTGCGGATCGACGGGCCCGACGGGGCAGTTGAAAAGGTATCGATTCCGCAGGTCCTCGACCCTGCCCAGGCGTGTGCGGTCGACTGGGTGGTGCTGGCGACCAAGGCACACCAGACGGCGGGCGCGAAGCCGTGGCTGGAACGGCTGTGCGCCGCCGGCACTCGTGTCGTGGTGCTGCAGAACGGCGTCGAGCATCGTGAGCGCGTCGCCCCGCTTCTGGGCGCCGCGGCCCGCGTGCTTCCGGCTGTGGTGGAGATCTCCGCCGAGTCGCCGCAGCGTGGCCACATCCGGCTGTTCAACCGCCCGAGGATCGTGGTCCCCGAGGACGACGACGGTGTGGAGTTCGCTGCCCTGTGCCAGGGCAGTGGCATCACCGTGGCCCTGACCGACGACTTCGTGACTGCCACCTGGGAGAAGCTGTGCCTGAACGCGGCCAACGGCGCCATCACCGCTCTGACGATGCGCCGTATGCCGGTCTTCGACAATCCGCGCGTCGCACAGTTGGGCCGCGCGTTGGTGGAGGAGGCGCGGCAGGTTGCTACCGCTTCAGGTGCGAACCTGCCCGATGACCTGGCCGACCAGGTCATCGCCCGGCTGCGAACGATGCCGGCGGAGTCCGGCAGCAGCATGCTGTGGGACCGCCTGGCCGGCCGCCCACTGGAATACGACGCTCGCAACGGCGCTGTCGTGCGCGCGGGTGCCCGCCTGGGCATCCCCACCCCGCACAACGAAACTGTCACCGCCCTGTTGGAGGCCGTCAGCGCATCCGGGATGTGACGCAGCGGCACCAGTCAAAAGGCTGGTGACCTGAGTCGTTCGGGCTCAGTCCCACCAGAGCGACCACATCGTCGAACGGACCATGCCGTCGCCGGTGGGGGTCCTGCACCGTGTCGCTGCAGTAGCCGAGCAACTCCGTGGCAGGACTCAACAAGGAAACAGGCCCTGGATGACGCGCCGCTGCGGCTGCGGCACCGCTCCTCGAAGGGGCGGTGCGCAGCAGTCGGGAGCACCACCCACCGCGGACGACGTGGCAGTGCTAGAGAGGTCGGCGAGGGTGCGGGACGGTGGGTGCGGAGCGGGACGGCCTGCCGAGCCGCACCGGGACTCCGGGGGAGTACAGGACGCTGACCGGGGCCTCGCGTGGCGTCGGGAGGCCGGCCGAAGCGAGCAGGTTCTCCTCGCACGTGAGCAGCTCCGCTCGGTACAGCGGCCAGCGCGGATGGTCGTTCGGCAGATACGCAGCCCCGCCGAAGAAGCCGTTGTGCATACCCCACCGGGCGGTGAGGAAATGCTCCAGCGCGGTGGGCTCGTCGATCCGCTTGCCCCTGGCCACCGTGATACGGCTGTGCGCCCCGCGCGGGCCGGGCCAGCGGCGTGAACTGGCGTAGTCGACGGTGTCGCCGTCGGTGCGGACGCTCATCCGGGACCACAGATACGGCAGCCGGAAGCCGACCCGCCCCATCACGACCGGGATGAGCCGTGACGCGTCCATCGACCGGAACACGACACCGCGCCGCCCGTGCGCGTCGACCGAGTACAGGCGCACATTGGTCTCGGGGAACGAGCCGAGGTACGGCACTCCGGGCAGCCGGAGCCAGCCGACCCGGTGCATCCGGAAGGCCACGAGCCCCACGTAGCTGACCCCGTCGTATGTGTCGGGCACCGTCCCGCTCGGCAACAGCGGGGCCACGACGTCCGGGTCGACGGCCCAGTGGATGAAGGCGAGGTCGAGCCACTCCTGGGTGAGGAGCGGGTCGCGTATGGGGGAGGGTGCGTCGGGAGTCACGGACGAGGGGGGCTGCACGGCGCAAAGAATGACAGAGCACCCGCGCGCCGCCGCTCCACACCCCCTCCGGTCGCCCGAAATGCCCGATCTGCGGACTGCTGTGGCAGAGCCTTTGCGCGGCCCGGCTTTCCGCGGGACGGGTCCAAGGGTCTGCGGAGGCCCGCCGCTCCAGTTCGGCAAGGCCGACTTGACAGGCTCGTAGTCGTCGAGGGCCACGACCAGAGCAAATACACGACGCTCCAGCCCGAGGTAGTCCTCGGGTTCCACGACTTGTGCCTCGTGCTTGACGACGGCGAGTGGTTCATGGGGCAGCTCGACACCGACGGATCAGTCCCTTGCTGGGCCTCCTACTGCCCCGACCTGGCCGGGGGCCTCCTGCTGGGCCTCCTACTGCCCCCGACCTGGCCGGGGCCATCCGCAACCTGTGAGCCACCCATTCGGCCATATTCACAACGGGCCCGAGCCGCCCAGGTCGAACTCGGAGCTGGGGTTCACCTTGATCTGGAGGCCAAGGCCCGCCACCCGTGTGGGTAGGTCGTGTGGCCCTTCCGCCTGCAGCACCATCTCGTCGTCACCGAGCGGCACCGGGTCGATGTCCAGCAGGGTGCCGCCGACGGTGGACAGCTTGGCCGCCAGATCGCCGAGGTCGGTGCCGACCGGCACCGTCAAGAGCCACTTCATCGACACCTCTCGGGTCACGCGATCCGGGGCCCGTTCTCGGTCGTATCCGGATTCACTGCATCCGCGCCGAGCTTTCCGCAGCTCAGGGCTTCCGCAGCAGGAATGAGTACGACGCCGCAGCGTTCACGATCCCACGCCCGTAGCCCGGATCCCAGGCCTTGCCGGTCGTGTTGACCAGCCCGGCCAGCAGCGCCTCGCGCAGCTCCTCCGGGCTGAGTCCGGGGAACGCGGAGAGCATCAGGGCCGCGACTCCCGCAGCAACCGGTGTGGCCGCCGACGTCCCGTTGTCGAAAGGCGACCTGGGGGGCGCCGGAACTCCGCCGGGGCGCCCCGGGCCGAAGTTCCCGAAGAGGTGCGTGTACGACGCGAAGTCCGGCTTCTGCGACTCGAACATGCCGGGTCCTTGAGAGGAGTAACCGACGCGCTCTTGTTGGCTGTTGACCGCGGCGACCGTGATGACCTCCAGAAGGCTGTTGGAGGCGTGGACGGAGCGGCCGGGGCCGATGCCGGAGCGGTCGCAGGCACCGCTCGGGCACTGTGCGCCGCAGTTGCCCGCCGCGAAGAACGCCGCCGCGCCGGAGGCCACGACCTCGCGCACCTTGCGGTGGAGCGGGTGGTCGAGGTCCCAGATCTCGTGCCCGGGCGCCAGCTCGCGGCGCGGGACGCCGGTGAACCCGTAACTGTTGTTCGTCAGGTGCGGCGTGCCGTCGAGTCGACGGTGCTCCAGCACCGCCTGGAACATCGTCAGGGCCCCGCCGGAGTCGGGCTGCCCGAGGAAGGGGTAGTCGTACAACCTGGCCGCGGGCGCCGCGACGAGGACGTCAGCCGCGCACATCGAGCCGTGGCTGGTGATCGGGGCGGCCCCGGGCTGCAGGGTCGCTCCCGGACGGGTGAAGCCGCCGGAGACCGGATAGACCTGCCCGTTCACGCCTTCGTCGATGATGCCGACGACGACGTTCTGCCCTCGGAAGCCGTCCTGCCACGGCCGGGCGACGCCCAGCAGGGCTCGGATGGTGTCAAGGGTGGCCCCGGGGCGGAACGGCCGGCAGTCGAGGCCTGTACGCGAGCGAGCGAGGTCGAACGCGTTCGCCTCGACATCCATGCCCGGCTCGCCCGGACTGCCCTCGTCCTGGTAGAGGTGGAGCGGGGAGCTCGCCCATACGCGGACACCTTCGCGCTCGCGCAGCTCCGCCAGTTTGGTGGGGTCCACTTCGACCGGCAGCACGACCGAGGTCGGTGCGATGTCGGGGTTGGTTTCCGGAACCGCGAACTCCCGCAGGGACCTCAGCGGCTCGGGGCTCCCGCCACCTTCCGGGGGTGGGCTGAACATGGGGACGGGTACGAAGTTCTCGCCCGGCTCGACACCGAGCCCGGCCACTCTGTCGAGTTCGGGAAGGGCCTGGTCGAGGGCCGAGGTCTCGGAGGCAACGGCCGCCCTGAAGGCACCGAACCCCTCGGGCTGGATGTGTGACGCTTCGGTTTCGAGCAGCACCTTGATCTTGGCCATGGTTCGGCTCTTCTCTCCGTCCGTTGGGAACCAGGCTGCTGCGTGGCCCTCTGGCGCGGCCGGAGCGTGCTTCGCATCGCGACCGTGCGTCGGACAGTCGTACTGGCACCTGCGAATCCGCGGGAACCGCGGTCGGGTCGGACCGGGACCGCTCAGTGTCGTGACCCCTCGGTCGGGCGTCGAGTCGGTCGGACGTCGAGTCGGTCGGACATCGGGTCGGCCGGACGTCGGGTCGGCCGGGGTCACGGCAGGACTGGGGTAGCGCGCCGGAGAATCGGCACCTACCACAAATCTATTGATATCGCCCATCATGTGCAACTCTGATGAGGTAGTTGACAGTTGCACGGCGGCTGGCCGTGATCAGTGTCGATACCTTGGTCGGCCATTCCCGTGGCGCGTCCGTGAACCGCCACCCCCGATGGATGAACGCGGCGTACGTTCCCGGTCGACCGCATGGCCTTCGCCGCCGGCGCCGACAGCCCCGTCGCCGGCCCTGGCGCGCCGACGTGCCCCAGGAACTTGCAGCCGCAGTCGCCCTGTCGTGCGCGCCGTGCACGTTCGAACGCTCCGGCGCGCCCGTCGTGCGCGCCGTGCCCTTTCGAACGCTCCGGCGCCCAGTCCTCCGCGCCGTAGGGCTTGACGCCAGGTCAGGGCGGCCGGCCCCGTGTCCCATGGGCAACGCTCGCCCGGGGCGTCAGCCGGCCGCGAGCACCTCGATGCCGCGCGCCGTGAGCTGCTCGATCGCCGGGTCGTGCGGGGTGGCGTCGGTGATCAGGCCGTTGATCTCCTCCCAAGGCAGGACGCGGAACCGTGAAGCGGTGCCGATCTTCTCCGAGGAGGCGAGGACGTAGGTGTCCGCGGCCCGTGCGGCCAGGGCGCGCTTCATCGCGGCCTCCTCGGCGTCGCCGGTGGTCAGACCCGCGTCCGGGTGGACACCGGTGACACCGAGGAAGCAGAGGTCGGCGGAGACGTTCTGTGCGGCCTCGACCGCGGCCGCACCACACGCCACCGCGGAGTGCTTGAAGATACGGCCACCGAGCAGGAAGACCTCCGCCTGCGGATGATCGAGGAGGGCGGCGGCGATCGTCGGACTGTGAGTGATCACGGTGCAGGCCAGGTCCCGGGGAAGCGCATGGACGACCGCGAGGGCAGTGGTGCCGCCGTCGAGGATCAGTGCGCCGCCCGGCCGCACCAGCCCGGCAGCTACGGACGCGACCTTCCGTTTCCCGTCCGGGGCGACGGACTGCCGGGCGTTGTAGTCGGCCACGGCAGGTGAAGCGGGCAGCGCCCCGCCGTAGACCCGCTGGCACAGCCCCTCGCTCGCGAGATCGCGCAGGTCGCGCCGCACGCTGTCCTCGGAGATCCCCAGCGAGGCGGCGACGTCCTTGGCGATGATCTTGCCCTCGCGGGCGAGCAGATCCAGCAGGTGGTCGCGCCGTTCGGCAGCCAGCATCCGTACTCTCTCCTGTTCTTGCACGTTTCTGCATGTATCGTAGCGCGCCATGACCGACAAGCCCCTGCTCGTCCTCATTGCCGGGCCCTATCGCTCCGGCGCCGACGGAGATCCGCAGGCCATGGCCGCCAACCTCGCCCGTCTCGAAGCCGCCGCGTGGCCGATCTTCGCCGCGGGCCACCTCCCCGTGATCGGGGAGTGGATCGCCCTGCCCGTCCTGGGCTCGGCCGGCGCCGGCCCCACCGACCCCCTCGCCGACCAGGTGCTGTACCCGGCCGCCGAGCGCTTGCTCGTCCACTGTGACGCCGTACTGCGACTGCCGGGCGACTCCACCGGTGCCGACCAGGACGTCGCCACAGCTCGCCGCCGCGGCCTGCCCGTCTACCACGACGTCACGCAGATCCCGCGCCGGACCCCGAGGGAGGGCGCGTGAGCCCACACCCCGGCATCGACGCCCCCGACCACCGCGGTCGCACCGGCCTCGACCGCGCCGGACGCGACCTGGACCGGAACCCCGATGTCGTGATCCGCGACGTCGAGCTCACCTCCCAGGGGTGGCACGTGCTGCGACGCACCACCTTCGACTACCGCCGCCGCGACGGACGCTGGGTCACCGAGCAGCGCGAGACCTACGACCGCGGCAACGGCGCCGTCGTCCTGCCCTACGACACCGAGCGCCGGCGCGTCCTGCTCACCCGTCAGTTCCGCTACCCGGCCTACGTCAACGGCCACCCCGACGGCATGCTGGTCGAAGCCGCTGCGGGGCTGCTCGACGCGGACGACCCGCCGGCCGCCGTCCGACGTGAGAGCGCCGAGGAGCTCGGAGTCACCCTCGGCCCGCTCACCCACGTCCTCGATGCCTTCATGAGCCCCGGCTCCGTCACCGAACGGCTCCACTTCTTCGCCGCCCCCTACACTCCGGCCGACCGGACCGGGGCCGGCGGCGGACTCGAGGAAGACGGCGAAGACATCGAGGTCCTCGAACTGCCGTTCGCCGAAGCGCTCGCCATGACCCGCGACGGACGTATCACCGACGGCAAGACCATCCTGCTCCTGCAATGGGCAGCCTTGGACGGCCCTTTCGCCCCGGCCGCCGTCCACTGACGGCACCGCCCCTGACCCGGCCGGACCTGCTCCAGACATGCGGGCCGGCGTCGGGGGCTTGGGGACGGTGCCCGGCTGAGACTCGGCAAGGGTGCTGAACTGGCCGGGGTAGACCATGTGGTGGCGCGTCCGAGCGCCGCAGGACCTGCCACCAGGGGGGGCGAGCGGGACCGGCGCGTCTGGCAGGGGGTCGGTGCAGAACCGCGACGTCGGGGCTGCCTTTTCCGTAGACCGCTTCCCGTACGAGGCGGGAACGTGCGATGTCACTCGTGCGTCGGCGCAGCTCGGGGATCAGGGCCCCGGCCGGGAAGGGGGCCCGGCCGGGAAGGGGGCCCGGCCGGGGTGGTGCCGTGTCAGTTTTCGGGGCACTCCTTCCACGCGAGGTGGTAGACGGTGCTGATGTCACCGTCGGTGGAGTCCATGGTCATGTAGCTGGTGGTGGCCGGGTTCGACGTGCCGGCGTTCACGCGGAGCTCGGTGTTGATGTTGAAGTTCCGCTGCACGCCGCAAGGCGCCCACACGAGCTGCGCCCAGTCGGTGTCGTCGGTGGCCTGCCAGTTGTCCTCGTACGGGCCTCGGAAGGTATGGGTCCGGGACGCGGTGTTCGGCGAGCCCTGGAAGTAGTACGAGGCCTTCTCGGTGCTGCTCGCGCCGGGTCGGAGCGACGCGTAGCCGCGGTAGTCGGCGCTGGCGATGGCGTACGTGAATCCCTGGGGCACGTGCACCAGCAGGTTGAGCTGACAGTTTCTGCGGGCTGCCGTGGGCGGGGCGTTGCCGCCCACCTGCGCAAGGTACTCGCTGTAGGTGACGGTGAAGGCGGTGTTGTCCTCGGACACGGCGATGGCGGCGGTGCCCAGGGGGCAGCCGGAGCCGTTCACCGTGGCGATGTCGATGACGATCTTGTCCGGGGGCGGGTCGACGATCGACGACGGGCTCGCCTGTGTGGGTAGGGCCGAGGCGAACAGAGCGGTGATCGCTCCGCTCACGAGCAGGGGGACTCTCATGGTTCTCCCATCCAGTGCTTCACTGCCGGGCGATCGCGGGCGCACGGGTGCGTCCGGTCGCGGGGCGGGTTGCGGCGCGCCGCAGGTGCGGGCGGCAGGCATGGACCTATTGCGTGGATCGAGGCGCCGGCGGTGCGGAGGGTAGTCCAACAAGCAATCGTTGAACTATCATGGACATGTCAGGTTTGGATTCTGGAGCTCCCACCAGTGCGGGCGGGAGTGGTCGAATGCTAGAAGCCCGGGCGCGGAAGGGCAGGGGGGAGCCCGGCCAACAATCGCCGCGCGAACGGCCCTCCTTTGGCTCGGAACAGTGGTTGTCGCCCCTGGCGTCCCACATGAACCGGGCGTCCCGCGCGCCCCTCGCGTCACTCCTGCGTTCTATGCGTTCTCTACGTCCGGCGCCCGCCCGGCCGCCACAGCCTTCAACCGAGCTGCTGGGCCAGGCCGACGATGATTCCCTCGGGGCCGCGGACGTAGCACAGCCGATAGACGTCCTCGTACTGCGCCAGCTCGCCGACGAGTTCTGCGCCGTGGGTGCGCAGTCGGGCGACGACGTCCTCGATGTCGTCGACAGCGAACATGACGCGACGAATGCCCAGCGTGTTCGCCGGCGCGTCCTTCGGCTCCGTACGGATCGCCTTCGGCTGGTGGAACATCGCCAGCTCGATTCGTCCGTGGCCGTCCGGGGTCCGCAGCATGGCGATGTCCTGTCGGACGTCGTCGACCCCGATGACACGCTCCACCCAACGTCCCTCGATCGGCGCCTTGCTCTCCAGCTCCATGCCGAGTTCGACGAAGAACGAAACGACAGCGTCGATGTCCTCGACAACGATGAGGACGTTGTCCATCCGTTGGATCGTCATGCCGGGTCTCCTTGGTGTCGTACGGCCACGGTGACCGCTTACGCCCCTGAGGCGGAGCCGCCACGCCGTTCTCGACATCCCTGCCACAACCTCTTCGAGTGCCGGGTGGGATCGGCGGGCGCCGGGAAACCCCGTCCCAGGCCACGCCCGTGAGGCCTGGGACGGCACACCTTCCAGGCCCTGCACGCCACCCCGGTCCGGCACCGAGCGACCCGGCCAGAGGGCGGGCGCCCATCGCGATGAGGTTCAGAACGTGTGCCGGCGCCGCAAGCCCATGGGGCGGCCGTCCGGATCGACGAGGAGGTGGTGCAGGGGCGTCGCCAGCACCCTCTCCGTCCTGGGCAGTTCCGGAGGGACGTACCGGCGCAGGCGGCCCGACGGCCGGGGGCCACGACACCCGCTGTCGTACCAGGCGTCCAGCGCGGCGGCGGTCTCCTCGAAGGCACCGAAGGCGGTCACGGGATCGCACAGGCCGTCCGGCGTCCACTCCTCCGAATCCTCGGCCGCACGCGTCCGCCCGCCCGCATCGGCGGGGGCATCGTGGTCGAGAGCTCCCAGGTGCTCGGACATCAGATCCAGGCGGAGGTTCCTGGCGAAGACGCGCGCGCCGTCTCCGAGTCCCGCCGGGTCGCGTGGCCGCCGTGGGTCCGGGCTCTCGTCGATCACGGCGCAGCTGAGTTCGGAATCATGGGTCCACGAGCGGAGGTTGACGTTGTCGGAGCCGACGGAGGCCCATACGTCGTCGATGACGCACACCTTGGCGTGGACGTAGACCGGGGTTCCGGCCCGGTTCTCCAGGCCGTACACCGCGACCCGGTCGCCGCCGGCACGGCGCAGCTTGTCCAGTGCCTTGATCCGTCCGATCAGGTTCATGGGCAGCGTGATCCGGCCGTCCTGCTCCGGGACGGAGGGGACGACGGCGATCAGCAGCAGTCGCGGATGCGCGGTCAGCGCCCGGGCGAAGCAGGCCACCACGCTCGGGGACCACAGGTACTGGTCCTCGACGTAGATCAGCGTCCGGGCCCGCCGCAGCGCCTTGAGGTATCCCCGTGCGATGCTGCGCTCCCCGTCGGGGGCGAAGGGGTATCCGCGCAGGAGCCGGTTCGGATACGTGCGGAGCAGCTGCACGGTGTGCGTGCCGCAAGGGGCGGGGTCGGCTTCCTGCGGCGGCAGGCGGTCCGCGTCGGTGTCCTCCCGGTGCGCCAGCTCACGCAGTCGTGTGAGCGGGCTGCGGGTGAGCGGCGACGGGTCCTCCCACCGTTCACGGAAGACGGCTTCGACGTCGCCGACCACCGGCCCGCGAAGGGCGAGCTGCACGTCGTGCCACGGCGGGTGCGGGCCGTAGGCGGACGCCATGCTCAGCGACTGGCGGTCGCCGCGGTGGGTGGCGTCGTCGTTGCGGTTGTGGCAGAGGTCGATTCCGCCGACGTACGCGACATCCAGCTGCTCGCGGCCGGGATGGCGCAGCACCACCAACTTCTGGTGGTGGGAGCCCCCGGGCCGCACCCGCATGTCGAGCAGACACTCGCCGCCGGCTTCCTCGATCTCCTTGCCCAAGTGGAGGTTCTGCTCCTCACTGAAATGGAACTTGTCCAGGTGGGAGCGCCACAGCAGTCCCTTGACGATGACGCCGCGCTCGGCCGCGTGGCACAGGACCGTGCCGATCTCGGTGCCGGGCCCGTCAAGCCTCTCGTCGGGGTCGCCGCGCCAGTCGGTGAACAGGAGCAGGTCGCCGGCGCGCATCGCGCGGACGGCTGCCAGGAGTTCTGTGAAGTAGGCAGCGCCGTGGACCAGCGGCCGTGCCTCGTTTCCCTCGGACCAGGCAACCCCGCCCGCGCGGCGTTCGTCCAGGCGCGTCGCGGAGTTGCCGCGTTCACCGGACAGCAGAAGCCACTCAGCATGGGTCACGACATCGGCCCTCCGATGTGCCCCTACCCACCACACCGCGTCCCATCCGACCCGGCAGGGCCTGACAGGGTCGGGGCTGACCGGGGCCGGTCCGCCCGACCGTTGGCGCCATGTGAGCCGCCGAGGACGGTGTCCGGTCTCCGAGTGGCGGATTGGGCGGAGAGCCGTTGCGATAGGGCTCATGGACGAGCCGATTGCCCGCACGCGGTCCGTGCCGCCACCGGCTGGTACGTGGACGGACCTGCCGCCCGCGGCGGGCGCCGTGGTGATGGCCACCGGCATCCTGTCCGTGGGCTTCCATCTCGACGGCCGTGAGGTGCTCTCGCGCGTCCCGCTGTGTCTGGCCGCACTGGTGTGGCTGCTGCTCGGGTGGGACTTCGGCGCCCGTCTGCTCCGCAGTCGGAGCCGCTGGCTGGCGGACGCCGACACCCCGCCTGGGCTGACCGCCGTCGCCGCCACCACCATCATCGGCGTTCGCGTCGCCCTCCTCGGCTGGAGTGCCTTCGCGGGGGTGCTGTTGGCGCTGGCTGTGGTGCTGTGGGCTGTGCTTCTGACGGCGGTGCTGCGGCATCTGCGGCGGCACATGCCAGGAGCCGTCTTCCTGATCTGTGTCGCCACACAGGCGCTCGCTGTTCTGGCCGCGACCCTCGCACCCGTCGGGGGCGACTGGCTCGCCTGGGCGGCGCTCGTCGCTTTCGCTCTCGGGCTGCTGCTCTACGTGGACGCCCTGGCCCGGTTCGACTTCGGGCAGGTCGCCCGGGGGGCGGGCGACCAGTGGGTGGCCGGCGGAGCGCTGGCCATCTCGGCGCTCGCCGCGTCCAAGCTGCTGGCGAGCGGAGTGTGGTCCGGGTCTGCCTCCACCGCGCTGCGTACGGCCACTCTCGTGCTGCTCGCCCTCGACCTCGTCTGGTACGTCGTGCTGCTCTGCTCCGAAGTGCTGCGTCCGCGCCCTCATTACGACGTTCGGCGCTGGGCGACGGTCTTCCCCCTCGGTATGACGGCGGTCACTTCCCTGTCCACCTCGGCCGTCACGGGCATCGCCTGGCTCGACACGCTGGGGAGCATGTTCCTGTGGGTCGCTGCGTTGGCCTGGCTGCTGACCCTGTGTGGGCTGCTGAGTGCGCTGCTCGCACGTGCTGCACCGCCGGTCGGCCGGTGAAGGGTGGTGGCGCGGCGAAGCCGGGGCCACGGTGGGTCTCTCGGCGCGCCTGACACGAGCCGAATGGCAGCAGCTGACCGGCTCCTTGGTTCACGACAGCAGAGCGGGCCGTTCGGGGTTTGAGGTCGGCTCGGAGGGAGTGCGGGCGCGGGTGCCCGACGCCGGCCGGCCGCGGTCCATTGCTTTGATTCTGTGGAGCCGGTGGTGGAGGAGATGCAGGCAGTGTGGGGCGCCACCGGTACCCATGGCGCCATCGCGATGACACTCTGGCCCATCGTGGCGCCATGACGCTTGCAATGGCGCCACGATGGTGCCACTATTGCGTCATGGACCTCACCCCGTATGTTGACAACCTTCGCCATGAACTCGGCGTGGCCGCCGAGGCGGGCGGGGACGAAGCCCGTGCTCTGGCCGACCGGCTGACCGGTCAGCTGGAGTCGGCCGCGCGTCTGACGCTGCTGAACGCCCTGTCCGACGCGATGGACGAGATCACCCGCGACCTGGCGCCGGGCTCGGTCGATCTGCGGCTGCGCGGCCTGAACCCCGAATTCGTGGTGACCGCGCCGCCCGCCGCCGACGTCTTCGAGGAGGTCGGCACTCCGGTGCAGGCCGCGCCGGTGGCGGCCCCGGTGGAGGTCGAGGACGGCGCCACGTCGCGGATCAACTTCCGGCCGCCGGCCCAGCTCAAGGTCCGGGTCGAGGAGGCCGCGAGCCGCGAGGGCCTTTCGGTGAACGCCTGGCTGGTACGGGCGGTGACCGCGGCCCTTGAGCCCGGAACGGCGGGCCGTAGCCGGAAGGGTTCGCCGGGCCCGGGCGTCGGGCAGGGCTTCACCGGCTGGGTCCGCTAGCCGCACCCCGGAACCGCCTCACGATTGCACCGGCGGGCTCCGGGTGCGCCGATCGCACCCGGCACGCCTCAAGTCACTGTCGCACCACGGCACTTCACCCGAGCACCGGCGTCCGTACGACCACTCGGCTGCTCAGTACTCGGTCGCTCAGCTCGGTCACTCGGCCAACAGTCACTCAGTCAAAGGGACGGCACAGCCATGCCTACTTTCGAAACCCCCGAACCCCTCTCCGCCACCGTCGAGCTCGAGATCGGGCGGGCCCGGATCGTTGCGGGCGAGCGCACCGACACCGTGGTCGAGGTGACGCCGAGCGACCCCGGCGACAAGCTGGACGTGCAGGCCGCGGAGGAAACCAAGGTCACCTGCGCGGGCGGGAAGCTGCTGGTCAAGGGCCCGAAGAAGCGCTCGCTCTTCGGCAAGATCGGCGCGGTCGACGTGACGGTCGAGCTGCCCGCGGGCTCGGACCTGACCGGCAGCACGGGCCTCGGCGAGTTCATCGGCGAGGGTCGGTTCGGAAACTGCCGCCTCACGACGGCGGCTGGGGACATCCAGCTGGACGAGGCCGCGGCGGTACGGCTGAAGACCTCGCACGGCGACGTCCTCGTGGACCGTACGACGGGCGAGACCGACATCCAAGGGTCGGGCCGCGTACGTGTCGGCCGGATCGAGGGGGCGGCGACCGTCAAGAACCTCAACGGCGAGACCGCGATCGGAGAGGTCGCCGGGGAGCTGCGGGTGAACTCCTCGAACGGTCCGATCAGCGTCGTACGCGCGGCGTCCTCGGTGACCGCGAAGACCGCCAGCGGGGCCATCCGCCTCGGTGAGGTCGTACGCGGCCGGATCACGCTGGACTCCGCTGCCGGAGGCCTGGAGGTCGGTATCGCCGAGGGGACCGCGGCCTGGCTCGACGTACGCTCCACCGCCGGCCGCGTACGCAATGAGCTGGGGGCGGCGGAGGGCCCGGGGGAGTCCGAGGAGACGGTCGAGGTCCGGGGCCGTACGAGCGTCGGCGACATCGTCATCCGCCGCGCGTAGGCGCTCTCGGCGGCGCGCGTGCAGGCGTGCGCACAGGCGGGGTCGGGGCTGAAGCGCCGGCACGGCGTACACATCGAACTGAGGGGCGGGGAGAGAGATGGAACGCGGATCACAGACCGGCGCACTCGGCGCACCCAGCACCCCCGGCGCTCCCGCAACCCCAGGTGCCTTCGCCTCCTTCGTCCGCTTCGTGATCTTCGGCGGCGGAGTCGGCCTCGCCTCCAGCGCGGCCGTCGCCCTGCTCGCCACCTTCCTGCCGTTCATCCTGGCCAACGCGCTGATCGCGGTGGTCTCGACGATCCTCGCGACCGAGCTGCACGCCCGGTTCACCTTCGCCTCGGCCCGGCGGCCCGACGGGCGCGGACTGCTGCGCTGCGGCCTCCGCCACCATCTGCAGTCCGCCGGGACGGCCGTGGCCGCCTTCGCCGTGACCTCCCTCGCGATGCTCGTCCTGTACGCGTTCGAGAGCGCACCCCCTCTCGCGATCGAGCAGACGGTCTACCTCTCTGCCTCGGCCCTCGCCGGCATCGGCCGCTTCCTGGCACTGCGCTTGTACGTCTTCGCCACCACTCGCAAGCAGCCCACCCCGGTCACCCTCGACCTGCACCGGTCCCCGGCCTGTCGCGAACTGCTCACCACCGCGTCCTGAACCGGACCGGGAACCGGGTGAAGGCCCGGGGGACCCTCGTCCGGCCGTGACGGATATGCCGCAACGGATATGCCGTGACGGGGATGCCGTAACGGAAATGCCGTGACGGGGATGCCGTGACCGGGATGCTCGCCCCGCACCTCTAGTGCGCCTATCCGACGCCGGACACACGCCGCCGAGGCGCCATGTCGCGCTGCCCGGCGCCGAAGGCCCGGCTCGCCCGTCGCCCAACGCCCACCGTTTCGACCGGCAGCCGCTCTGACCGGCCACCACCCATCCGATGCGTCCGCCGAACCGATTCGACGGACCAACCGCTTCGACCGACCACCGACCCAACGGGAGTTCCTCCGTGGCTACGTTCCTTTCCAGACTGGGCCGACTCGCTTTTCGCCGCCGGGGGGTGACCCTGCTGCTCTGGCTGCTGATATTCGGCGGCGTGGGCTTCGCGGCCTCGTCCGCGCCGGCGCCGCCCGCCGACACGTTCTCGATGCCGGGCACCGAGTCGCAGGAGGCCTTCGACCTGCTGACGGAGAAGTTCCCCGACGCGAGCGCCGACGGCGCCAGTGCCCGGGTCGTCGTCCGGGCGCCCGAGGGCACGAAGATCACCACGCCCGTGCAGCGGACGAAGGTCGAGCGCCTCGTCGTTGAGCTGGGGACGTCGTCCCCGCAGGTGGTGGGTGTCGCCGACCCGTACAAGACCCCCGAGATCAGCATCAGCAAGGACGGGACGACCGCCTACATGGTGGTGACGTACAAGGTCCCTGCGATGGAGGTCGGGGACAAGGCGCACGACGCGCTCGACGCGGCCACCGAGCGGGCCCGCGAGGCAGGGCTGACCGTCGAGGCCGGCGGTGACGCCGTGAAGATCGAGCAGGCCATGGGCGGCACCGGCGAGCAGATCGGCATCCTGGTCTCCGCGTTCGTCCTGGTCCTGACCTTCGGTTCGATGATCGCGGCCGGCATGCCGCTGATCACCGCGCTGATCGGCGTCGGCATCGGCATCTCCGGCATTACGGCGCTCGGCTCCACTCTGGGCCTGTCCGGCACCACCTCCACCCTCGCGATGATGATCGGTCTCGCGGTCGGCATCGACTACGCGCTGTTCATCGTGTCCCGCTTCCGTGCCGAGAGGGCTGAGGGGCGTACGCCCGAAGAGGCCGCGGGACGGGCCGTCGGAACCGCGGGATCGGCCGTCGTCTTCGCCGGTCTCACGGTCGTGGTCGCCCTGGCCGGGCTCGCCGTGGTGGACATCCCGATGCTCACCAAGATGGGCCTGGCCGCGGCCGGCACCGTCGCGGTCGCCGTACTCGTCGCGATCACGCTGGTCCCCGCCCTCCTCGGCCTGGCACCGGTCAAGGTGATGGCCCGCAAGGGACGCCTGCAGTACGCCGTCAAGCCGCTGTCGGAGCGCAAGCAGCGCAGGGCCGCCAAGCACGCGGCGAAGCTGGCCAGCAAGACCAAGCCCAACCTGGGCTCCCGCTGGGCCAGTTACGTCCTGCGCCACCCCGTGGCCGTCCTGCTCGTCGGTGTGATCGGCCTCGGCACGATCGCCGTGCCGGCCGCGAGCCTTGAGCTCGGCCTGCCGGGCGAGGGCCAGATGTCGACCGAGACCACCCAGCGCAAGGCGTACGACCTGCTCTCCCAGTCCTTCGGGCCGGGGTTCAACGGACCCCTGATGGTCACCGTGCAGGCCAAGGACGCCAAGGCGGCCGGAGACCAGGTCGGCGAGGCCCTCAAGGGGACGGACGGCGTGGCCTCGGTCTCCCCGGCCACCGCCAACAAGGCGGGCGACACCGCGATCCTCACCGTCATCCCCACGACCGGCCCGACCGAGAAGAAGACCGAGGAGCTGGTCCGCGAACTCCGCGACACCGCGGGCGACCTGGAGCAGCGCACCGCGTCCCGGATCCTCGTGACCGGCCAGACGGCCATGTTCATCGACTTCTCCCAGACCCTCGACGACGCGCTGCTGCCCTACCTTGGCCTGGTCGTGGGTCTCGCCTTCCTGCTGCTGATGGTGGTCTTCCGCTCGGTCCTGGTCCCGCTCAAGGCTGCCCTGGGGTTCCTGCTGTCGGTGGCCGCGGCACTGGGCGCCGTCGTGGCGGTCTTCCAGTGGGGCTGGCTCGCCGATGTGTTCGGCATCGACACACCGGGCCCGATCATGAGCACGATGCCGATCTTCATGATCGGCGTGGTCTTCGGTCTCGCGATGGACTACGAAGTCTTCCTGGTCAGCCGGATGCGTGAGTCGTACGCCCACGGAGCCCGCCCCGCCGAAGCGGTCGTCGACGGCTTCCGCTACGGCGGCAGGGTGGTCAGCGCGGCCGCGGTCATCATGATGAGCGTGTTCTCCGGCTTCATCATGGAGGACAACGATTTCGTCAAGATGATCGGCTTCGCCCTCGCGATCGCCGTCCTCTTCGACACCTTCATCATCCGCATGGCGATCGTGCCCGCGCTCTTCGCTCTCCTCGGCAAGTCCGCCTGGTGGCTGCCGAAGTGGCTGGACCGGATCCTGCCCCGGGTGGACGTCGAGGGCGAGAAGCTCGGCCGGGTGCAGGCCGCACCGCACTCGCACCGGGATCGCACCCTGGTCGGCTGACGACCTCACGGACCGCGCGGCACACCTTTGGCGCCAATGGCGCAAGGCCTCGCCTCTCCGGCGTCGGACCCGCCAGAGGTTGCCGTGCCCAGCCGGACCAGCCGGACCAGCCGGACCAGCCAGGCCCGTCGGCAGGCCCTACCCCGCCGGGCCAGCCGGACCAGCCGGCCCGCCGACGTGCCGTACCCCGGCCAGGCCCGCCCAGGCCCGTCGGCGCGCCGTACCCCGGCCAGGCCCGCCCAGGCCAGTCGGCGCGCCGTACCCCGCCAGATGCACCCAGGCCGCGCGCCGTACCCCGCCAGACCCGTCAGCCCGTCAGGCCCCGCCGACCTCAACGGTCCTGCCGCTGCCCCGACGGCCCCGCCCCTTGAACTCCCCGGAAGAGAAAGGCCCACCCACCATGAACACCGCGACCACAGCGGCCACCAGCACACACTCCGCGGCGATCTCAGCGATCGGCCTGCGCAAGTCGTACGGCGACAAGGTGGTGCTCGACGGCATCGACCTGCGGATTCCCGAGGGCACGATCTTCGCCCTCCTCGGCCCCAACGGAGCGGGCAAGACCACCACCGTGGAGATCCTCTCCACACTCATCACGCCGGACGCCGGCCAGGCGCACATCGCGGGCCACGACGTGACCACCGACGCAGCCTCGGTACGCCGTCAGATCGGCGTCACCGGACAGTTCGCCGCCGTCGACGGGCTGCTCACCGCCGAGGAGAACCTCCTCCTCATGGCCGACCTGCACCACCTCGGTCGCGTCGAGGGCCGGCACCGCGCCGCCGAGCTCCTGGAACGGTTCGAGCTGACCGAGGCGGCCCGTAAGAACGTCGCCACCTTCTCCGGCGGTATGCGCCGCAAACTCGACCTGGCGATGACGCTTGTGGGCAGGCCGCGGATCATCTTCCTCGACGAACCGACCACCGGCCTCGACCCGCGCAGCCGCCGCGTCATGTGGGAACTCATCCGCAACCTGGTCACCGAGCAGGGAGTGACCATCTTCCTCACCACGCAGTACCTGGAGGAGGCCGACCACCTCGCCGACCGCATCGCGGTCCTTGACCACGGCAAGCTCGTCGCAGAAGGCACCGCACAGGAACTGAAGCGGCTGATCCCCGGCGGCCATGTCCGCGTCCAGTTCGCCGAGGAGAGCCACCTCGCCACCGCCGCCGCGATCTTCGGCGTCGCCGCCTTCCCCCAGGCTCTCGACTTCGCTCGAGCAGGGGGAGAGTCGCTCACCCTGCACATCCCCAGCGACGGCTCGATCGCCGACCTCCGCGCCGTCCTCGACGCTCTCGACTCCACCGGCGTGCCGGCCGAGTCGCTCACCGTGCACACACCCGACCTCGACGACGTCTTCCTCGCCCTCACCGGCCGGCACACCACCCCCACCGCCCCCACCGTGCCTGCCCCCGCCGTGTCCGCCACGGCTCAGAAGGAGTCGAACCGATGAGCGCTGCCACCCTCAACCCGGCCAAGCCCACCAAGCCCGCCCGCTCGTACGCCTTGCGCGACTCCATGACGATGCTGCGCCGCAACCTCAAGCACATGCAGCGCTACCCCTCGATGACGATCTCGATCCTCGTGATGCCGCTGCTGATGCTGCTGCTGTTCGTGTACGTCTTCGGCGGCGCCCTCGGCACCGGCATCGGGGCGGGAGCCGAACGCGGCGACTACATCAACTACCTGGTGCCCGGCATCATCCTGATGTCCGCGACCTCGGGGGCCGTTGCCACGGCGGTGTCCGTCTGCACCGACATGACCGAAGGCATCGTCAACCGCTTCCGTACGATGTCGATCTCCCGCGGCTCCATCCTCACCGGCCATGTCCTGGGCAGCGTCATCCAGGTCGCGGCGGTCCTCGTCCTGATCACCGGGGTCTCCCTCGCGATCGGCTTCCGGCCCAACGCCTCGGCCGTCGAGTGGGCGTCCGCAGCGGGCCTGCTCCTCTTCCTTGCCTTCGGCATGGCCTGGCTGTCCGCCGCGATGGGTATGGGCGCCAAGACCGTCGAGTCCGCGAGCAACGCCCCGCTGCCGCTGACCTTCCTGCCCTTCCTCGGCAGCGCGGTCGTCACCCCGGACTCCATGCCGACCGCCCTGCGCTGGTTCGCAGAGTTCCAGCCCTTCACCCCGATCAACGAGACCCTGCGCGGCCTGCTGCTCGGCACCCCGATCGGCAACGACGGCTGGATCGCCCTGGCCTGGTGCACGGGCCTCGCCCTGGTCGGTTACCTGTGGTCCCGCGCAGCCTTCAACCGCGAGGTCACACGCTGATCCCGACAGGCCAGGCACGGCGAAGGGCGGCTCCCGACCGATTCCGGGAGCCGCCCGACGGGCGCGGCCCCGCTTCCGGCTCCGGGCCTTGCCTGGTCAGTACAGTGCAGGCGTGCCCCCTCAGCCGTCTTCGCTCAACTGGCACTTCCTGTTCTCGCGCCGGGGCTGGATCTGGTGGATGCCCATCATCGCCGTCCTCATTGTCCTGATCACGGAGGTGGCCGTCCAAGGGCGCGAACCGGTGAGTTTCCTGCTCACCGGTGTTCCCCCCTTGGTCTCCGCGACACGTGGGCCGAGGGCAACCGCATGGTCGGCATTCGGCTGCCTGGGGCTGCAGATGCTGATGGCGGCAGCCCGTCCGGGCCACTTCGACGAGCAGCACCATGTGGCCCTGTACATGGCCACCCTCGTCATCGGGGCCGTCAGTATCCTGCTCGCCAGGCAACGCCAGAACACCGAGAAGCACCTGATCAGGGCGAACTCGGTGGCCGAGGCGATGCAGCGCACGCTGCTGCGCCCGGTGCCGTCCCGCCTCGCCCATGTCAGCGCCGCCGGCTACTACTCGCCGGGTGAGGGCGGTACGTTCGTCGGGGGCGACCTGTACGACATGTGCGAGACGCCGTTCGGGGTCCGGGTCATCATCGGGGACGTCCGGGGCAAGGGCCTGGACGCGGTACAGACGGTCGCAGCGGTCCTGGGGAGTTTCCGCGTGTCCGCCCATGAATGGCAGGACCTCTCTGTCCTGGCGGACCGGCTCGAGCTCAGCATCGTGCGCAACGGCCCCAAAGCGGGCACCGGTGATCCCGAGCTGTTCGTGACGGCACTGGTCATGGAGTTCGCCGGTGACAGCGTACGTATCGTGGACCGAGGTCATCCGGCACCGGTCGCCGTCGGCCCGCACGGGGCCCGTCATCTGGCCACTGCTCCCGCGCTGCCGCTGGGACTCGGAGAGCTTTCCGCCGGCCGGGTCCTGACCACGGAACACGTCCTGCGGCCCGGCGAGGTCCTCGTCCTGTATACCGACGGCCTCAGCGAGGCCCGCAACACGGACGGCACCTTCTACCCCGTCATGGAACGGCTCGGCGAGCACTTCCTCACGAGCGAGCCGGATCCCCAGACGGTGGTGTCGTTCCTGCGGACCGACAGCGACAGTTGGTCGGCGGCCTCCGAGGAAGACGACCAGGCAGTCCTCGCCATCACACTGGCCCAGCCGCCACCACGGCATCGCGTACACAACTGAGCTCTTGTGACGGCGAGTTCAGCCTCTCCGTCATACCGCAGGGGCCTGCCACGCAGACGCTACCCAAGGGTTGTCTGTACAAGTCGGCGTCGCTGTTCTCCGACTCGTCGTCGCGAGTTCACTCCCGACTGCTGCGATACACGCGCCATTTGAACAGCGCTTGATCGAGGAGGCTCGAGTGAATCTCGTAGTCAACGGCGACGCGGAGAGCGGGCCCGGCGGGTCCGCCGAGCCGGTCACCGGCGTGACCGGCTGGGAAGTGCGGGAAGGAGCGCCCGCGCTCATCGCGTACAGCCTGGGCAACGGCTACCCCGGGGCTGCCGACCCCGGGCCCGCCACCCGTGGCAGCCGGTTCTTCTCCGGCGGCAACAGCCCGCGGACCACGCTCGTCCAGGACATCACGCTGCCGACGCGCGGCGCCACCGGCCGCCGGTCAGTCGACGCCGGGAAGGTCCGTTACGCGCTCGTCGGCTGGCTGGGCGGATACGCGACACAGGAGGACGGCGCCCGGTTGTCGGTGGAGTTCCGGGACGCCGACGGCACGCCGGTCGCCCTGTCCGTGCTCGGCCCGGTGTCGGCTGCCGAGCGGCTGTCCCGTACCGCCCTACTGGAGCGCACCGCGACCGCCACGGTGCCCCCCGGCGCGCGTACCGCGCGCGTGCTGCTTGTCTTCACCCGCAGCGGCGGCGGGACGTCCAACGACGGTTACGCCGACGCCATATCGCTCACGCTGCACGCCACGGAGGGACGCAAGTGACCAGGCTCAACCGCCGCGATCTGCTCAAGGCCGCCGGTGCCGCGGGTGCCCTGAACCTCGCCTGGCCACTGGCTGCCGGACTGTCGCCCGCACAGGCCCTGGAGGCCGCCCAGGCGCTCGGCGCCGACTACGACCAGGCGCCGTTCACCCTCGGCATCGCCTCAGGCGACCCGCAGCCGAGCAGCGTCCTGCTCTGGACCCGGCTCGCCCCGGAGCCGCTTGCCGCCGAGCAGAAGCTGCCCGAGATCGTCGAGGTCGACTGGGTCGTCGCCGCCGACCCCCGCCTGCGGCGGGTCGTCGCACGCGGCACCGCGCCCGCCTCGGCGACGCTCGGCCACAGCGTGCACGTTCCGGTCGCCGGGCTGAGCCCGAACACCCGCTACTGGTACGCCTTCAAGGCGCTGGGCAAGCAGAGCCGGATCGGTCGCACGAAGACCGCGCCCGTCGGCAACGTCCCCTCCGTCCGCTTCGCCGCCGCCAACTGCCAGGCGTTCCACGACGGCTTCTACGCCGCCCACCGGGGCATCGCGCGCGAGAACATCGACTTCGTCGTCCACCTCGGCGACTACATCTACGAGCACGGGCAGGTGGGCGGAGTCCCCGCCGACCACGTCCGCGACCACGAGGGCCCCGGGATCTTCACGGTCGCCGACTACCGCCGCCGCCACGCGCTCTACAAGGGCGACGCCTCCCTGCGCGAGGCGCACGCCGCCCACCCCTGGTTCCTGACGTGGGACGACCACGAGGTCGTCAACGACTACTCGGGTACGGGTGGGGGCGCGCCGTTCATGCAGCGGCGGGCGGCCGCGTACCAGGCCTGGTACGAGAACATGCCGCACCGCGACGGCGGCGCCGGAACCGCCACCGCGCTGCCGGACCCCGAGATCCACCGGGTCCGCCGCTGGGGCGACCTGCTGGAGCTGACCGTCTTGGACCTCCGCTCGTACCGCTCGGCGCAGAACCTCTCCGACGGAACGATCCTCGGTGCCGGGCAGAAAGGGTGGCTGAAGCGGAACATCGACCAGGCTCCGGACACCTGGCACGTCTGGGCGAACTCGATCATGCTCAGCCAGCTGCGGAGCCGTCCCGGCGGCTCGTACATGTTCACCGACCAGTGGGACGGCTTCCGCACCGAGCGCAACGAGGTCCTCGGCCATGTGCACAGCGCCGGCATGGAGGACCTGGTCGTCATCACGGGCGACTGGCACTCGGCGTTCGTCGACGACATCCGGCCGGACTTCGACGACGTCTCGTCCCCGGTCATCGGTACGGAGTTCACGGCGCACTCGGTGACCTCGGGCGCCTACTCGGCGAGCTGGAACGCCACGAACGGCCCGGTGATGGGCGCGGGCAACCCGCACCTGAAGTACTTCGAGGGCAACCGCTACGGCTACGACGTCTACGAGGTCACCCCGGAGCGGTTCAGCGCCCACATGCGGGTGATCGACGACCGACGTGACCCGGCGTCCCCCGTCTCCACGCTGACCACGTTCCACGTGGACCGCGGGCAGGCGGGCTCCTACGAGGACCCGGCGACGAAGAACTCGCCGGCCCAGTACCGCAGGGACTGACACACCGAAACGCCCGTCCCGCCGGTCAAGACCGGCGGGACGGGCGTTTCGGGCGGGGGTGTTTGCCGGCCATCACATCCACACCATCAGGCGATAGCGGAAACACCCAAAGAGTCACGGACGGTCCCCTGAGGTCAAGGTCAGGTCGACTTCTCGAAAACAGAGACCACGGTCGGAGTCGACTCCCCGTAAGGGGCACCGGTCAACCCGCCGAGGCTGGCAATCCGTCGCAGACCTGATGCATCAGCAAGCTCAAGAAGTCGTTCCTCGCTGATCAGCAACGCACGCTCGGGGAGGATGCGTACGTCTTCGTCATCGATCCAGACCTGCTTGCAATTCCATTGCTCACCCTCCAGCTCTGAGAAGATGACCATGCCACGCCTGACGCCAGGGTAGGGCATGAACATGCTTCCGCCATTCTCCTCAAGCTTTTGAACCCATGGCAGGTTGTGTGTCTCAGTGATCAGCAACCCGCCAGGTGCGAGATGCTCGGAAAATGTCCGCATCGCATCCAGCTGAGCCGCCGGATCCGTGAGAATCGCCAGGCTGCCACACACGCAGAGGACCAGGTCGTACTGTTGTCCGTCCCGGTAGTGCTGCATGTTTCCGAGCCGCGGTGTGATCGTTGGGAACTCGCGCTCGGCCAGAATCGACAGCATTTCCTGTGAGGCGTCGATCCCGACCAGTGAAGCGTCTACGCCCTCATCGCGGAGCCGCTCCGCGAGCGGGACCAGGACGCGCCCCGTGCCGACTCCGAATTCTGCGACGGAGGGAGATGTACGGCCGCGGAGCTGATGTGCGAGCCACTCGATTTCGGCCGGTTCGAGCGGAGGGAAGATCGAGTCGTAGACTTCGGAAAAGCGTTTCCCGTAATTGCCGCTGTCACGTAAATCGCCGGGAGAATAAGCGCCTTCACTGTCTAACGCCATGGCTGAGCGACCTCCAATTGCGGTGGAATTTGAGGTTAGCACGGCCTTTGTTGGTGATCGAGTGGCCGACCAGTGGATGTGGAAAACGTGCGGCCGGGCATGAAGAATGCATTGACCTCTTCTCATCCTGATCGCCGGGCGATTTCGATGGCGCGGACGGCGACGACAGCGGGACCGATGCGGCAGGGGCTGCCTGCACCGGGCCGAATGAGGCGGGCGAAGGCTGGTTCCCCTGGCGCCCGCGGCGCGGTCCTCGCGGTCTTCGCGGTCTTCGACGACGAGACCGGACCGCGCGCTCCAGCTCTGAGCGGTGGATCTCGTCTTCACTCCGGTGTGTCCCTCCTGTCGGGAGCCGGGGTGCCCGGGTCGTCCTCCCAGTCCCATGTGCCGATGTAGGCCGCCACCCCGGACCGGCGAGCCTCCATGACCGCGGTGAGCCGGGCGAAGTCCCGCGTCGGCATGAGAGGCGCCCAGTCCTCCAGCGGGAGCACGCGGACCTGGTCGTGTTCCTCGGGGGCCAGGGTGATGCCCGCGATCTGCCGGTCGGTGAGCCGCCCGCCGTCGAACACGTAACCCGCGGTCGCGAGCGGCCAACCCGCCCCGGGCAGGCCGAAGACGGCCGCGAGCAGCCTTGGCGGCCCGGTCACCAGGAGCCCGGTTTCCTCCCGGGTCTCACGCACGGCCGTCTCCCACGGGCGCTCGCCGGCCTCGGCCGTCCCGCCCGGCCACTGCCATGGATGCTCCGTGCTGTAGACCGCGTGCAGGTGCACCGGGTGATCCTGTTCGTCGGTGAAGAAGACGCTCCCGAAGAGCGTGGCCTTCGGCAGCGTCGCCGCGTACTCCTCGGGAGGCAACCAGGAACCGCTCGCACCGGATCCCCTTCCCGAGGAGGAGGGTCCGGCGGGTGCTTCGTCGGGAACGGTGGTCACAGTTCATCTCCATGGGTGCGAGAGGGATTGCCCAGCGGCCAGGCCAGAGTTCCGCAGCGGCTTGCCACCCACTGGGCTCCGCCGGGGTCGATCTTCAGCCGGTACGTGTCCGGTGAGCCGACCGCGCCGGCGGTCGGCGATGTCAGCGCGACCAGGGACGCTGCCACCGCCACTGTTGCCGGCGCTGTGGCGCTGACTAGGCCACCGACGATCACCTGGCGCCGCTTGGAATGGCGAACGGCGAGCGCACGGGCGTGCAAGGCGAACAGCGCGGGCGGAAGCTGCCCGAGGAATGTCCGGGATCGCCTGAGGCAGCGTCTCGAATCGCTGCCCGGTGGCCTGTTGTCGTCCACCCCGCGCTGCGAGGAGGACGTGGAAGTGCGGGTCGACTGTGACTGCTGGCGGGAGGGATTCAAGGCGTCCTCCATCTGGGGGCGGCCGGCTGGCACTGGTGCTCTAGGAACGCAACCGGATCCGAGCCCGTCACGGCCGGTTCGCGGGCAGATGGTGAACGCATGTTCTGATCTCGGTGCATGCGCGCTCGGGCGGCGGCCTGCTTCGCCAGACTCGTTCGATTGAGGTTGAGTCACTCCGCCGAGGGATCGCCGGCGCGGGGTGTCGGCCACACGAACGCTGTGTTGTGCCTACGCGCCGAGCTTCGGCAGCGGCTCACCCGGGGCCGCCGGGCGGCCCTCGGCCAGCCAGAACGCGTAGTCGCGCAGGTACTCCTCGAGCCCCTGGCTCAGGTGGGCGAGGTACGCCCGAGCGCTGGCCGCGGCGTCCCGCAATTCCTCGCGCTCGCACGTCGCCCACTCACCCCACCCCACGCGCACGGCCCACTCCCTGACCTTGCCGCGCTCACGCCACCAGTCCCGGACCAGATCCGGGGTCCAGTGGGAGTCGCCGTCCCCTCCGTACGCCGCGAACGGATCGCATGCCGCGGCGCACGTCAGTTGGTGGACCTCGGATGCCCGGACCGGTTGACGGTAGACGAACTCGGCGCAGAACTCGTCCTCGTACGCCACATGGCGGGGTGCGCACAACCGTCCGGTGAAGCAGTTGTCGGTGTTGGCCGTGTAGAAGGGGCCGGGGATGTTCCGCCAGTCCCGCATCTCCCAGCCCTCAGGCGCAGATCGGGACCAGTCGTGCCTCACCAGGTCGCCGTGCCACAGCGGATGGGGCTCGCCCACCAGGGCGCGGACAGTCGGTATCGGGTCCCAGTAGGTCATGCCCTGCAGGATGTCAGACGGCAGTGCGCAGAGCCCTCCTGGATTCGGCGCTGCCCCGCCGGCCTGTGCGGCAGAGAAGGGGGCCCAGGGGGTACGACCCCCGGGGCCCCTTCCGTCATCCCGCTGCTTCGACGAGCGCGTTGGCCGTGCGTGCGCGACGCGTTCCTTGGCGGCTTGCTGCCGAAGGCGCGTTCAAAGGAGCGGAAAGCATCCTCCTGCTTCCACTCCGCCGCGGCCTTGACGCTGGACGCGAGGAACCGGGCGCAGCGCGGACCGGGGTGGGGCTCGCCGAGACGGTCCCGGGCGCACTCCGACACGACCGCGTAGCCGTCACGGTCGCGCCACAGGCTGCGGCCCTGCAGGAAGCCGTACTCCAGGGAAGTGCGGGCCAGGTCCTTCGGTACCGGGTAGTCCAAGTCGGAGCCTCGGGGCGGTCGTGTACGTCTCGGAGGTACGCCGAGACGCGGGCCTCCGCGTGAGTGGGATCGTTCGCTTCCCCCGCTGCGGCCTGGGACAACTGAGTGGCTGCCAGGGTCAGCGCCGACGCGGCGCTGAGGACCGTGGCAACCAGGGCGGTACGGCGCCACGCGGGAGGCAGGATTGAGGGGGCATGCCGATCATCCTCAGGCGGTCGTGCCGCGAGGAGAATGTCCGACATGCCGCTTGTCGCTCGTGCGGGACGCATCCGGCTGTACCGGTGGAGGTTGCGCTCCAGGGCCTGACGACGGACGGCGTCTGCGGGAGCGCCCAGGCCGTTCGTGTACGTTTCGCCCGGCGCCGCGCTCCGTTCGACCTGCGTCCGCGTCCGCGCCCTGTGGTGCCGGACGCGGACGCAGACGCTCCGATGGGACTCCGCTGCGCTTACGTCAGAAGATGCGCTGACCGGGCGTGAGGACACCGTCGGGGTCGTATCGGTGCCGTGCAGCCTCGAACTCGGTCCAGAACGGGCCGAAGTGGTGCACCCAGTCGTCTCTCGTCAGCGGTACCGAACCGATCGGGTACCAGCAGCCGCCCGCGGCGACGGTGATGTCGTACTGCCTACGGTTCGCGGCGACCATCTCCTCGGCGGAATCCGCCCCGGGGGAGGCGGTCTTGAGGAGGGAGAAGAGGTAGGCGAGTTCCTCGTCCGGCATGACCGGGAGCGGGGTCCTGCACTGGGCGGTGGGCACGGGGTACAGCAGGACGACCGCGCTGTCGCCGAGCGCACCGGCCTTGAGACCGGAGAGTGTCTCCGTGACGACGTCGTTGACGGTGGACGCGGGGAGCAGGCTGTCGTACCAGGGGTGCGGCCGCTTCCACTCGCCCATGGACTCGAAGGCTTCCAGCACCGGGGCGATCCGGTTCAGGAAGTCGAAGTACGGCATGTCCTGGGCCTCGATCGAGGTGTACCCCAGGTCGCCCGTGAGCCGGGCGTCGTCGGCGGACGCACCGTCGTACGCGGCGGCCTCGATCATGAAGGTCCAGCCGTCGGGCGTGGCCAGGGCCTGCCCGACGAGGCAGTCGAACCGTCTGTCCTCGATCAGCTGGGCCTGCTGCGCCGTGAGGTCCGCGACGCTCTCGAAGAACATGACGTAGTGCCGTACGGAGCGGGGAGCGGGGACCAAGGAGAGGGTGGCGCGGGTGATGATCCCGCACTGTCCCAGGCCGCCGAGGACGGCTCGGAAGAGGTCCGGGCGCTCGGTGGGGGAGCAGGTCGTGAGCTCGCCCTCACCGGTGACGACCTGGAGTTCGAGCACGTTGTCGACCTGCGTGCCGTAGCGACCGATCTGCCCGCCCAGGCCGCCGGCCGACAGCGTGCCGCCCACGGAGAGCTCGAGATAGTCGGTGAAGGCCGGCGGGGTGAGGTCCATGGGCAGGGAAGCCTGGACCAGAGTGCTCCACCGCGCCCCGCTCTGGACCATGGCGGTGTTGTCGCGGATCTCGATGGAGTCCAGCGAGCCGAGGTCGATGACGAGACCGGAGGGCACCTGGGCCTGTCCGTTGGTGGAGTGCCCCTGGCCCCGTCCGGCGACCTTCAGCCCGCGCTCCCGGCAGTAGCGGACCATCGTGGCGACGTCCTGGGCCGAGCCGGGGCTGAGGACCGCGGCGGGCGGTCGGCTGACCATGTGGCCGAAGTCGGTGGACGCCGCGTCGATGGCGGCCTGGTCGAAGCGCAACTCCCCGTCCAGGGCGGGAACCGCGTCGAAGGCGCTGCCTGCGCCGGGAGTGGAGTCGGTGGGGTCCGGCTGCGCGGCAGGAAGGTGTGGAGGCGTCACGCCTACTCCAGATCAACTCGGTTGCAGGGACTGCCCGCAGCGCGATCAGTCGCCCCGGGCTTTGGCACAGTTCCTTCACATTGTGATCGTTTCTGCGCCGGAAGGCCCTCGAATATCCAAAGTTGGCGCTGTCGGAGGCTCCGCAGGCGTGCACCGGCCCACGCCGCGGGAATGAGGGTCTCCAGGTAGGCTCCGCTTCCCGCCGCTCGCCAGGGCTTCGGCCCTCAGGGTTCGCCCAGGCGTACAGCGAGGGCGGCGATGTCGTCGTCAAGGCGTCCTCTGCTGTAGCGGAGGAGGTCGCGGTGAAGAGCCGTGAGCAGTTCGCGGGGTGGTGTCGGGGGCTGTCCACGCATCCAAGCTGTCAGCGGGAAGAACTCGCCGTCGCGGGCGCGGGCCTCGGCGATCCCGTCCGTATAAAGGAGCAGCAGGTCGCCGGGGGCGAGGTCGAAGGTGTCGACGTTGTAGTGATCGCCGATCAGCTCCGCGAGGCTGAGCAGCGGCGAGGGTGAGGCGGATTCGAGAACGCGGACTCCCCCACGGTTCAGGAGCAGCGGCGGGGGGTGTCCGCAGTTGAGGATGTGGATACGTCTTCCCTCGTGCGGGATCTCGGCGAGAAGGGCGGTGGCGAAGCGCTCCATCGGCCCGTCGGGGGGAAAGGCGGCGTTGTATCGGGTGCTGCTGGCGTCCAGCCTGCGTGCGACCTCGACCATGTCGGTCTCGCCGTAAGCCGCCTCCCGGAAGGCGTTGACGATCGCCGCGGCCGCCCCCACTGCCGGCAGGCCCTTGCCCCGCACGTCACCGATGAGCAGCCTCACCCCGAATGGCGTGTCGACCACCTCGTAGAAGTCCCCGCCGATGCGGGCCTCCGCCGCGGCCGCGAGGTACAGCGACTCGATCTCGACGTTTCGGAAGCGGCGTGGCATAGGGCTGAGAACCACCTGCTGCGCCGCGTCGGCGACGAGCCGCACCTGGAAGAGGGTGCGCTCCCGCTGGAGCCGGACGTGGCTTCCGTACGCCGCGGCCACGGTGACCGCGATGATCCCTGCGGCCGTCCACCACGTTCCCAGGTCGGGGAAGACGAGGCTGAGGCCGATCATCAGAAGGAGGCAGACCGTCCCGAGCAGGACGGTGGGGAGGACCGGCCACATGGAGGCGGCCAGGGCTGGTGCCGCGGGCAGAAGGCGGCTGAAGGCCATTTCCGGCGGAGTGGCGTAGGCCAGGCTGGCGATCACGATGGTCAAAAGGACCGGCGACAGCCGAACAAGCCCCCACCGGCCGTAGCGCCGACGGAGCCGCAGCCGTCCAGAGTCGATCACACCCCCCAGAGTATCTGCGCAATTACGGCAAAGCGCTCTGGCGGAGAGTGTCGACTGCCTGCTCCTCCCGCTCAACAGCTGACGAGCGCCGTTACCCCCTGTTCCAGAAGTCGGTGACCTGGCTGTTCGGCCGTTCGGGCTAGTGGCGGGCGGCCGGCCGGATGGTGAGGTCGTGGGCGATGTCGATGGCGCCGGCCGAGGTGGGGAGCTCGATGACGCTTCCGGGGCGGCTGGTGCCCGCGCCGGCGAGTTCCCGCGGGGCCGTCCCGCAGGGGGTGGCCGAGCCCTTGGTTCCGTAGCGCGTCGCCCCGGGTTCGGCGGAGGCAGGTGCCAGTGGAGGTGTCGTACGCCTTCATGAGGACTCCTCGGTGGGCTGTGTAGCACTTCGGGATGACCCTGCGCCCGCACGGAGATGGACATTCCAGCCCGCAGGGAACCTCCGCCTTCCCTCGCCGTCTTGATCACCAAGTTCGGCTGGAGGAGGGTTCTGATGGCACATCAGGTAGGCGAGGCGGGACGGGCGAAGGCGTCCGCACCGGAGTACCAGGGGGTTCTCGGGTCGATGTCGGTGAACGCCCCGCTGGCGGAGGTGCTCGCCCGGGGCATCGACGAGCTGCGGGCCGCGGAACGGGCCGGTGACCGGCAGGGGGCGGCGCGCTGCGGGCTCGCCGTCGCGGAGGCCTGCAGGAGGCTGGGGCGGATCGAGGAGGCCGACCAGGCGTGGAAGGCGAGCTACCGGGCGGCGCGTTCCGCCGGGCACGAGGGGGCGATGGCCTGGGCGCTGTGGAGTGGTGGCACGCTGGCCCGGCAGCGCGGGGCGTTCCGGCTGGCGTACCGGTTGCTGCGGCTGGCGGCCGAGATGGGTGAGCGGGGCGGTGACGTCGTCGCACGCGGCTATTCCCTGGCGGGGCTTGCCGAGACGGGGCGCATACAGGGCGATTACGCGGCCGTGGGCAGGCTGCACGAACAGTTGCTGGCCGAGGCCCGCCGACGCGGTGAGGCCCGGCATACGGTGTGGGCGCTGGAGGGCATCGCGCAGATGCACCGCAACACCGGCGACTACGACAAGGCGTTGGCGCTGTTCGAGGAGGCGGCCGAGACGGCGTCGCGCGCCGAGGACCGGCGAGGGTGGGCATGGGCGCTGCGAGGCGTCGCCGATGTCGTTTCCGCGCGAGACGGGGACGTGGAGCGCGCCCTGTCGCTGCTGTCGCAGGCGGAGGAGGCCTGCCTGGAGATGCGGCTGACCAGCGCGCTCGCCTACAACCACAAGATGCGTGGCAACGTGCTGTACCGGGCCGGCAGGTACGCGGAGGCCCGTGAGCTCTACACGCGTGCCCTCGAGGAGTTCCGCGGGATGGAGGAGCCGCGGGGGACGGCGCTTTCGAGGCTGGGGCTGGTCAAGGCGCGTGCCCGGCTGGGCCGGGACGCCGCGCGGAGCGCCGCAGAGCTGGCGGAGCTGCGCTCGACGCTGGACCGCATCGGGCTGCGGCATGCCCGGGAGATGGTGGAGAAGGCGGCGGCCGAGCTGGGCGTGGGGCCGCTGCCGGACGAGGCCGGAGACGCGCCGGGGGCCCGGGAGCCGGTGCTGCCCGCGACCGGGCTGGAGGCGCTGCGGGCCGCCGATGCGGAGGGACTGCGGTGAGTTCCTCCCCGGCATCGACGACAACGGCGCCGGTGACGTCGACGGTGTCCTCGCACGGCGCGGCGGCCTGTGCTGTGGCGGCCGCGTCCGACGGCCGTCACAGCACAGTGCCCGGTGTCCTGGCACGCTGTCGTGAGCTGGTGCGGCCCGCTCTGGTGGGGGCGGTGGGACGGCTGCACCCCTGGACCGGTGAGATGGCTGCGTACGCGCTGGGCTGGAGCGATGCGGCCGGTACCCCGGATCCGGGCGGCTCCGAGGGCAAGGGAGTGCGGCAGGCGCTCGCCGTGCTGGGGGCCGAGGCCGTGGGCGCGGACGGCGGCGTCGCCGTCCCGGGCGCGGTGGCCACGGAACTGGTGCACACCTTCTCCTTGCTCCACGACGACATCATGGACGGCGACGGGCTGCGGCGGCAGCGTCCGGCGGTATGGAAGGCCTACGGGACCGGTCCGGCCGTCCTGGCCGGCGACGCCCTCCACGCTCTGGCGGTGCAGACTCTGGCCGAGGCGCCGAGCCCCTGGGCGGCGGCCGCGGTCCGGCACTTGTGCGTGACGCTCGACGCGCTGGTGTCCGGGCAGGCGGACGACCTGCGGTTCGAGCAGCGCCCGTGGACCGGATCCGGTGCGGTGGAGTTGGAGCAGTACCGGTCGATGGCGGAACGGAAGACGGGGGCCTTGCTGGGCAGTGCGATCGGGCTCGGGGCGGTGCTCGGCGGCGCTCCTGCCCGGACTGTGTCGGGACTGGAGCAGGCCGGGCGTCATCTGGGCATTGCGTTCCAAGCGGTGGATGACCTGCTCGGCATCTGGGGTGACCCGGCTGTGACTGGCAAGCCCGTTTACAGCGACCTGCGGCAGTGCAAGAAGACCTACCCGGTCCTCGCCGCGCTGGCCACAGGCGGAACGGCCGCCCGCGAGCTGGCGGCGCTGCTGGAATCTCCCGGGCGACCGCACAGGACGGCAGTGGCACGTGCCGCTGTGCTCGTGGAGGAGGCGGGCGGACGGGCCGCGACCCGTGACGAGGCGCGCCGGCATCTGGACACCGCCCGCCGTGGCCTGCGGGAGGCCTCACTCGCGCCTGAAGCAGCTGGGGAATTGGACGCGTTGTTCACGTACGTGCTGGATCGCAGCTGGTGAGAGGCTGAAAGGTCCTGCGCGACCGCCGTTTCCAGGGTGACGGGGGTCTTCACGCCATGCTGAGCGGGAGGTGGTCGGGCCGGCAGGCGTGTCTGTGATCCATTGCGGGGGAACCCTTTGGGCGGTACGGCCCACCTTTCTATCTCCAACCTGTGTTGTTCCTAGAATGGCCGGGTGAAGGACATCGAAGCGATTGCGGTGTTGCAGGATCCGGTGCGCCGCCGCCTGTACGAGTACGTGGCGGCGCAGGGCCGTGAGGTCGGCAGGAATGAGGCCGCCGAGGCGGCCGGGGTGGCGCGCACGCTTGCCGCGCATCATCTGGACAGGCTGACCGAGGCCGGGCTGCTGGAGAGTGGTAGCCGCCGTCTGACGGGCCGCTCGGGGCCGGGGGCGGGCCGTCCCGCCAAGGTGTACACGCGTTCGCGGGCGGAGCGGTCGGTGTCGTTGCCCGCCCGCGACTACCGCACCGCCGCCGAGCTGCTCGCCGAGGCCGCCGAGCAGGCGGGGCTGGACGCTGGACTCTGCGCGGCCGCACGCCGCCGGGGCGAGGCCCTGCGCGGCTCGGCGGCGCCCTGCGGCGGCCTCGAAGAGGCCATGGAGATGCTGGCCGCCCGCGGCTACGAGCCGCACTTGGAAGCCGTCGAAGCCGTCGGAGATGTCGAGCATGCCGAGGATGCCGAGGATGCCGAAGGTGTTGAGGGGGCGTCCGAGGCGGCCGAACGCGTCATCCGTATGCGCAACTGCCCCTTCCATGCCGTCGCCGAGCGCTTCCCGCCGCTCGTCTGTGGCATGAACCTCGCGCTGCTGGAGGGGCTGCTCGGCGCGGACGGTTCCGTACGCGCTCGCATGGACGCCCGGCCGGGGGAGTGCTGTGTAGTGGTCGAGACTTCTAAAAACAATGATGATTGACATAGAAAAGCAGGGCGTGCTGGGATGAGGCCATGACCGCATCCACGCATGCCGCCCACCACCTCGCCCAGCTCAACGTCGCCACACTCCGCCACCCCCTCGACGACCCGCGCGTGGCGCCCTTCGTCGAGATGCTCGATCCGGTCAACGCCGCGGCCGACGGCGCGCCCGGCTTCGTGTGGCGGCTCGTGGAGGAGGGGGCGGCCGACGCCACCGCCCTGCGCCCCGCGGGCGAGGACGTCATCGTCAACATGTCGGTGTGGGAGACCCAGGAGGCCCTGTGGGACTTCGCCTACCGCAGCGGGCATCTGGAAGTGATGCGGCGGCGCCGCGAATGGTTCGCACGCCACGTCGAGGCCCACATGGTGCTCTGGTGGGTCCCCGCCGGTCACCTCCCTACGGTCGGCGAGGCCTTGGAGCGGCTGGCGGATCTGCGGGCGCACGGGCCGTCCCCGCGCGCGTTCACCTTCGCGTCCGCCTACACCGCCGCCGAGGCCGCCCAGCAGCTTCAGACCGTGCCGCCGACGCAGCCCGAGCAGTCCGCCCGAAGCACGGGGCCGACGCCGGCCGAGGACGCGGCGGCCATCTGAGCGCCTTGCCTACTGCCCCGCCTTGGCGGGCACCAGGTCGAACCGGTCCTCCTGGTACTGGAAGAGGAGGCAGTCCTCTCCCTTCTCGCATCCGCTCAGGTGCGCCTTGTCCGCAGGGAGGCGGTAGTAGGAGCCGGTCGGGTACTCGACGCGCTTCCCGTCGACGTCCGCGTAGAACGTGCCCTTCAGGACGACGGTCGGGAGGTCCTGGGTGTGGACATGCATCGGATTGTCCTTCCCGGCGGGGAAGGACACGAACGCCTCGTAGCTGCCGCTCCCCGCGAGATCGCCGCGCACGCTCGCGTACTTCACGCCGCCCGAACCCGGAAGTTCCTTCCACGTGCGGGAGGGCGAGGGGAAGGAGAGGAACTCGGACGAGCCCATCCTTGCCGTCGGGCTCGCCGACGCCGTGACTGCCTGGGAGGCTGCCGCAGCCGTGCCACCGCGCTCCCTCTTCTCCTGGCCGTCCTTGGCCTCGGCGTCGGCCGAGCAGGCTGCCAGCAGGGCGACCGAAGCCATGGCAGCCACAACCGCGGTGATGGTCCTTGCCTTGGCGCGCATTGATGTCTCCTCATACGTCGGGTTCTCAGGGCGCACGCCGAAGGAGCGGAAACTGAAGTCGTGGATCCCTTGTACGACTTCACTTCCTCGCTGCGGGGCGAGTCCCGGTACGGCTCCATCGTCAGTTCCGGGCCGTCGGGCCGCCATGACGAATCCCCTGCAGATCCGGACATGCGGCTGCACCTCGGCACCGTGGCGGCACTCGCGCCGAACTGCCCACGGCTACAGCGTCCTTGCAGTTCAGCCACGTCTCCGCGGCGTACGAGCGCTGTCCCCGGCAGCCCGAAATGACCGCGTCCTACCCGAGGGACGTGGACGGGCTCGAGAACGAGGCCAGGTCGCTCACGCGGACCAGACTGAGCTTGCTCGGTTCGATCTCGGAGCCGGACAGGACCACTTCAGTGCCCTCGACGCATCCCCGTGCGACCCAGTAACGGTTGCCGCTGTTGCGCCAGAGTTCGAACGTCATGGGTTCCCCGTCCGCGGTGATGGTGACGGGTTCGGTGGCCGGCACTCCGGCCGGGGATTCCTCATCGGGGTGGTAGTAGATCTCGAGAGCCCGCTCCAGGGCCTCCCCGGCCTCCGTGTTGCCGGAGGAGGCGCTGAAGACCGTGACGTGCTCGACCTCGGGGTCGAAGTACGGAGAGCCGAACCACAGGTACACATGGACGTCGCCGGTGGCGCGGTTGTAGCCGTGACCTGTGACCTGCCGTGATTCCGGCCAGTCGGCATCGACGGCGAAGACGCTGAAGCCTTCTGCCGAGCCAAGGATGCCTTGATCGTCCATGGGATCTCCCTCGTGCTCGTCCGTGATCAGGCATCCTGCCATTGCAAGAGAATCGGCGGGAAGCAGGGTCGGGATCCACGGTTCGGGCCTGGCCGGTGCCCGCCCGCACCGCCCCTCGCATCGAGGGGCTTCGCATGCCACCGCGACTGTCGAACGACACCACCCCGGCGGCTCACGACGAGACCCCTACGGCCAACAGGCTTGCTCCTTCCCCGCGTACGCGCGACGGCCGGCTTGCCCCTGCGCAACCGCTGCCGACTGAGCGAAGGCAGCAGCAGGCGACGGTGGCCGCCACCCCGCCCCGCTCCGGGCATGCGGTGCGTGCCGGGGGACCGGAGCGGGCGGCGGCGTGACCGGCGCCCGGTGCGTCGAACGGCCCTGGCCGTCGTGGCATGGGGCCTCGCGTGTCTGCTCCGGGGCAGCTCCGGCCCTCGCTGTTGCCACCGGAGCTCGATGTCGCTACCAGCGCTCGATGTGACTACGCGTCCCGCCTCCGCAGCAGCAGGCCGCCGACCAGCAGCGCGGCCGCGGCCCACGCGGCGAGCACACCCAGGCCGGCCCAGGGGCCGATGGGCAGCCCGGGCAGATCGGTGGTCGCCTGGATCGCGAGTCCGGCGGTCATCGGTGCGATCTGTTGAAGGTGACGCTGCCACTCCGGATCCTGGACCACTTGGGTGACGACCGGGAAGAGGTACAGCAGCCCGAGCGTGATCCCGATGGCGGTCGCCGCCTCCCGTACGGCCGTTGCCACGCCGAGGCCGATCAGAGCGATCAGGCCGAGGTAGAGAACCGAGCCCGTGGCCGCGCGCAGGGTCGGGCCGTCGGCCAGGGACAGCGGGGCGTAGCCGTGCGCCTCGGTGAACCCGTTGCCGGGCAGGATGAGGCGACCGGCGAGCAGGGAGACCAGGACGGCGATCGTCCCGCAGGCCAGGACGACCACGGTGAGGACGGTCGCCTTGGCCGTGAGGACGGTGAACCTGTTCGGCATCGCGGTGAGCGTCGTGCGGATCATCCCGGTGCCGTACTCACCGCTGACGGCCAGTACCGCGACGACGGCGATCACCGCCTGCCCGGCGGTGATGCCGGTCAGGGCGAGCCTGACGGCGTCCTGGCCGCACCCCAAGTCCGGGCACTTCACGGCCTTGGCGGTGCCGGAGCCGACGGCCACGGTCAGTGCGACGGCGAGCAGGAGCAGCCATCCCGTACCCCCTGCGGTGCGCAGTTTCGTCCACTCCGCGCGCAGGGCATGGCCGAAGTCCCCTCGGCCGCCGCCGGTCGCCTTGCCGCCGCCGACCACCTCGCTGACGAGTGGTGTGTCGCCGAGGAGACTCATACGTCCCTCCCGCGCAGCCGCACCACGGCCAGGCCGAACGCGAGCGCGGCGTAGCCGCACAGGACGGCGAAGCCGGTCCACGGCGTCAGCGGGTAGTAGCCGGTCGACGGCTCGTACACGCTGAGCACCTGGGCGTGGTACGGCAGGGTCTGCTGCACGGCGAAGCCCGCCGCCGGAGTCACCCGCAGCAGCCACTCCGAGACGTCCGAGGGCAGCACGCCCGAGGTGGCGAGCAGGAAAGGCAGCACGATCGACGCGATGACCAGAGCGACCGCCGGGGCGCTGCGCCGCAGCAGGGCACCGACGCCGAGGGCGAGTACGGCTGCGGCGGCGCAGAGGAGTCCTGTGCCGACCATGACGCGCAGTTCGGTCGCCGCCGGGACGGGGAAGACGTGGAAGCCTCTGCCGAGTGCGCTGCTCTTCCCTAGGGGGATGGTGATCGCGGCGGCGGCCAGGCCGATGGCGAACGCGACGCCGCCTGCCACCAGAGCCTTGGCACCGAGCACCCGGCCCCTTGTCGGGACGGCCGCCAAGGTCGTACGCAGCAGACCGTGCCGGTACTCGCCGGTGATGAACACCGTGCCCACGGCGATCACCACGATGAGTCCGGCGAACGTACCGACGAGGAAGTTCTCGACCGAGAAGCCGCCGCCCATCACGGGCCCGCCGACGACCGGCGCGATGTCGCCGGCCCCCGTCACGGTGAACCCGCCGCCGGTCCGGGTGAAGCCGCCCTTGATGGTGTTCGAGTAGCTGCCGGAAGTGCCGGCGTCGCCGCCCACCTGTGTGCCGCTCCACGTGCCCGGGGACCAACTACCCGTCAGCTCCGGGGCACCGAAGGTGCCGGTGGCCGCCGCGGGGCTGAAGCCCGCGCCCGCACCTGTCTCCTGCATCGCCTGAGGTGACGCGGCGAAGAATCCGGCCTGCACGGTCCGCGGCAGCCCGGGCAGCTTCACGCTGTCGACTTCGGTCCAGTGGGAGCCGTCGACGGAGACGTAACCGGTGAGGCTGTCTCCGGACCGGACCAGGCGCAGTCGGCGTGGGGAGTCCTCCGAGACCTTGCCGGAAGGACCTGCCGTGTCATGGGTGAAGTCGTACTGCATGCGCATGCCGTGACCGCCGGTGGCCACGACCGCCGCATACGAGGATCCTCGGGTGAGGCCCGCCTTCATGATGATCCCGGCCTTCGCCCAGGGCTGGGCCCCCTCGGCCGGCTCCCGTCCGATCCCGGTATCGGCCACCCCGGTCAGCGATCGCAGGTCGACGGTCAGGCTGCCGTCGCCGGTCAGCTTCTTGTGGACGAGGTAGAAGTTGTCGTTGACGGCCTCGCCGCCGGGACCCTGCGGGTACGAGGCGGTGCCGGTGCCGCGGCCGTTGGGGGCGGGCGCGGCCGTGCCGAGCAGCCCGACCACGATCGTCACCAGGAGCGCCGCCGCCATGGCGAGGACCCAGCCACGTACCGTACGGAACTTCGTCCACTCGGCACGCAACGCCGCGAGGAACCCGCCCCGCTCAACACGCCGCGTGGCTGGGGGGCGTGGGGTGAGGGTCGCCGTCATCGCGTGACCTCCCCCGCAGAGATGCCCCGGTACTCCACCGCGTCACGGGTGAGCTCCATGTACGCCTCCTCGAGCGTCGCCCGGTGCGCGGACACCTGCGAGAAGGGCACCCCGTTCCGGGCGAGGAGGGCCACGATCTCCTCGTCGGGCAGGCCCGTGACACCGAGGGTGTCGGGGCCGGTGGCGAGCACGGTGGCGCCTGCGTCGTGCAGGATCCGGGCGGCGCTCGGGGACGCGGAGGTACGCAGGACGACCCGGCCGCCGGACGCCTCGGCGAGCAGCTCGGACACGCTGGTGTCCGCGACGACCCGGCCCCGTCCGATCACCACGAGATGGTCTGCCGTGCCTTCGAGTTCACTCATCAGGTGACTGGAGACCAGGACGGCGCGGCCCTGCCGGGCGAGCGTCGCCAGGAATCCTCGCATCCACACGATCCCGTCGGGGTCCAGGCCGTTGAACGGCTCGTCCAGCATGACCACCGGCGGGTCGCCGAGCAGAGCCGCCGCGATCCCCAGGCGCTGGCGCATGCCCAAGGAGAAGCCGCCCGCCTTCCGCCGGGCCGCCGAGCCCAGGCCGGCCTGCTCGATGACCTCGTCCACCCGCCGCGCCGGCACCCCCTGCGAGTGGGCCAGCCACAGCAGGTGGTTGCGGGCGGTGCGGCTGGGCTGCAGCGCGGAGGCATCGAGCAGCGCCCCCACGCGCCGAAGCGGGCGCCGCAGACTCCGATACGGCACCCCGCCGACCAAGGCCGTTCCTTCCTCGGCCGCGTCCAGGCCCAGGATCACGCGCATCGTGGTCGACTTTCCCGCGCCGTTCGGGCCGACGAAGCCGGTCACCCGTCCCGGACGCACGGTGAAGGTCATCCCGTCCAGGGCCCGCCGCGACCCGAACCGTTTGCGCAGACCGGCGACTTCGATGGTCGCCTCCGTGTCGTGGCTGCCGCCGACGGCGGCCGTCTCTTCTCTCATGGGCCCCACCCTGTGACGGCATCGGTTACAGGGGCCGAACGGGCGCTGTCATCTCGTTGTTAGGTACCGCCGCTTAGCCTGTTCACCGGGCCTTGGCCGGGACGTCCCTGGTGCGGTCCGCGAGAAGGGAGCATGCGGATGAGGTGGGGACCACGCCGATGGTTCACGGGCCCAACCGCCCGCCTCGGCCTGCGTCGTGGCACCGCCCGCGCGCGCTTCACCGCCTGGTACGTGACTCTGTTCCTGCTCTCCGGGACAGTGCTGCTCGCCATCGCGGCCTTGGTGGCGTCCGGCGGGTCGCGCTCCACCCAGGTCGCGCCCGGCGGCGACACGGGACGGCCCACCACGGCGGCACAGGCCCAGGGCCGCATCGAGCAGCTGGAGCAGGAACTGGCCCAGGCGCACGACACCCAGTCCAAGGAGATCCTGATCGGGTCCGCCATCGCGTTCGGCGTCATGGCGGTGGTCTCGGTCGGTCTCGGCTGGTTCGTCGCCGGCCGGGTGCTGCGCCCGCTGCGCATGGTGACGGCGGCCACCCGCCGGATCACCGCCGACAGCCTGCACGAGCGCCTCGCGATCGGTGGCCCCCGCGACGAAGTGAAGGACCTCGCGGACACCATCGACGACCTGCTCGGCCGCCTGGAGGGCTCCTTCGACGCCCAGCGTCTCTTCGTCGCCAACGCCTCCCACGAACTGCGCACCCCACTCACCACAATGCGGGCCTCCCTGGACGTGGCCCTCGCCAAACCGGGCCCCGTACCCGACACCACAGCCAGGCTGGCCGCCCGCCTGCGTACCGAACTCGACCAGGTGGACCGGCTGTTGGAGAGCTTCCTCGTCCTGGCGCGCACCCAGCACGGTGAGTTCACCGACTCGGGACCGCTCGCCCTCGGCCAGGTCGCGAGGGCCGCCCTGTCCGCACGAGCCGGGGATATCGCGGCCAAGGGCCTCACGGTGCACGACGACGGGATCGACGACTCCGTGGGGGTGTGGGGCAGCCGGACGCTGCTGCGTCGCCTGGCCGACAACGTGATCGACAACGCGACAGCGCACAACGACCCAGGGGGCTGGATCGGCGTCGAGGTACGGGCCGACGGCGGCGAAGGGGACGACGGCGGCGAAAGGGACGACGGCTTCGCGGTGTCCCTCGTCGTCGAGTCCAGCGGCCCGGTCCTGGACCAGCGGCGGGTGGCGGACCTCGCGCGCCCCTTCCGCCGCCTCGGCGCCGACCGGACCGGCACCGGCCGGGGGAGCGGCCTCGGCCTCTCCATCGTCGCTGCCATCGCCGAGGCGCACGGAGGCGCCCTGGACCTCCATGCCCGCGCCGACGGTGGGCTGCGCGTCACCGTGACGCTCCCTCGCACCGATGACAGGACAGCGGACGCCCCAGGCACAGGAGCGAACGCCGCGCGGACAGGAGCGGACGCCGCGGGCACAGGAATGCACGCCTCCGGCACAGGAGCGGACGCCGCGAGCACAGGAATACACGCCTCCGGCACAGAAACGGACCCCGCGGGCACAGGAATGGCCGCCCCCGGCACAGGAATGGACGTGGCACGGTGAGAGTCCTGGTGGTCGAGGATGCCCGCTCCCTCGCCGAAGTGATCGCCGAGGGGCTGCGCGACCAGGGGATGGCCGTGGACCTGGCCCACGACGGGCTCGACGCCGCAGCCAAACTGGACGTCAACGCGTACGACGTCGTCGTGCTCGACCGCGACCTGCCGGGCATCCACGGAGACACCCTCTGCCGGATGATCAGCGAGCGGGACGACCGCGTCATGGTCCTGATGCTGACCGCTGCCGCCTCGGCCTGCGACCGCGTCAGCGGCCTGACCCTGGGCGCCGACGACTACCTCGCCAAGCCCTTCCATTTCCCCGAACTCGTCCTGCGCATTCGCGCTCTGGCCCGCCGCCGACCCTCCGCCCGGTCCCGCACTCTGCGCGCGGCGGGCATCGAACTCGACCCGCTGCACCGTACGGCCGGCCGCGACGGTCGCCAGCTCAACCTCTCCGTCAAGGAGTTCGCCGTACTCGAAGCCCTCCTGGACGCGAGCCCCGCCTTCCTCAGCGCGGAGGACCTCCTCGAACGGGTCTGGGACGAGCACGCCGACCCGTTCACCAACACCGTCACCGTGACCATCAGCCGCCTGCGCCGCAAACTCGGGGACCCCCTGGTCATCGCCACCACACCCGGCGTGGGCTACCGGATCATCGACCCGGCCGACCGAGCGGACGGCATGCCCGGTCCGCCGGCCACGGCGCCGTAGCACCACGTCATGGGGGCGGTCACACCGGCGTCGGCGGCGATGTGGATGCGTCATCCGAGCGACATGGGTGTGTCGGACCACGCGTCCACGCACTCCGTCCACGCACAGCCTGGAAACACCCGGGCGAAGGCCGTCGCGATCACAGAGGCTTCTCGTCCGACCAGTAGAGCCGCTGTGCGCTGATCCCCACGGCCAGACCCGTAGGCCGCCGTCCGGGTGCTTCCCGCCGTGGCTCACCGTCCCAGAGACGAGCCGGACTTAGCGTGCAGAGCACTCCTGCTCTCCGGAAAGGGAGCAGAAACGTGCTCAAGGGCTTCAAGAACTTCCTCATGCGCGGCGACGTCATCGTGATCGCCGTCGGTCTGGTCATCGCGCTGGCATTCTCCACTCTGATCAAGGCGTTCACCGATTTCGTGGTCAGCCCGATCGTCGCCCGGTTCCAGGGCGGTGGCTCCGCCGGACTGGGTTGGCAACTCGGAGAGGAGGGGAACGCCGCGACGTACCTCGACATCGGCGAGTTCATTTCGGCGCTGATCTACTTCCTGATCTTCGTGGCAGTCGTGTACTTCCTGATCGTTGTGCCGTACAAGCACTACCAGGCTCGCCGCGGTGTCACCGCCTTCGGTGAGCCGGGGCCGGTGAAGACGTGTCCGGCCTGTCTGGCCGATCCCCGAGGCAGCGACCAAGTGCCGGTACTGCACCAGCCAGCAGCCGCCCGCGGGCGCGCCTGCCTGACATGGCCCCCGTCCTAACGGCCTCCCATGAAGCGAAACAGCCCCGTGCAGCCTCGGGTCCCACAGCGCCATCGGCGACGTGGAGACCCGTGGATCACCGCATGAGGTAATTGGTCCATGAGCTACTCCATGTACGACGTCCTGGGGCGGGACGGTCGACGAGCCTGATCCGGACACGATGAGGCGAGTGCTCGACGGTCTGGCGCAGGCCGATGACGAGCACCCCGATGTATCGCTCACCCATGAGAGCGGGTGGTGCCTCAGCGCGTTCCGCGGCGGTCTTCTGGTCTGGGAGAACCCGGACGAGGACTCAGTGGCCCCTGGTGAGCTGCGCGATGTCGCCCGCGAGGAGACCTTCCGGCTCTTCGGGCTCCTGGCGGCGGGTGACATCGCATCGGTCGAGGCGCTCTCCTGGCAGAAGTGACCTGCGGTGGCGCGGTATCTACATGCGCACCGACAATCTCCGGCTGCGACCAGCCGTACATCGATGCCACCGCGTCGACGGTTGCAAGCGGGTTGTTACTCCATCGTCTCGGTCAGCGGCCCTGCACCGACTCCCCAAGCACCTCCGCACCGACCTGTCTCGCCAGCCACTCCGCCCGGGGGAGATCCCCGAACTTGGACAGATGCACGAACACCGTGTGCTCATCGGCGGGAAGCTCCCAGTCGATATCGTGGTTGTTGAACACGACTTGGACTGCCTCGTACTTCGCGTACGCCTCGAGATCGAGTTCTGGTACGTCCGGCCAGTTGCCGTCCCAGAAGATCGTGGCAGAGCCCTCACCCAAGGCCTGGACGAAGCGATCCTCCAGCTCGTCATCCACCGGAGCCTCGACGTCCACGCGGAACGGCAGCAGAGTTCCGAGCCCGTACGAATGCCTGGGCAACGTGTCAGCCCGGTACTCGTGAGTCCACTGGCACGAGTCGAATGGGATGCCCTGAGCGTTGTAGACAGCCTCCGGCAGTACCTCCAACATCCTCCACACGTCGTCGTCCGTTTGGAGCTCAGCGGTCAGTTCGACAACCGACTGCCGCCTCTCCATCAGCGAGCACAGACGCCGTGCCACCGCGAGCGCGTCCACTGCGCGGGCACTCCTGAAGAGGGGGTACGCCCTTGAGTCACCCTGATCGCCACAATGCCACACCCACCGACACCGGCCCCCAGTGCAGCAGCACCGGCGCCCCGGACGTGCTCCTGTGCGACGGGGTCGGGCCGGCCGTGACGCCGCAGGCATCCTCTGGCCGCACCTCGGCAAGGGCGACGGCATGCGCCTATCCGGGTCACGTCCGGACGTGCCCCGAGCGAGAGACGCTCGGTGGGGGTAGGTCGATGGGCGCAAGGTGACCTTGGGATCCGTGAGGAGATCAGCTATGTATGCAGTGATTCGGCGTTACGAAGGAGTGACTGACTCCACCGAGGCAGGACGCCGGGTGGACGAGGGATTCGTGCCTCTCCTCCGCCGAGTCCCCGGCTTCGTGGCGTACTACTGGGTGGACGCAGGGGATGGAGTCATGGTCTCCACCAGCGTCTTCGAAGACCGATCCGGGGCCGACGAATCGGTCGAGCGGGCGGCGGACTTCGTCAGGGACAACCTCGCGTCGCTGCTCCCCAACCGTCCTCAGGTCACGGCCGGCCCGGTTGTGGCCGCTGGGTAGCGATCTGCGAGCGGGCTGCTGGATCGCAACAACCTCCAGATCGAGGATGTCGGCATGAGGGTGGGGGCCTGTGCGACGACGGCGCTATTCGGGAGTGCGGACGGCTGAATCCGGCACCCGAGTACGCGGGACCGGGGCGTCAGGCTGAGCGTGCCCCTGAGGGGGATTCCGTAGGCAGTGGCCGTGCTGGCGGCCATGTCTCCTCCATCGCAAGGGGGAGGTTCCGCAGCGGATGCCACCGGTCGGCCACGCCGAATGCCCCCGCACGGGTGTAGCCGGTTGCCCGGTCCCGGCGGATGACCTCCGCTCCCGGGTGGTGGCCTCCACCCAGGCGGCGAAGGTCTCCGAGCTGCGGTCGGACCGATCGGATGGCTTGCCGTTCTCCACGTCCGCGAGCACCGCTCCGCACCTGTGCCCAACGACGGAAGGCGAAACTGTCCACCCCGAGCACCCGCGGAGCCCGGGCCGGGGTCGGGGTCGCCGGCGGGGGCGGGCAACGGCCAGGAAGCCTGCTCCTCGCACGCGCCCAGGTCCTCGACCCTGATCACATCGTCTCCCGGGACCTTCCCACCGGCCGCGCCCATCGTCTCGACATGCGCAGGAGGGCCTGCGAACGGCTCGCCGCATCAAGTGCTTTCCCGGCCTCGCATCGGCCCATTGTGAACGCCGCACTTCACGCGTATGTCACGGGATTCAATATGCGAGACGCAGCCTGAAGAGACATTGACGTGTCCGGTTTTCGCTGCAAGCCTCTTGGTCATGAGCACGTACGAGAACCTCGCCGCGCGGCTCCACGTCGACCTTCGACGTCAAGCCGGCGCCATCTGTTCCGTCGGTCGATAGGCGCGCCGAACGGCGCGCCTTCTCCTGCTCTCCTCCATGGATCGTCAGTTGCCTCCGTACCGCTGCGGCAACTGACCGGACTTCTCGCTGAATTCTCAGGCGAGCTCCCTCAGCTGACGTTCGGCGTCTGCCATGCCCTGCTCGAATCCTGGCGTGCCGTTTCTGACCGGACTTCCCCATGCCGGACAGCCCGCCCTTGATGTCAGTTCTCGCAAGGTACGCAGAAGAACTCCGTAGAAGCACACCCCAGCCGCTCCATCAAAGAATGTGAACAGGAATTCCATGACTACGACGGCGTCGACCCGACGACAGTTCCTCACTCTGCTCGGTCTCTCCGCGGTCGCGGTCGGCTGCGGCGCGACTGCAACCGGCGCCGGTGGCAAGGGCCAGACCCGGACACTGCGGTATCAGGGCTGGGCAGGACAGGTCACGTTGCCCGAGCTGGCCGAGAACCTCGGCTACCTGGAGGACCTGAAGCTGGAGTGGGTCGGCAACACGATCAGCGGGCCGCAGGACATCCAGTCCGCGGCCACCGGACAGACGGACTTCGGCGGTGCTTTCAACGGCGCCGTCGTCAAACTGGCCGCGAACAAGGCCCCCATCAAGGCTGTCATCAGCTATTACGGCTCCGACAAGCACGCCTACAACGGCTACTACGTCCTTGAGGACAGCCCCATTCGATCCGCCCGCGATCTGACCGGCAAGAAGGTCGGGATGAACACTCTCGGAGCACACGCGGAAGCGATGCTCGACATCTATCTCCAGCGAGACGGTCTTTCCCAGGCGGAGATCGACAAGGTCGAACCACTGGTGGTGCCTCCGGTGAACACCGAGCAGTCGCTGCGCCAGAAACAGATCGACGTGGCCGTACTCGGCGGCATTCTGCGCGACAAGGCCCTCGAGACCGGTGGAATCCGACCGCTCTTCACGGACTTCGACCTGCTCGGCGCCTTCAGCGCCGGCACCTTCGTGATGACGGACCGCTTCCTCAAGCAGAATCCCGACACTGCCCGGATCTTCGTCACCGCGGTGGGACGGGCCATCGAGTGGTCGCGCAGCACTCCGCGTGCGAAGGTCATCGCCCGGATGACGGAGATCGTGAAGAAGCGCGGACGCAACGAGGACACCACACCCCTGAAGTACTGGCGGTCCTACGGCGTCGCCGAGACGGCAGGCCGGATCACCGGCAAGGAACTCCAGCTCTGGATCGACTGGTTGGCCGAGCGCGGTGACATCCGGAAGGGCCAGGTCACGTTGGGCGACCTCTACACCAATGAGTTCAACACCGCTGGCGGGGCCGGCACAGCGCCCGCCTCACCATCCTCCTCCGCCTCGACGAGCGGGAGCTGATCCCATGCCGGCATCCACCACACCCAAGATCGTGTTCGAGGGCGTGCGCAAGGTCTTCAAGGTCAAGGACACGAAAGCGAAGGGGGGTTCGGGGGCACGAAAGCCCAGAGAGTTCACCGCCGTCGACGGCATCGACCTGGAGATAGCGGCGGGCGAGTTCGTCGTCCTGGTCGGCCCCAGCGGCTGCGGCAAGTCGACACTGCTGGATCTCCTCGGCGGCCTTGCACGGCCCAGCGACGGACAGATCCTGCTGGACGGAGAACCCGTCACCGGTCCCGGCCTGAACCGCGGCATCGTCTTCCAGCAGTACGCCCTGCTGCCGTGGCGCACAGCGCAGGGAAATGTCGAGTTCGGCCTGGAGGCCACCGGCGTTTCACGCCGCGAACGGGCCGCACGGGCACGGGAGTTCCTGGACCTGGTCGGCCTGACCGGGTTCGAGAGTCGGCATCCGCATGAGCTGTCGGGCGGGATGAGGCAGCGGGTGGCGATCGCCCGCAGCCTCGCCTACGACCCGGACGTGCTGCTCATGGACGAGCCGTTCGCCGCTCTGGACGCCCAGACCCGTGAGTCGTTGCAGGACGAACTGCTCCGCATCTGGCAGCGCACCGGAAAGACAGTCGTCTTCATCACGCACAGCATCGACGAAGCCGTCTACCTGGGACAGCGCGTCGCCGTCATGACGTCCAGGCCTGGCCGCATCAAACAGATCGTGCCGGTCGCCCTCGACTCCCGCACCAGCACGGACGACATCCGCTCCAGCCCCGAGTTCGCACACCACCGGCACGAGATCTGGGCGCTGCTCCACGACGAAGTGGCCAGAGCTCAGCAGTTGGAGAAGGAGGAGGCTTCCGTATGAGCCTCACGACCGGCACGTCCACCGAAGAGACTCACCCCCGGCCGGCGGCGGGACCGGCGGGCCTCGCCGAAGCCACCCACCCCCCGTCCCTCTCCTCGGCGGTGGCAGCTTCGGCACCCTCACCGCAGCCGCGCCGAGCCCGCGATCAGAAGGTTCGTGTCCACGGGGCGGCCCACCGACTGCTGTCCCTCCTGGCCGCCGGGGCCACCAAGTCCGCGGCGATCGTGGCTCTGCTGTTGCTGTGGGAGACCGCGCCACGGCTCGGACTCGTCGACCGGACCTTCCTGCCGCCGTTCAGTGAGGTCGTCTCCGCCTGGTGGGCGCTGGCGGCCGACGGTCAGCTCGCCGACAACACCTATGCCAGCCTGGTGCGTTCGTTCAGCGGATTCGGCCTGGCCCTGGCCGTCGCCGTACCTCTCGGTCTGCTGATCGGCTGGTATCGGCCTGTCGCCGCTCTGCTCGGGCCGCTGCTGGAGGTGTTCCGCAACACCGCGGCGCTGGCCCTGCTCCCGGTCTTCGTCCTGCTGCTGGGCATCGGGGAGACGTCGAAGATCTCCATCGTGGTGTACGCGTGCACCTGGCCGATCCTGCTCAACACGATCAGCGCGGTACGGCATGTCGACCCCACGCTGCTGAAGTTGGCGAAGTCGATGGACCTGTCCACGCCCCGGCTGTTCCAGAAGGTGATCCTGCCGTCCGCCGTGCCGGTGATGTTCACCGGCATCCGGCTGGCCGGAGCGGTGTCGATCCTGGTGCTGGTCGCCGCCGAGATGATCGGTGCGAAGGCGGGGCTCGGCTATCTGATCAACGCCTCGCAGTTCAACTTCGCGATCCCGCAGATGTACGCGGGCATCATCACGATCTCCGCCATCGGCGTGACCTTCAACCAGCTCCTGGTGGCCGTGGAGCGTCGGCTCAGCTCCTGGCGCGTATCCGCCGACGACTGATCCCGCCGTCGTAGCCTGCCGCGCCGCGCTCATGTCACCGGCCGCGACGCCGCCACCGCTCATCTCGCCGCCCCCGATCGTCTCCCCGCCCCGCCCCGCATCCGAGGAAGCCCATGACCGTGACCAGCCCACGCCGACTGCATCTCAATGCCTTCCTGATGAACGCCGGCCATCATGACGCCGCCTGGCGCCACCCCCGTACCCAGCCCGAGCGGGTCACCGATGTGCGCTACTTCCAGCAGCTCGCCCAGACCGCCGAGCGCGGTCTGCTCGACTCGGTCTTCCTCGCCGACGGTCTCGCCCTGTGGGGGAACGCCCGGTACAACGCGCTCGGCGGCTTCGAACCGCTCACCCTGCTGTCCGCGCTGGCGGCGGTCACCGAGCACGTCGGACTGATCGCCACCGTCTCCACCACCTTCAACGAGCCCTTCCACACCGCCCGCAAGTTCGCCTCTCTGGACCACATCAGCGGCGGTCGGGCCGGCTGGAACATCGTCACCTCCGGCACCGTGAACGAGGCCCGCAACTTCGGCCAGGACGAGCACCTGGAGCACCGGCTGCGCTACGAGCGGGCTCGGGAGTTCGTCGAGGTCGCCACGAAACTGTGGGACAGCTGGGAGGACGACGCGATCCTGCTCGACCGCGAGCGCGGTGTCTACGCCGACACCGACCGGGTGCGGGCGATCGATCACCGCGGCGAGCACTTCGGGGTGCAGGGTCCGCTGAACGTTCCGCGCAGCCCGCAGGGCCACCCGCTGCTGGTCCAGGCCGGTTCGTCGGAGGACGGCAAGGAGTTCGCCGCCCAGTACGCCGAGGCCGTGTTCACCGCCCAGCAGACCCTGGCCGACGGCCAGGCCTTCTACAAGGACCTCAAGTCCCGGCTCGCGCACCACGGCCGGACCGAGGACCAGCTGCTCGTACTTCCCGGTATCGCCCCCGTCATCGGCTCGACCGAGGCCGAGGCACGGGAGCTGGAGCGGGAACTCACGGAGCTGCAGGTCCCCGAGTACGGTCTCGCCCAGCTGTCCGGGATGCTCGGCACCGACCTGACGGGGCTGCCGCTGGACGGGCCACTGCCCGAGCTGCCCGAGGAGCGGGACATCAACGGCAACAAGAGCCGCTTCACGCTTGTCGCCGAGCTGGGCAGCCGCGACGGCCTCACCCTGCGCGAGCTCATCGCCCGCCTCGGTGCCGGCCGCGGGCACCGTGTGTTCGCCGGCACGCCCGAGCAGATAGCCGACCAGATCCAGGAGTGGTTCACGCACGGCGCCGCCGACGGCTTCAACATCATGCCGCCCCATCTGCCGGGCGGCCTGGAGGACTTCGTCGACCACGTCGTGCCGATCCTGCAGCGCCGCGGTCTGTTTCGCACCGAGTACACCGGCCGCACCCTGCGCGAACACTACGGCCTGCCGCGCCCCGCCAACCGACTGGCCGCGCCGGCCGCGGCAGAGGGACGGCCCGCATGACCGGGCTCGAACTCTCCACGGACGTCCTGGTGGTCGGCGGCGGGCCCGCGGCGACGTGGGCAGCGCTCAAGGCGACCCAGGCCGGGGCGGACGTGGTCCTCGTCGACAAGGGTTACTGCGGCACGAGCGGTGCCACCGCATCGAGTGGTACCGGAGTCTGGTACGTGCCGCCGGAGCCCGCCGCGCGCGAGGCGGCCATGGCGAGCCGGGAGGCACTGGGCGGGTTTCTCGCCGACCGGCGCTGGATGGCGCGGGTGCTGGACCAGACGTACGCGGGCATGAACGAGCTGGCGGCGACAGGACGTTACCCCTTCCCGGCAGGTCCGGACGGAAAGCAGCTCAGGAACGGTTTGCAGGGGCCGGAGTACATGCGCAGGATGCGGATCCGCGTTCAGCGGGCCGGGGCACGCATCCTCGACCACAGCCCGGTCACCGAGCTGCTCACCGATGCCTCCGGGGCCGTCGCCGGAGCCAGTGGTCACCAGCGCCAGGCGGGGCGGTCGTACCGGGTGCGCGCGGGAGCGGTCGTACTGGCCACCGGCGGTTGCGCGTTCCTCAGCGGCGCGTTGGGCTGCAACGTCAACACCGGCGACGGTGCGCTGTTCGCCGCCGAAGCGGGCGCGGAACTGTCGGGCATGGAGTTCTCCAACGCCTATGGCATCGCGCCCGAGGGCACCTCCGTCACCAAGACCGCGTTCTACTCCTTCGCGACCTTCTACCGCGAGGACGACACGGTCCTGGAAGGCGCGGCCAGCCAGGGCGGCCGGCCCGTGATCGCGAGGACGCTGCTCAGCGAGAAGGTGTACTGCCGTCTGGACCGGGCGGACTCGGCCGCCCGGCAGGCGATGCGGCTGGCGCAGCCGAACTTCTTCCTCACCTTCGACCGGCTCGGCATCGACCCCTTCACACAGCGCTTCGCCGTCACACTGCTCGCCGAGGGCACCGTGCGCGGCACCGGCGGCATCCGCATCGCCGGCGACGACTGCTCCACCACCGTTCCAGGGCTGTACGCGGCCGGGGACGCCGCCACCCGTGAGCTGATCTGTGGTGGCTTCACCGGCGGTGGCAGCCACAACGCCGCGTGGGCCATCTCCTCCGGCACGTGGGCAGGTCAAGGCGCGGCCCGCCACGCCCTCTCGCTCGGCGTCCGCGCCGATACGAGGCGCCTCGCGGCCGCGGGTGGAGCCGGGCTCCGGCCTGCCGGCACCCCCGGCCCCGGCGACGGATTCCGCGACGTCATCACCGCGGTCCAGGCCGAAGTGCTGCCGTACGAGAAGAACTATCTGCGCCACGGCGAGCAGCTCACCGCTTCACTGCGGGTGCTCGACAGCGTCTGGCAGGGGCTGCGCACCACCCTGCACGCCGAGGGCGGGGACGTGGTGCGGGCCCGGCAGGCGGCGGCGATGGCGGCGCACGCCCGCTGGATGTACGCCGCGGCGCTCGCCCGCAACGAGACCCGCGGCATGGCCAAACGGCTCGACTTCCCGGCGCAGGATCCCCGGCAGCACCACCGCATCGTCACAGGAGGCCTCGACCGGGTGTGGACCCGGCCCGAGCCCCTGACAACCGCACCGGACGTACCACTGGAGGTGGCTTCGTGATCGAACTGGTCTCGGCGGAACGCTGTATCACCTGCGACAAGTGCATCAAGGTCTGCCCCACCGACGTCTTCGACAGGGGTGCGGACGGCATTCCGGTGCTCGCCCGCCGCGACGACTGCCAGACCTGCTTCCAGTGCGAGGCGAACTGCCCGGCCGACGCGCTGTACGTCGCGCCCCAGACCCGCCCGCTGCCCGACGACCACCCCACCGTCCGCGACGAGGAGCACCTGGCCCGCACCGGGCTGCTCGGCAGCTATCGCCGGCACATCGGCTGGGGCCGCGGCCGCACACCCGGCGCGCTGCGAGCCGTCGGCCCCTCCCTCGGCCCACCAGGGACCAAGGGCGCCTCACTTCCCATCACCTCCTGATCATCTCCCGAAGGGACCCCGCACATGACCACCAGTACCGGCTTCGACATCCGCAGGATCGGCGGCCGAATCGGCGCCGAGATCCTCGGCGTGGACCTCGGCGGCGAACTCGACCCCGCCGTCGTCACCGAGATCAACTCCGCGCTCCTGGCACACAAGGCGCTCGTCTTCCGGGACCAGCAGCTCGACGACGAGGGCCAGCTCCGCTTCGCCTCCCTGTTCGGCGACCTCACCACAGCGCACCCCACAGTGCCGTCCGTCGACGGCCGGCCTCAGATCCTGCCCGTCGACGGCGACGAGGGCATCCGCGCCAACCACTGGCACACGGACGTCACCTTCGTCCGCACCCCGCCGAAGGCGTCCACGCTGCGCAGCATCGTGGTCCCGCCCTACGGCGGCAACACCCTCATCGCCGACGCGGGCGCCGCCTACCGGGATCTGCCGGAACCGCTGCGCGAGCTCGCCGACAAGCTGTGGGCTGTGCACACCAACGCCTACGACTACGCCGCACCGAAGAGCGAGAAAGCGGCAGAGCACCGTAGGCGGTTCGTCTCCCGGAAGTACCGCACCGCCCACCCGGTCGTCCGGGTCCATCCCGAGTCCGGGGAGCGCGGGCTGTTCATCGGAGGCTTCGCCCAGAGCATCATCGGCCTCGGCCCCTCCGACTCCCGCGACCTGCTGCGCATCTTCCAGTCGTACGTCACCCGGCCCGAGAACATCGTGCGCGTGGCGTGGCAGCCGGGCGACCTCGTCCTGTTCGACAACCGCATCACCCAGCACTACGCCCCCGACGACTACGGCGACCTGCCCCGACTGCTGCACCGGGTGACCGTCGCGGGGGATGTCCCGGCCGGTGTCGACGGCATCCTCAGCTACGTCATCGAGGGCGACGACGCCACCCACTACACCCCGGCGGCGGGCTGAACTCCCCTTCGGCCGCCGGGCAGGGACCCCTGCCCGGCGGGCCGAAGGGGCCCACCCGTGGCGGACACCGCCGATGCCGTACGAGGACGGCGTCGATGAAGCCGGCCCGCTCCCTTCTGCCCACCCGCGTTGTCAGCGACGGGTGGTATCTGTTTTCCATGAATGTCGATCAGGCCGATCCGGCGGAGCTGGCCCTGCTCCGCAGCGTGCTCCGGAGCGAGGTTCCCCCTCTCGGCTGGGACGCGGTACGAGCCTTCGAGTCCCAGCACGGCATCGTTCTGCCGGAGCCGTACCGCACGTGCGTGGCGGAGATATCCGACGGTTGCGAGCAGGGACCGCCGGACTACGGACTCCTGCCGCTGGCGGAACTGCCCCAGGACTGGGGCGACGCCCGCGACGAACGGCGGCTCGCCATGCCTTTCCCTCTCACGAAGGAATGGATGTGGGAGGACGACGTGGACCCGGACGAAGACGTGCCTGATTCCGTCTTCGATCACGGCTCGATCGTGCTCGGCACCGACGGGTGTGGCATGTACTGGCACCTGATCGTCACCGGCCCGCAGCGCGGGCACATCTGGTGGATCAGTGGCGAGGGGGCCTACCCCTTCTCAGTGAGCGGATCCGGCTTCGGTGCCTGGGTGAGGCATTGGACCAGTGGCGATCCCTGGTACCCCCGGGGCTGACCGTCGTAGGAGCGGTGTCCCGGGCCCTTGGCCCAGTCCGCCGCGCGAACGAGGGGGGTTTCGCCTGCCGCACCGTCTCCTCAACGAGTCGCTGATCGAAGAGACGCCCTCTATGCCTCTGCCGGAGCCTTCGGCTTCTTCTCGTCCGGGGTTTCGGCAGGTGCGGGCTTGGAGTACATCACGGCGCCCTGCTGGGTTCCCTTCTCGACGATGCCCTTCCTGGTCAGGCTCTCCAGGTTGTTGCGGACGACCTGGATGGACGTCGTGCGCTCGGGATGCATCTCCACGAGTTCGGTGCGGATCTCGCTCACCAGGCGGGGCTCACCGGCGTGCTGGGTCAGGATGGTTTCGATGAGTTCGCGCAGGGGAGGCCCGGCGGTCTTCTTCGCGGCGGATGCCTGGGTGGTTGCTGTGACCTGCTTCGGTGTGGCCTTCTTCGTGACGGCCTTCTTGGCGGCGGGCTTCTTCGGCGCGGTCTTCTTGGCGGTCTTGCTGGTGGTCTTCGCCTGCCTGGGCTGCGGAACGGCGACGTCCGGCTCAGCGGGCGACGGGTTGGTGAGGTGCGGCTCCATCGGTGCGGGTTCGGGTGTCGCCTCGGTTGCCGCGGGCTGCGCAACCATGGTCGGCGGCACTGTTCCCAGCATTTCGGTCAGCCACTTCTCGTCCGTCTTGAGCCCGTCCAACCGTGCCTGGAGCTCCGTGAGTTGCCGAGCGATGTCTTCCTGCTCGGAACGGTTCTTCTCGATGTCCCTGGCGAACCGCTCTGCGTACGCGTTCTGAATGTTCTCGGCCATGGCAGCTGATTCTCCTTCGCGTGGTGTGTTGCTGCCGGATGCTACTCACTGCGGGCGTCATATGGGTGGGTTCTGTCCGGGGCCACACTTTCGAGACATGCTCACGGACGCAATCCCCGGCACCCGGAGGGGGTGCGGCATCATCCTGCAGGGTTTGAATCAGGCCATGTCCTGCGTCAGGAGCGCATCCACCGGCCGTCCGTGCAGATTGACGGCATAGGCTCGTTGTTGATGTCGATGGGGGAGGGGACGACATGACCATCGTGGAGGTCCACTGGCGCGAGGACGCCGCATGCAGGACCGCCGATTCGGAGGAGTTGTTCGCCAAGGCCGCCCAGCAGAAGCGCGCCAAGGTGGTGTGCGCGGGCTGCCCGGTACGTACGGAGTGCCTGGCCGAAGCCCTCGACAACCGGATCGAGTTCGGGGTGTGGGGCGGCATGACCGAGCGCGAGCGTCGCGCCCTGCTGCGCCGCAGACCGGATGTCGTCTCCTGGCGCAGTGTGCTGGAATCCGCCCGTGACAGCGCGATGCCCAAGGCGAGCTGAACGGCGACGGGGCGCCGGCAAGGGGCTCTACGTTCCCAGATCGCCTGCATTTCCTCCATGGTTTCGTGGCACGGCACTCGGCGTTGTTCGGCCCACGAAATCCCTTAGCCCGAGGACATGTTGGCGTTCTACGGTGGAGGTCGCCGGGTGGAGCAGGTCGGTAGCTCGCTGGGCTCATAACCCAGAGGTCGCGGGTTCGAATCCCGCCTCGGCCACGCAGGTGTCGGGCCCGTCGCACATGGTGCGGCGGGCCCGACTGCGTACGGGAGGCCGTATGAAGCCGCTGTCGGCGGTGTCCGGGCCCTCCTTGCTCCCTGGCCCAGTTGCGGAGTGAAGTCTCGGCAGCTGAACATGATGCCTTCAACCCGACGGAGAGGTGCTCCATGCCGAGACGACACGCGGTGGTGGTCGGGGCCGGAATGGGCGGCCTCACGGCCGCCATCGCACTGCACCGCCGCGGCTGGCACATCACCGTCTGCGAACGCGCCCCCGAACCCCCCACCACCGGCGCCGGCATCGGCCTCGCCCCCAACGCGCTGCGCGCACTCGCCACCATCGAGGTCGACATCGCCCACGTCACCGGCAGCGCCGTGCCCACAACCATGGGCCTACGCCGCTCCGACGGCCAGTGGCTCATCCGGGTCGACACCGCCGACATGGCAGCGCGCTACGGAATGCCCCCGATCGCCGTCCCCCGCCCCGCTCTTGCCGCGGCCCTGGCTGCCTCCCTGCCGCCCGAGGCCCTCCGCTACGGCACCGCCGTGACCGCCGTCGACGACGCCGCGGGCTGCCCGATGGTCCGTACGGCAGTCGGCCCGGACCTTCCGGCCGATCTCGTCGTTGCCGCCGACGGCATCCACAGTCCGCTGCGCCGTACGTTCTTCCCGTCCCACCCCGGCCTGCACTACATCGGCGAGACCGCCTGGCGGACCCTCGTGGACGCCCCGGACCTGCGGATTCCAGCCATGAGTGAGACCTGGGGACGGGGTGAGCGGTTCGGCGTGACCCCACTCTCCGACGGCCGGTTCTACCTCTACGCCACAGCGGTCGTCCCTGCCGGCACCCGGTCAGCCGCCCCACGAGCCGAACTCCTCCGTCGCTTCGGTTCGTGGCACGACCCGATCCCGGCCCTGCTGGAGCGCGTCAGCCGCCTCGACTCCGCTGACGTCCTCCAGAACGACCTCTACGACCTGGCCGCCCCGCTCGCCGGCCTGCACCACGGCCGGATCGCCTGGGTCGGCGACGCCGCCCACGCGATGGCCCCCAACCTCGGTCAGGGCGGCTGCCAGGCCATCGAGGACGCGGTGGTCCTCGCCCATCTGCTGCCTGCCGGAGACAGCGGTGACAGCTCGGACACCATCCCGGGCGCGCTCGCCGCGTACACCGCCGCCCGTCGCGACCGCACCGACGCCGTGCGCGTACGTGCCCGCCGGGTCGGCCGCCTGGGCGCCATCCGTAACCCGCTCGCGGCGGTGGCCCGCGACTTCGCGGTCCGTGCTACCCCAGGCAACCTGGCCCTGCGCGGCATGGACGACCTGTTCAACGGCTTCCGCCTCCCCGGGTAGCGGGGACCGTCCCTCGACAACGCCGACGCACGCGGGACGTTCTCGGTGGGAGGCGATGGTTCGCGTGCGCTCCAGGGACTCGGTGTGCTGAGCTTGACGGTGGGGTGATCAGGCGTGTCCCTCGGCCCGGCATCCCGTACCGGTGAGTGCCGGGCGGGGAGCATGACAGCATGACCACTCAGCACCCCGCAGAGCGGGGCGGCACCGGGCGCGACCGGTTCGCCGCCTTCTCCGAGCGGGCGTCGAACGTCACCAGCTCTCCGGTGTTCTACGTCCTGTGCGTGTTCCTGGTCCTCGGCATGGTCGCCGTACACCTGGCGCACCTGTCCGTGCCCTGGCTGATCTTCGCGGGGGATGTGATGACGGCCGTGAACCTGCTCCTGCTCACTCTCCTGAAGAACACCGAACGGCGTGACACACACGCCGTTCAGCGCAAGCTCGACGCCCTCGCGGCGGCCTTGTTGGAGCAGCGCGAGGGCACGAGCCACACAGCGGCCGACGAGCTACGGCGTGCCATCCGCATGGAAGAGGAACAGTGACGGGGCGGCGACCCTGGTGGCGGGTACGCCGCCGGTCCGCCACCTGCCGGACGGACGGTCAGGCAAGTGGCGGGCGGCTCCATCAGCGGACGACGTCGAAGACCTGCTTCTGGAGGCCGTTGGCGTACGCCTCCTGCTCGACCAGCTTCAGCTTCTGGGTGTCCTTGTCCGAGCCGCTGAACAGTCGCTTGCCCGCGCCGAGCAGGAGCGGGAAGACGAGCAGGTGGTAGCGGTCGATGAGGCCGGCGTCCGAGAGGTTCCGGTTGAGGGTGGCGCTGCCATGCATGATGATCGGGCCGCCTTCGGTCTGCTTCAGCGCGGCCACCTCGTCGAGCGAACGGAGGATCGTGGTCGCGCCCCAGTTCGTGACGAGGTCGTCCTCGGCGAGGGTGGTGGAGACGACGTACTTCGGCATGAGTTTGTAGTCGGCGAAGTCCTCCATGTCCGGCCACACCGGGCTGAACGCCTCGTAGCTGGTCCGGCCCAGCAGGATCGCGGACGATTCCTTCTGCTCCCGGCTCTTGATCTCGAACGCCTCGGGAAGGAACTCCACATCCTTGAAGGTCCATCCGGAGTTCCGGTAGCCGGGCTCGCCACCCGGGGCCTCCACGACGCCGTCCAGGGAGATGAAGGCAGAGCTGATCAGAGTACGCATGTGATTCCTCAGTGACTCGTACGGGCTTCTCATCGTTCGGCCGCCGTGTGCTCCGGTCGAACACCATGTCAGACAGAACATCGCGCAGAAACTCATCGGCTTCCGGTGAAAATGTTCTCGACCCCGCGAGGTCGGCGGAGACGGAACAAGGTGTCGAACTTCTGCATCTTGCCCTCCTCCCTCTGTCGCGGGCACTCCCTGCCCCGCTATTTCTGACGATGGAAAGCTACGTTGCATTCGAGCTTCTGGCTACATGCGCGTCGCGCGTAGCTGTCATTGATGCAGGTGAATGCCTGGGAATCGTTGCGATGATATGGAGCCTAACGCAACGATCCGTTCCGATTCGTTGCAATGGCGTGCCGCTGAATGCACCGTAACCATGTCTCTCGGTGGGCTCATGCCGGCGGAGAGCAGACCCGCCGGTGAACGGCAGGGCGGATCATGGCACTTCGACGGATGGCGCATGTCGGGGTAGCGCCGGACGCGCCGCCGGTGGCTACATGGTGGTCGCGGGTGCGTTCACCCGCCGCGGTTCTCCACCACCCCGTAGGCGCGCCGAGGTGATTTCTGATGGTGACAGACCGGTACGGCAACCCACTGCACGAGTGCACACAGGAGACAGCCGCGCACCTGGACCGCGCCGTCGAGGCGCTGCTCCACTTCAGCCCCGCGGTGGAGCGGGCTGTCGACGACGCTCTCGGCAGTGGGCCGGCCTCACCCGTCGCGCAGTCGTTCGCCGCGTATCTGGGGATGTTGGGGACCGAGCCGGGCGAGGCCGTCGCGGCACGGCAGCGGTTCGACCGGTACACGGCCGGCGTGGACATCCCCTCCCTGCCCGTACGGGAGCGCATGCATCTTGCTGCGGCAGAGGCATGGCTGGCCGGAGACCTGCACCGCGCCGGCGGGCTGCTGGAGGAGCTTTCCCTGGCGTACCCCCTGGACGCGCTCGCCCTCGCCGTCGGACACCAGTTGGACTTCTTCACCGGTGACGCGGTGCGCCTGCGTGACCGCATCGGTGGAGCCCTCGGCGCCTGGGACGCCGACGAACCGCACCGGGGCCTGATGCTGGGCATGTACGCGTTCGGATTGGAAGAGTCGGGTCACTATCGCCTGGCCGAGGAGGCGGGTCTCGCCGCGGTCGAGCAGAACCCCCGTGATGTCTGGGCGATCCACGCCGTCGTCCATACGTACGAGATGCAAGGACGCGTGTCCGAAGGGATCCGTTACCTCGAAGCCCGCCGTGACAATTGGGCGCGGGGCAACTACCTCAACGTCCACAACTGGTGGCACTACGCCCTCTACGCCCTGGAGGCCGGAGACACCGACACCGCCTTGAGTATCTACGACTCCGCCCTGCACAACGACGATTCTGCCGGGACGGCCATGGAACTGCTGGACGCCGCAGCGCTGTTGTGGCGGATCCGGCTCGCGGGAGCGGAGCCGACCGCCCGCTGGGAGGCACTGGCCGACGCGTGGGCTGCGCGAGCCGATCCCCCCTTCTACGCGTTCAATGACGTACACGCCGTCATGTCCTATGCCGGCGCCGGGCGGTTCGGGGAGGCGACGCGGCTCATCGACGACCGGCGGCGGTGGCTGGCCCAGGAGAGCACCGACACCGTCACCAACCGCCGGATGACAATGGAGATCGGCCTGCCCGCGTGTGAGGCGCTTCTCGCGCACGCCCAAGGCAAGCACACCACCGTTGTCGACCTGTTGTGGCCGCTGCGTCGTCGGCTGCACGAGTTCGGAGGCAGTCACGCACAGCGCGACGCCCTTCAGAAGACCCTTCTCGACTCCGCGCTCAGTTCCGGACGACACGACCTGGCCCGTGCGCTCATCAGCGAACGCGTCGGGCTTCGGCCCGACAGCTCCTACAACTGGTCGGCTCGAGCCGACCTGGCCGATGGCCTGGGCGATGCCGCCCTGGCCGCCGCCGCCCGCAACCATGCGCGGGACGCGGCGGCAGCAGCGGCCGAAACCCTCCGCTCCCCGGCCTCGCTTTCCGGCCCCGATGTCGGCGCATGATCCGGAAGCGATGGGCCTGGAGCAAGTCCCGTACCTCGGTGAATCTCGGGGGGGGGGCTCCGTCTTCCGTCAACGGCCGGAAGACGGAGACCCCCTGTGGAGGCGCCGGCTCGGGATACGGCGCGAACTCACCCGCTATGCGCGGACGATCGTCTGATCGACGCAGTTGCCCGTGGCGTCCGCCGCCTGGACTCGCAGAGAAACGAACCCATTGCGGGGGTCTTCGTCTGAGCGGTCCAGGGCCCGGCAGCGGACTTGCGCAGGTGGAGCGACGTCCAGGTCTTCCCGAGCGTGCTGGTCACGGGCGACGAGGAAGTCGGCTCGGGCACCTCCCGCCCGCTCAGCGAGGACCGGGCCCGTCGGTGTGCGGCGACCTTCGTGCTGGAGCCGTCGGCTCCCGGGGGAGCGCTCAAGACGAGCCGCAAGGGTATGTCGCTGTACGACATCACCGTCCACGGCCGCGCCGCCCACTGGGGGCTCGAGCCGGACAAGGGCCGGGCCTCGGCGTCGACCCACCGCCCGACATCCTCGACGAGGTCACCACCGCCACCGAATGGATCGCGTTCCAGGACCTGTCCGGGCCCCGGCGCCCCGCCCGGAGCAGGCGACATCTCGCCCGTGCGTGCAGCCCTGCCGCGGCGGGGCCCCGCGCGCCGGGGCTCTCCACGAGCGCTGCGCGGATCGGGCACGGATGACCGACAACCGCCATCGCCTGATGCCGTCACTGCTCCGGGACACCTGCCCCCAGCGTTTGTTTCAGAGAGCTGAGCAGTCCGGAGAGCCGGCGCCGGTCTGTCGCGCCCAGCGCGGCGAGCAGTTGCTGCTCCTGGGCCGACCGTACGGCGAAGATCCGCTCGGTCAGTTCGAGCCCCTCCGGGGTGAGACACAGCCGGATGATCCGGCGGTCGTCCGCGTCGCGCTCCCGCCGGATCAGACCCGCGGCCTCCAGGCGGTCCGCGTGCTGGGTGAGACCGCCCGCGCGGACCCTGCCGGCCGCCGCCACCTCACCTGTCGTCCGGCGATAGGGCTCTCCCGCCTCGCGGAGGGCGGCGAGCACGTCGTAGGCGGGCAGGCTGATGCCGTACTCGCGGACGGTTCTGCCGATCAGCCCCTGATGAGCAGCGGCGCACTCGTCGAGCCGTGCGAACACGGCTGAGGGGGAGTCTTCCGCCGCCAGGGCCGCGGGCTCCGGGCGGAGAAGCTCGGGATGTACGGGCTCCGAAGGCGGCAGGGTGTTCACGGCGCCCATGGCGGAGCGGCCGTTGTCGGGGTGTACGGACTCGTGCTCGCCGACGGCCGAGCCACCCGGCGCAGGCGGGGGAACGAGGCCGGGAGCGTCGCCGAAAGCGGTGGTGAGTACGTCCGTCAACGCCGGAGCGAGCTCCTCGGTGGGGACGGAGGCCGCCGGTTCATGGGCGAAGAGGTAGCGCTCCATGATCACGCCGAACAGGACGCTCCGAATGACAGCGGCGCGCACCTCGGCGTCGGCCGAGTCGCCGAGGAGGTGCGCGAGAGGTTCGCCGACCTGCTTGTCCAGGATCGTGCGCAGCAACTCGGCGCTCGGCGGGTGGCTGACGGCCGAGCGGATCAGCGCGGGCCAGGGGTCGTCGGTCGGCAGACGGTCCCACCGATCGAGGTAGGCGCGGGCCAGAGCGGCCGGCAGCTCGCCGACGCTGTCGGCCGCGGCCGACAGCACGTCGTCGGTGACGCCCGACCCGCCGCCCACCGCCTCACGGAACAGACCGTCCTTGGTACCGAAGTACGCCATCACCAGGCCGGGCGTCACTCCCGCCTCGGCCGCGATGGCGCGGACGCCCACACCCTTGTAGCCGTGCGCGCCGAACAGCCGCCGGGCCGCGTCGAGGACCGCTCGGCGATTGCCCTTCGGGTCATGGGAGCCGGGTCGGCGCTGCGACGGCTGCCCTGCTCCCCGGGCGGTTTCCGGCGGGGGAGTCGCGGCCGATCGTCGACTGCTCTCGTTCCTTGGATCCACAGGTCCAGTTTAAACGAGTGTTCATAAGAACAGTCGTTCAAAATTGATCACACTTCGTGTATCGGACCTGTCCGCAGAGTGAGTGGCCGCGCGGTGCCGCCGCGCCGCACCGCGACGATCTCCGCCATGATCGACAGGGCGGTCTCCTCGGAGCCCCGGCCGCCGAGATCCAGCCCGATCGGCGAGCGAAGCCGTGCGAGTTCGGCTTCGGTCGTGCCCGCCACGCGCAGTCGCTCCAGCCGGTCCTCGTGCGTCCTGCGGCTGCCCATGGCTCCGACGTATCCCGCCCTGCTGCGCAGGGCCAGGGCGAGGACCGGCACGTCGAACCGTGCGTCATGGGTCAGCACGCACACCGCGGTGGCGGCATCGACCAGGTCCTCATGGGCGCGGAACCAGCGATCGGGCCGATCGGCGACGACATCGTCGGCGCTCGGGAAGCGCTCGACCGTCACGAACGCGGGCCTGGCGTCGCAGACCGTCACCCGGTGCCCGAGCGCGGCCCCCATGTCCGCCAGGGGCCGGGCGAACTCGGCTGCGCCGAAGATCAGCAGTCGTGGCCGAGAGGCGAAGGACTGCACGAGCAGCTCACGTTCCGGCGCGCAGGCGACGTCGTCACCTACGCTGTTTCCGCTGGTCACGAGTCCGCTGGCGCCGCGCCCGAGCATGCCCTCCGCGGCCAGGGTCGCCGCCCGGTCCGCCCGTGGGTCGCCCAGCGAACCGGCTGTCGTCCCTCCGCCGACGACCAGGCCGCCGCCGCTGTCGACGGGGGTGACCAGAGCCACCGGTACGCCGGCCGCGACGTCGGCGGCGAGCCGGCCGAGCGGTACATCCGCACCCACCTCGCGGATCAGTACCTCGATCGTTCCGCCGCAGGTCAGACCCACCGCAAAGGCGTCCTCGTCGCCGACTCCCCAGCGCTCGAGCACCGGAGCGGCTCCCGCGAGCACCTCCTCCGCGATCGCGTAGACGGCGGCTTCGACACAGCCGCCGGAGACACTGCCGACGATGCGGCCTTCCTCGGACACGAGCATCGACGCACCCGGGGCGTGCGGGGACGAGCCCCAGGTCCGCACGACGGTCGCCATGGCGAAGCGCGTTCCGGAGAGTTGCCAGGCGGCTGCCTGGTCGATGACGTGTCGCATGTCGCCTCCGCGGACCGTGAAATCTCGAGCAGCCTCTTGCCAAGAAGAAACTTTAATGTAAATCATTTCAGGTACTAGATGATCGGTCCGTGTCGAATACCGCGGCGCGACGACGACACGAGAGGTCCGGTGGCAGCAGGTTGAAACCCACACCCTTCGACTACACCGCCCCCAGCACCGTCGGCGAGGCGGTCGCCCTCCTCGCCGACGAGGAGCGGGACGCCAAGGTCGTGGCCGGCGGTCAGTCCCTGATCCCCATGCTGAACATGCGTCTCGCCAGGCCCGAGCTGCTCGTGGACATCACCCGGATCCCCGAGCTCGGCCGTCTTCACGTGGACGGGACGGGCAACCTCCGCATCGGAGCCGCCGTACGGCAGGCCCACGCCGCCGCGGACAATGCGGTACGGGACGGATGGCCGCTGCTCGCCGCCGCGATCGGTCACATCGGACACCCTCAGATCCGCAATCGCGGCACCGTTTGTGGGAGCCTCGCCCACCATGACCCGGCCGCGGAGCTGCCCACCGCGGCGCTGGCCCTGGACGCCCGCTTCGTGATCACCGGTCCGCGGGGCACCCGTACGGTCACCGCCGAGGACTTCTTCGTCGCCACCTTCTCCACGGCCGTCGAAGCGGACGAGCTCCTCACCGAGGTCGTGTTCCCGCCGCTCCCTGCGCGCCACGGCTGGGCCTTCGAAGAACTCACCCGCAGGCATGGCGACTTCGCCACCGTCGGCGTGGCCGCCGTCCTGGAACGTGACACCTCCACCGGCACCTGCCGCTCCGCCCGCGTGGTCTTCTGCGGCGCGGGCCCCGTCCCCGTACGTCTGCCCGCAGCGGAGGACGCACTCGTGGGGAGCGACGTCGGCGAGCAGGCTCTCGCCGCAGCGGCCGACGCCGCACTCTCCGGCCTCACCCCCTCCAACGATGTCCACGCCACCGCCGAGTACCGGCGCGAGGCCGCCGCTCACCTCCTCGTCCGCGCCTGCACCACCGCCTGGGAGCGCTGCTGATGACCCCCTCGGTCCCCACCCCGCTCGACGCGAGCACACCGCCGCTCGCCGAGCCCTCCGCCTGGCACGAGATCAGCCTCACCGTCAACGGACGACCGGTCACCGCCCAGGTCGAGTCGCGGCTGCTGCTCAGCGACTTCCTGCGCGACCGGCTCGGCCTCACCGGCACCCATGTCGGCTGCGAGCACGGAGTCTGCGGGGCCTGCACCGTTCTCGTCGACGACGAGCCCGTGCGCACCTGCCTGACGCTGGCTGTGCAGTGCGCCGGTGCCGCGCTCCGCACCGTCGAGGGACTCGCCCCCGCCGACGCCCCGCTCACCCCCGTGCAGCGAGCCTTCCACGAGTGCCACGGCATGCAGTGTGGTTTCTGCACGCCCGGATTCGTCATGACGGCGACCGCCCTGGCCGAGCAGCACGAGCGCCCCGACGAGGAACGGGTCGCCGACGCGCTCAGCGGGCACCTGTGCCGGTGCACCGGCTACCGCAACATCCGCCGTGCCGTGTGCCAGGCACTCGACGAGCGATTCGGGGAGTGACCCGCATGTCCCACGATTCCGACCGGTCCCGGTCCGGCGACAACAGCTGGATCGGCCGTTCCGTCCCCCGCGTCGAGGACGACCGGCTGCTGCGCGGCAACGGCCGCTATGTCGACGACATCGCCCTCCCCGGCGCTGTCGAGGCCGCCTTCCTGCGCAGCCCGCACGCCCACGCCCGTATCGAGTCCGTCGATGCGACCGCGGCCCTGGCCGCACCCGGAGTCGTCGCCGTGTGGACCGGCGACGACGTGGCGGACCTGCCCGCGATGCTGAACAAGGAAGAACTGCGCACCCCGCCGGGCCTCGCCGAACTCCTGGACCCGCTGGTCCGGATGACCCCCATGCCCTTGCTCGCCCGCGACAAGGTCCTCTACGTCGGCCAGCCCGTCGCCGTCGTCCTCGCGGAGAACCGCTACCTCGCCGAGGACGCCCTGGAACTCGTCGAGGTGCGGTACGCCCCACTGCCGGTGCTCGTCGACCCCGACCACGCCCTGGACGAGGACGCGACCCGGCTTCACGAGGACCTGCCGGACAACACCGCGGTCGCCGTCGCCACTCGTGTCGGTGACCCGGAAGCGGCGTTCGCCGGCGCGCACGCCGTGGTGAGCGAGCGGTTCGAGGCCCACCGGTACGTCGCCTCGCCGATCGAGACCCGCGCGATCTCGGCCCAGGTCGATCCGTACAGCGGCCGGCTGACCGTCTGGTCGGGCACCCAGACCCCGCACCGGCTGCGGGACGCCGTCGCCCACACCCTCGGCCTGGAATCCGCCACGGTCCACGTCATCGCGGCCGACGTCGGAGGAGGCTTCGGCCAGAAGGGCATCCTCTACGTCGAGGAACTTCTCATCCCGCACGCCGCACGCCGCCTCGGCCGTCCCGTGCTGTGGCGCGAGGACCGCAACGAGAACCTCACCGCCTCCTCGCACGCCCGCGAACAGATCCACCACATCGAACTCGCCGCGGACGCCGACGGTCGCCTCCTGGCCGTACGCGATCGGATCACCGTCAACTTCGGCGCGTTCAACATGACCGGCCTGGTCGTGCCGTACAACTCGCTGTGCCACCTCCTGGGCCCCTACCGCGTCCCGAACGTGCACGTCGACGTCGTCGGCGTGCTCACCAACACCACCTTCGCCACGCCGTACCGGGGAGCCGGACGTCCGGAGACGGTCTTTGCCATGGAACGGGCCATGGACCGGCTGGCCGTGGAACTGGGCATCGAGCCCGAGGATCTGAGGGCGCGCAATCTCGTGCGGCCCGACGAGATGCCGTACGAGACCGGCCTGGTGGACCGCTCGGGCAGACCGCAGTCCTACGACTCGGGGGACTTCCCCGAACTCCTGCGCCGCGCCGTCGCGAAGGCCGACGTCGAGCAGGTACGTGCCCGACAACGCGCAGGCGCCCGCGACGGCAAGCACATCGGCATCGGATTCGCCATGTACATAGAGGCCACCGGCCTCGGACCGTTCGAGACCGCGCGCATCGACGTCGCCCCCAGCGGCCGGGTGCGGCTCGCCATCGGCGCCCCCTCCCAGGGGCAGGGACACCGCACCTCCCTGGCGCAGATCGCCGCCGACGCCATCGGAGTGCCGCTCGATGTCATCGACGTGGTCGGCGGCGACACCGAAGCCACCCCGTTCGGCGTGGGCACCATCGCCAGCCGTGCCTTGGTCAACGCCGGGAACGCCACCCACCGGGCCGGCCGGCTCGTCCGCGAGAAGATCGTCGAAGCGGCAGCCCGCCGCCTCGGTGTCGCGGCGGGCTCCCTCGACCTGAGCGACGGCATCGTGCGGGCCAAGGAACCGGGCGGCCCGTCCATCAGCCTGGCGGAACTGGCCGGGAAGGCACCGCTGCCCGGTACCCCCGAACCCACCGACGGCCGGTACGGAACCGAGATCAGCGAGACCGTGCACTTCCGCCCACCGGGTTTCGCGGTCGCGAGCGGAGCGCATGCGGCCGTCGTCGAGGTGGACGAACACACGGGCGAGATCGAGATCCTGCACTACGTCGTCGTCCACGACGCGGGCAACATCGTCAACCCGATGATCGCGGAAGGACAGGTCACCGGCGGCATCGCGCAGGGGATCGGCGGAGCGCTGTACGAGGAGATGGTCTACGGCCCCGACGGTCAGCCCCGCACCGGCACTTACATGGACTATCTGGTGCCCACGTCCTCGGAGATCCCCGACCTCGACGTGGACGAGATCTTCACCCCGAGCCCCATGAACGATCTCGGCGTCAAGGGACTCGGCGAAGGTGGTGCGATCGCCCCGCAGGCGGTGCTCGCCGGCGCCGTCGAGGACGCGCTGCGCCCCTTCGACGTCGTCGTACGCCGCGGCCCCCTCTCGCCGAGCCGGGTGCGCGCGCTGATCCGCACGACAGCCGACACCTGAGTCCGCCCCGCACCCGAACCGGCTCCGCATCCACGGCCGTCCTCGGCCGGCCGCCCCCCTGATTGGACAACCATGCAGCTCGACCACTCCTTCACCGTCCCGGCCGACCTCGACGACGCCTGGAAGCTCTTCCAGGACCTCGGCCGGGTCGCGCTCTGTATGCCCGGCGCCGTGCTGGACACCCTCGAAGGCGACTCCTTCACCGGCCGCGTCAAGGTCAAGGTCGGTGCGGTGCAGATGAGTTACCGCGGGGAGGGCACCGTCACCCGCGACGACGCCGCCCGCTCGATGCTCCTGGACCTCAGCGGGAGTGAGACCCGCGGCGCGGGCACCGCGTCGGCCACGGTCACCGCGACGCTGACCCTCGACCCGGCCGGCACCCTGGTGCGCGTGCGCACGGACCTCGACATCACCGGCCGGCCTGCACAGTTCGGCCGGGGCATCATGACCGAGGTGGGCGACCGCATCGTTCAGCAGTTCGCCGCCCGGCTCGAAGAGTTGCTGCGGGACGCCGGACCTGCCGCGTCCGAGGTGTCCACGACGGACACGGGGGAGAATCTCCAGGGCCGGCTCGTTCCCGAGCCGGAGGCCGTCGACCTCGGTGCGGCGGCGCTGCCTGTGCTGCTCAGGAAGGCTGCGGCACCCGCGGCGGCCGTGCTGTTCGCGGTCGTGGTGATTCAGGCGCTGAGGCGGCGTTCCCGCGGGTGAAGCCCTACGGCGCGGTCACCCCGGGAACGGACTACGGTTCCCGGGGCAGCCGTCCGCAGAGGAGGCGCGCAAGGAATCGGCGAAGAAAGGATATGCATGCTGGAGGCGCTGGGCCTGAGCACGGCCGAGTCTCAGGTGTACCAACTGCTGGTGGGGCGTGGCCGAAGCCAGGTCGACCGCGTGGGGCGGCTGCTCGGGCTGAGCGGCGAACATCTCGACGAGGCCCTGAGCGGGCTCGCGGACAAGGGCCTCGTCACCATCACCGACGACCGGCCCGCGCAACTGATACCCGCCCCGCCGGACATCGCCGGGGAGACGCTGCTGCTGTTGCGGATGAACGAACTTCAGTCCGTCAGGGGTGTACTGAGACAGCTCACCAAGGAGTACCGCACCGCGCCCGGAACCGCCTCTCTGGAGGAGATCGCCGAGATCGTGCCGAAAGAGACGCTGGCGCAGCGGTACGAACAGATCCAGCGCCATGCGCGCCAGGAGGTGCTGCGTTTCGACACGGCGCCGTATCTGGTGGACGAGGACGTCAACGCGGCCGAGCTCGAACAGCTGACCGCGGGCATTCACTACCGCACGGTGTACGACCGCGCCGCGATCGATGAGGACGGTGCACAGGGGGAGATGCGTCTGTATGCGGATGCCGGTGAGCAGGCACGTGTGCTCGGCAAGGTGCCCGTCAAACTCGTCATCGTCGACAGATCCGCCGCCCTCGTGGCACTGCAGACGGACGGCGGGAAATCGCCGGGTGCCGTCGTGCAGATTCACCAAGGGTCCCTGCTCGATGCCCTGATCGCACTCTTCGAACTCGCATGGGCGTCGGCACTCCCTCTGGAACCGCGGCTCTCCGGCACACGCGGCAGAAACGAACTCTCGGGTGCGGAGATCCAGCTCCTGATCCTGCTGCTGTCCGGCCTGACCGACGACGCGATCGCCCGGCAACTGGACATCGGCAAGCGGACGGTCAACCGCCGCATCCGCGGCCTCATGGACCTGGCCGGCGCCTCGAGCCGCATGCAACTGGGCTGGCAGGCGTCCGAGCGGGGCTGGATCACGCTGTCCGACGTGAACGGGATGCACATGGACAGCTCCGCTTGAGGGGGCACTTCGTCCCTTCGCCGGGTGACCGTCGTGCCATCGCCTGGCCACGATGCGCCAGTTGGCATGTATGCGCCACTCAGGCTCTGGATGACGCCCCGACCGGACAGCTAGGTTCCGGTTGGCGCGTCGTCGGCCGGACGTTCGGTCGGGAACCATCAGGCATCAATTGCCCTGACGCGCGCACATGTTGAGCCCGCGAAAGGACACCTGATGCAGACAGCCCGCCTCAGACGACGGCGCAGAGCCCTCGTCAGCGGGATCGCGGTGACAGTCGCCCTGTCACTGACGAGCCAGCTCCCGACGGCGACCGCAGCGACACTCCAGGACCTGAGCGATCGGCCGGAGCTGCGGAAGGGGGCGACCACATCGGCCGTCACCCTGATCACCGGCGACACCGTCTCGCTGACCACCGAGCCCGGCGGCCGTCAGGCGGTGCAGGTCCTGTCGGCGGAGGGGACGTCCAGGATCTTCGAGTCCACCAGCGGTCGGAACGGCGATGTCTACGTCTACCCGGACGACACGGCAACGGCGCTCGCCTCGGGCACGGTCGACCGCGAGTTGTTCAATGTCAGCCGGCTGATACGGGACGGATACGCCGACACCGAGTCCGCCGAACTCCCGGCCATCGTCGACTTCCAGGGCAAGCCGGACGCCGCGGCGCTGAGAACGAAGTCCGAGGACCTGCCGGGCAGCGAGAGCAAGCGCGTCATGCCCCGCCTCGGGCTGTCCTCGGTGCACGTCCACAAGCAGTACGCGAAGGACTTCTGGCAGTCCGTCAATCCGAAGGCCGGCAAGACCCGCGGCGCGGCGGCGCCCGGCACGGCCGGGGTGACCAAGCTCTGGTACGACGGCAAGGCCGAGGTCGCGCTGGACCGGAGCGTGCCGCAGATCGGTGCCCCGGAGGCCTGGGCCAAGGGGTACGACGGCAAGGGCGTGAAGGTCGCTGTCCTGGACACCGGTGCCGACCTGAACAACGCCGACATCGCGTCGGAGATCGTCGGCAGCCAGAGCTTCATCAGCGGTCAGGGCGTCCAGGACGGCCATGGCCATGGCACCCATGTCGCGGCCACCGTCGCGGGCAGTGGCGCCAACTCCGGCGGCAAGCACAAGGGCGTCGCCCCGGGCGCCGACCTGCTGATCGGCAAGGTGCTCAGTAACACCGGCCAGGGCCCGACCTCCAGCATCCTGGCCGGAATGGAGTGGGCCGTCGCCGAGGGCGCCGACATCGTCAGCATGAGCCTCGGCGGCGACGACGCTCCCGGTGAGGACCCGCTGACCATGGCGGTCGACTCGCTCAGCGCCTCCTCGGACACCCTGTTCGTCATCGCCGCGGGCAACCGCGGACCCGGCGACAGCACCCTCGGCACCCCCGGCGCCGCAGACTCGGCCCTCACCGTGGGCGCCGTCGACAAGTCCGACGCGCTCGCCCCGTTCTCCGGCCGCGGCCCGCGGCTCGGCGACATGGCGATGAAGCCCGAGATCACCGCGCCAGGTGTGGCCATCGTCGCCGCTCGCGCGGCCGGCACCTCCATGGGCACCCCCGTGGACGCCGACTACACCTCGGCCAACGGCACCTCGATGGCCACCCCGCACGTGTCCGGGGCCGCCGCGATCCTCAAGCAGCGCCACCCCGAGTGGACCGGGCAGCGGATCAAGGAGGCCCTGACCGCGCACGCCAAGTCGGCCGCCGGGCAGACCGTCCATCAGCAGGGCTACGGCCGGGTCGACATCCCCGCCGCGCTCGACCCGTCGCTGGAGCTGTCCGGTACGGCCGACTTCCGCATGATCCCGTGGCAGAAGGACACGTACGAGAAGCGGACCCGCACCCTCACGCTCCGCAACAACGCCACGACCGACACCGTCGTGACCCTGCTCGCGTCGGCCGAGGACGCGAGCGGCACCGAGGTCCCCGCAGGCTCGCTGTCACTTTCAGGAGCGGGCCTGTCCGACGGACGGCTCACCGTCCCGGCCGGCTCCACCGCCGAAGTCAACGTCACCCTCGACCCCAACGGCCTGAAGACCGGGCGGTACAGCGGCTCCGTCACCGCCACCGCCGCGAGCGGTGAGTCGGTGCATGCCGCGCTCGGCTTCGTCACCGCCGTCGAACAGCACGACGTCACACTGAACGTCACCGACCGGTTCGGCAAGACCCCCAGCACGTTCAAGTTCACCCTGCACGGGCTGGACAACACCGTCTGGGAGAGCCGGACGCTGTACGCCACCGGCACGGTCACCCTGTCAGTGCCACTCGGGCACTACTCCGTCGAGGGCTCGGTCTACTCGGTGGCTCCCACCGGCGGCGCGGTCTTCCACGCGGCAGATCTGTTCACCGTGCCGAACATCGAAGTGACCGACCGGGACCAGAGCTTCACCGTCGACGGCACCACCGCCACCGACCTCGGAGTGAAGATCGACGGTGAGAAGCGGCCCCTGGAGACGGGCCAGGTGGCCATGCAGATCGTCCGCGACGACGGCGCGATCAACAGCCACTCCAACTTCACCTCGATCAGCGGGACCGGCAACAGGTCCGACACCAGGTTCGGCGCCATTCCCAGTGCGGGCGCCACCTCTGGTGCACTGCGGGTGGAGACCTTCCTCCACCGGCGCGAGCCGCTGATGCAGTTGGAGGTCACCAGCCCCGGCCACCTCGACATCCCGCTGAAGACCTCGGTACTCGCGAAGCGGTTCGAGGGCACCAGGCGCACCGAGCTGGTCGACCTCGGCGCGGGCACCGAGCAGGACTTCGCCGGCGCCGACGTCAAGGGGAAGGCCGTCCTGGTCTCCGTGGCCGACGTCACCAAGGCCGGCGACCAGGCCGTCAGGGCCGCGGCGGCCGGGGCCGTCGCCGTGATCGTGACGCCCGCGGAGCCGGGTCCGAGCGGCAGCGGCGTTCCCGCGGGCCAGACCGTCCCGGTCGCCCACGCCATGTACGACGATGCCGCACGTCTCAAGGCCTTGCTGGCCAAGGGCCAGGTGCGGATCGCCCTGAAGGGCGTCCTGGAGTCGGGCTACACCTACGCGCCGCACTTCACCGACGACCGGGTCCCCGACGACCTCGCCAAGACCGTCGACGTGGGGGCTTTCGCCAAGGTCAGGAACACGTACCACTCCGACGGAGCGCGACGCCTCGGCGCCGAGCACCTGCCGGCCTGGGGTCCGAAGCAGTGGACCGCGATCAGCGACGGTCAGCCCCTCTACCAGGGCACCACCCGCGACGACTACTTCCTGGCGGGCACCGGCGTCTCCTACATGCCGTCGGTGGGGGCCAACTTCCACACCTCCACCTGGACGATGGCCGATCTGCGGAGCACCTTCGGAACACCGGGCAAGTCCTACACCCGCAGCTGGTTCGCCGGTCCGACGCGCCTGTCCCCGTACGAATTCGGGCCGTGTGTGTTCTGCCGCGCCGACGTCTGGCAGAAGCTGCCCGGCGGCAGCGGTGCCGACAACGAGCCCACCCACACCCTGCGGGGCCTGACCAACACCTGGAGCTTCTACCTCAACGGGCAGCCGATCACCGGATTCGGCCAACTGGTGCCGGAGAAGGCGGACTACCGGTACGTGCTCGACCAGAAGCTCGCCACCGACGTCCCGGGCGTCACCCTGGGCCGCCAGATGCGCACCGAGTGGAACTTCAGCCAGGCGGCACCGACCACCATGGCCGTCAAGGACTGCGACACGGCGTTCATCCCCACGCCCAAGGTCTGCGAGCCCATGCCCGTGGTCCTCCTCGACTACGACCTGCCGCTGAACGAGCTCAACCAGGCGAGGGCCGGCCTGCCGTTCACCTTCACCGTGGACGGCGCCAGGGCCAAGGGCTGGACCGGCTCCACCGCGATGGCCGGCGCCAAGGTGTCGGTGTCGTACGACGACGGGACCACCTGGAAGTCCGCCACGATGCTGCGCAAGGACAGCAACTCCTTCCAGGCCCTGCTCTGGCACCCCAAGCTCGCCGACACCAACGGGTACGTGACGCTCAAGACCGAGGTCTGGGACGCGGCAGGCAGTCGCACCGTCCAGACCATCACCCGGGCGTACGCCCTCAAGTGAGGCGGCACTGAGCCACGCTCACGCGAAGTGCGTCCCCCGCCGGGTGGTGACATCCGGCGGGGGAGGCGGGCGGGTCCGGCATCCGGCGATGTCGGGCCACGCAGGGCGTCCTGCCTCCGCGGGATCACCCCGCTTCGTGCCCGCGGCAACGACCGGGGCACGAGGCGGTCGCCTGATCGGACGGACAGGTCCCGGCGGGCGTGCATCGGGTGGTGCCCTCGAGTCGGTCTTCCGGCTCCTCGTCGTGGTCGGTGGACCGGTAGTGGTACGCGTCCGCCCACCAGTCGTCGTCCCACCAGTCGTCGTCCTCGTGACCGTCGTCGTCGAGTTCCTGGTCGGTGCCCCGCCACCTGCTGCGCTCGCGGATGCTCGTGTGGACGTGGATCCGCTGCTGCTCGTCCAGCGCCACGAGGGAGGGATGGGAATCCGCGCGGTATCGGTCTCCCAGAGGGTCCTCGCATGCAGTGCGGGCGTGGACCGCCTTGTTGGCGTCGTCGGCGTACAAGAGTGCCGCCAGGCCCGCGCCGGCCACTGCCGCGGCGGCCCACGCCAGGACGCCGTGCGGGCGCACCATCACCAGCAGCACGAACGCCACGAGCCAGAAACCGACCACCATGGTGATGACCATGCAGGAGCAACAGGCGAGCAGCTGCCGCCCCTCACCGTCCGGCATTCGCGGGATCTCGGGCAGCAGGGCGTCCTGCTCGCCGAGGTACGCGCTGCGCCGCGCCCGGTACTCCTCGTCGCACCAGTCGATCCAACCGATCGACACCGGCTCGGGATCGTGCCGGCGCACCGCCTCCAGCAGGGCGGTGGGCAGCGGATGGACGGGCGTCCGGCGGGGGTCGCGGCCCGCCTCGGTCAGGAGCGCCACCCCTTCCACGTCGATGTCGAGGTACCCGCCGAGCAGCAGTTCGGCGGCGGCCGCCTCGGTCTCCCGGTTCTTCATCACGGCGACGTGGTACGGCTCGAGGTCCACGGTGGCGACCACCCCGAGGATCTCGCGCCGGATCCGGGCCCGGCGCCACCACCGGAGGCCGATGGCTCCGTACACGGCGGTGGCTACCGTGAACACGGATGCGGCTAGGACGAGTTGGAGCACGCTCCGAGGCTACGTCCGCGCGCGCCGGAGCAGACATGGATTTTCTTCGGCCCTCCGGCACGATCCGCCGGACACCCTCTGGTCGGCTGCTGCCGGACTCGGGCGTTCAGCGCCGTCGGCGCAGACGGCCGACGCGCTCTCGGCCACCGTGGTGGAGAACGGCCACGGAAGCCACGGGCTGAGCGTCAGTCCCACCAGAACGTCCAGGTGTGCTCGCGGATGAGGTTCTTGGCGTACGCCTCCCATGTGCCGGGCTCGCTCTGCAGGACGTTGTCCGGGCAGAAGGCGAAGTGCTCCGCCGCCACCTCCTCGGCCTCCGCGAGGGTGGCGGGAGGGGCGGCCACGGAGACGACCAGGATGTCGAAGCCGAGGCCGATGACGCGTATGCCGAAGCGGTCCTCCCAGGAGCGGAGGACCGCGCACAGGCGTGCGGTGTCGTTCTCGTGGTTCATCGGGCCCGTCCAGCCGACGGCCGCCGGGATGTCGGCGCTGCGACGGGCGGGCACGAGCGCGAGATGCGGGTCCTTGAACCAGGAGGGGCACTCGGCGGACAGCGCGTCGGCGGCCTCGACCGCCCGCGCGTCCGGGGTGGCGGTGGCGGCAGGGATGCTCTCGCCGATGCCGGGCCAGTCCTCGTTCTCCGCCGCGTACGCCTCCCAGTGCTCGGCGAGTACGTCGCCTGGGTCGTGATCCCCCGGGTAGGACGCCTCGCCCGGCATCAAGTCCCAGCTCTCGGGCCCGCCCTGGGGTCCACCGAGATCCACGAGCACGGGGAGCAGTCCCTTGCGCGCGCCCGGGGCGCCCAGTGCCGACCAGGTGCCTGGCGCGGCCGCCTTGTCCGCGCGCCACAACAGAGGCTCGTGCCACGGACCCTCGTCGGTCGCGTCGATCAGACGCCCGGGAGGAAGCTGAAGCCCGAGGGAGCGGCCGCTCGGGTCGGTGGCCAGCCGGGGCAGTGGGTTGGGAAGAGTCGCCATGCCGGTGACTCTAGGAGCAGCCGCTGACAATGCGGTTGCCGCAGGGACCATCGCCGGGGCGCCCCCGAGAGTCCGATGGCAGCAGGGCCCCGCCGGTGCGCGAGGCCCCGCCCATCAGTCACTTCACCGAACCCGCCATCACCCCCTGCACGAAGTGGCGCTGGAAGGCGAAGAAGACCACCACCGGCACGATCAGGGAGAGGAAGGCGCCCGGCGCCAGGACGTCGATGTTGCTGCCGAACTGCCGCACCTGCGACTGCAGTTCCACCGTCAGCGGCTGCGACGAGCTGTCGGCGAAGAGCAGTGCCACCAGCATGTCGTTCCAGACCCAGAGGAACTGGAAGATCGCCAGGCTGGCGATCGCCGGGCGGCCCACCGGCAGCACCAGCTGCGTGAAGATCCGCCACTCGCCGCCCCCGTCCATACGCGCCGCCTCCAGCATCTCGCGCGGGATGTCGGCGAAGTAGTTGCGCAGCAGGAACACGGCGAACGGCAGCCCGTAGGCGACGTGGAAGAGCACCACGCCCGGGATCGTGCCGAACAGTCCCAGCTGCCCGAACAGCTTCGCCACCGGCAGCAGACCCACCTGCACCGGCACCACGAGCAGCGCCACCACACCCAGGAAGATCCAGTCACGGCCGGGGAACTCCAGCCAGGCGAAGGCGTATCCGGCGAGCGCCGCGACCACGACGACCAGGACGGTCGTCGGCACCGAGATCAGCACCGTGTTCCAGAAGGCGCGGGTGATACCCGCATTGCCCAGCAGGGCGGTGTAGTTGTCCAGAGACAGCTGACTTGGGCCGGCCAGCGCCGTCCACCAGCCGCTCGACGCGTTGTCGTTCGCCGAGCGCAGCGAGGACAGCAGCAGTCCGGCGACCGGGGTCACCCAGATCAGGCCGACCACGGCCAGGAACGCCTGGACCAGGCCGTTGCCCAGCCAGCGGCGCAGCCGGCCGCCCGGCATCGTCGCGGTGGCACTCATGACTGACTCCTGCGGAAGCGGCGGACGTTGAACACCATGGCGGGGATCACCAGCAGCAGGAGCAGCACACCGAGCGCGCTGCCGAGCCCCTGGTCGTTGCCGCCGCCGAAGGACACCAGCCACATCTGGGTGGCCAGCACGGTGGCGTCCTCCTGAACGGGCCCCGGAGCGATGATGTAGATCAGGTCGAAGACCTTCATCACATTGATCACCAGCGTCACGAAGACGACGGTCAGCACGGGCGCGAGCAGCGGCACGGTGATCCGGCGGAAGACCTGCCACTCGTTCGCCCCGTCCATCCGCGCCGCCTCCAGCGCGTCGCGCGGCAAGGAGGACAGTCCGGCGCCGATGAGGACCATCGCGAAGCCCGTCCAGATCCACAGGTACGCGCCGATGATGGCCGGCGTGACCAGGGCGGGGCCGAGCCAGGACACACCCTCATAGGGCGGCGCGAAGTTCTCCGCGGGCAGTCGGACCGTATAGGTGCCCGCCGCGAGGCCGGTGAAGCGGAACGACCCGTCGGCTGCCGTGGTCGCGGTGGCGACCGTCTTCCCGTCGCGCACCGCCTCCACGGTCAGGCCGGGCAGTCCCCGTTCCGTGGCGTCGATCGCGCCGGGCCGCCCACCGCCACCTGGCGTGAAGTCCAGATACACGGCGCCGGTCACATCCTTCGGGCCGGCCTTGCCGGATGCGGCGGGCCTCGCGTCGGCGGGCATGTCCCTGGGCGCCACGCCGACGAGGCCGAGGGCGACGCTCTGTCCCGGTGAGACGGTGTCGGCCGTCCCGTACGAGCCGTCCGGCCGCTTGTCCAGTCCTTGGCCGTCGCGGGCCCGGGCCGTCGGGTACGACGAGGCGTCCTGGAACACATCGTGCACGCCGACCGCGGCCGCGTTCAGAACACCCTTGTCCGGGTCCTCCTCGTACGCGAGGCGGAAGATGATGCCCGCCGCCAGGAAGGACACGGCCATGGGCATGAACAGCAGCAACTTGAACGCGGTCGCCCAGCGGACCTTCTCCACCAGCACCGCGAGGATCAGTCCCAGCCCGGTCAGCAGCGTCGGCGCGACGACGACCCAGATGGCGCTGTTGCGGATGGCGGTCAGGGTGGCCGGGTCGCGGAAGATCTCCGCATAGTTGTCCCCGCCGACGAACCGTGTGCCGCCGGCGTCGAAGAAGCTGCGGCCCACGGAGAACAGCACCGGGTAGACGACCAGCGCGCCGAGCAGCAGCAGTGTCGGCAGCACGAACGCCACGGCGATGATCCGCCGGCGCCGACGGGCCCGGTCCCGCGGGCCGTTGTCCCGCGGGCCGCCCTTCGCGGCGCCGACCCGGGGCGATGGGGGAGCGGTGACTGTGGTCATGACGGCCGCCTCAGCTCTTGTACGCCTTGGCCGCCGCGCCTTCCAGCGCCGCGGCGGTGGCGGCCGGGTTCGACGGGTCGCGCAGGAAGTCCTGGAGGATCTTCCACTCGCCCGCGCCCTTGGTGCCGCCGAACGCCGCCGGAGCCTGGTCCGACATGTCGAAGCGCACCGAATCCCCGGCGTCTATCAGCGACTTGGCCGTCTCGCGCAGCGTGTCGTCGCCGTAGGAGGCGAGGTCGAGCTTCTTGTTCGGCGACAGGAAGCCGCCCGCCTCGGCCCACACGGCCGCGGCCTCGGGCGTCGCGAGGTACTCCAGGAACGCCGTCGCAGCCGCCTGGTTCTTGCCGTCCTTCAGGACGACGGCTGCGTCACCGCCGCTGACCACCGGTGCCTTGCCACCCGCGACCGCCGGGAAGGGGAAGAAGGTGGCATCCTCGCCGATCTTCCTGCCGAACTGGTCCTTGGCGACACCGGCGACGAAGTCGCCCTCGTACACCATCGCGGCTTCGGGCTTCGGGCCGAAGACCTTCTCGACGGAGCCCGGGAAGTCGGTGCCCAGTGCGCCCTTCTGGCCGCCCGCGATCAGCTTGCTGTCGGAGAAGAGTGCGCCGAGGGTGGTCAGCGCCTTCACCACGGTCGGGTCCGTCCACGCCAATTCGTGCTTGGCGAGCCGGTCGTACTTCTCGGGGCCTGCCTGGGAGAGGTAGATGTTCTCGAACCAGTCGGTGAGCGTCCAGCCGTCCTCACCGGCGACCGCGAAGGCCGGCAGGCCCGAGTCGGACACCGCCTGCCCGCTCTTGAGCATGTCCTCGTACGACGTCGGCGGCTTCACCCCGGCCTGCTCGAACGCCTCCGGGCTGTACCAGACGGTCGACTTGTGGGCGGCCTTGAAGTACAGGCCGTACAGGGTGCCGTCGACGGAGCCGTAGTTCTTCCACACAGGCGCGTAGTTGGCGTCGACGGACTTCTTCGTGGTCTCGGACAGCGGCTTGAGCCACTGCTGCCGGGCGAACTGCTGGAGCACGCCGACCTGCGGGACCATCACGACGTCGGGGGCGTTGCCGCCCTCGATCTTGCTGCCGACGACGGTGGAGACATTGTCACCGGTGGACACGAACTGGGTCTTGGCACCCGTCTTCTCGGTGAAGGCGTCCAACACCTTCTGGAAGTTCTTCTGCTCGGCGCCCGACCAGACACCGGCCACATTGAGGGTCTGGCCGGACAGCTCCTTGCTCCCGCCGCCGGCGCTCACCGGGCCACCGCCGCACGCGGTGGCGCCGAGCGCCAGGGTGAGTGCGGAGCAGCAGGCCATCGTCATCCGTCGCATGGTCATCGCAGTCCCTCCAGGGTGGTGTCGTCACTGATCCACCAGGCGGCGGTGGATCCGGGCAGTGCGCCGGTCGGGCACGGTCCGCTGGCCAGCAGCGGGGCGCCGGAGACCGGGGCGGGCACCGGAGCGGTGCCGAAATTGACGGCGCAGACGAGTCCGTCGCCGCGCAGGAAGGCCAGCACGCCGGGTGGCGCGTCCAGCCAGCGCAAGGTCCCCTCGCCCAGCTGCGGCAGACCGTGCCGCAACTGCAGGCCCTCGCGGTACAGGTGCCACGACGAGCGGGTGTCGGCCAGCGCCCGGTCGGTGGCGTGCTCGGCGAACCAGCCGGGCTGCGGCAGCCACGGCTTGGCGCTCTCCGCCCCGGTGCTGAAGCCGAACGGGGAGGCGTGGCCCGACCACGGCAGCGGCACGCGGCAGCCGTCGCGGATCCGGGCCCGGTTGCCGGTGCGCCGGAATATCGGGTCGGTGAGCACCTCGTCCGGCAGGTCCACGACCTCCGGCAAGCCCAGTTCCTCGCCCTGGTAGATGTACGCGGCGCCGGGCAGGGCCAGCATCAGCAAGGCGGCGGCGCGCGCCCGGGCGGCGCCGAGGCCGCTGCCTTCGGTGCCGGACTCGCCGTACCGGGTCACCGTGCGCACCTGGTCGTGGTTGTTGAGCACCCAGGTGACGGTGGAGCCGGTGCCCGCGATGTCGCGCATCGCCTCGTCGATCACCTTGCGGAAGGTGTCGGAGTCCCAGGGAGCGCCCAGCAGGTCGAAGAAGAAGGCCTGGTGCAGTTCGTCGGGGCGGACGTACAGGGCGTGCTCGCGGGCGGTCGGCACCGACACCTCGCCGACCAGCAGCCGCTCGCGCCCGTCCCGGGCCGTGTACTCCTCGCACACCGACCGCCAGTGGCGCCACACGTCGTGGACCTCGGGCTGGTTCCACGCGAGCGGGTTGACCGAGTCGCGGGTGCGGGCGTCGGCCTCCGGGTCGGGCGAGTCCGGCAGGTCGGGGTGTTTGAACAGTCCGGCCGCGACGTCGATGCGGAATCCGTCGACGCCCCGGTCCAGCCAGAAGCGCAGGGCGTGGTCGAAATGTGCGCCGACTTCTGGATTGCGCCAGTTCAGGTCCGGCTGCTCGGGGGTGAACATGTGCAGGTACCACTGGCCGGGGGTGCCGTCCGGCTCGGTGACTCGGCTCCAGGCCGGGCCGCCGAACATGGCATGCCAGTTGTTGGGCGGCATGTCGCCGTCGGGGCCGCGGCCCTCGGCGAAGTGGAAGCGGGCGCGGGCCTCGCCGCCGGGGCCGGCCGCCAGTGCCTCGCGGAACCAGGCGTGCTCGCTGGAGCAGTGGTTGGGGACGATGTCCAGCAGCACCTTGATGCCCAGTCGGTGGGCGTCGGCGACCAGCAGGCCGAACTCGGCGAGGTCACCGAAGACGGGGTCCACGTCGCAGTAGTCGGCGACGTCGTACCCGTGGTCGTGCTGCGGCGACGGGTAGAAGGGGCTCAGCCAGATGCCGTCGACCCCGAGCTTCTTCAGGTACGGCAGGCCGGCGCGGACACCGGCGAGGTCGCCGATCCCGTCGCCGGTGCTGTCCAGGAAGCTGCGGACGTACACCTGGTAGATCACCGCGTCGCGCCACCAATGACGGTGGCTTGGGGCTGTGTGCATCACCCGTTGACCTGTGTTTCTGCGTGAAGGGTGCGCGCCACCCAGAGCGGGTAGCGGTTATGCATACATGTTAAGTAGGCGTGACGAGGGGGTGTCAACGAAGCTGCCGAAGAACGGCGCTTGTTGGGGGTATATGCCCTAGTTCGTTCAGATGCTCAGGGCGTGGCAGTCCACATGCTGATACCTAACAGGTAAGTAGGTGCCCTGGAAGTGAAAAGAGTGATGACCGAGGAGTCAGCGACGTCGGGCGATGGCCGCGAGTTCGTCCGCGAGCCGGCGCACCGCGGCCTCGGGCGTCTGGTGCTGCGCCATCGCGTCATGCGCCACGGCCTGCACGGCCAGGCTCACCTGCTCGTAGTGCGGGCTCTTGGGGCGCGGCGCGGCCGCGAGCACACTCGCCCGCAGCGCGGGCAGATACGGGAAGCGCGTCACCAGCGCCGGATCCTCGTACAGCGCGGCACGCACCGGCGGCAGGGAGCCCTCACTCAGGACGCGGCGCTGCACCCGCTCGCTCGTGAGGTACGCGATCAGGTCGCGCGCCGACTCGGGGTGCCGGGCATGGCTGCTCACAGCCAGATTGGAGCCGCCCAGCACACTCGCGCCCGGCCCCCTGGGGCCCGGCAACGGCACAGCGCCGAACTTTCCCGCGACTCTCGACTGCGCGCCGGAGGCGCCGGCGTACGCGTACGGCCAGTTGCGCAGGAAGAGCAGCCGGCCGTCCTGGAACGCCTGGCGGGACTCCTCCTCCTTGTACGTGAGGGCTTCCTTCGGTATCCAGCCGTCCCGCACACCCCGGGCGAGGAACCCCAGCCCTTCGCGAGCGGCCGCCGAGTCGACCGTGACCCGCTCACCCTCGTCGCCGAGGACCGTCCCACCCGCCGAGTACACCGCCTCGGCGGCGTTGACCGTCAGCCCCTCGTAGGGCAGGAACTGGCCCGCGTACCCACTCAGGCCGTGTTTCGGCGCGACGGTGCGGGCCTGCCGCTCCAGCTCCGCCCACGTACGCGGCGGGCGCTGCCCCACGCGGTCGAGCACGTCCTTGCGGTAGAAGAGCATCCCGGCGTTCGTCACATACGGGACCGCGTACAGCCGCCCGTCGTACGTCGCGGTGTCCACCACCGGCGGCAGGAAGCTCTCCAGCGGGAACCGGCCCCGCTCCAGCGGCGCGATCCACCCCGCCGCGGCGAACTCCGACGTCCACGCCACATCGATGTTGAGCAGATCGAACCTGCCCTCGCCCGACCTCAGATCCGTGATCATCTGAGCCCGGGTCTCGTCGGCCGAATCCGGCAGCTCGACCAGAGTGACCCTCTCGGCCGGATGCGCGCGGTTCCAGCCCTCCAGGACGGAGCCGAGATAGCCGGTGAGATCACCGGCCGTGGCCAGAGTCATGGGGCCGCGTCCGCCCTCGCGCTCCGCGCTGCCCGACGGGGCGCCGGAGGCCATGTAACCCGTCAGTACGACAGCGAGAACCAGGAATCCCCTACCCGCGGCCCGTATCCACCGCATAGGTTCCTCCCAGAGCGCCGCGCCGTACACCTTCGTCCAGCAACAGGGCATGTATACCCGTTAGGCATGGGCGATACTAGAGCCCTCATCACAACAGGAGCACGCCAAGGGAGGACAGTACGGGTGCGTCATCCCCTCCTCGCCCTCCTGGCCAGGGGCCCCGCCCACGGCTACGAGCTCAAGCAGGACCTTGAGCAACTGCTGGGCGCCGCGTACCCTCCCACCAACGTCGGCCAGATCTACGTGACGCTCGGCCGGCTGGAGAAATCCGGACTGATCGAGGGCGAGGAGATCGCCCAGGAGAGCCGCCCCAACAAGAAGATCTACCGCCTCACCGACGCCGGGCAGGAAGCACTGCGCGCCTGGTTCGACGAGACGGCGGACGAACCGAGGGTCCGGGACGAGTTCTTCATGAAACTCGCTCTCGCCCCGCGCACCGGTCTCGCCGACCGGATCGCCCTCATCAACAAGCAGCGACGCGAGTACCTCACCACCATGCGCAACCTGTCCAAGCTGGCAGCCGCCGAAGACCGGGACAACCGCATAGCCCACCTGCTGATCGAAGGCGCCATGCTGCACCTCCAGGCCGACCTCGACTGGCTGGAGCGCTGCCAGGAGGAACTGGAGGAGCTGCAATGACGGACTCCGCCGTACCGGTGCCGCTGCTGCACGCGGACCGCATCGTCAAGACCCACCACAGTGAGGGCGCGCCCGCCCACGCCGTGCGCGGCGTCGACCTGACCGTGCGGCGCGGCGAATTCGTCGCCGTCACCGGCCCCTCAGGCGCCGGCAAGTCCACCCTGCTGCACCTGCTCGGCGGCCTCCAGCGTCCCGACAGCGGCTCGCTCCTGCTCGACGGCGAGAGCACCGACGGCTGGTCCGAGGCCCGCTGGGCGGTGGAGCGACGCCGTCGCATCGGCATCGTCTTCCAGTTCTTCAACCTCGTCTCCAACCTCACCGTCGCCGACAACGTCGAACTGCCCGCCCTGCTGGCGGGCACCTCCGCCAAACAGGCCCGCGCCGAACGCGAGAAGCTCCTCGCCGAGCTGGGCCTCGAGAGCAAGGCCCGCAGCATGCCGGGCGAGCTGTCCGGCGGCGAACAGCAGCGCGTCGCCCTCGCCCGCGCCCTGGTCAACCAGCCGCGGCTGCTCCTCGCTGACGAACCGGCCGGCAGCCTCGACAGCAAGGGCACCCGCGAGGTGATGCGGCAGCTCGCCGCCTTCCACCAACGCGGCCAGACCATCGTGCTCGTCACCCACGACGCACGGCTCGCCAGCGCCGCGGACCGGGTGATCAGCTTCTTCGACGGCCGGATAGCCGACGACGTCGAACTGGGCGGCACGCCGCCGCGCGGCACCGGCCTCGCCGGCGTACTGGAACTGAAGGACTGACCCGTGCGGGCCATGCTGCGCTGGGCGCACGCCGATCTGCGCACCCACCGGGGCGAGGCCCTGTTCATGGTCGCCGCCACCGCAGGGATCGTCGCCTCCCTGCTGCTGGCCACTGCGCTCTTCGGCTACGCCACCAACCCCTGGCAGCGGGTCTTCACCCAATCCCGCGGCGCTCACGTGTGGATCCACACCGGTCCCGCCGCCGACACCGGCTCCCTCACCTCCCTGGACGGCGTCGAACAGCTCGCCGGCCCCTCCCGCACCGCGTCGGACACCGTGACCTCCCGGGGCGCCCGCGCCGGCGTGGAGCTGCGCGCCACCGGCACGGAGCCCCCGGCCACCGGGCGACCCGTGCTGACGTCGGGACGCTGGCTCGACGCCGCCGTCCCCGACGGAATCGTCCTGGAATCCGGCCTCGCCCGTGCCCTGTGGGCCGAACCCGGCGACCGGCTGACCCTGCCGAACGGCCGTACCCTGACCGTCCTCGGCGTCGCCGACAGCGCGGAGCCGCGCTACCGCCCCGGTGAGCGGCCCGGCACCGTCTGGGCCCTGCCGCGCGCGGTGCCGGACGGACGCGGCGGCGGCCAGGTCGTCGGACTGCGCCTCACCGACCCGGGCGACACCGACTACGCCGTCCAGCGCGCCGTCACCACGCTCGGCGCCGGCGCCGTCACCGACGTCTCCACCTGGCAGCAGGCCCGCGCCGAGGCGCAAGGCGACACCAAGCTGCTCGGTCAGGTCCTCGGGCTCTTCGGACTCGGTGCGCTGATCGCCGCCGCCCTCGCGGTGTTCGGCGCCATCAGTACCCGGGTGCGCGGCCATCTGCGGGACATCTCCGTCCTCAAGGCCATCGGCTTCACACCCGGCCAGGTCGTACGCGTCTTCCTCGTCCAGCACCTCGCCTTCGCCGTGCTCGGGGCGACCCTCGCCACGGCGGCCGTCCGGACGCTCGGCAACCGCCTGCCCGGCCGGCTCGGCGACGCCGTCGGTGTCTGGCAGGGGCTCGAGGGCCACTCGGCGGCGCTGCTCGCGGTGCCCGTCGCGGCGGTGCTGTTCATCGGGGCGGCCACCTGCCTCGCGGCGTGGCGGGCCGGACGCGTGGAGCCCGTACCCGTCGTTCCCGCCGCCGCGGCATCGGGCCGCCGGGGGGCTGCCCGGACCACGTCCGCGGGAGGACTGTCCCGCGCCGCCCGAGGCGCGCTCGGACTGCGCATGTCGCCCACCCTGGTCCTCGGCTGGCACCGGGCCTTCGGCCGAGGACGGCGTGCCCCGGCCACCATCGTCCGCCTCGCCCTGCCGCTTCTGCTGATCACCGTCGCGCTCAGCGCCTGGACCACCATCGAACGTTTCGACAGCCGCCCCGAACAGTTCGGCCACGCCGCCGCGCTCACCGCCCGCCCCGACGCGACGCTGACCGACCGCGAGGCCGCCGCGCTGCTGGCGGCCAACGACAAGATCACCGCCGCCCACCCCGGCCTGGAGGTCGCCGCACTGGTCCCCGGCCAGACCGGCACCATCGCGCTGCGCGGTCTCGGCACCCGCGACGAGCCCTACCCGTACACGATCGCCGAGGGCCGCCCCACTCGAGGCCCCGACGAGGCCGTCGCCGGCCAGGGCCTGCTCGACCTGCTGAACGTACGCGTCGGGGACTGGGTCCGTGTCACGGTCGGCGGCCACCCGCAGGTACTGCACCTCGTCGGCCGCAGCATCGAACCGGAGAACGGCGGCCGGGTCATCTCCACCTCGCTCGACACCCTGCGCGAGAACGACCCCGCCCTGAGCCCCACCCTCTACCAGCTCCGTCTCGAGCCCGGCGCGGACCCGCGCGCCGTCCGCGCCGAACTCGCCGAGGCCTCCCGGGGCCACCTCGACATCCACGAGGTCACCACCCCCGCCGACCGGCTCTCCGCCCTGCGCGGCGTCGTCGTCGGCCTGATCACCGTCCTCGCCCTGATCGGCCTGACCGAACTGTCCACGGCGATCGGCGGCAGCATCCGCGACGGTGAACGCGACCTGCTGGCTCTGAAGGCCATCGGCCTCTCCCCGCGCCAGATCACCGCCGTCACCGTGACGGCCATCGGCTGCACAGCGCTCGCCGCCAACCTCGCCGCGACGGCCCTCGGTGTTCCCCTCGCTCACTGGCTGATCGACCACGAGGCACACACCACGGGCATCGGCTCCGGCATCGCCCAAGCCCCGCCCGCCGCATACCTCGTGGCCATGAGCGCCACCGCCGTCCTCGGCGCGATCGCCCTGACGGCCCTCCCCGCGTCCCGCGCGGCCCGCCGCCGCCTCGCGGACACCCTGAGCGCGGTCAGCTGACGTCCTGCAGGGTGCTGTGGCCGGGCCGCTTCGGACGGCTGCGGCGGGCGCGAGCCTGCGCATCCGATGTCCTTGGCCCGTCGTCCGCCAGATGGGGCACTTCGGTGGCGTCGTGGAACGCGGTGCGCCGCGATGTTCGCAGCAACTCGGTAGTTTCCCGATCAGGCGCCCTCGCGCGTGGATGCCGAAGGGCTGCCCTTGTGACGGCCCGTTGATGACAGCCCCGAGGCGAGGAGAGCGGCGTGTCCCGACCGATCACTGTGGGAGTGGACGGCTCCGAAGGAAGTGTCGCGGCCCTGGACTGGGCCGCCGACGAAGCGGCACTGTGCGGAAACGGCCTACGGCTGGTCTACGCCACGCGGTGGGGGCAGCACCAGCTGCAGGCGGTCAAGGTGTCGCACGAGGACCGCGCCGGTGACGCGGAAGGTGTGCTCGCTGCGAACGAGCAGCGTGTCCGGGGCAGACGACCGGACCTCGCCATGACCGCCGATGAGGTCGAGGACGCCCCCACCAGCGTGCTGCTGGCCGCCGCTTCGGAGGCTGAACTGCTGGTCGTGGGGTCGCACGGGCTCGGCAGCGTCCGCGGCTTCATCGTCGGTTCGGTGGGGCAGGAGGTCGTCGCCGAGGCGACGCGTCCGGTGGTGCTGGTACGCCCCGGGTACGGGGAGGACGAGTCCGGTGCCCCGGGTGACAGCGACCGGAAGGTGGTGCTCGGCCTGGATGTGAGCGAGGTGCAGGGTGAGCTCCTCGACTTCGCGTTCGGCTTCGCGGGGCGGCATGGCGCCCCGTTGCAGATCGTGAACACGTGGCACCACCCGTTTCACCACAAGGCCGTAACCGACGCCGACCTGGCGTCGGCGCTGTCAAGCGCGGTACGCCCCTTCCGGGACAAGTACCCGGCGGTGGAGGTCTCCGAGGTGTCCGCTCCCGGGCGGGCCGCCGAGCACCTCGTCGAGGCCGGGTCGGACGCGAGCCTCGTGGTCGTCGGCCGGCGCAGGGCGGCCAAGGGCTCCCATATCGGATCGGTCACCCATGCCGTGATCCACCACGCCGCCTGTCCTGTCGCCGTCGTGCCGCACACCTGAGGGAGCGCGGCGCGTGCCGCCCTCGCCGGCACGGACGGCGTCGATCGGCGGCGGACCCGGTCGACCCGCACGATCCACGCCACTCACGTGGCGTTGAGCGCCGTGGTCGGATCGAGCCGGGAGGCCCGGACGGCGGGGTAGAGGCCGGCCAGGGCGCCGACCAGGAGGGTGGTAGCGAGGCTGCCGGCCAGGGACCAGGGCGTGACGAAGGCCGTCGCGTGCTCGACGGGTCCGATGCGTTCGACCATCGCGACCGCGTTCTTGGGCAGCTTGACTTCCTGTCCGAGCGGATCCTTGCCGGCTTCCGCGGTGAGCAGGTTGGTGCCCAGGCGGTCGAGGCGGCTCAGCAGGTCGGCCGGGCTCGAGGTGGAGAGGCCGACGACTGCGACCATGGTCGCGATGCCGATGGCGATGCCGAGCGCGGAGAGGACGACCCGGGCTCGGCGGGCTCGCAGGCCGACCCCTCCCGTGCGCAGGATGTCGGCGGGTGAGAGACGAGCCGGTCGAAGTCGGGCCGAGGTCATGAGAACTCCCTCGGCGGGGCGGGGGCATGGGAGTCGGAGACCACACCGCCGTCGCGGAAGCGCACTCGGCGAGGCAGGGTGTCGGCGATCTCGTTGTCGTGGGTGATGACGCAGACGGTGGTGCCCGCGGTGTTCAGTTCGTACAGCAGCTTCATAGACTCCCTGTGATCATGAAGCCAACCCCGCGTGCCGCCCTGCCGGGCATCGCGCTGCTCGTCGCCCCGCTCTTCGCTCTGACCGGTTACGGAGTGCAGCCCAGCGGCGTGATCGAGGCGGGCCGGCCCGCGTCCGGGGTGGGCCCCTCATACCCGCGCTCGTCGTCGCGCGCCCTGGCCGCTCGCGAGGAGCGCCTCCGTGATGAGGCGGACACCCCGTGCCAGGCGGCTCAGTTGCTCCAGTTCGACGGCGTACAGCCTGATCGTGCTCTCGATCGTGGGGTCGGACACGCCCAGCGTGGGCAGCTCCGCTCGGCAGGTCTGCATCGCCACCCGCACCGCACGGATCTCGTGCTCGATCTGCAGCTGGGCGTGACGGGCCAGGAGAACGGGCTGGCGCGTGAGGGTGGTGTAACCGCCGTAGCGGGCAGGCAGGAGGTCTCGCAGCCAGCGTACGGCCGTACTTTCCCAATCGCGGTGGCCGGGGGTCGTGACCGAGTACGGCCAGTCGGCGCTGACCGGAGGGCGGTGATGGGACACGTTGTCGCCTTAGGGAGGGGCCTGTGCGGAGGGGTGCGGACGACTCCGCCCCAGGTTGAAAGCGCGGAGTGTCCCGTTGGAACAACCCAGGGGGTCGATCGAGGGACGAGGGGGTGACCCGCGGGCGTCATGTTCGAGCCCGCGGGAGCACCTGTAGTAAATGCATATACCGTCGAGTACGCAAGAGAATGAAAAAATTCATGCGCTTCAGGGGTGTGAGGCGCCCTGCCCCGGCGCCGCGACATTGCCCGAAACCTGAGCTCCCACCCCCGGCCGGCGCCTCGCACCTCTGCCCGTGCCATGAACCGCACACACCGGGAAGGGGGTGCGTCGCGGATGTGGCCGTGGGGGCGGAAGAAGAAGGAAAGGGAAGCGGCGCTCGCGCGGTCCGAGGCCGCGCTACGGGACGCGAGGGCAGGTTTCTACGAGGTCGAACTGCACGCGCGCCACATGGAGTTCGTCACTGATGAGGCGCGGCGTATGGTGAACGAGGGCATCGGCCTCGCCAAGGAGCCCTTCGACGAACTCTTCGAGTCCGGCGCGCGGGGTCTCGCCAGTCTCGACGAAGCCTTCGTCACCCACTTCGAAGATCTTGACGCCCAGACGCCGCTTGGGCGGCACGGGACCGCGGAGGAGCTCGACCGGGCGGCGCTTGTCCTCGCCGACTGGGCGGAGCAGTTCGAGGAATACCTCGGAGCCCGGATCGCGAACAAGGGGCGACCGACCGCCTCTTCGACAACCTTGCCGCCTTCCGCACCGTGTGTTCCCCGCTCATGCGGACGGCGGTCGACACTCTGGAGACCGCCCGCGAGGAGCTGGCCGCGCTCGCGGCCGAGGGGGGCACCAGCCGCCCGCTGAAGCGCGTCCTCCGGGAGACCGGGGCTTCCCTGACCCGGCTCAGGGAGGGGACACCGGGACCGAGGGCCGCGAGAACGTCGCCTCCTTCTTCCGCCGGCTCCATGCGGAGGCGGAGGACATCCGACGGCGGATCCGCCTTGCCCGCCCGCTGGCCACCGCCTTCGGCGAAAAGCCGACAAACGCCTCCACCTGAGGCCCTCGCCGTCCGCCTGCGCGCGGCTCCTCCAGGGCGTGGTCGGCACCCGTGCCGGAACCGCTTCGCTGACCGTCACCCCGACGGCAGTCGGATCGATCGTGCCCTACGTGTGATCCCGGGGCGTCAGAATGATGCGATGGACCATCACTTCGTTGGCATCCAAGAGTTGACCCGCGTTCCCCGCGTTGCTGTCGTCATCGACGTCATGCGCGCCTTCACTGTGGCAGCCTGGGCCTTCTCGCGTGGCGTCGAGAGGATCGTCCTTGCCTCGACGGAGAGTGAGGCACTCGCCTTGAAGGAGAGCCACTCGGGTTGGCTGGCTTTGAAGGACGGAGCTCCAGCAGCGGGCTTCGACGCGGTGAACTCACCCGGCTTGCTCAGGTCATGCGACGTCGCCGGCCGCACGCTGGTGCAGAAGACAACGGCAGGGACCGTGGGCGCGCTGGCCGTCGCGAACGCACCGCTGGTCCTGTGCGCGAGCTTCGTGGTGGCCGGCCCGACCGCGCGGTTCCTGCAGAACAACGATTCCGGCCCCGTGACGTTCGTTGTCACCGGTGACGGAGGCCAGGCCGACGAGGACCTGGCCTGCGCCGAATACATTGGTCGATCCATGGCCGGTGGCGATGTCGAGGAGGCCCCGTATCTCCACCGCGCACGGACTTCCCGTGCCGCGGCCGATCTCGCCGGTGGGCGGCGGAGTGGATACCACCCGGACGATGTCGATCTCTGCTTGGAAATCGACAGGTTCCCGTTCGCGATGATGGCTCGCCAGGAAGAGTCCCTCACGGTACTCCGTCCCGTTGCGGTGCCTGACATGCCGTCCAGCCTCCGCTGACCTGCTGGAACCTTGGACGTCCGTGCGGCGGAGCTGTTACCGCCGCCGCCCATACGTCCGGGCGGCGGAGCTGTCACCGCCGCCGCCCTCCTCATCGGGATCCGATCACGACTCGGCGGGCAAGAGCGCGGCGATTTCACCCAGTACCCGGGCCGCCGGTGCCGGGTCGACCAGCCACTTCAGGTGGCTGCTGGTGAGCGTACGGACGTCGTAGGGGTTCTCCGGTGTCAGTGCGTCGCCCTCGCGGATCATCCGGTCCTGCATGGCGAGCGGCACGCTGGTGTCCTCAGCCAGCCGGACGTACGTCCTGGGGATCCGCCCCCAGCTGTCGGGCTGCGCCCGGTCATCGGGTGTGCCGACGTCGAGGTTCTCGTCGGGCTGGAAGGTGTTGAGGAAGACCATGAACTCGTCGTCCGTCGCGTCGGCGAGAAAAGCCGCTTTGAAGGCCGAGAGGACGCCGGGGTCGGCGGTACGGAAGTTGGAGCGCAGCAGTTCGAGCTCGGCAGGGTTCCCGACCATCGCCGATGCCAGCCCTGTGGCGTCGATCGTGGCCATCTCGGGCTCTGCGTAGTAGGCGCTGACGTCGAGGTCGACGGGGCACCAGGCGGAGACATAGACGATGCGGTCGATCAGGTCGGGCCGCCGGTTGGCTGCGACGGTGGCCGTCATGCCGCCGCGGCTGTGTGAGACGAGGATGACGGGCCCGTTCCGCTTGGCCCGCTCCAGTATCCCGATGAGGTGCGCGGCGTTGTCGGCGAGCGTGACACCCTTGATGGCCCCGGGCGCGGTGGCGAGCCCTCCGAGATCCTGCGGCGCCTGATAGGCCCGTGGGTACGTCGCGGCGAACCCGTGCCCCGGAAGATCGACGGCGACCGAACGGTGTCCGAGGAGGCCGAGTTCGGCCTGGAGCGGTGCGAAGGAGAAGGAGTTCGCGAAGGCTCCGTGAACCAGTACGAACGTCGGTTGCATCTGTCTACACTCACTTTCTTTTCCTCTACGGCGTCGACGGCACGCGGCGCCCGTCCCTCGACCGCGAACCACATCGTCGCCGAGGGACGAGACATCGCCCTGCGGCGCATCATTCAGCCGCAGAGACGTCTTCTTACATGGCAGGCGTCAGCGGTCGAGCGCGGAGTCACGAAGGCAGCGTGCGAACGGCTGCCCACTGTCCGGTGATCCACACTACTCAGCGAAAGATCATCCGCACTACCCGGACGAGCCCGTGCATGTGGGCCGCCAGATCGAGGGCGGTGCGGGCGACCTCGTAGCACTGGCGGTAGTGACTTTCCGTCAACTCCGGTGGATTGTCCACCAGCTGCTCCCGCGTCAGCTCGTGGAACGGCCCTGGTTCCGAAGAACGTTCACAGCCCTGTCGAAGGCGGAGTCCCTCTTCTCGTCGAACTCCTCCTCGGTGAAGACCGGCTCAGCGAGGTGGGGCGGAATGCCCGTGCCGTCGAAGGTCCTGCCCGAACGGGTCAGGAACTCCTCGTTCGGCAGCCAGGCCGACATGCCGTTGGGGAGCTTGCGCGCCATGAAGTCCGAGAAGACGCCCTGTGTGGGCTGCCCGATCCGGACCGTCCTGCCGGGCCGGTTCATGAGTGCCTGGGTGAAGGTCTCACCCGCGCTGATGGTCGAGCCGCCGGTCAGCACGGCGACCGGCCCGGTGTAGCGGGGACCCTGGGCGGGCGTCACGTCCACGGGCTGGGGGCGAGTGTGCCGGGTGGCGTCGGCAGGGTCGTTGCGGGCCCTCTTGGAGTAGGCGACGTATGGGGTGTTGGTGAGACGCTCGGCGATGTGGATCCCCAGGGCGTCGGAGCCGCCGCCATTGATCCGCAGGTCGATGATCAGGCCCTTCAGGCTCTGGGCGCGTTCCCGGCTGACGACCGTATCCAGCGCCCCGTCGAGCTCGGCCAACTGCGCCGCGTAGGAAGCCCCCTTGCCCGCGTACCCGGCGAAGCCGGAGATCCGCAGATAGCCCTGCCCGGCGGGAAGATCGGCGTAGGTGATCCGCCCGTGGGCGAAGTCCTGGATGTTCCGGGCCTTCTCGAGGTCCCGTTCCACGATGAACTGCTTGACCTTGGCGTCCAGTTCTCCGTTGGGCATGACGGTGCCGGGGCGGACCTGGTGGAAGGCGCGTTCTCCGTCCTTGACGACGACGTGGGCGTCGTAGAGCGGCTTGACCATCTCGCTGAAGACGGCGAAGAGTTCGTCCCTCGGCGTGTCGGCACGCACCTTGGCGCGGTGCTGATCGCGGACCTTGTTCCAGTCGACGCCCTTGGACGCGAAGAACGGGTAGTTCTCCCCGAAGGTCTGCCAGAAGACGTCGAAGGTCGTCAGGGAGTCCTTTGCCGTCGGGCTCGCGCAGACGTCGGGCAGCGCCGGGATGCGCCGGAGGCTCCGACGGCCGACGTTGCCGGCCTCGCGCATGGACGCGTGGTCGCGGTCTTCCTGGGCGCGCACGGTCAGGACGGTGCCGTCGGCCATGGTGTAGGTGCCGGGGCCGGTCCGCTGCGCGGAGTCGCCCGCGAGGCAGCTGACGGCGGTGGTCTGGTACTCCTGGAGGGTTCCGTTCCGGATGGACAGCACTATGCCGTAGCCGTCCGTTCGCCAGAGTCCGTCGGTGGGCGGCTGTTGGGCGGTGGCGGCCGGAGCGGCTCCGCCGGCGAGGGCCAGTACGACGGCGGTGGCCGTGACGATGCGCACGATCTCGTCTTCTCTGTAGTCGACTTGCTCGGGACAACCCCACAGTCGCGGACGGGGCGATCTCCCGGCCATCCGGCTGTCCGGTTGATCAAGGGTGGGGCCACCCCCACCCGAGGCCACCCCGCCCACCCACCCACTACCGGTAGTACCCCGGACGTTCTCCGCATGGCCGGCAACGGGTACCAGTCGCCTGTGCGCGAAGGCGGACGGGACGTCAGACAGGATGCTTGACGGCCACGGCGAGCGTGTCGGCGCTCGAGGTGCGTGCAGCGGTGGCGGGCATGGATGGGTGGAACCTGGCCGAACTCTGGTTCTCGGAGCTGATGGGCGAGCGGATACGGCGACGCGTCCACAAGCCGTGCCAGGTGCTGGAGGAACCCATTCGCAAGTGGACCAACTCACGGATCAGATAACCGAGTTCATCTACTCGGAGGCCCCATGTCGTTCACGCCGTCGATGTCGCCCTCCCTGCCGGATCGTGGGCGACCGTGGTGCGCCACCGTGTGGCCGAAAGGGAGTCCTTGACTGTCCGTGCAGGACGGCCCCGGGTGGCGAGGCTCCGCCCGTATCGCGGCCCGGCCAGTGTGGCGGCGCAGATGCTGGACGGCTGAAGTTGAAATTGTTCATTCAGGATCTTGATGTCTGTTCACCTCTATGCCAGATTCGGCGCAGCACCACCTGGCTCAACGGCGGCGGGTCAACCCGATTCGCCGGAATCGCTGCGGGGAGAGGTCACCAACATGCCGGTCCAACACGCCCCTGGGGAACGACTCGCGATGGAGCGACGCACCATCGAGGTCATCCCGGACGCCGAGCGGCACGGCACGCCGCGCAGCCAGTTCACACTGTGGTTCGGCGCCAACATGCAGATCACCGCGATCGTCGACGGCGCGCTGGCGGTCGTCTTCGGCGCCGACGCGCTGTGGGCGATACCCGCGCTGCTGATCGGCAACGTGCTCGGTGGCATCGTGATGGCGCTGCACTCCGCGCAGGGGCCGCGGCTCGGCGTTCCGCAGATGATCTCCAGCCGCGCGCAGTTCGGCGTGTACGGCGCGATCCTGCCGCTGCTGCTGGTGATCCTCATGTACCTCGGCTTCGCCGCGACCGGCAGCGTGCTGGCCGGGCAGGCGGTGTCCGAGATGCTGCACATCGACAACACGGACGCAGGCATCCTCATCTTCGGCGCGCTGACGGCCGTGGTCGCCGTCACCGGCTACCGACTCATCCACATCGCCGGCCGCATCGCGACCGTCGTCGGTGTGCTCGGTCTCGGCTACCTGATGGTGCGGGTGTTCACGCAGTACGACGTCGGCGCGCACGTCGGCATCAAGGGCTTCGAGGCGGCTACCTTCCTGCTCGCCGTGGGACTGGGCGCCGGATGGCAGCTGACCTTCGGCCCGTACGTCGCCGACTACTCGCGCTACCTGCCGCGCGACACCAGCACGCGCGCGACGTTCTGGTCGACGTTCGCCGGTTCCGTCATCGGCTCCCAGTGGGCCATGACGCTCGGCGCTCTCACCGCTGCCGTCGCGGGCAAGGCCTTCCTGCCCGACCAGGTCGGTTTCCTCGGCGACCTGGCCGGCCCGGTCTTCCTCGCGTTCCTCATCTACCTCGTGATCGTGGTCGGCAAGCTGACCGTCAACTGCCTGAACGCGTACGGCGGTTTCATGTCGATCCTGACCACCGTCACCGCGTTCGACGGCCGCTCTCGCATCTCGGCCGCCGCACGCGCCGCCTACATCGTCGGCTTCGTCGCGGTGTCGATGGTCATCGCGCTCGCCGCCAGCGACGACTTCCTGACCAACTTCAAGAACTTCGTGCTCCTGCTCCTGATGGTGTTCACCCCGTGGAGCGCGATCAACCTGGTCGATTACTACCTGGTCTCCCGCGAACGCGTCGACATCCCCGCCCTGTACGACCCGGACGGCCGCTACGGTCGCTGGAACGCCGCCGCGCTGACCTGCTACGTCGTCGGTGTCGTCGTACAGATCCCGTTCCTGGCCACCAAGCTGTACACCGGCGCGATCACCAAGAAGCTCGACGGCGCCGACGTCTCGTGGATCGTCGGGCTGATCGTCACCTCGGTCCTGTACTGGCTGTGGGCGAGGCGCACCGCCAACCCGCCCGCCGAGACCATCCACCCGGCCTCGGCCGAGGGCGGCGACCGGGCGACGGCCCCGGTCGGCTGACCCCGGGCACCCCGCCGGCACGACATCCGCCCACAGGGCGGCCGCGTCGGGTGCGAGCGCTGCGAGCGCTCCGCCCGGCGCGTCGTCGCATCCGTCCCCCTACAAGGCCGGCCGGACGGCAGAAGACGTCCTTCAGCGCCCGCCTGCCGGCGGGGGAGGGCGAACTGCGCGGTGATGAGGGCGCGGCCGGCATCCAGGCAGGCCAGGATCCGAGCGCAGAGCAAGTGGGGGCAAGAATTGCAGGGACAGGCCGACGGGGTGAAGCTGAGACTCCACCGCTTGAAGTGGAGCAGTCAGCCATGGCCAAACCGGTCGTCGTCGGGGTGGACGGCTCGTCAACGAGTCTCGCCGCCGTGGGAGCAGCCGCCACGGCAGCATCTCGGCGCGGTGCGGCACTGCGTGTGGTCCATGCCGAGGTTCCGATCAAGCCCAGACACGTGGTGCCGGATCCGGCCGGCAGGGCGTTGGTCCAGGAAGCGGCGGACCATGCCTTCGACGTGGCTCCTGAGGTGGTGGTCACCAAGGTCGTGGTAACCGGTGACGTGGTGCACGTGCTGGAAGCCGAGTCGCGGGCTGTGGACCTGATCGTCGTCGGCTCCAGGGGCATCGGGGGCATCGCAGGCCTGCTGCTGGGATCCACACCGGTGTCCTTGGCAGCCCGCAGCCACTGCCCGGTGATGACGGTCCGCGAAAAGCACCGTACCTCCGCTGACACGGGACCTGTCGTACTGGGAGTCGACGGCTCCCCGGACAGTGACGAGGCCGTCAACGTCGCCTTCGCCGAAGCCGCGCAGCGCCAGGCTGAACTCGTGACCGTTCACGCATGGCAGCCGGACAAGGCTTCGCCCGGCACAGACTCCGAGTCTGCGGAGCAAGTGCTGGCCCAGGCGATCGCCGGTCGCACGGACACCTATCCGGACATCGCCGTGGGACGCGACCCGGTGGTCGGCACAGCGCGTGAAGTCCTGCTCGAGGCGAGCAAGGATGCTCAGCTACTGGTTGTCGGAGCCCGCGGGCGCAGCGGCATTGCCGGACTGTTCCTGGGCTCGGTCAGCCAAGCCGTGATGACCCACGCACACTGCCCCGTCGTCGCCGTTCGCAGGACGACGCGAGCAGCCTGAGAAGGAACGAGGTTCGGGGCCGGCCGGCGAGGTCTCAGGGAGTGGCCAGGGCGGGGGTGTCGAACGGGTCGTAGTGGATGCGGTCCGCCGACGTTCCGCCGCTCATGAGCGTCTCTCTGGCGGACGTGACCATCGGGGCCGGACCGCTGAGGAAGACATCGTGGTGGTACCACGGTCCGTACTCGGCCAGAACCTGCGGCAGAGATCCCTGGATCCCGGGGATGTCCTCGTCGGAAATCGCGCCCCTGACCGAGAGCCAGTGATGCCGTTGTGCCATGCGCAGCATGTCGTCCATCCCGTACAGCTCGGCACCGGTGCGGGCGCCGAGGAAGAGATTCACCTGGTGCCTGCCGCCGCGGCGGGCGACCTCTTCGATGAGCGCGCGGATGGGGGCGAGGCCGGTGCCGCCGGCCACGCAGAGCAGGTCGCTGTGGACGGCGGCGTCCAGGATCATGTCGCCCATCGGCGCGCCCAGGTGGACCACGTCGCCCGCAGCTGCCCGGTGCACCAGCGCATTGCTGACCGAGCCACCGGGCACGGCCCGTACATGGAAGGTGAGGATGCCGTCCTCGCGGGGCGCGTTGGCGGGGGAGTAGTAGCGCCACTGCTTGGGATACCAGGGGGTCTCGATGCTGACGAACTGACCCGCGGCATGCTCGTAGGGCATGTGGGGATGCAGGGTGACCTCGGCGATGCCGTGCCCGCAGGGGACGATACGCACGATCGTGGCCGGCCAGACGGCGGGCCGTTCCTCCGCGTCCTGTTCGGCAGCGCTGATCATGACGTCGGCGACTGCCCCGTACGCCTTGGTCCAGGCGGCTGCGATGTCTTGGGTCCAGGCGGAACCGGCGTAGCGGGCCAGTGAGGCGAGGAGGCATTCGCCCACGGCGGGGAAGTGTGCCCGCAGCGCCCCGAACTTGCGATGGTCACGCCCGAGGTGTCCGCAGAAGCGGACCAGGTTCTCCGGATCGTCGACCAGATCGACGATGCGCAGCAGGGCGCGCAACAGGCGGCCGCGCTGGGTGTCCATCCCCGGCGGGAACATCGGCCGCACCTCGGGGTAGCGGGCGAAGAGGATCGCGTAGAAGTAGACCGTCATGTCTGCGGCGAGTGGCTCGACCACCGAGACGGAAGCACGTATGAGATCTATCTCGTGGGCCGACAGAGGCGTCTCGGTGACCTCTGGCTCATCGATGTGCTCGGCCGGGGTGGGTGCCGGATCCTCCGGATGCGGGACCACGGGCGTGCTGCCTTGGCGTCTGATCCGGAACCTCAAGGGACCAGAGCTCCATCGCCCGGTATTCGAGACGGCCGGACCCGGGCGGACCGCAGGGTGGCCGCATCGATGGCGCGGCGCCCCCGATGGGCCCTACGGGCGAAGACTTCACTGGCAGGCATGGGTCCCCAAGACGGACGTGAGCATCGAAGCGGACTGAGCAGCTCCGGACGCTACCTGATCACGGAGGTACTCAGAAGTAGCCAAGGGACGCATGAAGCGGTCGATCCCTCACCTTCGACTCATCCATCTGCGCCACGATCTCGTTGTACGGCGCGTCATGGCCGATCGCGATGACGGCGCGGGTCATGGCGTCGCCGACGGTCGCCGTGGCGCGAAGCGGCATCGCGGTCTGCAGGAAACGGTGGGGATCTACAGGCCGCTGCCATGGTGGGCGTACAGGTCCAGCAGACGTACACGGGCGGAGAAGAGACGGTGGGCGAGCATCTGCCCGACGACGTGACCCAGCGCGGAGCCGAAGCTCGGGTCGGCGTCCATCATCATCCTTACCGTCACGGCGTCGAACTCGTCCGCTCGCACCCGCGTCATGGCCTCCGCCCCGAAGTGCCAGCGGTACGGCTCGAACAGCCACGACCAGCCGAGCAGCTCGCCGGCACTGACGCTGTCGATCACTGCCGGCCGCTTGCCGGGCACGCGGACGTCCAATGTGACCGTTCCGGTCCGCATGATCCAGAACCGATCGGCGTACCCGCCTTCCTCGAACAGTCGTGTTCCTTCGGGGAAGTCCACCGGACGAGCCTGCTGCAACAGGCCGTCGCGATGGTTGGCGGACAGAGCTGCGGTGAACCGTGGGGGCATTCGAGTGCTCATCGGGGGCCTCCTCATCTGCGTCCGTTTCCAGTCTCCCGCTCATGCCGAGTACGCGGGGAAGGCCGGATGGTCCTTTCTCCGCACCCCTTGGTTGCAGGCGCGGGCAGCCGGATGACGCCAGATACTGCTGGAACGGGCATCCAGCCACCGTGCGGGCCCCGGCAGGGCTCAAGACTTCGGTCACGTGCTGAGAAGGCATTCGGTGGTCCGGGCGTGGGATGCACTTTGATCTGCGGGATCATGCTGGATGGCCGGCCGCTTCCATTCTTCAGACGTCCCTCGGATGGCGCTACATGCGATCAACGACCGAACGGGCGATCATGGACGTGTCGGCCACACATATCCGGCGTCCCCTGGTGGCGGCGGTCCGGGCATGTGCTCTGCAGCCCCCTTGGCGGTGTTGCCTGTGCGTCCAAACAAGTCCCCCAGAGGTCGACGGGAAGCCCGTCCGGGCGGACCTCCCGCCGGTCGACACCGCGCAGCCGGAAGTGGACCCGTCCTGGGACCCGCTGCTCAGCGCGAAGCTCTCGATCCCGGTGACCGCTCTCCGGTGCGTGTGCAGGCCCGGCAAGACGACTCTGGTCGCGGGACGTGGGCGCGTACGACAAAGGAGCCCGGGCCCCCGAAGACCGCATCCGCATCGCCATGGGCCGTCAGTGATCCACGGCGGCACGCCGAGGAGAACGATCATGGACTATCCGCTGCTGAACGTGTTCTGGACCGTCATGTGGGTGTTCCTGTGGGTGATGTGGTTCATGCTGCTCTTCCGCATCATCGGCGACATCTTCCGGGATGACTCGATGAGCGGCTGGGGCAAGGCGGGTTGGACGGTCTTCGTCGTCGTCGTGCCGTTCCTCGGCTGCTTCGTGTACCTCATCGCCCGGGGCAAGGGAATGGGTCAACGCGAGCTGAACCGGGCACGCCAGAACGAGCAGGAGTTCCAGGAATACATACGGGCGGCCGCCGTCGCGAGCGGCGGGACGACCGATCACGCCGCGGCGCTCGGCAAGCTCGCCGAACTCAAGAACCACGGCGACATCACGGCCGCGGAGTACGAGCAGGCCAAGCAGAAGGTGCTCGCCGGCTGATGGAGGGGGAAACTGGCGCACGGCCGGGCCGAGGAAGCCGGCATCGCCCTGCCGCCCGTCACGGCAAACCGCCACCGCCCACGTCGCCGCACTCCGCGTCGCCGGCATCTTCATCCGGTTCGCGGGGGTGATCCGAACGGCTCAACCCGCCATGTGGCCAACCAACATGGTCAGAGCGACACCAAGCGTTGCGCCCAACAGCAGTGCGGTGACACCAGCCGACCGGCCGACGCCCTGATCGAACGGAACGCTCGGCACAACCTTGTGAAGACCAGGCGCCACCACCACGATCAGACCGAAACCGACACCGAGGCGCCAGTACGTCCCGCCCGAGCACGCAGCCTGGAAACGCCCCCCGCAGCCGCTCGGTTCCAAGGCGAAGCCTGTCACCAAGAGAAACAACGCGCTGGCGTACACCGCGCCGAACAACATCGATGTGCCGAAGTCGATGCGCCGCAATCTGCCGGAGCTGCCGCCGTCATCTGCCACGTCGCCCCCCTAAAACGACTCGTGGAACCAAGCGCGTGGAGTCTAACGCCCGGCTTGCGCGGGTCATCAAGGATGGCGGCCCCTCTGATCCGAAGGAACTCCCCAGCGCTGGCAGCCGAGCCAGTCGCGGCCTGAACCTCGCCCCACGAGTCCTGCGTGATCCAGCGACCCGGCAGCCCAGAAACTGGTTCAGGGTTTCCTGAATTCAGGAATCTATGTACTGTCAGGGTGTGTTGACTCTCGCTACCGACATCGAGGCTCTGGCGCGGTTCGGCCGCGCCCTGGCCGACCCGATCCGCTGCCGCATCCTGCTGAAACTGCAGCAGGGCCCTGGCTACCCCTCCGACTTCGCCGACGCCCTGGGGATCTCCCGTACTCGGCTGTCGAACCACCTGGCGTGTCTGCGGGACTGTGGCCTCGTCGTCGCGATCCCCGACGGACGCCGGACCCGCTACGAACTCGCCGATGCCCGGCTCGGGCACGCGCTGTGGGACCTGCGGTCGGTGGTCCTGGCGGTGGACGCCGACAAGACGTGCGTGGACGCGGAGACGGAGGGCTGCTGTTGATGAGCGCCATATCTCTCGGTCCGTCACCCGCCCGCCGCGACGCGCTTGCGCGGCGCATACGGTTCCTGGTCGCAGCGACGATCACCTACAACGTGATCGAGGCGATCGTCGCGATCACCGCCGGGACGATCGCCTCGTCGACCGCGCTGGTCGGCTTCGGCCTGGACTCGGTGATCGAGGTGTCCTCCGCCACCGCGGTCGCCTGGCAGTTCTCCGCCCGCGACCACGCCGCGCGCGAGGCAAGGGAGAAGAGGACGCTGCGGATCATCGCCGTCTCCTTCTTCGCACTCGCCGCGTATGTCACTGTCGACGCGGTACGTGCGCTGACCGGTACAGGCGGGGCTGAGTCGTCGGTGCCGGGCATCGTGATTGCCGCGCTGTCTCTGGCGGTCATGCCGTTCCTGTCTGCGGCGCAGCGCAAGGCGGGGCGCGAGTTGGGCTCGGCCTCCGCGGTCGCCGACTCCAAGCAGACCCTGCTGTGCACCTACCTTTCCGCCGTCCTGCTGGCCGGCCTGATCCTCAATGCGACGCTCGGGTGGTCCTGGGCCGACCCGATCGCAGCCCTGATCATTGCGGCCGTCGCAGTGAAGGAGGGCATCGACGCCTGGCAGGGCAAGGGCTGTGCCTGTGGTCCCGTGCCGTCACTGACCGAAGCAACCACCAGCGCGACGACACGTACCTGCGGCACAGACGACGAATCATGCTGCTCTGCCGACAAGACAGGGGTGACAACATGACTGCGTGGGCCTGGTCGGCTCTGGCTCTGTTCATCGGGTGGGCGGTGACCGCCTTCGGGATCCGGGCCGTGATCCAGGCCCGCCGGACGGGCGACTCCGGGTTCCGCGGCATCAGCGGCCGTCCCGGCTCCGCCTCCTGGTGGGCTGGGATCCTGTTCGTCCTCGCGCTCCTCGGCGGCGCCGCCGCCCCGATCGCCTCCATTGCCGGCCTGCCCGTTGGTCTCGGCACCGAGTGGCCCGTGCTGCGCTGGACGGGGCTGGTGGCCACCATCGTTGGGATCACTGCCACTCTGGCGGCGCAGAGCGCCATGGGAGCTTCGTGGCGGGTCGGTGTCGACGCCGCCGAGCGGACCGCCCTGGTCACCACAGGGATGTTCGCGAGCGTGCGCAACCCGGTGTTCACCGCGATGACCGTGACCGCGATCGGCCTGGCGCTGATGGTGCCCAGCGTGGTCGCCGGTCTCGCCCTGGCCGCTCTCGTCACCGCCGTCCAGCTGCAGGTGCGGATCGTTGAAGAGCCCTACCTCCGCTCCGTGCACGGAGCGGCGTACGACGCGTACACGGCCCGGGCCGGACGTTTCTGGCCCGGGATCGGCCGCCGCGCCGTATGACCGGCGAGGGCCGGTGGCGGGCGCTCCAGGGGTGTCTGGGTAGCATCGCGGTCATGCTCGTCCGCCCCGCCCGGTGCCCTCTGCCCGCGCTCGCCGCCCTGGTGGCCGGTGCGCTCCTGGCCTGCGCCCACCTGATGTGGGGACCCGGACACAGCGCGATGGCCATGGCCGCGCCCATGACCGGGATGACGACCACGGCCACGAGCCCGGCCGTGCCGACCGCGCACGCGGCCATCGTGGACGCCGAGCAACCTCCGCACCAGGCCGATCCGGCGCACGGCGAGTGTCCGGCGACGGGCTTGGACTGCCCGCTGGCGACCGCACAGACGCCCGTGCCCGTCGCTCTCGCGGCCGACCCCGGCCCAGACACCCTCGCAGCGCCGCCGGCCCCGGCCCAACCGGCGGCACCGGGCCCCGATGACGGGTGCGCCTGGCCACAGGCGCCCGATCCCGTCACTCTGCTCTGCGTCAGCCGTACCTGACACCACCCGCACCCCGCCGCGCCTTCTTGGCCGCCGGGTGCCTCGCCGTGTCCTGATCCGGCTCACTCACCAGGGAGAGTCCTCCTTCCATGGCCTCCACCACCACCCTGTTCGTCAGGCCGGCGACATCATCACTGCCATCGCCACCGCCGGCTACACCGCCATGCTCGTTTCCTGAACCCCCTGGGTCCCGGACTGCCGAGTCCGGGACCCAGGGGCCCCACCGGCCGAGTCCACCTCCCGCACGCACCCGAGCTCCGGCTTCCCGTCATGCCGCGACCAGTGCTGCGGAATCCGACACCCCACGTACGAGGAATCATGACCAGACTGAAGAAGAACCTCATCGCGGCCGCCGTCCTCGTCGCCGCGCTGGCCGTCGCGTTCGGCTCGTTCCTCCTCTTCGCGCCTCAGGACCGAGGCGCGGCGGCCCTCGACGCCGAACCCGCCGTGGACGCCCGGCCCGTCCGCGACACCAGCCATCGGCTCACTTCACCACAGCGCAGCGAGCTGACCGTCGTCGAGTTCCTCGACTTCGAGTGCGAGGGCTGCGGGGCCGTACATCCCACGGTGGAGAAGCTGCGTGCCGAGTACAAGGACCGGGTCACGTTCGTCGCCCGCTACTTCCCCATGCCTGGCCACCGCAACAGCACGACCGCAGCTCTCGCCGTCGAAGCAGCCGCCCAGCAGGGCAAGTTCGAAGCGATGTACACCAAGATGTTCGCCACGCAGAAGGAATGGGGCGAGTCCCAGGAGTCCAAGGCGGACCTCTTCCGTACGTACGCTTCCGGCCTCGGACTCGACATGACCACGTACGACTCCGCGGTGAAGGCGCCGGCCACCCTCCAGCGCGTCCAGGCCGATCAGCAGGACGGCCTCGGCCTCGGTGTCCAGGGCACGCCGACGTTCTTCGTCGACGGTGTGAAGATCCAGACGCCGGGCTCCTACGAGGACTTCAAGGCTCTCATCGAGGCCCGGCTCACGGGATGACCTCCGACGGCGCCTCACGGTTCGTCGGAGTCTCTGAATGGCTTCTCCGCGGCTCACTCGGCAGTCATCTAGGATGGGAACGTGAGTGCGATTGCGGGGGAGTCTCGACCCTCCCTGACCCCCAATCTGACCGGTGCGGAGCTGAGGCGCTGGTATTGGACCCTTGCTGAAGTGTCCGCGCTGGCCAGGGTGATGGGGCTACCCCTGGGCGGCGGCAAGGCAGCCGTGACCGCACGGCTGGCCGCCGCTCTGGACGGCCTCCCGGTGCCGGAGTCCGACCCGTCGCCGCGGCGGGCGGGGCGGCAGCTCGCCGCCCCCGTCCGCCGCGACACCGTGATCCCGCAGGGGCAGCGGTGCAGCCAGGTCCTTCGGGAGTTCTTCCGCAGAGAGATCGGGCCCGCCTTCCACTTCGACGTCTTCATGCGGGAGTACATAGCCGGGGCCGCCGGGCGAACCCTCGGCGATGCCGTCGCCCACTGGCACGCCACACGCGCCCAGGCGGCCGAACCCCAGGAGGTCGGTGCCCAGTTCGAGTTCAACCGATTCCTGCGCGACTGGCACGGCCGCCACCCGGAAGGCTCCCGCACAGCGGCCCTTGCGGCCTGGCAGGCACACCGGGCCCGCCCCCGTGACTGACGCTGCCCGCTCCGCGGTGATGCCAGACCTCGCCGACGCGGCCCGCGCCGTGAAAGCGAGCATCTCCTGCCGTAGCCAGGTCCCCCGACTGTCCGATTGAAGTCCTGAACAGCAGAAGCGTGGACATGCCCCGGCCAGGGGCCACCGGCAGGCGGGCGGGAGTCTTCGTCCCGTAGGGCCGAGAGGATGTCAGGCGGCCATGATGTCGTACGGCCGGCACGGTGCTTCTCGTGTCGCCCGTCATCGGTCGGGCGACCGGCCGTTAGGCTCGCGTCGCCACAAAGGTCCGATCTTCACGGAGGGCAGGGCGACGGGGATCAATCGAGAGCGCCTCGTCAGGACACTGACGTTCTGGCTGCGGCCGGCCTTCGCATTGCGGGTCATCAACCGGTTTCAGAAGATCGTGGGTTTCGACCGCTCGATGGCCCTGGCGTCCAGCGCCCTGACGGCGTTGGTCCCGCTCGCGATCATCCTCGGCGCGGTCTTGAGCAACGTCGTTCACTACGACGCCGCAGAGCAGATCATCAAGCGCTACAACCTCAGCGGAGCGGGGGCCGCGGCAGTCAGCTCGCTGTTCTCTCCTGCCGAAACGACCAGCGCGAGCGTGGGCATCTTCGGGTTCGTGCTTCTGGCGATCTCGGTGCTGAGCTTCGCGCGAGCCGCCCAGCGGCTCTTCGAACAGGTATGGGAACTCAAGCCCCTGAGCGTGCGCAACACACGCAACGGCTTGGGGTGGATCCTCACTCTCGGTGGCTACGCAGGGGTCACCGCGTTGCTCTCCGCGCTTCCTGAGGGAGGCGCGCTGGGTCTGGTCTCCGTCGTGTGTGGCGTACTGGTGACCGCCGTCTTCCTCGTCTGGAGCGGCTGGATCCTGTCGGCGAAACGGATCAGCTGGCCGGACCTGCTTCCCTTCGCCATCACCGGCGCCGTACTGACGGCGGCCTATTCAGTGGGCGCAGCCATCTACATGCCGCACCTGTTCAACTCCTCCGCAGCGCGCTACGGGGTGGTCGGTGCTGTCTTCGCGATGATCTCCGCCCTCTTCGCAGCCATGCTGGTCCTGGTCGCAGCGGCGGCACTGGGACGAGAAGTACAAGACGAGCTCACCCGGATCCGTGAGGGTGACCGCCCATCCGACCACGAGGTCCGCCGAGAGTGGGACACCATGGTCGAGCAGACGCGGTCACGATGGCGCACGGTACGTGGACAGGTCTCTCATCATCGGATCAAGAGCTCGAACCATTGACGTGCAAAGCCGGCCACGGCCGCCGTCAGGGCCTCGTAGAGGCGCTCGCCCCCGTCACGAGGCAGGCGGTTTACGCCGTGTGGACGGACGACACCATCCGGGCCTCCGACGACGTGACTTCACCGGCATCACCCTCCACGCGGCGCAGCGCAGGTGATGGCCATCCGGTCGATCCGGGCTGGTCGACAAGCCTGACTCTCCGCGTCGGCGCGCTGATGCTTCCATCAGTGCGTGACCGTGTCCGGAGGCTGCCAGGCGCGTTGACCATGGCATGAAGACTCGTGCTCTGCTTGGTGCCGTCACGCTCACGGCCTTGCCTCTGATCCTTGCTGTCCCTGCCCATGCCGATGAGCCCAACCACCTGAGTGACACGGCGAACGCCGTGAACGACCTGGCGGGCGAAGTGGCCGGCTCGGAAGCGCTCGGCGTCCGGGAGGTCGCGACCACTCTCGCCGGCCAATGAGCCTGCTTCTGGGCTGCCTGCCTCTGGACTGCTTCAGACCGGCCTCAGGCCGGCTTTGAGACCGGTGGCAGTTGGGCGTCCGTCGTCATGAGTTGATCAGCGCTCGGGGCGGAGCAGGCCGCGCTCGTACGCCTTCACCAGGCGCTGTGGCACCCGGTGCACCGCGCCGTCGACGGTGATCGGGACGAGCTGCGGCGTCGTGGCCTTCCACTGGGCCCTGCGGTGGCGGGTGTTGCTGCGGGACATCTTCCGCTTGGGGACAGCCATGGGGTTCTCCTTCGGTGATTCAGGGGCGACTTCGGGATGGGGAGCTCGACGTGCCCCGTAGCGGCCAGGCCTTTCCACGCCGTCGTGTCTGCCGGCCCGCAGAAGCGACGTCGGGGAGTCCTGGCCCGCTGCGGGGCTCTACCGGTTTCCGTACGGGAGCAAGGCCATTTCACGGGCGTTCTTGATCGCTGCGGCGAGCTGTCGCTGCTGCTGGGCGGTGACGCGGGTGACACGGCGGCTGCGGATCTTGCCGCGGTCGGAGATGAACTTCCGTAGCAGGTCGGTGTCCTTGAAGTCGATGTACGCGATCCCTGCTGCATCCAGTGGGTTGGGACGGGACCTGAGCGGCTTGTGCGGGTTCTGGCGGCGGGCCATGTGCGTTCCTTGTGGTCGTCGGGGTCGGCCGGGTCGTCGGGGCGTCAGGGTCGTCAGGAGACGGGGTCGAGGAGGGGGCCGAAGGCTGCCGGAAGGGACTTCCAGGCTTCGGGTCCCGCCGCGTATTCGGCGTCGGTGAGGAGGCAGGACTCGAGGAGTTGCTTCACACCGTGGCGGTCGAGGCCGGGGGACGTGAAGACGAGGTGCTGGCAGCAGTCGCCGTGTTCGGGATGCCAGTCGAGTGAGGCTGCCGCTCGGCGCATCGGCGGGACCAGGTCCCAGGCTGCGTCCGGCAGGGAGGCCAGCCAGGGGCCGACGTTCTCCACGCACAGGGCTCCGCCCGCCGCGTCCCAGGCGAGCAAGGTGTCGGGGCGGTCGGCGAGCCAGAACCGGCCGCGGCTGCGCGCGGCGGCGCAGCACAGGTCTTCCAGGGCGTCGTACAGGCGCTCGGGGTGGAAGGGGCGGCGGCTGTGCCAGACGAAGGTGGTGACTCCCGCTTCCTCCGCCTCCTGGGGAAGCAGGGCGCAGGCCGGGTGCTGGGCGGCAGCCGCCGCTTCCGCGTCGAAGCCGGCGCAGGCCGCCTGTGCGAGCTCGCCGGATGCGGCGAGCACCCGGCGTGCAGTGGGGTGGAGTTGGGCCAGCAGGGCGCGGTCCTCGTCGCCGGCTTCCTCGCTGTCGACGAGTGCGAGTACAGGTGCGTACTCGAGCTGTCGCGCCCAGGTGTCTCCGATGGTGCGCCGGTCGGTGGCGGCCGCGGCGAGGCCGGCGTCAGCCAGGTCGTCGCCGTTGACGAGGTAGGGCAGGACGAGCGACGGGTCCACCGCGGTGATCACGCCGGTGAGATCGAGTGCGTCGGCGCCGTGAGCGGCGATCACCTCCGCCATCGCCTTGGGTTCGACCGAGTCCCACAGCTCGACGACGGCCAGCCGGGTCAGGCCGCTGCCTGCAAGTCGTTCCAGCTCGGGGACCAGATCTTCGCGCAGTGCGCAGCAGGCGCAGTCGTTGACCAGCGGCGCCTCGTCCCGGGACAGCTCGCCCGAGGTGTCGCGCACCAGGCGCTGCACGGTGCCCTGCGCTGCCGTGGACAGGTCGTGATGGAGGGCGACGCTGCCGGGGACGGCCTGCAGCAGCCGGTCCACGACTTCCTTGCGGGCGTCGGAGTGGAGCCCGCCGACGATGACGACGGGCAGGGTCACGCCTTGCTCCCGTAGCGGCGCTGGAAACGCTCAACGCGGCCGGCGGTGTCCAGGACGCGGGCGGTGCCGGTGTAGAAGGGATGGCTCTGCGAGGAGATCTCGACGTCGATGACGGGGTAGCTGTTGCCGTCCTCCCACTCGACCGTCTTGTCACTGGTGGCGGTCGAGCGGGTGAGGAAGGCGAAGTCGGCGGCCTTGTCGCGGAAGACGACGGGTCCGTAGGCGGGGTGGATTCCGGGCTTCATGGGGTGTCCTTCAAGCGGGAGTGGGGGCGGAGGTCAGCGCTCTTCGCGGAAGTCGACGTGGCGACGCGCCACCGGGTCGAACTTGCGCAGCACCATGCGGTCCGGGTCGTTCCGCCGGTTCTTGCGGGTGACGTAGGTGTAGCCGGTGCCCGCGGTGGAGCGGAGCTTGATGATCGGGCGTACTTCGTTGCGTGCCATGCCGCTACTATACGGGAATGGAAATCGTTTTCAATAACGGTTCGGTTCAGAGAGAGGCAGCAGCACCATGTCCGCCCTATGCCAGCTGACCGGCGCCCGCCCGGGCTTCGGCAACGCCATCTCCCATTCGCACCGGCGCACCTCCCGCCGCTTCGACCCCAACATCCAGCGCAAGCGCTACTGGCTGCCGAGCGAGGGGCGCCATGTCCGCCTGACGCTGAGCGCGAAGGCGATCAAGACCATCGACCGAATCGGCATCGAGGCCGCGGTGGCTCAGATCCGCGCGCGGGGGGTAAGGGTCTGATGGCCAAGAAGAGCAAGATCACACAGAACGAGAAGCGCAAGGCCGTCGTCGCGCGCTACGCCGCCCGGCGCGGCGAGCTGAAGAGCGTCCTCCGGCGGCCGTCCTCGAGCGAAGCCGAGCGCCGGGACGCGTTGGAGGAGCTGGGCAAGCAGCCCCGCGATGCCAGCGCCACCCGGGTGCGCAACCGGGACAGCGTCGACGGCCGGCCCCGTGGGTACCTGCGAAGGTTCGGTCTGGCGCGCGTTCGGATGCGGCAGCAGGCGCACGCCGGATTCCTTCCAGGAGTCACCAAGTCCTCCTGGTAGCGCCCCTTCCTCCGGCGAGCACGCAAGAGTCCACATCTCCGGCGGGATGTGGGCCTGCGTGCCGCTGGCCCGTACCGACAGGGCGAGCGCGCGGTGGCAGCTCCTCACCGTCCAAGGCTCTGCACATGTGCTTCGAATCAGGCATGTGATGCCGAGCATGGCGCTCGGCCTGCCAGTCGTGGGCGCTCCTCGCGCCGACCCTGGGGTGATCGTTCTGTGACGTGCAGGAAGGCAACCTTTGATCCGACCGGGCGGTCAAGTGATCATGAGCAGACGCCTTGCTCGTACCGCCGCGCTCCCCACCGCCCTCCTGCTGCTCACCGCCTGCGCCGGTGGGGACGACGAGGGCGGGCACGCGAAGGCGCAGCCTCCGCGGCACCCGGTCTTCGACCAGCCGCTCGACCGCCAGGTCTTCCTGGCCCTGCGTCAGACGCAGAAGTCAGGCAGCGTGAGCTTCACTCAGACGGTGTCTCTCGAGGCCACGAGGGGCACGGCCGTACAGACACCGGTCGTTGCGTGGAGTCGATGACGGTGAGCGAGTGCCCGTTGCACGGGGTTGGTATGCGTCCTGAGTACCTGGTCGGGCGCCGTCTTGAGCAAGTGGTGGCTTCGTGGCACGTGTTCGGCTCGGAGGCCCCGTCCGGCCCGCTGGACGTGTGGCTGATCGACGGCGAGACGGTCGCCACGCACGTTATGACCGGTTCGGACTGGTGCCTGATCGTGGAGCCGTCGGCTCCCTTCGCGGGATACGACATGGCGGAGTCAGGCCGCGTCGAGGTAGCGCCGATCAGTGGCGAGACCCCGTTCGCCGATCACCTCGGCGAGACGGTACTGAAGGTCAGCCAAGAGGTTGCCCCGGACGGCGGGCGGCTCGCGCTGGAGATCACCTTCGACTCCGGCCGTGTCCGGTGTGAGACCTGGTTTGGGGAACTCCGCCTGTCCAGCAAGTGATCAGCACGCCGGGGCAACGGTGTGAGGCTGCCGCCGTGACTGGTGTGATCACGGTGACGCAGCCGACCTGGAAAGCCCGTTCAGGGGGTTGAGCCCCCGATGTCTTGGCGCGTTGGTGACACAGCTGCGGCATGAAAGAGATGACCCGGTCCGCAGAGGCCGTCCGTGGAGCCCGCCGTTGGAGGACTGAGTACTGCTGGTAATGGCGTACTGGCGCACCAACTTGACGCTGCGACAGCTCGCATCACTGGTCGCGTCTCACGGCCCGCAGCTGACCGCATTCATCAGCCACCTTGGCGCCCTGTTCGCGCTCAAGCCCCGCAGACGGTTCCGCAAGGATACCGTGCTCATCGCGGAGGGAACCCTGGTCCCGGCCGACGGGTTGGACGCCGCAGAGGCGGCCGCCCCCCCCACGACAGTAACGCGATCCTCGCCGCTTCGCACGTTGCGGGCACCGACTCGTGCTTGCGGTAAGCGCGTTCACGCACCGGATTCCTCCACGATCACCAACGTGCCGCGGCTGCCCGGGCCGACAGCGTGTCGAGCACCCGCCGGCACCCGGTACAGCTCGCCTGTTTCCACGGCGACCTTGGCGCCCTCCACCAGTAGTTCCAGCCGCCCGTCGAGCACCAGCAGCACCTCGTCTGCCTCGTGGGCCTCTTCCTCGACCGGGCTGCCGTCCATACGCAGGACTTTCACACAGGTCGCCCCCACCATTCCCAGAGTGTGGGAGCTCCAGGCAGCGGGCAGTGCGGCTGCTGTGTCCACGACGTTGATCGAACTCATTGCATGCCTCCTCAGCGGGTTGCCTCCGCCATGGCAGAAGCAGCCCGACCATCAGGTTCAGCGGATGCCGGAAAGCTACCTGAGCTGGGACGATCGTCGGTCGACCGTTTGGTAAAACCTGTCCCGACCACGCTCGATCACCCGGTCGGCGATGTGTGGCGAGCCGCTGGACGTTCGAGGAAGCGGTGCGATGGCTGCGCATCCACAACAAGTTGCGCGGCTCGGTGCCTGGGAGCGGTTGGCTACGGACGAGCCGAATGCGGCCGAAGGTGGGCGCCCCCGAATCGGCCGCGCAGATGGAGGCCGTGGCCAAGTCCACGCCCGAGCCGTGTGGAGAGGACTTCCCCCGGTTCGGGCAGGGCTCGGCCGGGGACGGGCTCAGTACCGGCCGGGACCTGGGGGCCTGTTGCGAATGTTGGTGGGGCGGACTTCTGGATAGCGCGTGGAATGCCCAGGTACACAAGGAAGTTGAGCACGTCATGACTCAGAAGCCTGCAGCTCCCCGCGCTCTGTCCGACGATGCTCTCTCCGAACTGCTGAACACGCAGCAGTTCGGCACCCTCGCCACCAATAAGCGCAGCGGCCATCCCCATCTCACCACCATGCTTTACAACTGGGACGCCACATCACGCATCGTGCGGTTCTCCACCACTGCCGACCGAATCAAGGTCAAGCAGCTCCGGCGTGACCCGCGCGCGGCCGTGCATGTTCCGGGAGGCGACGTGTGGTCTTTCGCCGTGGCCGAGGGCGAGGCCGAGGTCTCCGAGATCACGACCACGCCAGGTGATGCGATCGGGAGAGAGCTGCTCGCGATGGTGCCCGAGGCCGCGAAGCCGCAGGATGAAGATGCGTTCTTGGAGCAGTTGGTCGCCGAGCGCCGGGTGGTCATCCGACTGAAGGTATCTCGGCTGTACGGGACGGCACTCGACATCAACGGCTAATGACGATGTTCACAGTTGAGGTTGGGACGTGTTGGCATGGCGTGGGGTGGTGATCAGCGGCGGGCCGCCCGATCGGAGGCCAGGGACGCGACGGCATCGATGGTCTGGGCCAGGTGCTCCCGCTTGCGGTGGTAGCGCTTGAGGACTCTCCAGGTCTTGATCTCGGCGGTGGCGTGCTCGACGCAGATACGTTCGGACGACTGATGTAGGCGCGCACGCTGGTAGACGGTGATCTCGTTCGCAGAGGCGGCCTGGCCTTGCTCGGGCGGCGGGACCACGATCCGTTTCGGGTCGAGCTTGGCCAGGCCCTGGTAGCCGGAGTCCAGGGACAGCCCGACTTGGGGGAGCGGCCGAGCAGGTCTCCAATGCCTTCCGTCTTGAGCGCGGTCTGGTCGTGCATCCTGCCTGGCCGGTGGGCGCCGACCCACAGCAGACGGCCCTCGCTGTGGGAAGCGACGGTGTACTTGTGGGTGTTCTGCCGCCGCTTGTCTGAGACGAACCGGCGCCTTCCGGACGGGTGGGCGCGGGTCGGAGGACCTGGATTCCGTGCCGTCCAACCGCAGGCGCACGCCCTCGGCCTGGGCATAGGCGAAGACGTCGGCCAGGGTGGGCAGGCGGAACCCGGTGGGGGTAGCGAGGCCCAGGCGGTCAGGGCGCGTCCTGGCGATCTTCGACGTCAGTACGCTCTCCGGAAGACCAGGGCCTGGCACTACAGGTCAGAGAACGGAGGGAAAGGTCAGCGATGAGGGTCGAGTACGACGCAATGGCGAACATGGCTTACATCTACCTTGTCGACAGCATCGCCCCAGGAGAGGCCGTTCGGCAGGTGCCTGCCGAGGACGACACGGCGATACTCGACTACGACTCACACGGACGACTCCTGGGCATCGAACTGTTCAGTGCCAGACGCCGGTTGCACCCGGAGCTGCTGGCCGGCGCAGAGAGGATCGACCGTGATCCGCGTCCGCCGAGCACGTGATTCGTTGAGCGAGCCATGGGAGCCGAGGCACTCTGACGGATGCCCAGTGGGAGCGGCTTGAGCCGCTTCTGCCGATAAGCAACGGTCGTTGTGGGGGATGGCGGGACCACCGGCAGGTGATGAACGGGTGGTGCATCGGAGTCGGACGGGCGTGCGGTGGCGGGATCTGCCTGATCGCTACGGGCCGTGGAAGACGGTCCACGAGCGGCATCGCCGCTGGTCGGCGGACGGAAAAGGGAGGTGCTTCTTCGGCGGGTCCAGGCCGAGGCGGACGGCAGGTGACATTGACTGGGGCATCTCGGTCGACTCGACCTCCGATATCGCCACTGTGCCAGTCCTGAAGATCAGGTCGAGTCGGGTAGCCCCTCAGTCCTCGGGGTCGCGCAGGCCGACGCAGTCAAAGGCCCAAAATGCCTCTGAGTAGACGAAGGTGCCCGTCATCCACGGCTCGTGAGCGGACAACCGGGCGACCTGAAAGGCGGCTTCAGGGATCCGCAGCGACGGCGAACGGAAGCCCACCGCGCCGGCACCCTCGAAGCCTCGCGCGCCGTAGTAGCGCGGCGAACCCTCCAGGAATACCAACGGCACACCCTGGCTGTCGGCCGCCTCGAGGGCGTGGGCGACGAGCTGTGTACCGATGCCCTGACCCTGGAACTCCGGGTCCACGCCCAGCGGTGACAGCGACAGGACGTCCACGATCCGGCGCGGAGCGTCCAACCGCGTCGCGCTCAGCAGGACATGCCCGACGACCCGGTCATCAACGACAGCTACAAAGGACATCGGCACCAATGCGGCCTCGGTTACGCGAAGTGCCTCCACGAGCCCGGGAACCCGATCGCTGTCACCGAAGGCGCGCGTATGAACCTTGCGCACATCTCGGTGATCGTCAGCGGTCTCGTGCCGGATTACCAGCCCGGCACCACCGGGCGCTATCCGGGAGCTTTCAGGCGCATCGTGTGACGTCATGGCCGCGAGGATAGATCGCGGGGCGGCTCATGCGCGAGGCAATTGGGCACCAGGTCGTAGGGCCGGCTGCAGCCACTCATTGATGATGGCGACCAGCACTCTTGCCCCACTTCTCCGGAGGCCAGCGGAGGGTCGAAGGCCTATGCCCGACCGTAGGGGAGCAGACGTGCGCGCGCCCTTTGGGAAACAGTGCAGCAGCGGGGCCGGCCCCCCGGCGGCGGCCCAACGCGGCAGGCGTAGGCTGCCGTCCTCCAGGCCTGTGCCTCCATTGCTGATGCTCCGTCAACTTCTTTGACGCAAGCTGCCATCAGGGTCTTTCGCCGTCTACGAAAGAGAGGCTGCTCGGACCCTTGATGTGTCGCCCCGGCTCGCGAATGATGCTCCGGGCGTGTCGGCCGATGGTGGTCGCGTTCCGCCCGCCGTCACCGTCGAACCCGACCGGCCAGGGGGCCTGCTTTGCTGATGAATCGCCACATCCGGAAATCATTCGTTGCCGTCGTCACCCTCGCGCTGGTCATCGGCGCACAGCAGACAGCCTTCGCCGCCCCACCACCGGCCCTGCCCTCCCAGGCTGAAGCGATCGAGCTGACCTTCCAGCCGGCCTATGACTACGACACCGACGGCTGCTACCCGACCCCCGCCATAGGTGCGAGCGGAGGTCTGAATGGCGGACTCAAACCCACCGGCGCCCTCAACGGCAGCTGTCGGGACGCCTCGGACCTCGACAACACCAACGGTTACTCCCGCTGGACGTGCAACAACGGCTGGTGCGCCGTGATCTATGCGCTGTACTTCGAGAAGGACCAGGCCATCCCCGGCATCAGTCTCGGTGGCCACCGTCACGACTGGGAGCACGTGGTGGTGTGGATCCAGGGCAACGAGGCCAAGTACGTCGCGACCTCCGCCCACGGCGACTTCAACATCCATACGCGCGACCAGATCCGCTGGGACGGCACGCACCCCAAGATCGTCTACCACAAGGACGGCGTCGGCACGCACTGCTTCCGCGCGGCGAACACCAACGACGAACCGCCCGAGAACCACCGCCGTGCCTGGCAGTTCCCCGCGCTCGTCGGGTGGTCGGGCTACCCCGCGACACTCCGGGAGAAGCTCAGCGAGGCCGATTTCGGCAGCGCGCATTTCGGTCTGAAGGACAGCGCCTTCGCATCCCACCTGGCGGAAGCCAAGCCGGCGGGCATCCCCTTCGACCCGTACCTGTAGGCGCCCTTCGCGACCATCCGGCCGCATAGCAGGACGAGAACACGGAACGGTCCGTCCGGCTGCTGGGTCGGGCTCGGAGCGGCGCGGACTGCGGTCGCGCCAACACCCGGTCGGCGGCCACGGCAAGGAGGCCCAACCTTTCCGCACGCTGTGGCTTTCTCTTCCTTCAGAGGTTTGTTCGTCGGGTGGACGGTGACTGCGTACGGGATTCGGGCGCCGATCCGGGCCCGCCAAGACGGTAACGCCGGGTTCCGGGGAGTCTGCGGTAGGCCGAATTCGCCTCCTGGTGGGCGCGTGTCCTGGTCGTACTCGCGCCCTTCGGCGGTGCCGCAGCCCCAACGCTTCGCTCTCCGGACTGTCGGATCTGCCCGGCACCGCGACGCCGGTGCCGGGCAGGACGGGCTGGTGATCACGATCGCCGAGATCACCACCACGTTGGTGGCCCAGAGCGCCAACAGGATGGGCACCTCGTGGCGGATCGGCGTCGACGCCGACGAGTGGACCGTCCTGGTCACTCTGGGCAGTTCACCGCCGTGCGTAATCCCGCGTTCACCGGCGATGGCCGCGACCGCGATCGGCCGGCGCTGATGGTGCCCAACTCGGTCGCGGTCCTTGTCTGGTCGCCTCCGTCAGCCGAGGGCCGCGAACAGCTCGTTGCATGCCTCCTCGCACGAGCGGCAGGCTTCGGCACAGATACGGCAGTGCTCGTGCATGTCGGCATGGGAGGCGCATTCGTCGCCGCATGCCTTGCAGGCCATGGCGCATGCCCTCAGGATGGCCGCCGTGATGTTGGCGTCGTAGCCGGTGTGGCGGGAGAGCACAGCAGCGGTGGCGGTGCAGATGTCGGCGCAGTCCATGTCCATACGGATGCACTTGGTCAGATCACCCACCATTCCTTCCGACAGGCAGGCGTCCGCACACGCCGTACACGCCTGCGCGCAGGCGATGCATTCCTCGATGCAGCGGGTGAGCTTGGCCTGGTCGATGTCGCCGAGGTCGGCCGGGTAGGTGGCGAGCATGTCCTTCACGGTGGTGGACATCAGGGTGCCTCCCTCTCCGCGGAGCCAGCAGACCGGAGCGACCGCCTGGAAGCCCCACACATCTAGCTAACGCCCCTCGACGCGAACGTGCCCGGTTGGAGGCTCTGCTAGGGCTGGTGATCCAACTCGTCGAACAGTGGGCAGCGCGGGCCGGGCGCGACCCCGCCGGGGCGGCCCCGCGCCGGGCTCGGTTCGGAGCTGACGCCGCCGGGGCGGTGCCCTACTGCGGCGCTTCTGGCTGCACCCCTGCACTCGTATGAGCGGGCCGCGTACCTGGAGGCACTCGCCGCCATCGGTAGCCTCGATCTTTGGGACGCCTCCCGAGACGGGTTGCTGTGATCGCTGGCCTCACCTGCCCTGGAACTCCGGCGTGCTCGAAGACACGTCAATCGGATCAAGATGCTCAAACGGCAGATGTTGGGCCGAGCCGGATTCCAGCTCCTCCGCAAGCGCCTCCTGACGTCTTGATCGCCAGCCTCAACCGAGCGTGCAGGGAACTGGATGGCGTCACCTTCGGCGGCTGTGGAAAAGTTCTGGCGACAGCCACCAACGAAGAGACCGAGATGAACCATGACGATGCCCTCCAGCAGCTCAGCCGCATAGCGCATGAGAGGGCGTTCGGCCGGCAGGTTGGATCCCACCGGCTCATCCAGGCGGGGTTGGACGCACTCATAGCCGGGGTTGAGAGCCCTTCGCTCGCCATGCTCGCCGGCCTCCTGCGGAGCGAAGAACCGGAAGCCCCAGCTCTCTTCGACCAGGTCCTGGAGGAGCTCGGACTCCTCTTCCAAGCGCCGGCCGACCCCCGGGCCGCGAAGTGGGCCATGGCCTATTGGATCGCTGGTCAGATTGTGGACGGATCCCTCGATCCCGCTGCTGGCGCCCACCTGATCTGGGCCGACGTCGCCTACGACCTCGACTACCCCGAAGACCTGCAGCCACTCGTAACGTGCGCGCTCACACTGGATGACTGGGAGGAGAGCTGGGATGTCTCCCTCCAGGCACTGAAGGAAGAAGCGACCGAGGCGGCAGAACAACTCTTGATCAAGCAGCCGCCGGGAGAGAACAAGGACTGAGTGTCAGTGGATGCGCCGTTGAGTAGCTCATCCACTCGGCAGCAGTCGTCACATTCCGTGCACGCATCAGTGAATTTGAGCCAGAACCCGTTCTGGCGGACAGAGCCACGCGGCGGCTGTGCGGTCCCTGCCCGCAGGAGGCGCACTGACGGTCGTCGATGCCCCCCTCGCGCCCACCCGCGCCCACCACCGCCCTGGCGCGATGCCGGGGCGGGGCCGCCCGTGGAAGTGCGCCTCAGCTGGCCAGACGCTGCAGCGTCTGTTGGAGGGAGACCGTGCCGTTGACGGGCCGGTTGTGGGGGAGTTTGGCCAGGAGGACTGCCATGCCGCAGGTGTTGGTCACGCCGGAGAAGACCAGTCCGGCGCCGACAGCTGCGGACAGCCAGTGCGCGGGTGGCCAGGCGAGACCGGCCAGGAAGCCGGCGACGACCAGGGTGCCGGCGGCGAGGCGGACCTGGCGGTCCATGGGCCAGACGGCGCGTGCCCCGGCGGGACGCTCGACCTCGTGGCCGGCGGCGGCCCAGGCCGCGGTGCCGCCCTCCAGGGTGGTGGCCTCGATGCCGACGGCGGCGAGCCGAGCGCAGCCCTTGGCGGAGCGGGCCCCGGAGGCGCACACGACGAGGAGCGGCGTACGGCCTGCGACAGCCTTCAGGGTGTCGGCGGCCTCGGCCAGACGGTGGAGGGGGACGTTGTGGGCGCCGGGCAGGTGGCCGGCGGCGTACTCGCCGGGGGAGCGGACGTCGATCACGGTGAACTCACCGAAACGTCCGGTGGCCTGGGAGGGAGTCAGTGCGGCTGTCGTCACGGAGCGCATGCCTTTCTGGGTGATTCCTCCACGGTAGGATACCCATAGGGGTATGCGAGGAGGATGCTGTGCAACTCGACATGAGCGCAGAGGAGCTGAAGTCGGCGCTGAACCGGCTGCGGCGGGCACAGGGCCAGCTCGCGGGAGTGATCAAGATGATCGAGGAGGGCCGGGACTGTGAGGACGTCGTCACGCAGCTGTCCGCGGTCTCCAAGGCGTTGGACAGGGCCGGATTCTCGATCATCGCGACGGGGCTGCAGCAGTGCATGACCAGTGAGGACCCGGAGGTGCGGGACTCCGCGCAGATGCGGGCTCGACTGGAGAAGCTGTTCTTGTCCCTGGCGTAGTACTTGGGGCAGGCCACGGGGCTGTGTCACAGCGCCACGCCTGTCGCCATCGCCGCGGCCACGGCCAGCAGCAGGGCGCCGAAGACCCGCGGCAAGGCGGCGGGCGCGACCTTCGCGGCCAGCCGCCTGCGTCCCAGGCGCCCAGGACTGCCGCCGCGATGAACGGCATGATCAGCGCCCAGTCGAGGCTGACCCCGGCGGCCGCGCGCGCCGCGAGGGCGACCGGTGCGTTCGCGATGATGACCAGCAGGCTGGTGCCCACGGCCGCACTCATGGGTACGGCGAGCACGGTCACCAGGGCAGGCACGGCCAGGAAGCCGACGCCGAGGAAGCCGGTCACCGCGCCGAGTCCGGCCCCCGCGCCCGCCGCGCGTGCGACGGACACCGTCGCGTTCTCCGGCGGCGTTCGGTGGTGCAGCATCCGCAGGCCCGCCGGCACGGCCAGGGCCGCGAAAGCGAGAGTCGGTACGGTGGCGGGAATCTGCGCGGACAGAACACCGGCCGCGGCGGCGGGCAGAAGTCCGGCCGCCGCGAACAGCAGCCCGGCCGCCAGCGCACCTTCCCGGCGCGGGCATGGGCTGCCAGGGCGGTGGCCGAGGTGACGATCACGATGACCAGGCCGGCGGTGGTCGCCTCGACCAGGCTGAAACCGAGCAGGTAGATCAGGGCAGGGACGGTCAGGATGCTGCCGCCCGCCCCCAGGGAGCCCAACGCCAGGCCGACCAGCGCCCCGGCGAGCAGGGCGAGGACGAGCGCGATCATGTGACGGTGACCGCCTGGCCGTGTGCGTCCTGGATGGGCAGGCCCTCTCCGGCCCAGGCGATCATGCCTCCGGTGACGTCCACCGCCTCCACGCCGCGCGCGGCGAGCAGTCGCGCGGCCTGCCGGGAACGCTTGCCCGAACGGCAGATCAGTACGAGGCTGCGCCCCTCCCGGCTGCCGGGCGTATCCGCTCCCGCGGCTGCCAGCCGCGACAGCGGCACATGCAGCGCACCGGGCGCGTGACCGGCCTGGTATTCGTCCGCCTCCCGGACGTCGAGCAGGGCGGCTGTACGGTCCCGGATCAGGCGATGTGCCTCGGACGGAGTGATGCGGCCGGGGCCGCGTCGGAAGAAAAGCATGCTGTTCCTTGCGTGCTCCTCGTCTGCGGGACCGCCGACGGCCCGGCAGACGAAGCCGTGGGGGTTAGTTCCGGGCGGGCGTGACAAGCACGAGGTCGACGTCTGCGGCGGCTGCGTAGCCGTCGTCGATGGCCATCACGTCACGGCCCGCCGCGTCCAGCACGGAGGCGGCGATCGCCGCGCGCATCCCGCCCGCGCAGTGCACCCACACCGTGCCCGCGGGCACCTCGCCCAGGCGCTGATGGACCTGGTGGACGGGGATGTGCATGCTGCCCTCGATCCAGCCGTCGGCCCGCTCGCCGGCGCGGCGTACGTCCAGAACGACCACGCCCTCGCCCCGCCCGCGCGCGGCGGCCAGGTCGGCGAAGGTCGCGCGCGGGAACGACACCGGTTCCTCCTGCCCGGCGACCCAGTCGGCCGGTGAGCCGACGGCGGCTGCGGCCGGGCGATCGATACCCACGCGGGCCAGCTCGCGCTGAGCGCGGACGTCCTTGGCACTCCTCGCCAGCAGCGTCACAGGCTTGCCCCACGGGATCATCCCCGCCAGTTGGGTCGCCAGCTGCCCCTCGACCTCGAAGTTGAACGAACCGGCCACGTGCCCCTCGGCGAGCGCCACTCGTTTGCGCAGGTCGACGAGCCACTCGCCCGCCGCCAGACGACCCGCGATCTCGTCGGCGTCCGCGCGCTGTGGTGCGGTCAGGTCCACGGGAGCTGGGCCCGCGGAGTTGGCCGGGCCCATGTGCGCGTAGTAGGCCGGAGCATCATCCAGCCCGGCAACAGCTGCTGAGCACGCCTTCTTCTCCGACGAAACGGGCGTCGACTGGAATGTCACTTTCCTGCTGCTGGGGATGATGCTGATCATCGCAGTCCTCAAGCGGACGGGGCTGTTTGAGTTCGTGGCGATCTGGGCGGCCAAGCGGGTTCGAGGCCGTCCCCACCGGCTGATGGTGCTGCTGATTCTCGCTACGGCGTTCCTCTCCGCTTGGTTCGACAACGTCACGACCGTGCTACTGATCGCTCCGGTCACCATCGCGGTATGCCGCGACCTGGGGTTGCCGGTGGTGCCCTATCTGATCGCCGAGGTGATGGCCTGCAACATCGGCGGCGCGGCCACCCTGATCGGAGACCCGCCCAACATCACGATCGGTTCCCGGGCAGGCCTGTCGTTCAACGACTTCCTGCTCCACATGGCTCCCATTTCCATGCTGTTGATCGCGGTACTTGTCGCCCTGTGCCGGTGGATGTTCCGCTCCGCCTTCTCTTACGACCCCAAGCGTGCGGCCACGGTCATGGCGATGCGCGAGCGGGACGCCATCACGGATGGCAGGACGCTGGCGGTCAGCGGTGTCGTGGTCGCGATCGTGATGACTGGCTTCGTCCTGCACACGGCCCTGCACCTGGAGCCCTCGGTCGTGGCGATCGCCGGCGGCCTGGTGCTCCTTGCCGTCTCGCGGTTGAACACCAGGGAGGTGGTGGCCGACGTCGAGTGGGAGACGCCGGCGTTCTTCACCGGCCTGTTCGTCATGGTCGGTGCGATGGTGCGGACCAGGATCATCACCGATATCGGTGAGGCCGCCGCCCGAGCCACCGAGGGGCAGTTGTTCGGCGCGTCGATGGCCCTTCTGTTCGGATCCGTCATTCCCTCCGCCGTCATCGACAACATCCCGTTCGTCGCCTGGGTCAGCCCGATCGTCTCCGAGATCGTCGCCTCCTCCGGCGGAACGGAGGAGGCGGGCGTGCTCTGGTGGTCGTTCGCTCTGGGAGCGGACCTCGGCGGCAACGCGACGATCATCGCGTCCTCCGCCAACGTCGTCGTCGTGGGAATCGCCGACCGCAGCGGACACCACATCTCCTTCTGGCAGTTCAGCCGCTACGGCCTGGTCGTCACCGCCGTCACGATCACCGTCTCGGGCCTGTATGTCTGGCTCCGCTACTTTGCGCTCGCTTGACCACCGAAGGGGGTTGACAGCAATGGGCGAACCCGACGACGAGAGGATCGCCGACTTCGAAGCCCGACTGTGGCATGACGATCCCCGCTTCGCCCGTGGCTTGGACAAGGGCTGCCCCCGGCGGCCCCGCGAGGACCGCCGCGGCCGGGCATGGCTGGCCATGGCCTTCGCGCTGGCCGCCCTTGTCGCCGGAGCGCTTGTGCCGAACGGACTGCTGCTGGCGAGCGGCCTGGTCATGACCGCATTGCCGTGAACCTCCTCGACACCCGACGGCGCCGCCTCCACCGACGGAGGCACGAGGACCTGTTCTGAGTCCGGATCACGGGGGTGCTCGGCAGCCGCCGGCGCACCAGCCTCTTGTCAGACACCGCTGTTACGTTGACGGGAGGATCTTGCTTCGACCTCTGGAGAGGGCGTATGTACGACGAACGGCTCGCCGAGTTCTCCCGCGAGCGGCTGGACGGCCGTCCGGTACCCGACGACCTGCGCGTTCTGCTGGTGGCGCAGTGGGAAGGCCGTACCGACTTCACCCGCCTTCTCGACCTCGACTTCTTCGAGGCGGGAGAGGTCCACCCGCTCCTGGACACCAGCTATCTGAGCGAAAAGGAACTCGCGGACCCGGAGATGCAGGCTGTCAACGCCGCAGCTGCGGAGATGGCCACGTACGTCAAGCTCGTGGCGAAGGGCGGAAAGGGGTGGATCGGCTACTGGGTGCACCCCGACGAACCCGCGGACCGTGCATGGCATCTCACAGAGCTGGACACCGAGTTCACCTTCTGGAGCCTGGTCGGCCTCACCCTCACCGAGGGGGCCGCTGCCGAGCGGGCGAGCTACCAGGATGTGCCCGACGAGCGAATCGCGTTCGCACAACTGGCCGCCGAACTCGCCGAGCTTGGCCTACCGCTGAGCAACCAGGACTACGACGCCCTTGATGACACCGAGTACAGGGTTAACCCGGAGGAACTCATGGAGGAGCTGATCGAAGCCGAACGCGAGAAGCGCGGTCTTCGCTGAGCGGGGAGACGCCAGCGCCCCGGGTGCCGCACGGGAGGTGGTTGCTCTATGGGCCGCCGCCGGTCATGAGATATCTCGTTTGTCGGTCGAGCGGGCAATCCGAAGAAATGGCCTGCTGCAGCCCATCAACTACTTGGCCTGTTCGGAGTCGCAGCGGACGGCAGCGTCGGTCGGTCGACAGGTGAACCTTGCAGGTCAGACTGCCACGGGAGCCGCCCAGGGCAGCCGCCTTGCCGGGGACGACCTGCTCACTCGTCACCACCCCGGCGACCCGGCAGGCCACTGCACGACGCCCGCGCGCCGTCGGCCGTACAGGGGCGTCGTTGTCGTTCCCTGCAGACGGCCCACTCGGCCGCCGGCCTGTGCCCACCCGATGAGCGAAGTAGGGGTGCCGACACGGATCGACACGACCCTTCCGACCCGGTGAGGATGAAACGGGCACGTAGGCTTGGTCGCAGGTCCGAGCGCAGGGGTGGCAGGCTGGAATGGCGTGGAGGCATGTCGTCGTCCTGGCGATCGTCCTGCCGCCGCGCCTCTCATCGCCGCGGTGGCACGAGCGCTCTGCCAGTCACCGTCCCCGCCCCGGTCCTTTCGCCGACGTGTTCGGCCGCTACCTAGCGGCGGAGTCGGCCTCCGCGACCGCCTCGAACCGCCCCCGTACGCCATCCGTGTCGGGCTCATCGAACCCCGACCGCTGACCCCCTGAAGGAACAGTCCGCCCGTGCTGCTGCCCCTCGCCCTGTACGTGCTCCTCTTCGCATGTGCCTTGACCGTCACCTTCAAAGCTGCCCGGATCCGTACCTTGCCCGCGTGGCGCCGCTTCCTTCCGCTTGCCCTTTTGCTCGCCGCGACCGCGACCAGCCTCCTGCGCGGCGTCGGCGTCAGCGGACCGGCCGAGTTCGTCGCCTTCCCGCTCAATCTTGTGGCCATCGCCCTGGCCTGCCGCGAGATCCGGGCTGTTGGCGCCCGAACAGCGACCAGGCCGTCATAGGGGCCGCGTCGAGCTCTCACGCAGCAGAATCCACTGCGAATGACGCACGATGGAGATGAAGCGAAGGCAAGGGCGCTGCTGCCGCCTGCCGCCTGCCGCCTGCCGCCTGCCGCCTGCCGCCTGCCGCCGCACGCGCGGCGCGAAGGCCCGTGGAAGGGAAAGACCGTGGCACGCATCTTCATCACCGGCTCCGCCGACGGTCTCGGCCGAGCCGCCGCGCAAACCCTGATGGCCGCCGGCCATGACGTCGTCCTCCACGCACGCAGCGCCCAACGCCTCACCGCTGTCCGCGACCTCGTCGACCGAGGCGTCCTGGCAGTCGTGGGAGACCTGGCCGACCAGGACGAGACGTCGAGCGTCGCCGAACAGGTGAACCGGCTCGGCCCGATGGATGCCGTGATCCACAACGCCGGTGTCTACACCGGCGCACACGTCATGCCCGTCAACGTCGTCGCTCCCTATCTGCTCACGGCAATCATTCAGCGCCCGCGGCGGCTGGTGTACCTGAGCAGTGGCATGCACAGGGGCGGGAGGGCGGAGCTGGCCCACATCGACTGGAGCGGACGTCGCGCAACCGGCTCCTACTCGGACAGCAAGCTCTTCGTGACGACCCTTGCCGCCGCTGTTGCCCGGATCTGGCCGAACGTGATCAGCAACGCCGTCGATCCCGGCTGGGTGCCCACGAGGATGGGAGGACCCGGCGCGCCCGACGACCTGCGGCTGGGGCATCTCACCCAGGAATGGCTCGCCACCACCGACGACTCGCGAGCGCGCTCCAGCGGCGGGTACTGGTATCACCAGCGGCTGCAGGATCCCCACGGTGCCGTGCACGACGTCGACTTCCAGACCCAACTACTGGCCGCGCTCGCGGACTACACGGGCGCAGCCATGTCTGACCCATGACGGGACCGGCACCCGTGAGCCCGTCCCTCTGATGCCGAAGTGCTGCGGGCGCCCCGAAGAGCGGCCCGCAGCACTCGTCATCCGCGTGTCATCGCGTCATCGTGCCGGCCAGTGCGGCCACGTCGGAGCGAACGAGCACCAGTATTCGGGGCAGCCGACCCGGTAGGCCCGGGTCACCGTCTCCGTCACCGATGCGCCCGAGCGGTCCTCGGCGGTGACCTTGAGGGAGACCCAGCCGGTCTTCATCGCCGGTACGGTCACCCGCCGTTCGTCGTCCCGCCCGCCGACGCGCGCCGCCTGCCATGTGGCGCCGTCGTCCGTGGAGTACTGCACCGACACCCGTTCCACGTCCGCGCCGCCACGCGCACCCGCCTGGCGGCCGATCTCCAGCCCGAATGTGAACTCCCGGTCCTCCGGAGCCGAGTTGTCGCCGTCGAGCCCCGCCATGTCGTAGCGCGTGTCGAGGAGCGGCAGCGGGCTCTCGCCGTCGGTGTGCTCCGAGCGGAACCGCCAGACGTCCGTGACATGCGTACCAAGAGACCAGTCGGGATGGTCGCGGTGTGCCGTGGACGTCAGCTCGTACCACTGCCCCCGGCGCGGTACGTCGAAGGCGCCCTGCCCCGGCTCGTCGTTGCGTGCGACGACCCGGCCCGAGTCCTCGCGCAGCGTCGTCTCACCCGACTCCAGATCCCTCGCCGGATCCGACCGGTGACCCGCCGCGTCCGAGAACATCGGCAGCGCGAGACGCAGCTTGTCCCCGTCACGCGTGGCCTGCGCCCGGCCGTCGGGGCCGGTCACCGACAGCGACGGGTTGAACGGGCCGGTCAGCCAGTTGTCCTTGACCGTACGCCCCTCGCGGAAGACGGTCGGATTCGAGTACTGCACCCCGAGCGGGCCGTCGGCGTCGATCGCGTACTCGAACGTGGCCGTCGTCCACGGCACGTCCGGCGTGTAGTACGCCGTCATCCGGTGCGGAGCACGGAACAACGTCGACTGCTGGGCCAGCCGCAGGCCTTGGTGGGTCACCCAGCCGTAGATCCCCTTCGGGTCGTTCGGGTATCCGGTGGTGCGGAAGCTGTGTTCCACGCCCGCCAGGTCACGGCGGCGGTCCTGCCAGTGCGCACCGGCAGGAACCCCGTCGTCGTGCTTGTGGAAGGTGAAATAGGTGCGGTCGCCGTTGCGTTCTCCCTTGATCCGCAGCGTCACCTCCCCCTGGGCGAGGCGCTCGCGCAGCAGGGCCACGCCGAGCGCGTCGACGCCCAGCGGCGGGTCCGCCACGTCGAACGACGCGTACCCGGACATCAGGATCGCTGCCGGCTTCTGCGCCTTGATCGCCGCGTATCGCCTGTCCCGCTCCTCCCACGGCACGGACCAGCCCGTTTCGAAGAGCACGATCCGATCCTTCAGCTCCAGGCCGGTCAGGTCCTCGCCACTGCCCGCGTCGACGACATGCTTCTCCAGATCCCAGTCCATCCGACCCCAGGACACGAGCCGCACCGGCACGTCCACCGGGGCCGCGGCGCCGCCGACCGTCGTCGCGAGGACGTACGGCTGCTCCCAGGACGCGGCCGAGAAGTACGTCATCCCGGGTATCCGGACGCTGCCCACGGCGTATGACTTGTACGCACCGCCGAAGATCGGCGCGGCCAGCCCCGTCGTCGGCCGGTCCGCCCCCGTCGACGAGACGATTCCCGTCGCCGAGCCCTGCTCGTTGATTCGCATCTCCGGGTCGTCGATGCCCAGGGTGACCGGCTTCGCCGCGGACACATCCACCTTCAGTGTGCGGTCGCCGGTCAGGGAGACACGCTGTGCGACGGCGACGGAGGTCTCGGGAACGCTTGCCTCGCCGTGCGCGACGTACTCCCACACCCCGCCGAAGACCCGGTAGTCGCCGACCGGCACCCGGATCTCCTCGGGTTCCGTCGTGAGGCCGATGAGCTGCGACTCACCCGTCTTCTCGTTCTGCACCACGAGGTTCGTGTACGCCGCCTCGACGCCGGCCCGCTTCGCAGGGGGCTGGAGGGTGAGAGTGGCGCTCGGTCCCTCCGCGTCCACACCGACGGGCGTGCGCGCCGTGCTGCCGTCGCTGCCCCGCGCGGTGATCCAGGAGCTGTGGGCGCCGGGGGAGACCCGGTTCATGTCGATCCGTACGGTCGTGGAGGCCGTACCGCCGGCCGGGATCGTGAGCTGCCGCGCGGTGAGCGCGACCGGAGCCTTCCCACTCAGGGAGAGAGTGAGCCGGACGTCCTTGCCGCCGCTGTTGCGGTACGTGACCGTGCGCGTCGGAGTGCCTGTGTAGGGCCAGGCGAGTTCGGCGGAGACCGCCGCGGGGATGGCGGCGACCCGGGACGCGAGCGCGCCGGGCACGTCCACGCTGCCCGAGCCCTGCTCGTACACGCCCGCGCCGTCGACGGGGTCGGCGGTGGCGACCAGCGCCGCCTTGAGCTGCTGGGAGCTCCAGTCGGGGTGCCGCTGCTTGAGGATGGCGGCCGCGCCGGAGACATGAGGCGTCGCCATCGACGTGCCGCTGATCGTCGCGTAGAACTCGCTGCCCGCGGCGTCGTCGAGAGTCCCCGCCGCGCGGGCGGCGGTGATCGCGCTGCCCGCCGCGGTGATCTCCGGCTTGACGCCGCCGTCGGCGACCGCGGGACCGCGGGAGGAGAACGAGGACATGGCGCCCTCCTTCGTCACCGAACCGACCGTCAGTGCGCTCGGCGCCGCTGCCGGCGAGCCGATCGTGCGCGGTGCGCCGTCGTTGCCTGCGGCGACCACGAACAGCGGCCCGCCGTCGGCCGACAGGCTCTCGACCGCCTGCGACAGCGGATCGCTGCCGTCGCTCGGCAGACTGGAGCCCAGACTCATGGAGACGATGTCTGCGTCCTGGGCGGCCGCCCACTCCATCCCCTCGAGGATCCAGCTGACGTAACCGGATCCGCCACCGTCGAGGACCTTGCCGACGAGCAGGTCCGCCCCCGGCGCCACGCCCTTGTACCGTCCCTGCGAGGCGGCTCCGCTGCCTGCGACGGTCGACGCGACGTGCGTTCCGTGGCCGTTGCGGTCGGCGACGCTCTCGTCCCAGGTGAAGTTCTGCTCGGCGGTGACCTTGTTCTTCAGGTCCGGATGGGCAGGGTCGTACCCGGTGTCGAGCACCGCGACCTTCACGCCCTTGCCGTCGAGGCCCTTGCGCCATGCCTCGGGGGCGCCGGTCATGGCGACGGACCGGTCCAGGCTCGCCTTCACCTTGGCGTCGAGCCACAGCTTCCCGGAGGCTGCGGTACGTGACGTGCCCCCGCCCGTACCTGCGAGGAAGCCATGCCAGGCCGTCGCAGCCTCCGACTTGCGCACGGTGCGGGCTGTCAGCCCGAGCTCCGGGTACGTCTCCCGCTGGGTCGAGCCACGCAGCGCGGGCCCGCCTCCTGCCGTCGCGATGAGTGGGATGTCCGACCGGGCGGCATCGTCGTACCCCTGCGCGACGAGCACCGTGATGTCGAAGAGTTGCCGGTCCACACGCCCGTCCGCGAGGGCCTGCGTGGCGTCCACCGGGACGACGTACTCATGGTCGTCGACCCTCACCCGTGTGAACGCGATGTGCTCCCGGCCCTTGCCCGGACTCACCCCGCTGACCTGTATCCCGCTCCCGCTCCCGGCGAAACTGACCCGGTCCCCGCTCACCAGCGTGACGGTCCGCTGCCCCGGTACGGGACCACCTGGCACCCCTGCGCGCGCGGGCCCCGGTCGGGCGGCCTCCGGCCCTGCGGCCGCGGGCAAGCCTGTGGCCAACAGCGTCACCGCGACGGCCGCGACGACGGCCGCGGTCCTTGATCTCGATCTCATCCGCTGTACCAACTCCCTGAAGGTGTCGCGAACTTCACAGGAAGCACATTGGAGCCAGGAGTCGCCGCTGTGACAGTGGATGGGAAGGGCGGAAGGCCGCCATGGCGCAACACCGCCACGCCCGAGCGCCCCCTGCACTCCGCGTCTGCACCCCTCGGTCGCGCGGCTCCGTCGGCAGGCCGGGCGCGCGGGGCGCCCGGCCAGGCGCGACCGCTCCTTGCGAGCCTGCGGGGCGGACGACGAGGATGATCCACATGCGCCGCGTCGAGTCCTTCACGTACGGGCCCCTGAGCCGCTGGGGCGTACGCGCGGGCGGGACCGGCCTGCACCCCCGCGGCGGACCGCGGCGGACCGCGACGCCTGCGAGCAGGCACCCGCCCGTCCCGAACATCTCGCCGAGGATCCGCTGGACTCCCGGCCCGTCCAGCCATGGAGGAACCCGACCGTGACCACCGAGAATCTCGCTCCGCAGGCACTGATCGATAACGTCCCAGCCTTCGCCGCCCACGCCAGGACCGCCACCTTGCTCCGACCCACGGCCGGTGATCCCGGCCCGCGAGACAACTCCGTCGGAGGTCCGCTGCTGTGGCCTTCAGACGAGCCGTGGCCGGAATGCCAAGCGCCGCACGTGGTCCACAAGCGCGAGAAGCTGTCGGATCGGGACCGTGAGCTCTGGGAGGAAGTCGACCGCGAGATGAAGGCGCGGCGTCAGGCACGCGGCGGCGGCCCGTACGTGCTGACCGAGGAGCAGGTCGAGACCCAGAGCCGGATCATGGACGGCGCCGGCGTGCTTGACAGGGTCACATGGGAGCGGATCCGGACGGTGCACGAGCCCCCTGCCGCACCGTTCCCATGGTCCCCGTCCTCCAGCTCCATGCCCGGGACGTCCCCGACCTGACCATGCCGGACGGCACGGACCTGCTCCAGATGCTGTGGTGCCCCGTGGACCACGCCGAACTGCCCGGCCAGCCTCGCTATTGGGGGCCGAACATCGTGCTACGGCACCGCGTGGCGGAGACCGTCGGAGCGATACTCGACCCGCCCCGGCCGGAGCAGGCCCGGGGCGCCTATCTGCCGCAGCCGTGCGTCCTCGACCCGGCCCGCGTCGTCGACCTGCCCGACCAGGACGAGCTCCCGGAGGACCTCGTCGACACGGCGTACGCGTGGGCCGAGGATCGGGGCGTCGAGTACGCCCGCCTCCTCGCCTGCCTGCCCGGCTGGAAGGTCGGCGGCTGGCCGAGCTGGCACCTCACCGACCTCGTTCCCATCGACTGCCGTTGCGGGGTCCGGATGCGCCTCATGCTGACCCTGGACAGCGGCGAGGGCCCGGATCTCAACGTGGGCCGCTTCGGTGAACTCCGCGTCTTCGCATGCCCCGCGGACCTCTCCCACCCGTTCCGTTTGAATATCCAGTAGCCCCCGCGGGAGGTGCGGGTCGGACCGGGCCGGGTGGGGGCGACGGGACTCGAGTCCGGTACGAGGGTTCGGCGAGTGGGCGGTCGACAGTCGGCGTGTCGACAGGCATTGGTGTCGGACAGCGATGAGTTGCGGGAGGACGCTGGGTCAACACGTGCAAGGGCTACCCGAAGCCCTCGGAACGACGAGGAGATGTGATGAGCGCTGTGGTGATGCACAACGTCGTCTCCGTGGACGGCTTCATCGCCGACGCGGAGGACCAGGTCGGCCCGCTGTTCGACTGGTACTCCAACGGCGACACCGCACTCGGCGAGGTCGGCAAGGTCTCGAAGGTCTCGGCGGAGTATGTCAGGCCGATCTGGGCAGGCATCGGCTCGATGGTGATCGGGCGCCACCTGTTCGACATCACGAACGGCTGGGAAGGGGCACCGCCGGCGGGTGAGCATGTGGTCGTGGTGTCGCACCGGCCCAAGCCCGACGGGTGGCACCCCGAGGCGTCGTACCACTTCGTCGGCGACGTGGCACGGGCGATCACGAAGGCCAAGGAACTCGCAGGGGAGCGTACGGTCGCCGTGGCGGCGGGCGACGTCGGAGGTCAGGCGTTCGCCCTCGGTCTGGTGGACGAAGTGGCGATGGATGTCGTGCCTGTGGTCTTCGGCTCCGGCAAGCGGTACTTCGGGCCGGTCGATTCCCGGCATCTTCTCGAAGATCCGCACACGGTGATCCAGGGCGACAGGGTGCTGCACCTGCGCTATCGAGTCCGCCGCTGACGAGCTCCGTTGGGAGGCGCCGAATCCGATCTGGTGTTCCGCAAGCGACTCGAACCGGTGAAATCGTAGCCCCGGCCCAACTCCTCCAGGTCGCGCCCCGCGGCGGGCACCCGGACTCGCACCACAGCGTGCCGACCGGGCCGAACGCCTCACCGGCCGTCCCGTTCCGCTCCAGGGTCCGCGGCCTCGTGAGCCAGGCAGTCAGAATTCTTCGCGATCCCGTCGATGAGCCACATGCAACGATGTCGCCCGTGACTGGATTGTCCTCCGCGCCTGTTGTCGATGGCACGCCCCGCAACCACGGCCTGGGCCCCCGTGCCGCAGCCGTGCTCGTGTTCGGGTCGTCTGCCGCGGTCCTGGTGGTGGAGATCGTCGCTCTGCGGCTGCTCGCTCCCTACCTCGGCCTCACCCTCGAGACCAGCACCCTGGTGATCGGTATCGCCCTCACGGCGATCGCCGTCGGCTCCTGGCTGGGTGGGCGGGTCGCCGACCAGGTCAATCCACGCCGGCTCATCGGCCCCGCGCTCGGGCTGTCGGGCGCGGTCGTCGCACTCACCCCTGCCGCGCTGCGGACTACTGCGCAGTGGGCACCAGAGCTGCTCCTGTTGATCGCGTCGCTGACCATCCTGGTGCCTGGCGCACTGCTCGCTGCGGTGACGCCGATCGTGACCAAGCTGCGCCTCACCAGCCTCGCCGAGACCGGCACGGTTGTCGGCCGACTGTCCGGCGTCGGCACTGTCGGCGCCATCGTCGGTACGGTCCTCACCGGCTTCGTCCTCGTTTCGCGGTTGCCGGTCAGCGGCATCCTGATCGGCCTCGGAACACTGCTGGTGGTCGGCTCGGCGCTGGTCGAGTGGCGCACGCGCGGATGGAGCCGCACGCCTGCCCTGACGCTCGTGGTCGCCGTCGGCGGCCTCGCCACCATGGTCGCGCCCGGTGGCTGCGACACGGAGACCAGGTATCACTGCGCAACGGTCGTCGCGGACCCTGATCGGAACAGCGGCCGCACCCTCGTTCTGGACGGCGTGCGGCACTCCTACGTCGACATCGACGACCCGACCTTCCTGGAGTTCGAGTATGTGCGCGCCGTCGCGTCGGTGGTCGATTCCGCCTTCCCCGAAGGCGAGCCACTCGCTGCCCACCATGTGGGCGGCGGTGGCCTCACCTTCCCCCGGTATCTCGCAGCCACACGGCCCGGGACGCGCAGCCTCGTGTCCGAGATCGACAGCGGCGTCTTGCGCATCGACCACGACCAGCTGGGTCTGACATCACAAGGCGGTATCCACGTACGCGCCGAGGACGGCAGGCTCGGCCTGCGCCGACTGGACACCGCCAGTCGAGACCTCGTCGTCGGCGACGCCTTCGGGGGCGTCAGCGTGCCGTGGCACCTCACTACCGTGGAAGCGATGGCCGACGTGAGGCGGGTGCTCGACGAAGACGGCCTGTACGTCGCCAACCTCATCGATCACGGGCGTCTGGCCTTCGCACATGCCGAAGTAGCCACCCTCAGGGCGACCTTCAAGCACGTCTCCCTCCTCGGTGAACCCGGCGACATCGGCCTCGACCCGACCGCCACCTCGGAGGGCGGCAATCTGGTGGTGCTCGCCTCCGACCGGCCGGTCGATCTGCGCGCGACCCAAAAGGCACTGGACGCCCGGAAAACCGGCTGGAAGATCGCCACCGGCGCCGACCTCACCTCCTGGATCGGCGATGCTCAACTGCTCACCGACGACTACGCACCCGTCGACCAGCTCCTCCAGCCCTACAGCACACGGAGCAGCCAGTGACAGGACACCCGTCCAAGCCCTGTCGAGATACTTGAAAACACGCTGTCCCAGACCCTGTTGGCCATGTGCTGCCGCGTGACTCCCCCTGTTCGGCAGAGACCGTGCGACACCCGGTCTCGCGCAGGGCGAAGTCCATCACCCTCGTCGAGCGTCCGCCTCGGCGTCGGCGCGGTCCAGGTCGCGGTAGCCCTCCAGATGCGCGGCTGCGCCGCCTCCGCGGCCGCTCCGTCACCGGCGCTGCGTCCATCGCCGCCGTACCGCTCGCGGAGCGCTCGTGCAGACCCATCGACCAGGTCCATGGCCCGGAACGGTCGGCGGGGGAGCGGCTCCGGTTCAGGGCGAGCGGAGGCCCGCGATCCGGGACGCGGCCAGGCGTACGGAGGGAGGAACGCAGAGCCCGGCGGTCCGGGCCAGAACCATCGTTCGCGCGCTGGCCGGCAGCTCCACCGATGTGGCGTCCCCCGGGTGGTCGACCACGGTCCGCGGACGGGCATCGCCGACGGACGCAGCGGTACCGCTGCGGGGGGTGGGGCGGAAGCGTCTCATGGACGACCCTCTCGTCAATGTTCCATCCGGAAGTCGCTTTGGACAATGTGGAGGGATCTACGCGCGTTGGAATCGGCGTCGGCATATGAGAAAGCACCAGACCTCGCCGGCGCAGTTGGAGAAATGGCCACAACCTTTCGGCAGGGGGCGCCATATGCCCCGAGCCAGGAGAGAATTCCGGACGCACTGTCCAAAAGAATCAAAAGGAAAGATCCGTGCGACCAAGACTCTTCGGCGCGACCGCCTCCGTGGCCGCACTCGGGCTACTGGGCTCCCTCGTCACCTCCTGCGGCTCGTCCGGGAGTGACGGCGGGACGACACTGCGCTTGGTGGCCGCGGAGTACGGCACCAGCCCAGCGACCAGCTCCAAGGCGTACTGGGACAAGCTGACCGCCGCCTTCACCGCCGCCCACCCCGGCAGCAAGGTCGAGGTGACGCTCTACCCGTGGGCCGACGTCGACCGCGAGGTCACTCGCGTGGTCAAGGAAGGCAATGCCCCGGACGTGGCCCTTATGGGCGCGTACTCCGACTTCGCGGCGCAGGGCCGCCTCTACGCCGCAAGTGAGGTGCTGTCGATCAAGGCGGAGGCGAACTTCCTGCCGCCGCTCGCGGAGGCGGGTTCGGTCGACAACACGCTCTACGGCTTGCCCTTCGTGGCCAGCAGCCGACTGCTCTTCTACAACGAGACGCTGTTCGACAAGGCCGGAGCGGAGCCGCCGGAGACGTGGGAGGAGCTCGAGGACGCTGCCAAGGCGCTGAAGGAGGAGGGGGTGCTGTACCCGTACGCCCTGCCGCTCGGCCCCGAGGAGGCCCACGCCGAAGCCCTGATCTGGGAACTGAGCAACGGCGGAGGGTACGCCGGGATCAGCGGCGGCTACAACATCGCGTCCGAGCAGAACACCCAGACGTTCCGCTGGATCAAGAACAATCTGGTCGCGCCCGGCTTGACCGGCCCGGTTCCACCGGCCGAACTCAACCGCCAGGATGCCTTCGCCGCCTTTCTGCGCGGCCAGGTCGGCATGCTCAACGGCTACCCCTCGCTCCTCCACGAGGCGAGGGCGAAGGGCATGAAGGTCGGCACACTCAGCATGCCGGTGTCGGACACGCTGAAAGACGGGCAGCCCTTGCCGTCGGCGGGCGTCGCCGACTGGATGATGGCCTTCAAGCGCGACGGCAATCGTCAATTGGTCAGTGATTTCCTGGAATTCGTCTACGAGGACAAGAACCTCAGTGAATTCGCCGGGCGTTACCACCTCTTGCCCTCGACGGTGTCCGCGAGTCAAACCTCCAAGGCCGTGGCGGCGGACCCCAGCGCCGCACAGTTCCTGCACGCACTGCGCAATGCCGAGCTCTACCCGGTCAACGAACCGTCCTGGCTTCAGGCCAGCGACACCATCAAGCGGAACATCGGCAAGGCCGTCGAGCCGTCCGCCGACCCGAAGGCCGTGCTGGAAGGCATCGCCCGGGAGGTCCAGGACATAGCGAAGCAGACGTAGGCGGTCCGGCGGTCCCGGAGTCCGCGGAGACCGACCGCTTCTCCCGTCGTCGTTCTCTCCACTCCCCTGGAGGAGCGCTTCGCCGACAACGCGTCCGCCGACAACCCGTTCGCGGACGCTGCCCATGCCTGCGCACTGGAGTCGCCGGGCCGACCAGCCGCGCGGCCGAAGGGACCTACCCGACCCCCCCCGTGCACTCTCCGAGCGTCGAGAAATGCCAGGTGAACCGGGTGAGGGCCGGGCTACAGTCCACCACATGGCGAACGACTTCCTGCTACCCACCCGGCACCTCGGCGGCGGCGAGCGGCTGTTGCACGGAAAGCCCGTGGCCTCGGCTGTGGCGCCCGGCGGGGCCGAGGACTGGGTCCGGCTCGACGCCGACATCTTCCGCAGGACCCTGGAGTACGTCGCCGGATCGAGCACCTCGTCGAGGATCCTGATCGGCGACCGCTGGTTCGACCGCCGCGAGATCGCGGACCGGGGCTCCGCCCCGTACTGGCGCAAGGCCGACGACGGGACCGGGGCCGGCCAGTCCCGGGGACGCCCGCTGACCACGTCCGAACTCGCGCTGGGCCTGTGCCACGCTGATGCACGGGTCCGGGCGGCTGCGCTGGACGCGGTCGGTGGGGAGCCGCCGCTGCCACTCCTCCTCCTGCGCTGCGCGGACGGCGACGAGCGTGTACGGGAGCAAGCCCGCACCGTCTTCGCCAAAGCCCTCGCGTCGGTCGATGACGACTCCGCACGCGCACTCACCGCGCTGGCCCTGCGCCTCGGCGGCCGCAGGCACGGCCGCTGGGCGCGGGACACGGTGCTCGCGCGGACCGGAGGCATCCACGCGGCAGCCGTGCGGGAACTGCTGGCGAGAGAGGGCCGGGCAGGGGAGGAGTCCAGGATGGCAGGCATCCGGGCCGGAGCGGAATCCGGGCTGCTGAACGAAGACGCCCTGTATCAGATGGCCATGACGTCAAAGGAGAACCGCGAGCGCCTCGCAGGGATCCGCGCCGCGCTCTCTCTGGGCCAGGACGAGGCAGCGCGGAAACGGTTCCTTGCCTTCCTGAACGCGTGCGAGGACTCGGAGTTGCGGGTCATGGCTCTCCGACATGCGCTTGCCGTGCTGCTGCCGTCCACCGGCGACCTGGCCGACCTCGCCGTGGGCCACCGCGACCGGAACGTCCGGCGGCTCGCGGCCCGGGCGCTGTTGGACCGGCCGGCTGCACGGACTGTTCTGGACCGGCTGTTGGCGGCGCCCGACGCTGCCGTCCGAGGCTTGGCCGTCCGTCGGCTGCGAGCCACCGGACGGTCCGAAGACCTGGTGCCCCACCTCACCGATCCCTCTCCCTGGGTGCGAGGCCTCGCCCGGTGTGGACTATGCGCGGCGGGCGGCGATCCACACGAGTGGTACCGCGCGGTGTGCGCCGATCCGGATGCCGTCACATCCGCGGCGGTCAGCGGCCTCGCGGAGCGCCGGGACCCCGAGGACGCCGCGCTGCTGCGCGCGCTCGCTCGGCACACCGACGGTGGCGTACGGGCCCGGGCCCTCGGTGGTCTGCGACGGCTCGGCGCCCTCGGCGACGACGTCCTGATCCGGTACGCCGACGATCCCGACCCACGCGTGGGAGCGGTCGTCCTGCGCGCACTGCGTGACGACCCCGCGGCGCTGCGCGCGCTGCTCGGCCACCCGCTCGCGCGTGTGCGGGCCCGGGCCTTGGTCCACCTTGCGCACCGTCATACCATCGGCTGGGACGAAGCCCTGCCGCTGCTGTCCGATCCGGCGCCGGAGGTGACCCGGGCCGCACGCGGCGCCTTGAAGGCCGTAGGCCGCGAGGTCCCTGTGACACGACTTCTCGCCCTTGCGGCACCGGGCGAGGCGCCGGAGCGGCGGGCACTGGCGATGTACCTTCTCGGCCGCTCGTTCACACCGGAAGCCCTGCTCAACGCGCTGCGCCTGTTGGACGATCCCCTGCCTGCAGTGCGTGCCGCAGCCCGCGATCAGGCGGAGTGGGTCCTGCGTGACAGAGTTGCTGCCGAAGGGCCGCACGCGGACAAGATCCGAGCTCTTGCGGAACGGCACAAGGAACGGCTTGCCGCCTGGCGTGCCGAGGAGGGGAGACGCCGCCGTGCTCGACGAGACCGGTGAGCGTTTCTGCCGCCCCGGTGCTGCGCCCGACGTCCGCCCGGCCGCGGCACCGCCGCGCCTGTGCCGGCGGTGTCCGGTTCCTGGCTGGGGCTCGTTCCGCCGTCCGTTCAGACGGCGCGTACCGAGCTGAAGTCGACAGCCCGGTCCGCTTCTTCCAGCACCCGCGCGGCCACCTGCCTGGCCTCCGCCGGCACGTCCCCGCGTTCCCGGACGAGAGTCGCGTAGATCGGAGCGTCGCCTGCTGCCCGGCTCATATGGTCGTGCTGGTTCACTGCGGTGGTCCTTACCTGTGGCGGAATCGGCTAGCGAGTGTACGGGGCTGCGGTGAGCTCCGTGCGGTGTGGGTCGCTCGTGCAGAGCGACCGCTGGCTGCCGGGCTCGGTCCGACCAGTGCCCAGGCCTCATCCCATCGGCGGTGGGCGGCCGCACAGTACGACTCAGGCACGCCTGTGGCGGGGCCGGTGTGAAGGCGGCTCCGCACTCACAGTTGCAGCAGGCGTAGGGGGTGGGTGCGGCGCGGTGGCCCAGCCAGGTGGCGCGCTGCGCGGCGCTGGGCGCGGCGGGGAGCGGAACCGGACTCTGCGACGGAGGCCCGGACGTATGCCGACGACACGACAAGGGCCGGCCTGACCTGATGGTGAGGACGTACTGGCTGTGCCTGGCCTCGACAAGGGGCGGCCTGACCCGATGGCGAGGCAGTACTGGCTGTGCCTGGCCGACTTGGTCCTGGGGGGACCGTCTCAGCGGCAACCACCGGCAAGGCCGGGGGCGAAGAGTGTGTGTTTGACAGGCGTTTCGGCGGTGAGGTGAGAGGCACGGTCCTTTGGACATGTACGACTCATCGACTGGGGAGCCATGGAGAGCCTTCTTCGACTGACGCTCCTGCTTGGCGGCTCGGCGCTCGTGACCTTCGCCGCCGGCCGCGGGGCGGACCTGTTCCTGCGGCACGCGGACGCACGCCATCCCGAGACCCCGCTCTGGGGGCTGCTGCGCCGGTGCCGAACACCGCTGTACGTCGTCCTGTTCACCGTCGTGCTGAGGTGGACCCACCGCGCCTCGGACTGGGCGCCGTTGCGCGAGCACCGCGGGGCGGTCGTCCACGTCCTGCTGCTGTGCCTGATCGGCGGTGGCGCCTGGCTGGCCGTACGTGTGGCGTCGGCCGCCGTCGAGTCGTCGTACGCGCGCTACGCAGGGCGGTCCCGCGATCCGGCCAGGGTGCGCCGGGTCCGTACCCAGGTCACGCTCATCATGCGCGTGGTGACCGTCGCCGTCGGTGTGATCGCCACGGCCGTGGCCCTGGTGACCTTCCCGTCCTTCCGCGCCCTCGGCACGTCACTCCTCGCCTCGGCCGGAATCATCGGCATCGTGGCCGGTGTTGCTGCGCAGTCGACGCTCGCGAACCTCTTCGCCGGGTTCCAGATCGCGTTCGGCGACATGGTGCGCATCGGCGATACGGTCGTGGTCGACGGCGAATGGGGGCTCGTCGAGGAGGTGACGCTGACCTTTCTCACCGTACGGACCTGGGACGAGCGTCGAGTCACGCTGCCCGTCTCGTACTTCACCTCCCGCCCGTTCGAGAACTGGTCGCGCGGCAGCGCGGAGATGACCGGCACGGTCTTCGTCCACTGTGACCACTCCACGCCGATCGCGCTGATGCGCACACACCTCCGGGAATTCCTGGAGACCTGTCCCACCTGGGACCGCAGGGGCTGGGACCTGGCCGTCACGGACACCTCCCCGACCGGGATAACGGTCCGCGCGCTCGTGACCGCAAAAGATGCCGACCACGTGTGGACCACGCGCTGCGCCGTACGGGAGGAACTTGTCTCCTGGCTCGCCCGTGAGCATCCTGACGCACTTCCGCGCGTCGCCACCGCGCCGGCCCCCGGCACATCACCGAAGGACCGAGGGGACGACCGCTTCTCCACATCGTGACGACATCTCGGCAGAGGTGAGGAGACCGGAGAGCCGCCCGCGCCGGAAGAAGGAGGCGAAGACGCTTTGTCGCGTGGTGACTTGTTCGGCCGCGCGCGCCGCACGTTATCTGCTGCCGGAGATGGAGGAGGGCGTGATCAGGTTGCGGTGGTGAGCAGGTCGCTCAGGGGCTGGGCCGAGTCCGTTCCGGAGTGGCCGAGGGGCGCGTCGAAGCTCCAGACGAGGAAGAGCAGGAAGACCACGAGGGCGCTGAAGGTGGTGGCCAGCAGCAGTTCGCGCGCGGAACGGCGGATCTGCAGGGTGTAGAGCAGGCCGAGGGTGACCAGGGCGCCGGCGACAAGGCCGAACCAGAGTGCGGCGGGCAGGGTCGTGCCGGATGTGTCCAGGCGCTGGTGACGGGCGTCGTCCGCGGCAGCTACTTGGTCCAGGAGCGGCTGGTAGGCCTGGGCCTGGAGTTCGTCGGCCGGGGTGCGGTGCGCGATATCGCTCCGGATGCGGCCCAGCAGCTCGGCGCCGGTGCCGTCGACGGGCGTGCCGTCCTTCAGAGCGGGCCATTCGGCGGTGACGGCGTGCCGGGCGTAGGCGTCGATGTGCTCCTTGATCTGCGTCCGGAAGGCGGCCGGGTAGACGTCCAGGCGTTGGTCGATCTCGTACAGAGCCTGAGCCTCGCGCTGAACGGTGTCCTCGGCCGCACTACGGGCTTCCCACACGCCGGCGATCGCCAGACCGAGCACGATGGCGTAGACGACGCCGACCATCATGACCATGTACTCCAGCACGTCCGGGGTCTCGGAGGTGTCCTCATCGACGGCAACGCGGCGGTGCCGTACGACAGTCGCCGTGATGACGAGAACGCAGACCAGGACCGAGGCCAGGGTGTAGACGAGCCATTCCGGCATTGCACAACTCCAGGACGAGCGAAGCGACGTGAACGAAGTACGGGACAGGCGCGGTGGACCGATCGCGGAGCAACCGGCCCACCGGGGAGACGACGGTCAGCCACGGGCGCGGCGACGGGACCCCGGCCGCAAGGCGGCCGCGGCCAGAACACCCGGCAGGGTGACCACGACCGTGGACATGGTCATCGAGATACCGGCCGGAGCCGGACGCGACGGACCGCCGGTGTATTGCGAGCGCGGCACCCACCGAAAGGCTTGAGGCTTCTGGGCCAGTCGCGGCGACGCGGGGGCCGGGGTGGCGCTGCGCGCCTGGTCCACTGGCGGTGTCAGGTCCGGGCCGGGAGCGGGGGGCGCCGGCGTGACGGGTGCCGGGGCCGCTTCCGGAGGAGCTGAGAGTGGGAGCCCGGGCGGCGTGGGCGATGCCGGCTCGGGGGCCGACGGGGACGGAGGCGGTGGAGGCGGCTGCAACGTGGATGGTGGAGACGGCCGCGACGTGGGCGGTGGAGACGTCGGCGGCGAAGGCGGCGGCGTGCACGTGGGGCGCGGGGTTTCGGGTGCCTCATCGCCGTAGCCCATGTCGATCACTACATCCGGGGCGCACACCACCAGGCGATCGCTGGTGGGGGTGTGGTCCATGACGACGGCTACGTCGCCCCACTGCGGCAGCGGGCACAGGGCTGCCGCAGCCCCCAGACCGACACTGATCCAGCCACCCACGCGTCATCCTCCTGGTACTCAAAGAGGCGGGGATGTCGCCCTCAGACGCCGCCACTGCGGGTAACGATCATGGAGAGGGCCGGTCACGGACACCGGATGCGCCACCCGCCATCGGGGTGAACGAGCCTCGACCTCGTGGCCCGTCGGGCCGCAGCCCGAGAGCACTACTGCGGGGCCGAAGCGATGGGGGAGCGACTGCCACCGGCCCATCTCGTACGGCTCGCATCGTGGCCGACGCCTGGCGCACCTCGTGCTCGACGAGGGCCGATCGGCATCGATTCCGTCTGTGGGAACCCGACCTCGAACCGTGGGCGGCCATGCACGCCGACGCGGAGGTCCGGGTGCCTGGGTGCGTTGCCGGCACGGGAGCAGAGTGATGCCACCCGAGCACTCAAGCGGCCGAGTTCGACGCGCCAGGGTTCTGGTTCGGGTGGTGAGCGCTCGAAGGCCCTGGCGGCACCAACGGCCGCCGGTCGGCAGTCTGCTCGGCCATGACCTCCCAGCAGATCGCCCACGGCTGCGACGCAGGGGCTCTCTTGATCAGCGGATCAGCGTCTCCTTCGTCCCTGGGCGCGTGTGCCCGAGGTACGCCGGATCAGCGCGACCGGGTGCCCCCGACGAGGGCCAGGGAGCGTTTGGGGAAAGGCCGGGTCCAGTGGGTTCTGCAGGACACCGATCGCGCGTCACGCGTGCGGCGGCCGCCGGCGCCGCCCCCTACTGTCACTGGTTCGGCCGTGAGACCTCGGGCGCCCCGGCGGCGCCTTTTGAAGCGGCGGGACGAGCATTCCATGGCTTGACCGGCGGCGGCTACCGTGCGGGCGACCGTCCGTGAAAGAGGCGACCAGGGACAGGGGTGAGGGATCGGCCGCGATCTCGCACCTCCACCACACCGGATGTTCTTGCCATGAACAGGGGCCGCGCCGGAGTCGCTGGCTGCCCTTCGTGGTCCTCTTGCTTGAACGTCCAGCGCAGTTCGGCCAGGCAGGCCGCATCGGCGGGTCGAGCCGGACGTACGGTGAAGTCATTGGTCATGGGGCGAGTTTCCCGGCCACATCGCGGTGGAGAGAAGCGATTTCCTTACCGGTCAGAGCCATTCGGTGATGGGCGCGAGGAGGGCGCTGGCTTCGCAGCGAAGGGCGAAATTCTCGCAGCGGGTGGCCACCGTCGGATGTCAATTGAGGCGGATTACGCCACACTCCACCGTGTAGCGCTCGCGGTAGTCGGTCTCGTCGGACTCCGGCGGGCGGCCGCCACGGGCACCGAGCTCCTTGCGGTTGCAGGCGTGGTCGGCCCCGTCCGAGATTCGGCAGCGAATCCCGCATCTGCACAGGCGGGTGTGGTTCTTCCAGGAGGCGTTCCCTTGTCGGCCCCGCACTCGGCGGGGGCGGGCGTGCGGCCTGCCCGGTCCCAGACGACGTACCTGGATCTCCTTCAGCACGGGCTCGAACTGTGGAAGTCCGTGTCCGCCACCGGACGCGGTTGATCAGCTGCCGCCGGGCCCATCTCTTTGTTCGGTTGGTCAGTTGATCGGATATGTCCGGCCGGTTAGTGATCACTGATGCGATGTGGGACCGGATCGAGCCGCTGATGCCGGCCGACCCGGTCCGTGGTCGGCCGTGCGCCGATCACCGCCGAACCGTGGAGGCCATCGCATGGAAGTACCGAACGTGCTCTCCCTGGCGGGACCTGCCCGACGAGCTCGGCTCGTTTCAGACCGCCCACAAACGGCTGATCAGGTGGGCCGTGGACGGCACCTGGGAACGCATCCTTGCCGCGGTCCCGGCAGCGGCCGAGGGTACTGACGACATCAACTGGACCGTGTCGGTGGACTCCACCGTCTGCCGGGCACACCAGCCACGCCGCCGGAGCCAGCAAAGGGGATCCAGGCCGGGCCGAACCCGACGATCACGCGGTCGGCCGCTCCCGCGGCGGTCTGAGCACGAAGGTCCACCTCGCCAGCGACGGCCATGCACGACCCCTGGCCCTCCACATCACCGCAGGCCAGGCGGCGATGCCCCAGCCTTCGAGACCGTCATGGCCGGCATCCGGGTTCTGCGAAGCGGCCCCGGAAGACCGAGGACCCGACCCGACGCCGTGCTGGCGGACCGCGCGTACTCATCCCGCGCGATCCGAAATCACCTCCGCCGACGCGGAATCCGCGCTGTCATTCTCCAGCCGTCCGACCAGATCGGCCACCGGCTGCGGCGAGGCCGCGCCGGCGGTCGCCCACCCGCTTTCGACGCCGATGCATACAGCAACGCAACGCGGTCGAGCGATGCATCAACCGGCTGAAACAGTGGCGCGGCCTGGCCATGCGAACGGACAAGCTTGCCATCGCCTACCAGGCCGCACTCCACCTCGCCGCCATCCTCATCTGGGCACGGCGGTGACGATGAAGGGACGGCCTTTCAGTCGTAGAAGAAGAGCTCAAGGTCCTCGATCGACCCCGGCCCGGTGAGGAAGCCCTCAGCCTTCGCGATTTCGTCTTCTGATGGCAGCTCGCCCTTCAGGAGCCGCTGCATCCAGATTTCTCCCTGCTCGCCGACCGCGTAGATGCCAGACAGCAACTCGGTCATGCCGGCAGGGTTTGACGGGATGCGTCCGGCGACCGGTTGGAGCACCCAGCCGCCTGACCTGGCCGCGAGCCGCAGCACCCCGGCCCAGTTCGCGATCCTCCCGATGCGTACGTGCCACGAGTCCTCGGTGAACGGGGCCATCCGCCCACCATGGAGAGGGTTGGTGGCGGCAGCGATGTCCTTGATGACTTGCCGTTCCACGGCGTCACGGACCCAGCGCCCCTCCTGCGCTTCTTCGATGGCGGCCTCCCACCACTTCCATCCGCCGTCGAGTCGGTCCTCGAATGTGTCCATGTGGACAGGCTTCCATGCGCGATGCCGCGAGATTCAGGGGGCGCCGATCAGAGGATCGACTCATCAAGGAGACAGGCTATGTCACAGGCGAGCCCGACCACCGGAGTCAGCCGCCGGAACGGGCCTATCGGGCGGTGTCGCCGTAGGTGTACGCGGTGCGGATGCGTCCGTCGCGGGCGTGAACGAGGACCTGCGCGGGGGTGTGCTCCTTGGCCCGGTCGCGTGCGGAGTCGATCGCGTCCTTCTGCGTATGGTGCGGCTCGTGCAGCCGTCGACGGCCTTCCCTGCCCTCGACCTGCCACTTCACTCCCGCGGCCGCCGCCCGCTCGCCGGATTGTGTGACGTGGTAGACGGTCCGCTTCGCTGTCATGACTCTTCTCCTCGCCGTCCAGGCGGACTCCCGGCGCCAGAAGGCAGGTGGATCTGCAGGAACGCGATGCCGTGACTCTCCGTAGCTGGTTCGTGGTTGCAGGGCACCGCCACGATCCCGAACGAAGGCGCCCCCGGACCATAGACTTCGAGCGGGCATCACGTCCTCCAGGAGCCCCTGGGTCTGACCTCAGGCTATGCAGGCCCCGCCGTGATCGCACGCCCCAAGGGCTATTCCCCGTTCCCCGGCGCACCTCGTGCCGCCGCATGAGGCCCCGTACGCGTCACCTGGAGACCGTCTTCACCAAGGCGCAGCTCCACGGCTTGGAGAAGAAGGCAGGAGCGGTGTCGATCTCAGCTCCACCGCCGCCCGCACCCTCACGGCTCTGACCGGGACGAATTGCCGGCTGGTCGCCGATGTCCAGGAACCGTACGCATCCCTCCCGCGACCTGGAGCGACCGGTCACCAGCTCGACGCCGGCACCTTTGTCGCGTCCTCGCCCAGCTCACTGACGTCGAAGACCGTGTGACTGCCGGACTCCCGCCCCCCAGACGTCCTACCTCCCGTTGCGTTCGGGCGGCTGTGGTCCCTGCGGTCCGCACACGGCGCTCTTGACGGGAGCTGGTGACCCGCCTTCCCAACCCCGCCTTCCCACCCCGCCGTTCCCGGCCCCTTCCTCCCGGACGGGAACGCCTGCTCGGCATCCACTTCAAGGATCACTACGCGGACTCCACGGGGGATTGCCCCTGCACGTTGCGTGGCTGCATCTGGCCCTGGTGTGCGCCTCTGTCATCGGTACGTACCTGCCGGGCCCGCCAAGGGGTGACCCGTCGACGAAAGGCATGGCCGGCCAAGTGCCGCCCAGGGCCGACGGAGAGCGCAACGAGGCAGACGCACCCACCGTCCTGTCATCAGCAGCCGAGGCGGCTCGGCTGATGGACGGCAAGCTTAAGGATGCGGGCATGACGGAGAACCCCGAATTCGGCGCGATGCTGGCGTGGTTACTGAACCACAGAGGGCTCGGCACAGAGGCGCTGGCCGAACGCGCCGGGTTACTTGCGGACGAGATCCGAGCGGTGCTGGCGGGGGACACCCCGAGCGAGGGGCTGCTCCGGCGGCTCGCGCCTGCGGTGGGCTTCCACGCCCTCGATCTCGTCATCCTCGCGGGGTTGGCGGTCCCGGACGATATGGCGCCGGTGGACGCCACTGCCGAGCAGTCGGTGCGGGACCTCGTGATGGACGCGGTGCACCTCCCAGCGGCGGGACGGCAGGAAATCCTGCAGCTCATCCGCTCACTGCCACAGGAGGAACGAACCTCCCGCTTCGCCCCGAAGTGGTCTGTGTATCTCGCCGACGGTCCGGGCGGGTGGATGGTCTCCATGCTCCATTACCGCAACCTGAGCTGGACGGGCATGGCTCACATCTTGGGTGTCGTGACACCCACATACTTGTCGACGGTGACCTATCGCGTGATCGGCGAAGGTTACAAGGACCTGACACCTCGATTGGTGACGGACTTCGCGGCCCTATTGGGCATCGACGCCCGCGAACTCGCCGCGCTGACGGGCGTCGCTCTGCCTGAGGTGCCACGGCCTCCGACTCCGGAGGCCGTGGACGCCGCAGCGCTGGTGTGGGAGGCGCGTCGCCTGTCCGCCGCCCAGGCCCAGCACGTCTCCCAACTGGCGAGCTCGATGCGAGGGGACTCCCGCGACGAATACTGCATCAACCTGCCCGGGTCCTGACGCCTGCGGGTCTCCGCTCCGGCAGACCGGGGCATACGAGCGCAACGAAGCCGGCCAAGCGGCATACCTGAGTGAGCTGCTGGAGTCCTTTCGACAGAGAAGGCGTCGGCAGCGCCCTCGCATCCCACTTCGCGCTCTACAACCTGCCGCACCGCCCTGACGGCGATCCCGGCGAATGACGTCGACCTCGCCAACCTCGGCTTGTCACGGTCCTCGAAGGTCGCCACGGCGACGTACGCCAACCTCCCCTGGGAACCCAAGGCCTCCTTGCCGCCACTGCCGACCACTCCCGCGGCGGCTGAACACCTCACGCCGTCGGGGCTCACGCCTCGTTGACGCGTTACTCGTCCGCAGCCGGGTCGCGCAGCGGGCCATGAGCGGGTCTCTGGGCATCGTATGGCGGAGGTCGCGAATGGCCAGGCGGCCTGGCCGCAACCGTCGGTGCCGGGGCAGCCGCCGAGCAGGGGGCGAAGTCGACGCTCGGGAGAGGGTCGCACGACTCGGGCTGGAGGCCGAGATCTGGGTGGAACGTTCGCCGAAGCGGCGGACGAGCTCCGTCAGGTACGGCGAGACGTGCACGTGCGACGGCCACCGCACTGAGCCCATGGACTCATCGTCACGTCCGGTCATCCAAGGCGCGGATGGAGCCGGAGGTGGTGCCACCGTAGGCCGTCAGCTCGTAGCGGTCACCGGTCAGTGGTCGGCGCGGGCCGGCCCTCGAGGTCCGCGCCGTAGCACGTCTCAGAGCCGTGGGACCGGCAGCAGGACGAGTGGAAGCGTTCCGGCTTCCACCGTGGCCCGGTCGATCGTGAGACCGCAGTACTCGCCTACGCCGGCGAACACGCGGGCCGGAATGTCGCGGTGGTGCTCTTCGAAGTACCGCGACGCCTCCTCCTGGGTGTGCACGCCGTCGTAGGCGGTGGGGAAGACGGCCCCGGCAGCATGCAGGGCGGTGTCGAGGTTCGAGTTCCGGCCGGTGCTCTCGGCGAACTCGGCCTGCCAGGTACGGGCGTCGTCACCCGGGGCGTGCAGGATCCGCGACGGGCCCGGCCCGAGATTCAGGGTGAGACAGATGATCTCCTCGCCGACGAGGGGCTCCATCTCCGGTACCTCGCGGAAGCCGAGGGACCAGGTGGCAGCCCACGTGTCCTCCAGGACGTACAGCCAAGCGCCGCAGGTGCCGTACATGGCGCGGCTCACGTCCCCCATGTCTGGAGGTAGGGCGAGCTCGTGGCGCTCCTTATACAGGTCCCCGCATTCGAGCTGCTCAGGATCTGCGCCCAGCCGGACGAGGAACTCTTCCGCATCTACGCCGCGGGCCGCCGTCAGGGAAATGCCGTGGAGCATGCCTGGCATACGGCCTTTCGCGTCCTGGTAGGCATGCTCGCCGATCCACCGCAGACCTGAACCGCGTTGATCGCTCATATGATCAATCTACAAGCGATCGCCCACATCAGGGTCAACGAGTCCGCGCGGCGTTCGCAGCGGCCCAAGGAGCACCCAGGAGGCGAGGGCGATTGCTGCGAAACCGACGCCTACGCATTCCTTGGCTTAAGGGCTGTCCCGTAGAGGTCTCCTGGCGCGTCGTGCGCTCTGCTCGTGGTTGTGTCGCCTCAGGCTCGCCGGGGAAAGTCAGGGTGGTCGGTGTAGGGCGAGGCGAGGTCAAGCAGGTCGTCGCATGGCCAGGGGTCGCCGTCGAACTGGCAGAAATTGCGGTCGTCCCACGGTAGTTCCGGCTCGCCCAATGCTGGATTGAGGGCGTGACTGGCCAGGATGCGTCGCTTCAGCTCCTCAGTCGATGCCGCAGCTGCCTCACCGAGCACCGGTCTCACAGGTGCACGTGCATGGCTCAGGCAGAGACAGGCGTACGGGACAGGGCTGTGCGCAGCGCGAAGACACTGAGCAAGCCGCCTGCCGCGAACCGCTGAGCGGTCATCACGCGGGGCCGGGCAGCCAGAAACCCCGACACCCGTGCTGCGCCCAGCATGATCAGAGCGTTCACGGAGATCCCCACGATGATCTGCACACCACCGAGCTGCAGCAGTTGCGCCCAGGCCGGACCCGCCTGCGGATCCATGAACTGGGGCAGAAGAGCGGCGTACATGAGAGCGATCTTGGGGTTGAGCAGGTTGGTCAGGAGCCCCATCGAGAACAGGCGGGCGTCGGAGACGGGAGGCAGGTCCTGGGCCGGAGCGAAGGGTGAGCGGCCACCGGGCTTGAGCATGTCCCAGGCCAGGTAGGCCAGGTAGGCGGCCCCGGCGAGCTTGACCACCGTGAACGCCAGCGGCACGGCGGCGAACAACGCGGACAGGCCGGCGGCCGCGGCCAGCAGATAGCAGAGGAATCCCACGGCGGTCCCACTCAGGCTGACCAAGCCTGCCCTGCGGCCTTGGGTAATCGCGCGGGAGGCGAGGTGGATCATGTTCGGTCCCGGAGTCAGGGCCATGCCCAACTCGACCAGGGCCACTCCCCCGACTGCGGCCAGACTGATCACTGTCAACTCCCGATCGTTTGCCGCGTACCCGGTACCCGGCGTGGGTGGCGCCCGGCGGCTACGGCCGGCTGCGACGCATCGGCAGTGCCTGCGTCGCCTGCCTCAGGATACGGCCCTGCCATTCGGTGTCTCCGTGCACCCTGACTCCAGCCGGCCAACGGCATCAACGACTGCCCCGTGAGCGCGTCGGCGATTTCCCGCCATCACCTGCTCCTTACGGAGTCCGGTCCGGGAGTAGCAGCTCGATCCGCGCCGGGACGACTCGAGCAGTCGGAGGTAGCCCCCGACTTCTCGGGCTTCAGCAGGGGTCACGAGCGGTAGGCGCGGGTCCTCCGGGTAGTCGCCATTTACGGGCTCTATGAACTCCACGACAAGGCGACCAAGCCACAGCCAGAAGATCACGCCCAGATGGGGGACCACCTCAGGCGCGCCTCGCCAGGCACAACACCTTGAGACGCTACGTCGTAGCCATGACCGACTTTCACGACGAACCAGAGCGCCGGGCCGCACTCCGGCAATCAGTCGAAGCCCGATTCGGCCGGCCCGGCGATTGGACCCTCAAACTCCAAGCCGCGTACGCCCAGCGCGAAACCATGCACAAGCTCATGGGCGACGACTACGCACCCTTCGTCGCCCTCGCCCAAGAAGCTGTCCACCGCCAACGCGACCGACAGACCCTGCGGCTGCTCTTCCGACGAGACCACCTCTCGATGCTGTTGCAACCCCGCTTCGGCGAGCAGTCACTCACAGGAGATGTCGGCTGGGCACTCAACATCGCACTCGAGTCCCTCCTCACAGAGGATGAGTACGAGCAGATCATCGACGCCGCAGTCGAAGCCACACAACCCACGCCCGTGAGCACCCACTGACACGACGAGGCCCGCCACCCGATGGGGTGGCGGGCCTTGTTCCAGCCCAAGCCACCGAATGGTCGCCCATCCGCGAGACGGCAGCGAAGAGAGCCTCCCGTTCGCCAAGCTCCAAGACACGGCCGCCGCAACCCGACACGACGGAGTCCGCAAGGTCTACCCAACCCGGTGGCTCGGCTAGAGCGAGCGTCGTTCGGAGGACGCGTCCTGTCCTATACGGAGGCCATGCTTCCGGTAGGACTTCTCAGGTCAAGCCCATGCGCTCGCGAGGAGTTCCGTCCCTTCCTGCTCAGCTTCCCCTTCAAGGAGTGATCCTCATGAAGCCGCCCGCCATCGCCCCGTGCCTCGGTGTTTACGACACCCAGGCGACCGTGGACTTCTACGAGAAGCTCGGCTTCACCGCCCTGCCCGCCGGCAACGACCCGGACGACGACCTGCGCATCCTGCTCTTCGACGGCGAGTTCGCGCTGATGGTCTACCGGGACGAGCACCTGCGCGGCTGGTTGCCCGTCCTGAAGGACACCCCGGTCGGCGCGTTCGGCATGTTCTACCTGGCCGTGGACGACTTCGACACCTACGTGGAGCGCATCCGGCCTTTGGTCACTGTCCAGAAGGACGTGATGGAGCACCACGGCGACAAGCTGTTCTACTTCACCGACCCCAATGGTTACGTCATCGGCGTCAACCAGAAGCGGACCCGGTGACCAACATGACAAGAACAACGGCACGGCTGCCGCGGGCATAGTGAATGGCGCGGCCTTCTGGGGGCACGACGGAAAGGCCCTCGCCGGCTTCTACGCCGCTGCCCTGGGCTGGAAGGTCACCCAGACCTTCGGTGACCTCCGCGGCGATGATCACCGATGGCACCACGAAATACGTCTTCTACACGGCCGAGTCCTTCCAGGCTTCGGATCGGCCCAACGGCGAACTCGTCGACCACCTCGACCTCGCCTTCGGCGATGTCGAGGCTGCCGAGAAGCGTCTCGTCGATCTCGGTGCCGGCAGGCCCGCCCACCGACCCGGCGGCAGCCATGGGACCGTGCTGCTGGACCCTCCGGTCATCCCTTCTGTATGAGCTCAGCGGGCAAGGACCGGTGAATGCCTGCGCCGGAGGCGGCTTCCGGCCCGCTCCGGGGCGACCGTCGCTCCCATGGCAGCCCGGTTGCTTCGCTCCGGAAGTACCCCCGAGCTCCTGTGAACCGGCGCAGGCCGGAGCTCCTCTGAAGCCGCGGTCTGCAACCGCCGACGGCGACGGGTGGACGCGTGGAGTTCCCCGTGCCCGTCGCCTTGGCCCAGACTGCGCCCCGTCTGCCGTCCGGCCCGGCACTCTGCTGCCGACACCAAGTGCCGCGGCACGGCACCGGCCCCCGAGCCGCCGCGTGGAGCGGAAGGCGGCCCAGGCCGTCGGCCGCGGCGCCGCGCGTCGGGGCACGGCCGTCACACCGGCGACGGGCACTCTCCACACGGCGATGCAGCGGTGCTCAGCACCGCTGCATCGCCGAAGTACCTGCGCAGGGCCCGTGGGTGGAGCAGGCGTCGCCGCGGTGCCTGTCAGCCGAGGCGAGTGAGCTTGTCGGTGAAGGCAGGCTCCGTCAGGTCCGTCTGCACTGTCACCGGGACCGAAGGGGCACCCGGCCCACTGCCCACGGTCAGCGTGGCGACCTCTGTGCCCGCCGCGGCGGACCGGGGGAGTGCTTTGTCGTTGCCGCTCAGGACGGCGTTCAGCTTCTGGCCGGGTACGCCGACGACCTGCAGGTCTTTCGCGGCGACCACAGGTGTACGCCGGCCCAGACCGTCCTCCACGTGCCCGACGACCTGACCCTTCGAGATGACGGTCACGGACGTGAGACCCGCGCGGACGGCCGCGACGACCTTCTCGCTGTTGGACTTCACCAGGGCCAGGCTCCTGATGGCATCCGGGTCGGGCCCTTCGACCCGCTGGCCCATCATCGAGCCGAGGATCAGCGGCGTTCGCGAGCCGATCGTCTTGTACGCGGCCCACACCAGCGTTCCGCCTGCCGGCGTGCTGGATCCGGTCTTGATGCCCCTGATGCTCAGCCCGGCGATCAGCAGGCTGCCGTTGTTGTTGTGCAGGGGCTCGGGCAGCCCCTTGATCGTGGCGGTCGGCATGGCGACGATCGCTCGGAAGACGTCGAACTTCATGACCGCCTCTGCCAGCTTCAGCTGGTCGACGGCCGTGCTCACGGTCTTGCGGTCCAGCCCGCTGGGGTCGGTGTAGACGGTGTCGTGCATCCCGAGGTCCCTGGCCGCCGCGTTCATCTTCGCCACGAAGGCCTCGGTGGAGTCGCCCCCGCCGTCCCACCGGGCCAGCAGCCGAGCGACGTTGTTGCCCGACGGGATCATCAGCATCTTCAGCATGTCCTGCTGGCTGAAGGTGGCCCCCACCCTCAGGCCCTGGATCCTGGACTCGTGCTTGGCCGTCCCGTCCGCGACGGCCTTGGCGTCCACCGTGATCTGCGGCCCCTCCTCGCCCCTCTTCAGCGGATGCCCCTTGAGGATGACGTACGCAGTCATGATCTTCGCGACGCTGGCCGTCGGCACTGGATTCTGCGCACCGAACACGGCGACGTCTCCGGTGCCGGGAATACGGACCGCTCCCTGCCCGTGGTCGGGCCACGGGATCTCGAACCGGCCCGGCAGCGCGTACGAGGCCTCGGCTCCGCCGAGGGTGGGCTCCGGCAGCGGCCGTAGCCCCTGCACGACCATGAAGACCACGGCCGGCAGCAGGACCAACGGAGTCCAGAGTCCGATCCGCCGGATGAGGGTCCGCTTCGGAGCCGTGGGCGGCGGGGGAGTGTCGGTGAGCTGCGCCAGCAGATCGAGGGCGGTCAGTGGGGCCTCGCGCCCCGGTTCCGGACCGCGACGGCGGGCGCCCTGTGAGAGGGCGAGGTCGGGTGCCGGTGCAGGAAGGGGCGTGAGTGGTCGTGTCGATTCGGGCTGCGGCTGCGGCTTGGGCGCGGGGGCGGCTTCGTGCTGGTCCGCGGTGTCGCCGGGGCTGGCGTCGGCCTCGCCGTCGACCGAGAAGCCGGGCTGCGGCCCGTGCTCCGGTTCCTGTTCCGGCTCGGCCTCCGGTGCCGTGCCGGGACCGGTCGCCACCTCCGCCTCAGGCATCGAATCCTCCAGGACGGCGGAACGTGCCCGTCCGCCCTCGACGGCGCCCGTACTCTCCACCGGCGCAGCGTCCTCGCCGCCCGGCGTCTGCCCGCTCTCCGACCCGCTGGGGGACGTCCCGTCCACCGGTGCTGCATTCATCGTTCGGCCTCTTACCCGCGTCTGATCATGTCGAGCACCTAGAAGATCGAGGTGGTCGGAAAGTTGCTCATCCGGTCATCCTGTTGCCAATCGGTCACATTCGCACGGCAGCCGCCCCCGAATGAGGGGAACCGATCTCAGACCCACCGGCTCAGGCGCTCGGGCCCCAGCCTGTGAGGAGCGGTCCAGGACTGGCAGTGCCCGCGCGCCGCAGGTCGCCGTCGTACGGATCCCAGGCACGGCCCAGTAGGGCATCGATGCGGCTTTCAGGCCTATCGGCAGGAGCCGCGTGTGCGGTTCAAGCCTCCGGCTCACGCTGGTGCTCCGTACGAAGACCGTGAGGTCGGCGTCGTGGCCCCGTGAGTCCCATGGCGAGGTGTGGCTGGAGGCCCGCAGCAGGGGAGGGGTTCGCGAAGCAGGTGGGGGCGCTGGCCGCGGAGGGGCCCTGCGTGAAGCCGACTCTCTGGTGATACACGGAGAGTAAGCGACCTAGGTCGGTGAGTCGTGAGGCCGCCCAGGCGGTCGCCGCAGCTGTGATGCCCCGCACAGGAGCTACGTCACGTCCTAAGGGAAGTAGTAGGCGGGGGTCCCGCGATCCCGCGCCCGCGTGGCTCGCGGCAGATCATTTCGGACATTTGCTATGCGGTGGGGTAGTACGTCACATCCTTGCGCTGGGCTCGGAGCGCCCCTAACCATGGCTGTCGTTCCGGGGATCCCGGTGCGGGCCGGACAGCAGAGCATCGCTCGACCGCCCCGCCACCTCGCGGAGAACTGCTCCGCTTCCGCCGCACGCATTCGGTCGGCATCCCCACGTCGTCTTCAGATGGAGAGTTACTCGCGTATGACCGCCACCACGCAGAACACCACCAGCCGCATCGCCCGATTCCGCAAGCTGTCCGTCGCCGGCATAGTCACCGCAGGTGCCGCAGCGGCGGCGCTCACGCTGGCCCCGTCGCCCGCTCAGGCAGCCCCGGTGCCGGCGAATGTCTCGGCGTCCCAGGTGTCAGCGGTGGATGCTCCGGCGGCGAAGAAGGCGAAGAAGCAGTACGCCGACAACCTCGACGGCTGGATCAAGGAAGCCCTGGACATCATGAAGTCCGAGGACATCCCCGGTAGCTACGAGGGTCTGCACCGCAACATCATGCGTGAGTCCTCCGGCAACCCGAACGCCCAGAACAACTGGGACGTGAACGCGCAGAACGGCACGCCGTCGAAGGGCCTGCTCCAGGTCATCCAGCCGACGTTCGACGCCTACCACGTCCCCGGCACCCCGCATGACCTGACCGACCCGGTCGCCAACATCACGGCGGCCGCCAACTACGCGGCCGACAAGTACGGCTCCATCGACAACGTCGACTCCGCCTACTGATCCACCCTTCCCGGCCCGCCGAGCGCGTCGAGGTCCCTCGGCACCACACAACCGAAGCCGTCGCCAGCGCCGTCACCGGCTGTCGCACTTGCTTGCCGGCCCTCGCCCTGTAGCGCTTCGTCCAGGGCGGCCGGCCCTGCACCGTGGAAGCCTGTATCGGTCGCGCCGGACGTAGCCCGGCGCTCGCCGAACAACTGCACCCAGCGGGGGCCGCAGCCCGGGACGGGCCGAGCGGGGTGCGACGGCCACCAGCAGCACCCGTTCCGCCCGCGGAAGAGACCACCCTCCAGGAAGTGCTGCCCCAGCGCTTGGGCGCCTCTTGCATCCCGACCGGGGCCCCTCGATCAGCGGGTGGCCGGTGCGAGTCGCCCAGGTCCGGTGGGACTGCCGCGGTACGCCTCCGTCAAAGGATCCGGATTGGGGACAGGGGCGGAGGGCTGTCGTTCTCCGTGCTCAGCTTCAGTGGCAAGGTGCTGTGCCTGCCCTGCGCGCACCGGCACAGCCACATCTGTGAGCGAGCAGCAGTTCGGCTGCTTCCGCGACAACGGGCGCGCCGCGCCCATGACTTGATGGTGGAGTTCACCGACATAGAGGTGATCGAGATCGACCTCTGCCTCTTGGGCGCCGGTCAGGTCCGCACTGCTTGTGACTGAGTGCCCCACTTGGAGGGTCACTGTTTGAGTTGGGTGACTGCTTGAGTTGTCGACCCTGAGCGTTCAACCGAGTCTCAAGACTGGCGCCGCTGCGGCGCGGTGGTCGGTAGGAGTGATGCCGCGAAGGCGTTTGAAGGCGACGCTCAGCGCGAAGGTGTTGGCATAGCCTACTTTCCGTGCGATAGAGCCGACCGTGGCGTCGGTCCCGCGTAGCAGTTCGGCGGCCAAGTCGATGCGCCAAGAGGTGAGGTAGGTCATCGGTGGTTCGCCGACCTGTGCGGTGAACCGGCGGGCGAACGCGGCCCGAGACAGTCCCGATTTGGCCGCCAGGTTGGCCACGGTCCATGGGTGGGCCGGATCGGAGTGGAGCAGTCGCAAAGCATGGCCCACCGCCGGGTCATCCATCGCCCGGTACCACGCGGGCGCATGCGCCTCGGACTGATCGAACCAGGTCCGCAATGTGGAAAGGAGCATCAGGTCGAGCAGCCGGTCACGCATCACCTGCTGGCCGGGGCCGTCCCTGATGATCTCCTCGACCATCAGATCCAGCAGTGGGGGGTGAACGTCGGTGCTGCGGACCACCAGCACTTCGGGTAGCGCGTGCAGCAGCCGCTCGCTGATCTCACCCTGGCCGGTGTACGCGCCACTGAGAAGGAGGGCTGAGCCCTCCCGGCCGTCGTCGGCCTCGCCGACGTCGGGGCCGCGAAGACAGTAGTCGGCGCTCTCGACCACGATCTGTGGTGGGGTGGCCGGGTCGTCCGCGACCGTATAGGGCGCCCGGCCGCGGATGACCGTGATGTCCCCGGCCTTGACCGACACCGGTTCGCCATCGGCAGGCACGATCCACGCCTGGCCGCGGAGCATCGTGGCCAGCGTCAGCGGTGATCCGCTGGCGAAACACAGGGACCATGGCTGGTCCATGACGGTCCGACGGAACAGGGCACCGCGGGCCCTCACTCCGTCGAGCAGTTCGGAGAGCACATCCACGGCGCTAGCGTAGACGCATAGACATCGAAGTGAGTTTCCGAGCCATGGATCATCTCGCGAGAGATGACTTCAATGACGTCATGACCAAGCAACCAATTCTGGTGACCGGCGCTACGGGAAAGACCGGGAGCCGGGTCCTGACCCTGCTGCGAACGCAGGGGGTTCCTGTCCGGGTGGCATCGCGCGCCGGCGAACCGCGATTCGACTGGCTCGACCGCGCCACCTGGGATTCCGCGCTGGACGGCGTGAAGACGGTGTACCTCGTGCCGGTCGACGGGGAACTCCTCACACGCCCCTTCGTCGAGCGTGCCGTCGAGCTCGGCATCGAACGCATCGTGCTGTTGTCGGGGCGCGGCGTGGATGTGCCGGGATACTCCGGCGAAGCCAGCATCGCCGGTGCCACACACATTGACGGGGAGAGCGCGGTGCGCGATAGCGGTGTCGCGTGGACGATCCTGCGACCTGCATGGTTCGCACAGAACTTCAGCGAGGGCATCTTCCTGGACGCGATCCTCGCCGGTGAGCTGAGGCTGCCGGCTGGGGACGGTGCGGTCTCCTTCGTCGATGCCGGCGACATCGCCAGGGTCGCGGTCGCGGCGCTCACCGAGGATGGCCACGACGGGCAGACCTACGAACTCTCCGGGCCCCAGGCCCTGACCATTGCGCAAGCCGTCGCTGAGATCTCCGGGGCCACCGGCCGAGACATCCGGTACGTCCCGCTGTCCCCCGAAGATTTCGTCGCGGAGCTCACTGGGCGGGGATGGGCGGCCGCCGAGGCGGAGGACTATGCGGAGGCGGTGAGCCCGATCCGACGCGGCTTGGACAGCCACTTGTCCGACGGAGTAGGGCGCGCTCTCGGCCGACAACCGCGTGACTTCACCGACTACGTGAAGGCGTCTGTCGGTGCGTGGCGCGAGTGAGCACAGAGCCGCACCACCGGCAGAAGTGATCCGCTGAGCCGTCCGCGCCTGGTTCCGCCGACTGTTGGGCCAGACCTGAGCTGAACCGAGTCACATACAAGGGCATTCAGGGGAAGCCTGTGCGGGAACGAGCCGAGGAGAGGCTCGGGGGCGCTGATGGTCCACGACGTCGTCTCGGTGGTGGCTCAGCGCGTCCTGCTCCCTTTCGGCACCTCCGGCTTGACAGCGGTTTGACGCGAGCCGATTGCACCGCGTGCGCATCGTGAGCGCGGTCGGCTACCCGGAGAGCTTCACTAGACGGTGGGAAACCGGTCCTGCGGTCTCGCCCGTCAACGACGTCCTGACCGCGGGGGCCCGCTCTTCATCGGATACCTACGGGCCGGGAGGCGATGGATGTCGGCGGAGACTGGTGAACGACTTCGGAACGGGACCCGAGTACGGGCCCGTCTCCGGCGGCACCCTGCTGTCCCCCAACACCTCAGGACGCTTTCGCCACGGGGGAGTTCAACAAGCAGCCGGTGCTGGCAGGGCAGCATCCGCCGCGAGGAGCGGGGGCAGGGCCGAGGGCTTCGAGCGCCAGTCCGCGATCTCCAGGTATTTGCCGCTGCACGCTGATCAGGGCCATCGAGTCGTCGGATCCGCCGGATTGGATGCTCCACCGCTGATTGGCCCCTCCGGTGCAGCCCACTGCAGGACCGGAGCACCGGTCTCCGTACTCCAGTCCCGCGACCTCTAGGCACCTACCACTGATTTCGTTGTAGCTGGCCTCTCACTCCGCTGATGTGAGAGGAGGTCCATTACATGTTGTCCCCGCCAGTTGGCAGTCCCACTGCCGGGCCGGCGTGCCGTTGTCGTTGCGCCAATCCGCAACCTCAAGACACTTGCCGCTATGGGTGTTCGCCGAGAGCTCCCAGGGCATCGCGGCAGCGGGCGGCGCCGGAAGGCGGGGCGACACAAGCACACCCGCCGAAACCACCCCAACAGCACGGCCCCCAGACTTGGCAACACTTAGTCCCACGAGGAAGCCCCCCTTCACACAGCCGGCAACAACCGGTCCACGACACACGTCATCAGGCTGGATACACGCCACCGCGGCTGCTCTTATGTTGAGGCGGTGTTCCCAGCAACGGTGAATCTAGGCCCGAGCGGCGCGCGGTGGTGTGCGTGACGTGCAGGGTTTCTGTGCTCTGCGTGCCGTGGGGCGATCAGGGACAACGAACGGTGTTCGGTAGGGGTGATCCCGTAGGCTTCGCGGAATGCCCGGCTGAACGCCGTAGCACTGGAGAAACCCCAGCGAGCCGCGATCACTTGAACGGGCTGACCACTCAGTTCCCCGCATGCGAGGTCGGCGTGCGCGCGCTCCAGCCGGCTCTGGCGGATGCGTGCCGAGATGGTCAGGGGCTGGTCGCCGAAGAGCGTGTAGAGCCGGCGTAGGGACATGTTGTGCCGATCGGCGATGACCTGGGGAGTCAGGCCGGGGTCGCCAAGGTTGTTCTCGATGAAACGGTGGATCCGCTGCAGTGTCTCCTGCGCACGGGCCTCCGCGGGCGCTTCGCCGGGGTCACCGAGCTGCCGCGCGAGAAACGCGATGGCCAGGTCGAGGGCGACTGACCCGACCCCGCGCAGCTCCTCGGGGCGACAGCGCGGGCCGCGCGTGAGCAGCGACTTCAGGAAGTCGGCGAAGATCGCCCCAGACCCCACGTCTGCGGCCAAGCCCCGTGCGAGGAGGCGGTCCACCCGGTCTGAGCTCAGCGCCAGGGCCGTACGGGGAATTTGCAGGACCACCGACTCGACCTGTCCGCCGATGCATGCCCCCTCACTCGGTCGCGACGTGTCCGTGAGCACGAGTCCCCCCGCGACCACCGAATCGTTGCCACTCTGGGAGATTCTGACAGCACCTTGTGTGATGAGCGCCAGCTGCAAATGCTCGGGATCTCCACGTCGGACATGAGCCAGGGTGCGGCGCGAGAGCACTGGTGAGCAAGCCAAGGCGGACAGCCGCACCACGCCGAGGTCCAGGTCCGTGATGTTTGCCTGGAAGTCGGCCGTATGCCGGGTGCTGAGCATGACGGGCATGACATCGGTGGACACTGTCTCGCAGAACCAGTCGAACCTGTCCTCGCGCGCTCTGACAGCCTCCGACGCAACCAGCAATCCCATGCGATCCCCTACGCCTCGACATGGCAGCGAACCAGCCCCTTGCCGGTTGTCGCACAGCCGTGCTTCCCCCACCGCCACGTGATCAATTATCAGACACGTGATTCCGGACAGGACATGTGCTCGTGCCGCTGCGGTGAACCGACCACTGGGAGACTCCCACGTGGGCTTCTGGTTCCTCGCGTTGGATGCGGCCCGGGAGGGCCCCCGAGCAATGGGGAACAGGCCGCGGCACGGTTCGCCAGCTCATCCAGGCGATGCACTGCCGGCGCCGACCGCGCGCTTCCGGCGGACCGGCTCGCGCTCGCCCGGCTTCGGCGGCGTCCCTTCTGACGCGGCCTCACTGCGGCACCTCTTCGCGTGGTGCAACGCCATTGGCTCTGGCTACTTCCGCGCCTCGGTGGCCGGGCCGCACGACGTCGCCGTCGGCGAGATCGTCCGCCGGCTGCCAGTATGTACCCCCTGGAAGTGTCCGACTTGCGATGCGGCACGATGGCCGGATGAACGCACAACGGGGAAGCACGGCAGAGGAATCCATCGGGGAGCTCGCCCGGCGACTCGTCGCGGCAGACGCCGACGGCTGGACGCCGGAGGGGGTGAGGGCTGTGGCGGCCGAGCTCGGCTGGGCATGGGGCGGCGCGCCGGACGCCCCTGTTTTGATCACCGGTCGGTCCTCGGGCGATGCTCGCCTGCGCCCGGTCGGAGAGTACGAGAAGCGCTATGCCGACGGCGAGTCGTACGTGGAGATCGCGGTCCCGGTGGCGGCTCCCGCGCCGGACGCCGCAGCGCAGGCAGTCGCCTTCCGCGCCGCGAAGGAGGAAGTGACCGCGGCACTGGGCAAGCCGTCCATCATGGGCTCGCACGGCGACATGGGCCCTTTCTACGACAGCGAACCGCACTGGGGCGCACCCTTTCTGCGCTGGCGTGGCAGGCCGGACACTCTCGAACTGCGCGCCGGGAAGGCGGGGCCGGAGCTCGTCCTGCAGCCCACTGACCCGGCGGAGAACTGGTTCTGGCGTCAAGGTGTCGGCGAGGAGCACTCGATCAGCGGCTTCTTCGGCAGCAACCGTGACCAGGCCAACGTTGGTCTCGGCTTCCCAGGCGGTTGGACTGCCCGCAGCTGGGAGACGGTCACTCGGTCGCTGGGTGACTTCCTGGGCGCGCTGCCCGCCGAGACCACAGCCCTGGGCATCCGGCTCGGGATGCCGTTCTACGGGCGCAACGGCCACAGCGCGCCCCTCCTTTTCCATGTGGCGTGCGGCGACCGGCTCTCGATCGGCTGCTTCGCCCCGGACGACATCGATCTGGCCGCTCTCGGCTGGGGCACCGTCGCCGAGCACCCGTGCACGGCGTCGGTCTTCGGCGACGACGATCCCGTATGGCGCGTGGACGCGGGTGGCCCCGGCGAGCCGAAGGGCCGGGTACTCGCGGAGATGCTCGTGGCGACGGCCAGGGCGGCGGGGGCGAGCGATCCCACCGACCTGATCGTCGGCGGCGAGGCGGGGTATGTGGACGACTACCACGTCACCTACTACGGGCTGGGCCTGCCGACCGGCTGACCATCGCCCGATGCGGGCACCGTACGGGCGCCCGTCTCATCTTCAGGCGCTCGCCTGGATCGCGGTCGGGCTGGGCCTGCCCAGCCCGACCGCCCAGGCGGCCGGCGACGGCCCTGGCGCGTGACCTTCGCCGACGGTGGGATCAGCCGGCGGAACCGAGCAGAATCGCCGCTGCCCGGAGCCTGCGCGCGAAGACCAACTCTCCTCCCCTGCAGCGAAACCAGCTCGCCCTGCTCCGGATCCACCCGGCTCGAAGATTCGTCGAACCAACACCCGTATCGACATGAGCCCGGTCCACGTCACGCACATGGCCGATGGTCAGGTGTGGGACGGCCCGGGGGCGGGGTCGCCGAGCACGAACGCGGCCGGCCAGCTCTGGCGCAGGATCCGGGCCAGCAGCGGGTGTTCGGAGTCGAGAACCTCGCTGAGCCGGATCGAGCCGTCCGCCTCGACCCGCTGCCCGCCGAGTAGGACGCGTGCCCTGAGCAGCTCCTCCCCCCACGGCTCGATGGCGTTGCAGAACAGGCCCTCGAAGCGGTGACCGGCCAGGGTGCCGTCGTGCACCCGACGGGTGTAGTCCTCGATCACCTCGGCAGGCAGGCACGCCCAGGCCAGGTGGACCACAGTGCGGCCGTCGTCGAGGCGGATCGGCAGCCGGACCTTGAGGAAGTTGCCGACACCTCGGGCGACCATCACCGCGCCGGTATCGGCGGTGACCCGCTCCGCCCGCTCAGCCGGGGAGAGTTCGGCGATCAGGTGGGGGAGAGTGTGGGCGAAGCCGGGATGCTCCGGGTCCAAGGTGCCGCCGCAGTCGCACCCGCACCCGCCGGTCGCGTGGTCGTGCCGCTCCTGGCCGGAGCCGACGGGCAGCACCAGGGTGAAGGACCGGGCGACGGTGAAGACCGTCGGCTCGGGCAAGCCGAGCGCGGCCAGCGCTGCGGAAGCGGCCTCGTGCCGCTCACCGTTGACCCGCACCTCGGCCTCCACGGAGCCTGGGGCACCGCCGTAGAAGACCCGGACGCCATTGAACCAGGGCGACTCCAGGTCGGCAGTGAAGGTATGCGCGATCTCGCGGAGCACGTCCGCCTCCAGCAGTGCGTTCTGGAGACGGAGGTTCTCCCGGTCGGAGATCCCGTACGCAAGCACGCCCGAGGTGATGGACCGCCACCCCGGTACGCCGCGCCCCTCGTCGGGGCCCCAGTGCTGGGCGAGCTGCTCGTGCCCGTCGAGCAGTTCGAGCATGCAGGCACCGGCGGAACGGGCCCAGAGGCCGGCCGCGTCGCGTGGTGTGGTGACCACCACGACGCAGTCGACGAAGCAGGGCACGTCGGGCTGGATGCTCACGTTCGGGAAGGCGATCAGGTCGTAGTGCCGGTCGTCCCCGTGCCCCGCCGGCCCGACACCGACGGCCCAACCCTGAGGGCTGAGCAGTGAGTTGCCCTTGAGTTCGGCATCCGCCGTACAGCCGGGGGCGACCTCCTCCAGGGCGTCGCGGACCAGGGAGAGGAAGTCGAGATCGGGCAGTCGGCCCTCGGGCGGCTCGGTGGCGCGCGAACGGCGGCGTATCCAGGACATGCGGGGATCATACGGAGGCGGTGCCGGTGAACCACCTGCATCTCCGTGCCAGGGCGTGCGCGGCGCCGGCGCGGCCGGCCTTCTCCCCGCCCGCCGGCCGTGATCGCGAGTGTAGGCGTCCAGCGCTCGCCGGGGCGGACCGTGCGTGTGCAGGAAGCGCTGATCCAGGATGTCGGCCAGATCCTCCAGCGCTGTGCGCAGGACCGTTCCGCGGCGCGAACGTCGGGCTGCCGGGCATCTGCGGCCTGATCCGCGGTGCGCACGGCCCATCCGACGTGGCGGGCGAGGGAGGTGCGGTCGTCTCCGTCAGAGAAGTAGTAGGACTCCGGGTACTGGAGGAAGTCCACGGACACGACCGAGACCCCGGGCGGCCAGGTCGAGGAGCAGCGCCGCCCCTGCGGGGGAGTCGATCCGCTGCGACGAATAGGCGCGCAGGAGGTGGGAGAGGCGCAGGGCGAAGGCACGGCGGCGGGCCAGTGCGGGATAGATGCCGAGAATCCACGAGACGGTGGCGGTCAGGAGAGCGAAACCGACCAGACCCTCCAGGGGAGCAACGACGCGCAGCCATCCCTCGGTGGGCGCGATATCACCCAGACCGAGAGTGGAGAGCGTGACCAGCGAGACATACACGGCGTCGAGCAGGCCCACGCGATCAGCGGGGTGCAGGACGTCGGCGTACACGAACCCCTCGGGCAGGTGCGGCCAGTAGATCAGAGTCCAGCCGGCGACCACTGTCATCACCCAGAGGACGACGACCGACACCAGTCCGAGTGGTCCGGTGAGCCCTGACGCGCCCAGGCGCGGACCGAGTGCGACCGACAACCGCCAGATCACCGTCATGACCAGGCGGCTCAGACCCCCGTGACTCGTCGGATGCCACAGGGTGTGGAAGACATCCCGCAGGATCAGCAGCACCATGGCAGCGCCCGCGCCTGTCACCAACCACTGCATCGGATACTCCTCTCCCGCCGCGGACGCACCCGGACGTTTCACGCCGACATGGGGATGACTGCGCCATGGATCCGTCGGAAGCCGAGTGGGTGGTGGACACCACGATGGGTAGCCCGACTCTTGCGGCGCCGAGTCGACGGTCGTCATCCGGCTCAGCAGCCTGGGTTCCAGGCCGATGAATAGGGAGAAGGCGCCGCCGTCGCTCAGTGGTCTCCAAGCGGCGCCGGGCGGAGAGCGGCGGAGAGTGGCGGAGGTCGGCGAGCGCGGCACGGACAGCCACTGACCCTGGTTCAGGCCGAAGCCATGTGGCTGCCACGATCACGCTGCTACATGTGCGGCTGCCTGTAGTAGCGGGCGAACCGCTCCAGGTAGCTGGATTCGTCGGCATGCTTGGCCGCGTCGAACTCGGGGGCGTCCTTGATCTGGTCCTTCGTCCGGTCGACGTGGACCGTCTCCTTGACGGTGTCGATCAGCTTGATCGTTCCGGCAGGGAGCAGAACGTGCTTGCCGAAGATCCACGCCCCGGTGTCGACGACGAGGTAGGAGGCTCCGACCTCCTCGGAATGCTTGCTGACCTTCCCGATGCTGCCGTCGGTGGCCTCGACCTTGTAGCCGACGAGGTCGGTCCCTTGCTGGTATCCCGCTGCCGGGTGGTAGACCCAGATGTCGAATTCGCTCACAGCCATGCCTTTCCGCGTAAGAAGTGGCAGATCGTTGAGAATCTGCCGGGCCTCACCAGCGGTGAAACGGAAGTGCGGAACTCCCACCCGGCTGCCTGCCCCTCCATCGAGTCCCCGGGTCGAGACCCATGGGTCCCTATCGGCGTGGACGGTGCTCCGTCGAGGCCCATGGCTCAGCGGTGACGCAGGGGTGACTCGGCAGACTTCCTGGAGCTACCCCCGGTGGTCGAGGCCGCACGCGATGAGTGGGCGGCGGCCATCGTGTTGAGGGTTGAGACAGATCCGCGTACGAGGCGTCCCAGCCGTACCCATGGGGCAGCCTGGCCGACGGACAGGCTGATCTTGCAACTATGGCGGACCTCCACCCGCGCCTCATGCTGCCGGGGCGCGTCGACACCACTCGGCCTGCGCCGACGTTCCTGTGCATCGAAGGCCCCCGCACCCGGCATCCGAGTCTCGGCAACGCGCAGCGAGACGCAGAGCGGCCCCGCGAACACCCGCAGCCTGCTGAGCTTTGTGATCTCCCTCGCGCGCCCTGCAGGCTTGGCCTTCCGCTGCTTCGCGTGGACGGACGGGAGATTGCGGCGCCGCCCTGGACTCGGGCGAGGCCCTCTCCTTCGTACGCTCCTGGTGCGTGACCCACGTTCCGCCCGAGGAGGCGGATCGTGATGCCCGACTCGATCGGGCGAGGAATGCGGCCATTCGGGCGTGAGCCCCGCGCACCGGCGGCCTACGGGGGCATGAGTGGATCGCGATGCCCCTCTGCCCCGTGACCGTTTGCCGTCGAGATTGAGGAAGTTCCTTGGATGCGATCGTGCTCCTGCGTGAGGACCACACGACGGTGGAGGGGCTGTTCAAGCGGTTCGAGAAGACCGGGGACGACGATCACCGCAGCCAGGCGAAGATGACGGTGCGGATGGAGAACGTCAGGCACTACGTCGAGGAAGAGGAGGACGACTGGTCTCCCGACGTGCGAAAGGCCATGGGTCGCAACCGGTTGCGCGAACTCGGCGGGCAGTTGCAGGCCGCGCAGGGCGACGCACCCCGCGATCCGTTCTCCGTGCCGAGTGCGTAATGATCTGGGCCCCAAGGCGGATGCCGGGTGACCTGCCGCTGCTCGGAGTCGCCATGGCTGTGCTGCTGCTGTGTGGGTGCGGCGCGCCGGCTGCCCGACAGGACGGGGCCGCCCAGGCGGGCCGGGAGTTCGTGAACGCCGTCGCCTCCGGTGACTATGCCCTGGCCTGCGTGCTACTGGCGCCGGAGAGCCGTCAGCAGTTGGAGGAGGGCGAGAAACAGCCGTGCGAGCGGGCGTTGCGATCGCAGGACCTGCCGCGAGGTGCGCGCGTTCGTGGCGTGGATGTCTACGGCAGGCAAGCTCTTGTCCGCCTCGGCGACGAGGCGTTGTTCCTGTCGCAGTTCGGGGGCGGGTGGCGGATCACCGCCGCGGGATGTGTCCGGGAGCCGGGTGACATGCCATACCGGTGCGCAGTGAAGGGGGCCTGAGGGTGAGAACGCTGCTCGCGGTTGCTGTCCTGACCATCGTGGGCGGCCTCGGTCGCCTCACGTCGGGCACCACGGGCGTCGGGCACCACGGGCGTCGGGCACCACGGGCGTCGGGCACCACGAGCGTCGGGCACCACGGGCCGAAGGCGCCGCCGGCCAGGCTGAACAGTCCTTGTGCGCGGGCCACCGCCGACGGCGCGACCACGTCCGCTCGTGTCCTGGGACGGGCGGTTCGGGCGGGCTCCCCTCACGAACCGCCTGAGTTCCGGAAGGCGTCCTTCGCGCGGTCCATCAGGGCGACGAAAGGCCCGATCGTCCACTGTGCCGCAGTCGAACCGGCGGTGGTGGGGTGGGGGTGCGTGGGGGCGATGCGTTCGACCATTCGCAGGCGGCGTCCCATGGACCGGCGGTCCTCGATGTCACAGCGGGCGCGGATGGCAGGGAACTCCTCCTTTTCCTCCTGCTGTGCGTGGTTCTCGACCGCCTGCTGAAAGGCGATGAGGCGGGCGTTGAACTCGTCGCTGTGCACGTCGAGTCCCTCCAGCTCGGCGAGTGCCTCGTTGGCCCGGGACTCCTCTTCGTTGCGAGCGTCCGCCTCGTCCTTGCCGGCGACACGCTTGGCCACGGGCCGCAGGATCATCTCTTCGGCGGCCTCATGGACGGCGAGCAGGCCACGCAGTTCGTCGAAGCGCTCCTGCTTCGCCTCGCCGTCCGAGTCGAGAGTCTCGGCGAAGAGCTGCCGAATCCGGTCGTGCTGCTGGAGCAGCTGCGCGAGGATGTCGTCCTCGGACTCCGGCCTGCTCGGCGCGCCGTTGGTACGGATGCGGGCACGGAGACGCACTTCGAGGCGACCCTCGACGACGCGGGCGTCGAACGCGGGCTGCGGCGCGGTGGCGGGACCGGTCACGTTCCAGCCGTCGGAGAGGCGGAAGGTGCTGCCGTGCCAGGGGCAGCGGACGCAACCGTCGACGATCGCGCCCTCGGCGAGCGGTCCGCCCATGTGGCTGCACCGCGCGGCCAGGACGTGGACCTCCCCGCCCGTCTCGCGGACGATCACGACGGGAACCTCACCGATGTGACCCTGCTGAGGCCGGCCTTCGGGCAGAGCCGCTACCTCGCCGAGGTCGTGCCAGCCCGGTGCGACCAGAGCGGTGACCTCCTCGGCGTGGTTCGCTCCCGCGGCCTGTCGGTACGCCAGGTGCCCGCCGATCGCCCCACCGGTGCCGACTGCGGCCAAGCCGCAGAACGCCCACGCCCTCCCGCGCTGGTGCCGGCCGCGGCACCGGGCGACGAAGGAGGCCGCGTAGAAGGCGACGCCGGTGACGTTCGCCGCCGCGTGGACGAGCCCCACGCGCATCTGCGGGCGGCGCAACTCGGCCCAGTCGGTCCAGCCCGTCACCGCTGACGGCACCGCCCCCACCAACCCGGCACCGACGAGGACGCGCGCCGCGCGGCGTTCACCGGGCAGCATGTCGAGTACGGCGGCCGACAGCCAGGCACCGATGGGGAGCTGCACCAGGAGCGGGTGGACCGGATGTCCGAGCCATCGCCCGTGGAGCGCGTCCCTGGCGCTGCCGAGCGGTAGGCCCCGGACGGCCCGCTGCAGGGCGTCGACGGCCCAGTCGGCCCGAGGGGAGGTTTCGACGCGCTCCATCGCCGACAAGACGCGGCCGGGCCCCCTGCTCGAAGGCAGCGCCGCGCGGGCGAGCGCGAGAGTGTGGCGGCGTGTTTCGTGTGTGGCCATGACTGGCGTGTTACCCGTGGCGCCCGCAGGAAACGGCCATTCGTCGAGCGGAACGGTCCGGCGGGGGTACTTTCTCGATCAGTTGGAGTTCGCCGCCATCCGGCCCCGCGGTGGTGCCCGACCGGCCCCGCGGTGGTGCCCGAGGACAGCTGACTTCGCTCAGTAGCGGATTGTTCGCGGTCGCTGACTTCCTGTAGCGGAGCTGGTCGTGCCCGGCGAGTTCCGCTGTGGCGGGGGCATACTGACCGCATGGGATGGCTGCCTCCCACTGTGGATGACCTGAGGGTTCGGCTCGGCAGCGAGCTCTTTCGGCGTGTCGCCGGCCCTTCGGGTGAGAGGACGCGTGCCCGCATCCATGAGATGCCGGGGCCTCGGTGGTTCGGCCCCGACCGTCCGATCCGGACGGTCCACGGTGACGCGGCGATGTTCGCGGGGGGTCTGTCGGCGCTGCTGCTGCAGTCGCTGCACCCGCTGGCCATGGCGGCCGTGTTGGCGCATTCGGGGTTCCGGGGCGACCCGTGGGGGAGGTTGCAGCGGACCAGTACGTTTCTCGCGGTCACGACGTTCGGTACGGCTGATGACGCGCGGTGTGCGGTGGAGCGCGTTCGTGCGGTCCATGAGCGGGTGCGAGGGACGACGCCGGACGGCCGGGCGTATCACGCGGCCGATCCGTATCTGCTGGGCTGGGTGCATGTGGCCGAGGTCGACAGTTTCCTGCGGGCGCACCGGTGTTATGGGGTGTCCCCGCTCGATCCCGAGGGTTACGACGGGTATGTGGCGGACATGGCCCGGATCGCGGAGGAGCTGGGCGTGGAGCGGCCGCCCCGGAGCCGCTCCGAGTTGGCGCGGCGGCTGGAGGCGTACCGTGGCGAGCTCGAGGGAACGCCTGAAGCCCGGGAGACTGCCCGGTTCTTGTTGTTGAGTCCCCCGATTCCCTGGCAGGCCCGGGCGCCGTATGCGCTGCTCGCGGGGGGTGCGGTGGAGCTGCTGCCGTCGTGGGCGCGCGAGCAGCTGGGTCTTCCCTTGCTCACCCGGCCGGCAAGGGCGGCCGCGCGGGTGGGCGGGCGGCTGGCGACCGCGGGGATCCGCTGGGCGATGTCACCGGCCCCGCCGGACGCGGTCGACGGTGGTCGCAGCGGCGTGATCAAGACATCTGTCGGGTAGCGGTGGCGAGCGCGGTGAGGGCGGGGCTGGGGAGGCGTTCCGTGCGTGGAGCGGTGGCCGCCCCGCCGGCGAGCCGGGCGGCGAGAGGGCGAAGTGTGAGTGTTGACGCCGACCTCACCCAGAGCCCGGACGCGGAACTGCTGGGCAAGCTCACCCGCGTTCGCGCCCACGCGCCTCCTCCTGCCACGAGCTCGGGATACTGGCTTTGCAGGTGAGTCCCGCGAACGTTTGTTGCTGATCGGTGAGGGCGCCCCGTTCCGCAGGAAATGATGCTGCCGAGTTCTGGGAGCGCTTGGGTGCTTGATTCGGAGGGGTCGCTGCGCAGCGCATGACAGAAGCTGGTTGCAGAGCTGTCGGCCCCCATGGATCAGGACTGGGCGACCATCGTGTCGGATTCCTGCCGGACAGGAAGCTCGGATCGATGGTTGGCTGATCGCATGATCACAGCGCACACGGACAAAGCCCTGCTCTTCCGCTCTCTCCACAGCTCCGCGCGGCCCCTCGCGCTCGCCAACGCCTGGGACGTAGGCAGTGCCCGTGTCATCGAGGCCGCAGGGGCACCCGCAATCGCCACCACCAGCGCCGGGATCGCCTGGTCACTCGGCCATCCGGACGGGGAATTCCTCTCTCCCGACCAGGTGGTGGAACTGATCGCCCGCATCGTCGCGGCAGTCGACGTACCGGTCACCGCCGACATCGAGGGCGGGTACGGACAGGACGCGGCCGGCGTCGCCGAGACCGTCACACGGGTGCTGGAAGCAGGTGCCGTGGGCGTCAACATCGAGGACGGCACCCGCCCTCCTGCCGAACTCAGGGCACGGCTGACGGCGGCCCGGACCGCGGCGGAACAAGCGGGCGTGCCCCACTTCCTCAACGCCCGCATCGACACCTACCTGTTCGCCCTCGGCGACCCCGCCACCCGGCTGAAGGACACCCTGGAGCGGGCACGTGGGTACGTGGACGCCGGTGCCGACGGCATCTTCGTCCCGGGCGTCACCGACCCCGCCACCATCGGGGAACTGGCCACGGGCATCTCCGTACCGCTGAACATCATGGCCGGCCCAGGGGCACCGGACGTCGCCGCGCTGGGCGCCCTCGGCGTCGCCCGCGTCAGCCTCGGCTCGGGCATCGCCCAGACCGCCTACACCGCCACCCGCCACGCCGCGCAGCAGCTGTACGACACAGGTGACTACCACCCGCTCGCCGACGCCATCACCTTTCCCGAGCTCAACGACCTGTTCATCGACCCGCGCTGACCGCGAGGCTCGACACACCGAAACGGCGCTTCCAGTAGTCGCCGACACGTGCTGAACCCGAGACGAGGCAGTGCTCTCCGCATCGGGCTGCAAACGCTCTCCGTTCTCGCGCACGCAGCCAGGATGCTGCCGGAGTCGCACGTGACCACGCCGGCCCGGGTGCGCTGTGCGACACCCAGAGCGAGATGGCTCCTGTACTCGGGATCCAAGCATCGTGGACCGCCGATCACTCCGTGCTTGCCTACTGAGGGGGTCGTTCGCGGGTCCGGGCCTCGAGCGAAAGTCGGGCGACGCGGTCGGCGCGCCCTGTCCCGCGTCGACGAGAATCGGCATCGGACTTGCCCTCGCTGACTCGGGGCGCTTCGCCGGCGGGTTCGAGGCGGTGGCGGAGCCACCTGCCGCTGCCGGGACGACAGCCACAGTGCCATGTGTGAGCCCCCGATGACTTCACGAGCGCCTGGCAGCTTAGTGTTCCCCGGGGGCTCAGACGGAGGTGTGAGGCATGGAGTTCGGGGTGGGGTTGCCGCGGTACGGGCGACGGCCAGGTGTGCGGCGCTTGCCGCCGCGGTCGCGTCGGGAGAGGTGGGGGTCCTTGAGATCGCTCTTCCTCATCCGGTTCCTCGTCTCTCTGCCCGAAGACCCCATCGCGGCGTTCTCCGCGCTGTTCGAGCCCGTACGGAAAGCTTCGCGGCTTCTGGTGCGGTTGTGGGCCGGGCCGAGCATGCAGGGCGGGTGGGGGAGTGATGCGGGACGCCTCGTCCTCGCGGTGCATACGGCGTACTGGGTGAGGGACGCGCTACGCGCGGAGGAGGCAGACTGTCTACTCGTCGTGGCAGACGGCCGGATGGCCGTACGGGCCTCGTGGCAGGAGGCGTCGGAGGCAGTCTCCTGCGCGCACGCGGGTGTGCGGGACACCCCCTGGCCGCGACGGATGCGGCGGCGTGTGGACATTCGTTGTGTGGACGGCTCCTGGCTGACCGTCCGCGTGTCCCAGGCCGCGTCCGCCGACCGGATCCGCACACTTCTGTTGGCCCAGGAGGCGTCCTGACGATCCGACGTGGGCCGAATCAGGCCGCTGTTGCGGGCCGATGCGGTCCGCGGTCGGCGGCGCCATGTACGTACTGCGGACTGGTGTCGCGTGACGCGAGTTCCCTGCAGGGCCGTGGCTCCGGTGTGACGGCCTGGCGCCCGGCTGCGGGACTGGACCGAGGCCGGCGTCCGGTCACGCCTGCACGCCGCCCTGCTGGCCGAGCTGCGCCGCGCCGCCTTGTTGGACCTGGAGCTCCGGCGTCTGCACGCGAACCGAGGCTATTCGACAACTACCGCCGCCTGCTGTGGAAGTGCGGTAGCAAGCCGCTGATCGCGCGACGCTGCTTTCGCCCACGGTTCCGGGCTGGGCAAGGCGCGCTGGGTGGTCGAGCGCGCCCTCGCCGGTCTGTACCAGTTCAATCGGCTCCGCATCCGATACGGACGACGCGCCGATCTCCATCAGTGCCTGTTCGAACTCTCCAACGATCAGATAAGACCACCCACCCGGACGTGTGAGGTCCCTGGCAGCGGCCACGGGCTGACTGGCCCGTGGCCGCATGAAGACATGACAGAGGTCGATGCGCCTCATGTGGGCGCGTCTTAGGGCAGGCTGTCGAACTTGCCGAGGAAGGCGCCGACCACCGCCGCGATGGCGCCGCCGGCGAAGAGGAGGCCGATGCCGAGGGTGAAGGCAACCAGGATGGCGTTCCGGATCCGCCGGCCCCGTGACTGCAGCGGAAGTACGCGGCCGGGGTCGCGTGGGTCGTATGCCGCCTCGATGCTCCAGGTCGGGATGGAGTGCCGCACGGTGCGGACCACGCCGCCCGGATCCGTGTACGCGTATCGGCCGGGCTCGTTCTGGAGCCGGATGGCGGCCGTCCGGACGCCGTGCTTGCGCAGGTACCACTCCTCGACCGGTGGGTAGGCGAGGAACGCGCCGAACGTGAGGATCAGTATCCCGAAGAAGCTGCACGGGATGATGATGATCATGGCGGCCGGACTTCCCACGAAGCCCACGAGCACGCACGAGCCGATGGCCACCAGGGTCGCGACGAGCGCGCCGCGCTTCATTCCGCGAAGCCAGTTCCGGTAGCTCGGCTGGTACAGGCGCTCGCCCGAGACGAGGTCCGCGCCGTCGATCGCCTCCGTTTCCCCGGTCCGCTCCGGCAGGGCCGCGTTCACGGCGTCGGCGAAGGCGACGGCGTCGTCGTCCACCACGTCCCAGACCCGGTGAACGTGCGTCTTGTCCGTGGTCGGCGCGGCGGTCAGCTCGATCGTGACGGACTGCCCCTCGGTGAGTACACGGCTGATGGCCTTCAGCGGGATGTGCATCTGCTCGTGCGGACGGCGCACGATCAGCGCATCGTTCTCCACGAGCACGACGGTTTCACCGCCGGCGTGGAGAACGGGTATGTGAGAAGTGATCGACATGTGCGTGATGGTAAGGGTGGAGGGCCTCCACCAGCAGCACCCAGCCCAGCCCGGCGGTGGCCAGCGGCGCGGACGGTGGGCCTCGTAGTCGTGGGCGGGACAAAACGGCTTCGCGTCGTGCTGATCTCGCTATGGGGCCGAGCGGGTCATTCGGACGAACAGTGGTCCGTGCTGGAGCTGTTGCTGCGGTTTCGCCGTGCTGGGGAGACTGCCGGTTGATCGGTGGAGGCTGGTCGATGGGATCCGTGGCGGGTGCGGATCGGTGTTCGATGGCGGAATCTGCCGTCGGAACACGGACCGCGGTGATCGGTCTACCTACCCTTCCGTTGCTCGGACCGGCAAGGTTTCGCGGGCGCGGCCGGCTTGACCGGCCGGGCCGCCGCCTGCAGAGTCGGGATGTGGCACCGCAGCAGCGCCGCCTCCCTCTGCCGGCCCGTCCCTCGTTCACAGGTGGCGAGCGGCCCTGACACCCAGGAGCGACTGACCCCAATGGTCCTCGACCTGGTGCTGATCGGTACCGCCATCACCCTGGGGCCTTTGCACAACAGCGCCTTCATCCTGCTGCTCTCCTCGCGGCGTGGCGTTCGTCAGGGTCTGGCGTTCCTGCTGTCGTGGCTGGCCAACCTGATCACGGTGATCGCCCTCGTGGTGCTGCTGACCGGCGGTCAGCCCCCGGCCCGTCACAGCGCGCCCTCGACCGGCGCGATCGCCGCGAAACTCGCCATCGGCCTGGCTCTGGTGCTCTACGGCGCGTATCGGCACCGTCGGCCGCCCCGCCCGCACGGCCCGCCACGCTGGACCGCCCGGATCGACAACGCATCCCCGGTCACGGCAGCCGGTCTGGCATGGCTGTTGCAGCCCTGGGGACTGGTGGGCGCCGGCGCCGCGACCGCCGTCGACGCGGACCTCTCCACCCTCACCGACTGGCTCGTACTGGCCGGCTACTGCCTGCTGGCCACACTCAGCCTCATCGTCATGGAGATGTACGCGGTCTGGGCGCCCGCGGTCGCGAACGCCCGCTTGAACGCGCTGCGGAGCTGGCTGGAGCAGCACCAGGAGCAGCTGGTGGTCACGCTCTCCCTGTTGATCGGCGTGTGGCTGACGGCCAGGAGCATCTACGAGCTGGTTGCCTGACGCAGGCAGCCCGAGTGGCGATCATCGCCCTCATCCGGCGCGATGGTGATCGACGAGAAACCCTTCCGGACGGAACCAAGGCCTGCAGGGCTCAGCTGGTGCGTTGCCGTGGCGACGGGGTCCAGTTTCCGATGAGGGCGGGCCGCTGGGGCCTCACCGCCGACCAGGCCGAAGTCGACCGCTGCCGAGGCTTGCGGGACCACCGTTGCCCGCTACACGCCCGCCCTGTAGCCGAGCAGAGTTCAGGGTCAGACCGCCACTGCCGCCCTGCGGGGTGGCGGTGTTCAGCGCCGGGCTGCTGCGGCCGCGGCCAGGATGCGGTGCAGGACGGGGACCGGGATCGCCGGATTGGTGACCGCCGCGCATGCCGTGTCGCGGTCGTGCAGCAGCCCGGCGAGGACGCGGGCCGGCAGCCGTGGATTGCGCATCGCGGTCTCGCGGACGTGGGCGGCTGGGTCGTTGAGCAGCCGCACCGCGTCGGCCGGTGACAGCCGGGTGTCCTCGGCCGCGCGGCGGCGTACCTCGGCTTCCGGGTCGCGGGCGAGACGCGCGACGTCGGCAGGCGTGGACTGCGGATCGTCCAGGGCCAAGCGTCGCATCCGCCCACTCGGGTCGCCGGCGTAGCGCAGCAGGCCCGCACGGGGGAAGTTGGGGTGGCTGCGGGGGCGGTCGGGGTGAGTGAAGCTGCCGTCCCACCAGCGCCAGACCTCCAGCAGCATCTCGGCCGGCGCGTCATCGCACGATTCGGCGAGGAACAGACGGACCGTCCGGTCCTCGTCCCGCGCCAGATCCTCCACGACGTCCGGTGGAAGATGCCGGGCACGGGCCACGCTTCGGCGGATGAGCGGGTGGGACGATACTGCGAGGCGGCGCATCGCATCGGCGTCACCGTGCAGACCCTCGACCCAGGGCAGAGTGTGCGACCTCGACGTCGGGTCGAAAACGTAGCGCACCGCGGCACGCTGCTCCTCGTCGAGGTCGGGTCGCAGTGCCACCACCGAGCGGATGTCGTCGTACGGGTCCTCCGCCAGGACGGCGACGCTTTCTGCACTGAGCTGCAGGTTGGCGGCCAGCGCTCGACGTACCTCCGCGTCCCCGTCCCGGACCAGCTCCGCCTCCAGCTCGGGCGAGAGACAGCACTGTTCGAGAGCGCGCCGGGGCTGGGGCAGCGCGGCAAAGACCTCGCGCGGCATGGGGACCCCGGTGTGGTGGGCGAGCAGCGCCACCGTACGCACTGCGTCGTCGGTGTCGGCCAACAGCCGAGCCCGCAGCGGCGCGGCGAGGTCTCCCCACCGGGCGGAGGCAGTCGCCCGCACCCGGGGATCGGCGTCGGCCGCGAGGTGGGGGAGGTGGTGTGCGGGGAGCCCCGGGAGTTCGGCCGCCTGAGCGCGGGACGGGCCGGCGAGGAGGTCGTCGTACAGGTCCCCGGGGAGTGCGACGCCCCAGGCGCAGGCATGCTCGGCCCAGAGCACGCGCCGGCTCGGCGACGGTTCGGCGCGGACCAGGCGTACCCACTGATCGGACGTGAGCTTGGGCCGGAAGGTGTCCGCGGGCCTTGAGCGCACCTGCGGATCGGGATGCGCCACGGCGGCGTCGAGTACGGTGGACCGGTCGCAGCCGTGCAGGAAGCCCACCTCCACATCCAGCAGCCGGATCAGCAGCTCGTCCGGCGCGGCCGGATTGGACCCGATCCCCTCCGCCCAGTGCAAAGGCCATGCCGGCCGGCCGGGCACCGCCGCCCACACCTCGGCGCGCTCGACCTCCGTCTCGCGCCCGGCGGCCGCGGCGGCCTCCTCCAGCCGCTCCGGCAGTCGGTCGAGGGCCGTCACCCGAGGCCCGTCCGCGCCGGGCACCTCCGCCAGCAGCACCTGCCCGTCGAGGGAGAGCGCCACGAACCCCGGGCCGCCGGTCAGCCCCGGCACGCCGTCGCCGGCGTAGCTGACCCGGGTCCACCAGGAGTCGTTGCCGCCGATCCGATATCCGAGAACGGCCACCAGGAACTCGCCGGTGGCACCTGCAAGGCGGCGCCACCACGCGGCGTCGAGTGCTTCGCGGACCGCGCCGTCCGGCGCTGCGATTCCCCGCGCGATCCGCCAGCCGGCCTCTGGCGGGAACAGGCTGCCCGGGCGCATGTCCTCGACGACCGTGAGTCCGGCGCATGGGAGTAGTTCGTGGAGTTTCTCTCGGTGTTGCACTCGGTCATGATCCCCGCCGACTTGCGGTGGGACAAGGCTCTCCGCCCAGGCGCAACTGGTCCTCACCCGCGTACACGTCATGGGCTGCGATGTCGTTCGGCCCCGCCCGGGTCTTCGTTTTGAGGGCGTCAAGCCTGTTCGCCGAGTTGGGCCGGACTCTCGCCACCTTCACGCGGAGCGGCATGGTCAACCGTCGGGCGGAGGCTACCGCGACCCCCGCCCGATGCGTCGTACCCACGATGGGACGCCGGCGATCCGTCGGCCGGCCTTGCTTCGGAGCGGGAGGGGCCCGGACACCTACTGGCCAGTGGTGTTCTTCGTGCGGGTCACGAAGGTGGCGCCGAGTAGCCCTTGACCGCGTCCGCGACCGCGACGGCGTGCTCGGACCGGGGCCGGGGCTGGGACCTCCCCCCCGGCCCGGCCCGGCGACGCGGATGAGACAGATGACGGTCTCGGCCTGGGTGCAGTCGTTGCAGTTGCCGGCGGTGACCCTCCTGAAGAACGTCAAGGCTGCGGGCTGGCGAGACGTGAAACGGCCGTGCGCGGTGCGGAGGCGACTGCTACGGTCGTCCGCATGTGTTCCGTCATCCACAACTGGCAGGCCCTGCGCACCCGGTCGACGCGCTGACCGTGGTGTCGGCCGTCGCCGACACCGGGTCCCACGTCCACCGTTCACCTCAGGATGACGAGGATCTTTACCATGCGCGCAGACTTGCGCCCCACTTTCGTACTGGTTCACGGCGGCTCCAGCAACGCCCGGGCCTGGGGCCCGTTGCAGAACGAGCTGGCCTTGCTCGGGTACCGTTCGCACGCCGTCGACCTGCCCGGTCACGGCGACCTCTCCGATACCCCTGCCGCCTACTACCGGCAACCCCAGGACGTCACGGCGCTCGCCGCCGCGCCTTCCGCGCTCCGCGGTGTCACGTTGAAGGACAACGTGTGCCACGTGCTGGACACTCTGCGGCGGCTCGCCGCGTCGGGGCCGATCGTCCTGGTCGGCAACAGCCTGGGTGGTCTGACGATCAGCGCCGTCGCCAACGCCGCACCGGAGCTGCTCGACCGGGTGGTCTACCTCTCCGCGCTCTGCCTCAGCGATCCGGCCATGCTCACCGAGGCGTGGGACGTGGTCGACGACAACCTGCTGGACGCCGCAGTGGCCCGGATCGCCGTGCCGGGCGTACCCGATCCGGGCGTGGTCCGGCTGAACTGGCGGGCCGCCCACGCCGATCCGGATCTGTTCGCCGCGTTGAAGGCCGCCGTCATGGCCGACTCGACGGACCACCAGTTCCGGCTGCTGCTCGACTCCCTTGACCCGGACGAGACCTACTCGGCGATGGAGCCGGGTGCGGTGGTCCGGGCCGACGCGTGGGGGCAGGTGCCGCACACGTACGTCCGGCTCTCCGCCGACCGAAGCCTTCCCCTGGCGGTCCAGGACCACATGATCCGCACGGCGGACGAGCTGACCCCGCACCATCCCTTCGACGTGCGCACCCTCGCGGCCTCGCACGTCGGCTACTTCAGCCGGCCGCGGGTCTTCGCGGAGCTCCTGATGAGCCTCGTCTGAGACGCCCCCGCACCCCGGGCGACCGGGGTGCGGGGCACACTCCCTCGCAGGCCCTCGGCCAGACGTCGCCGCAGGTAGTCCCGGGATCGGCCGCCCCATCGCAGACGGCTGAGGACGATGCGATAGAGGGCAGTCTTGGCGTGCGGTCATCGCCGCGATTCAGCCTGCGCCGCTGGGTCTTTCCGGAACACGCCTCGACCGGACGGTGCCGCAAAGCGCCAAGGAGCAGCACTGCATTGGCCCGAAAGTGCTTGGGCTGCTGAATGCGCCACTGCCAGCAGGGCCGTAACGCCTGCGCCCGCAGGCCGTAGCAGGGGGCGACCACGGCTGATCAAGGACATGCAGGCTTCGGGCGCGGCGGCGACCCGCCGCGCCGCGAAGCGGACGCGGAGCCGGACTCACCCGGCCACGCCTCGGCCGGTGACGCCCCGCGGGCACGACGAGGGACGCAGCGCGCGTCGCTCGCTCTGACGGTGGTGACGAGGAAGGCCAACGGCCGGCCTCGCCCGTCGCAGGCCAGGTGGATCTTGCTGGTCAGCCCGACGCGGAGCATGCGTGCCCACTTTCCTCGAGCCCCTTTTGGCGGCCGTGTGCTGGGCCTGCACGCCGGTCACACTCTGGATGGTCACGGGAAAGGGCGACAGCGTCTTGGTCGTCCCGCTCGTCGGCCTGCCTTGCAGATCGGCGTGATCGTTCAGCGAAAAAGGAGCCGTACTGTCGGCGGCAGAGGTGACACCATGCGGTGTCATGGCAGATGACAACACCGGTACGTTTCAGGCGGGCCAGACGGGGCTCATCGTCCGGATCCCCGAGGCGGAGCCGGCCGTCCGCGGGTGGCGTGAAAGGCTCGACCCCTCGGCCCAGGCCGAGGTTCCAGCCCACGTCACCGTGCTCTTCCCGTTCCTCGACGAGAGCCGCATCGATGCGCTCGTCCACTCCGCTCTCGCGGACGTGCTGGGCGGCCACCAGGCCTTCGACCTGCAGTTCGAGAGGTGTGGACGGCTCCCGGAGGTGCTGTATCTCGTTCCCGAGCCTGACACGCAGTTGCGGAAGCTCACGGAGGCGATCGCTGATCGTTGGCCTGAGGCTCCGCCGTATGGCGGCCGGTTTGCCGAGATCGTGCCGCACCTGACCATCGCTCAAGGCCAGGAAGGCGCCGTCCTGGAGGAGATCGAGGCCGACCTCGCAGGCAGGCTCCCGTTCACGTCTCGCGTCACGTCGGTTGAACTCATCGTGCACGACGGTGTGAAGTGGCAAGAACGAGCGTCGTTCGCACTCGGAGAATTCGGCAGGTCATGAGGCTTGGGCGACTTGGGAGAGTGGACCAGCATGGGCTCCGGTCAGCAGGCTTCAGCGTGCTCGGGTGCTGACAAGTCGGTGGGAGTCGGTGCCGGTCTCGATGATGGTGCCGTCGACGGTGAGCCGGTCGACAATGGCCGCCGCCGCCCTGGAGGCATGCGCGGGCCCGTCACCCGTGTACGGCACCTGACAGGTCATCGCGCCAGCAGATGGTGTTCTCGCCGGTGAGGCGGCGGGCCATGAGGTCGGTCATGGCAATGTGGAGCAGGGCCTCGGAGCAGGCGGGGAGAGTCTCGTAGTCGCGGGCGAGGCGGCGGTGGCGCATGAGCCAGCACCAGTAAGGCCCCTCATGCAGCTCGTCCTCGATCCGCCGCGCGGCGTGGCTCCCGTCCGGCTGGGAATGACGCTCGACGAAGCGGTCGCCGCGGTGTCGGCCTGGGGCGCGCCGCAGGTGTACCCGGCCGACGCGGTACGCGACTTCGACCTGGTATCCACCGAGTACGACGGCATCGCCTTCCAGGCGGCCCTCGAACGCGACCACCGGGTCACCGCCGTCACCGTCTGGGGACCCGATGAGGACGAAGACCCCGACGTCCAGATCCTGCTGGACGGCCTCGACGTCTTCCGCACCCCTGCCGTCGAGATCCTCGCCCACGCCGCTCGGAAGGGCCGGCACGACAACAACGACGACCCGCGGGCCCCGTACATCCCCGGCGTCACCCTGGCCTTCACCCGGGACACCTCCCAGGAGGTATCGCGGGACGAGAACGGCCTGCCGATCTACTTCACCTCGGTGCTCGTGGCCGACGAGACGTATCGGGAGAAGTGACGAAGGCCAGATGTCGACAAGGCTCGTCAGCGGTGCTCGCGTCACCATCCAGGCCGGCCGACATAGGCCCTTCCGGGTTCTACCAACATAAAGGGGAATCGACGGCCTCCGCTGAGTGAGCGGGCTTGCCGGTTGGTGCCGGCGGGCCGGGCGAGGCGGCGGCCGGACTTCGCGTTGATCCGGTCAATGGACGCGCCAACTGTCCTGGACGCCGGCGCCATCACGGCGTAGCCCCGGGAGGCAAAGCAGCTGCCCGGGGCCGGCCCTGAGGTCTGGTCACTTTCGCCAGAACAGGTGGTGCGTCACCCCGCTCGGGCTGGGCACGACCTCCAGGTGGAACCGGTCGAGCAGCTCATCGGGTGACTCCCAGAGTCGTACTCCGGACCCGAGCTTCACCGGCGAGACCGCCACGTGCATGGTGTCGACGAGGTCGGCGTCGAGGAACTGCCGGATGGTGGTAGCCCCGCCGCCGAGTCGGACGTCCTTGCCCTGCGCCGCCTTCCGGGCCTGCTTGAGGATCGTGGCAGGGTCGCCGTCGACGAAGTGGAACGTGGTGTCGGAAAGCGTGAGCGAAGGACGCTTGTGGTGGGTCATGACGAATACCGGGGTGCGGAACGGGGGCTCGTCACCCCACCAGCCCTGCCACTCGTGGTTGTGCCAGGGCCCGCGCTGGGGACCGAACTTGTTGCGGCCCATGATCTCGGCGCCGATGTTGCGTGCGTAGTCCCGTGTGAGGTAGTCGTCCAGGCCCCGGCTCCCCCCGGGGGCGGTGCGCATGGGCCAGCTCGCCGTGGCACCGGCCCAGGCGAACAGCCTCTCGGGTTCGACATGACCGAACGGCCTCTCAAGGGTCTGGTCCTCACCGGCACCGATTCCGTCACTCGAGACGTTGAAGTTCTGGACTCTCAGTAGCTGAGCCACGTGCTCCTCCTGTGTTGTCGACAACGGTGGTGAGACTTGCCGGGCCGGGAAAACTCATCGCTGCGTCCGTGAGCGGTCAGAAACTCGGCTACCCAATATTCTGATCTGTGAGGTTTGCGCGGTTTGGGAAGGCTGCTGTGGTGAGGGAGGTGGTCAGGCATTGGACGACGGCGTCCCAGTCCTTCTCCAAGCCGCTGGCGAACGTGTGGAGTCCGGGCAGATGCTCGGCGCGGCTCGCGGCGACCCAGTCTTTGAGGTGCTGGCCAGAGCGTGTTGTGAGAATCTCGGCGAACGTGCGGGCGTGCCTGTGGAGGCGGTGCGTTCGAGGCACTGGGCGTGGACGGTGGCGAACCTCCGGCGTTCTTCGTCGCCCAGGTGATCGGGGTGGCGCATCATCCAGCCGGTAATCTGTCGGACGCCCGGTGGAGCCGAGGCAACAACACCTACGCCGGCGGCGTCTCGATCGCTGGTAGTCGCTGATCGTCTGGCTCCTGCCGCGGTGGCCGAACTTCTGGAGCTCGGGGTGGAGATGGATCGCGTTGGCGAATCCTGCTGCCCAGCGTATGTCCAGGTGGGGATTGCAGGGTCGCGCCGGCTGGGCCTGGGCCGGTGACGCCCGCTGAGTGATTCCTCGGGGACTGCAGCTTGTGCGTTGCGGCGGACGGTGTTGCCGCCCATGTGCAGTTCTCGGGCAATCTCGCGGATGCCATGTCCCTGGGCCGGCCCAGGGCCGGCACACAACACCTCCCACCGCGAGGTCCGCGCCCGCGTCGAGCGGGTCTTCGCGCGGATGAAGAACTGGGAGATCCTTCGCGACCGCCGTCTGAAGGGCGACGGCATTCACACCGCGATTTCGGCAAGCCCCGACTGCACAACCTTGCCCTCACGGGATAACTCCCGCCCACACTCGACCGCCTTCAAGCGAGGCCCGAGGAAGACGGCTCCCCACCTCGCCGGCTCGGAGGATGCTCAGTCGAGACAGAACTCGTTGCCCTCGATGTCCTGCATCACGATGCACGACTCGTTGGTGCCATCGGCAAGCAGCGTTTGCACGTGTACCGCGCCGAGCGCGACCAGTCGTGTGCACTCGGCCTGGAGCGTGGCGAGGCGCTCCTCACCCACGAGCCCGGTGCCGGCCCGCACGCAGAGATGCACCCGATTCTTGACGACCTTGCCTTCGGGAACGCGCTGGAAGAGCAGCCGCGGGCCCACGCCTGAGGGATCAATGCAGGAGAACCATTGCACCTGATGCTCAGGCGGCAGCGAGCGATGGTAGTCGTCCCACGTGTCAAACCCCTTCGGCACCGGCGATACGGCGTACCCCAACACCTCGCACCAGAAGCGAGCAAGGCGCTCAGGTTCTGCGCAGTCAAAGGTGACTTGGAACTGCTTGATCGATGACATCGGCGCACCATAACAGGGGGACTCTCTTGCTCATTCATCGGTGTGGATCCGCATGTTGTCGGGAGGTTGGCCCCTGCTAGCCGCTGCCTCGTCGTGCGGTCGCAGGGGGTGAACCGACGTCGATGCCTCCATGGGGTTGCCCGCCGTTCCGGACCAGACCGCGGCCCTCGCCGCGTTTCCCGACGGCAGCTGCCGACCCGGGGTCGCACCTACGGAGACGACTCATCCCGAGTGAGGACCCCGGATGCGCACCCACCCGAGCCGTGCACGCCCGCAATCCCGCCAGGCCCTTGGCCACCTTGGGCATCAGGTGATCAAACAGGACAGCCCGAGAGAACGACGCATCCCGCGCGGCGTAGCCCACTCGAAGTCACCTCTCGCCTCGGCCGGTTGGACCCGGGCGGCTGAGCCGCGCGCCCAGGCGGCGGGCCGCGTGGTCCAGTTCCCGCAGGGTGCCGAAGGGGACCACCGCCGCGCGGGTGGGGATGCGGACGCCGCCGGTCAGGGCGATCCGGGTGGCGGCGCCGTCCGGGGTCGGTGCGGCCGCCATGCCTGCGATCAGGAACCGGCTCTGCAGCCAGCACCAGCCGGGCCGCCGGTAACCTCGCAGGTGCGCGCGGAACCCGTACTTGCTATAGGCCAGCGCCTCCAGCCGGTCGCCGTCGGCGTGGAGGATCCGGATCCGCTCCAGGTCGGGGAGGAAGTCCAGGGCGGACATGGCTTGCCACGCCTCCTCGAAGGGCGCGGGGAGGACATGCTCGGCGACGCGGGCGCCGCGCACCCCGGCCGCCATTACGTGCAGCCGCTGGATCGGGTCTAGATCGTGCGTCATGCGGACCATGCCTTTCTGAAGCTCATCCGGGCCCGGTGCAGCCGGGACTTGGCTGTGCCGGGCGGGATACGGAGGGCCGCCGCCGCGGCCTCCTCGTCCAGTCCCTCCACGTCCCGCAGGACGAGTACGGCCCGGTGTTCGGGGGAGAGCCGGGCGAGGACGTCGTCGATGTCGGCGGCCAGCTGCGGATCCCCGCGCTCCGGTACATCGGCCAATTCGGCCGGCCGGGCCCGCGCGGCCCGCTGGGCGATCCGGACGGCCTCCCGGACCGCGATGGCCCGCACCCACCCGTAGAGCGCTTGCGGGTCCTTCAGCGACCGCAGTGACCGGAACACGGCCAGCAGGGCCTCCTGGGTGGCGTCCGGGCCGTCGGCAAGGGCGATGGGGGTGCAGATGCGGGCGATGTACGGGTTGAGGTGGTCAAGGAGTTCGTGCAGCGCGAGGGTGTCGCCGGCCCGGGCCGCCCGGGCCAGCGCCACCCCCTTGTCCCGCCTGTCACTGGTCGCTTCAGTCACTTCAGGAACTCTTCCATGGCCGCGTTCACCCGATCCGGGCAGTCCAGGGTGAGCGCGTGCCCGCACCCGTCGAGCACCGACACCCGTGCGTCCGGGAGCAGCCGGCCGAATCGGTCCGCCTGCCAGGAAGGGAGGACGGAGTCCTGGCGGCCCCAGAGGACGAGAACCGGCTGCCGGGTGGACGGAAGCGCCGCCTGCGTCTCCCGCCAGTCCAGGCCGCGCTCCAGCCGGTATATGGCGCGCCGGTTGGTGTCGAGCGTGCCTGGCGCCCAGGCCGCGTCCACGACCTCCTCGGTGACCCGGTCCTGGTTCACGAACAGCCCGCGTACGGCCGATTCGGTGGCCCCGCGGCCCGCCCCGAGTCCGGTCAGCAGCTCGCCGGCGACGGGCAGTTTGAGGGCCTCCCAGAGCGCAGGGTCCCGCTCGTGCAGCCCGGAGGAGGCGAGCAGGACCAGCCGGGACACCCGCTCCGGGTGCCGCTGGGCGTAGGCCAGGGCCCAGCCGCCGCTCCACGAGTTCCCGGCGAGCGCGGCCCGCTGGATGCCGGTGGCGTCCAGGAAGCTGCCGATGGCCTTGGTCATGCCGTCCAGGTTCCAGGTCAGGGAGCGGTCGCGTAGCTCCGTGAAGCCCTGCCCGGGCAGGTCGACCACGTACACCGTGTGGGTACGGGACAGGGCGGCGATCTGCTCGCGCCACGCGAACGTCCAGGAGGCGCCGGGGGAGAGCAGCACGACGGGCGAGCCGCCGGACCCCTGCTGCACGTAGTGGAAGCGGGCCACCGGCGTCTCCACCCACCGCGAGTCCGCCGGGGCGGCGTAACCGCGCTGCTCAGCCGGCTGGTAGGCGTACGCCGTGCCCGCGAGCAGCGCCACAACGGCGAGGGGCAGCGCGAGGAGCTTCCGGGGCAGCGGGCCGAGCAGGCGGGTCGCTGCCACCCAGCCGAAGCCCAGGCAGAGTGGGGTGTAGAGCACCAGGTTCAGCCAGTGGAAGGCGGGCCCGGCCCCGTCGCCGACGCCGAACGCCCACACCAGGCCGAGCAGTCCGCGTGCGAGCAGCCCGGCGGTGACCGTCCAGGCCGCGGCGGCGGCGAACCACCCGCCTCTCCCGTTGCCGCGGGCGAACAGGAGGGCGGCGGTGGTCAGCCCGAGCAGGGCCAGCGGTAGCACCACGCGCGGCGCGAAGGACACGACCCCGCCGAGGACGGCGAGGGACAGCGCCCGTTCGTCGTGCGCGGGCCAGGTCAGGCCGGTGGCCCAGTACAGGTGGGCGAGGCCGTCGACGGCGAACAGGGCGGCCAGCGCCCGCCCGGCCCGTTGTCTGCTGATGTCAACCACGAGTGACCCCCAGGGTGTTGGTGGAAGGACCGACACCCCGAGGAGGAGGCGCACAGGGAGAACGTTCCCTGTGGCCCTGGTCACATCGGGTCGGGCTGCTGGGGTTCGTACGTCGGTTTGATGACGGGGAAGGTCCCGCCCTGCGGGTCCGCGAGCGCCATCCGCTCGACGGGATGTCAATGGCCGGGGCCCGACACCGAGCCGCCGGCCCGCACCGCGACCGCCTGCACGCTGTCCACGTCCTCCACGGTGAAGTACGCCATCCAGTGCGGTGGCGTCCGCTCCGGGTGCTCGTCCAGTCCCATCACCTCCGCCACCGCACGGTCGTTGACCTTGATTTCGGCGTAGCCCTCGGCGCCGGGGATCTCCGAGGGGGACCGGCGGCACCGCGTCGTAGTAGGGGGCCGCGAGAAGTCGACCGCCTCGACCGCCTCGGCTGCTCGCTGGAGAACCTGATCGAGCTCATGAGGAATCCGAGGCACGTTCTACGAGTGTCTGACCGCTCGGCCCGCCGAGTCGTGCGAGCTGTTGGCCGCGGTGCTGTGTGCGGACGGTGCGGTGAAGTCCGTGGGTGATCTGACGCTGCTGCCGAGCCCCGTCGTGCCACGGAGCGATGCATGACGGTCAGAAGGGCCCAAGGGCGCCACGCCGAAATCCACCTGGTCAAGTCCTTGCTTGTGCAAGCAGATAGCTTGTCCTCTATGGATGCGCCCCAGGAGCACACGGTGCCGGACTCCGCGCCCGCCACCGACGCCGAGGACGAACGCTGGTGCATGGCGGTGCGATTGCTGGGCCGGATGGAGCGCCGGCTCGACGAAGCGCTGCGCCGGCGGCACGCCCTGCCGCTGTCCGAGTACCGGGCCATGTGCGCGCTGAGCCGGCCCGAGAGCGGCGGCGCGCTGCGGATGGGTGAACTGGCCGACCGCATCGGGATGAAGGACAGCTCGGTGACCCGGCTGATCGCCCGCCTTGAGGCGCAGGGGCTGGCCGAGCGGACCTCCTGGACCGGCGACGGGCGCGCCGTGACCGCCGCCATCACCGAGGCGGGCCGCCGGCGGTACACGGCGGCCACCTTCACCTATCGGTCTGCGCTCGGCACCGAACTCGACGCAGCCCGGGCCAACGTCCATCTCGCCGATCTCGCCGACTGGGTCCGGACCGCGGAGGCCGACGAAGCGGCGTGCTGACGCTCCGACCACCATTTCCCCTCCACCCAGGGAGTTCGCATGGCAACAGCGACCGAGCACTACGAAGACCTCCTCGCAGACCGGTACACCTGGATGCTCGGCGGCGACATCGTCGCGCTGGCCGAGGAGCAGTCCGCGCTGCTCCGTGGTCTCGGCGTCTCGCCCGCCGAGTTCGACGACGCCGTGGCCGTCGACCTCGGCTGCGGGTCCGGCGCCCAGTCCCTGGCGCTGGCCGACCTCGGCTTCCGGTCCGTCGCGGCCGTCGACACGAGCCGGAAACTCCTCGACGAACTCGCCCGCCACGCCGGCGATCGGTCACCGGTCAGGCCGGTCCTCGCCGACATCCGCACGGCGCTGCCGCACGTCACCGCCCCGGGGACGGCGGGCGTCGTCGTCTGCATGGGAGACACGCTCCCCCATCTCCCCGCCGCGTCCGACGTGGTGGCGCTGCTGGGCGACGCCCGGGAAGCCCTCGCGCCCGGCGGCCACCTGGTCATCACATACCGAGACCTCACCCGGCCGCTCCAGGGAACCGACCGCTTCCTTCCCGTGCGAAGCGACGAGAACCACCTGCTGACCTGCTTCCTCGAGTACCGCGACGAGGAGACCGTCGTGGTACACGACCTGCTCCACACCCGCACGGACGGCCAGTGGTCGATGCGGGCGAGCAGTTACCCCAAGCTGCGCATCGGCGCGGAGTGGCTCTCCGCCCGATGCCGTGCCGTGGGGCTGGAGATCGCCCACGACGCCGCGGGCCCCCGGGGCATGCACGTGCTGCACGCCCGCCGACCGTGAACAGAACAACCCGCCCACCGTCTCATGAGGAGAGCACATGGAGAGCCCGAGCCGTACCGCGCTGCTGGAGGACCTGATGGGGCGCTTCCCCCACGTCCCGCGGGAAGCCGTGATCAAGGAGGACCTACTGCGCGGCGGCATCGCCTTCGACGAGTCCGCGCTCAGCGGTACGGCCGACGGGGCTTCCGGTGACGTGAAGCCGAAGTCGTACTTCATCTTCTCCTTCGACCACCGGACCCTGCCGGAGCTCGGCGCCGCCGCGCTGAACCGCCCGCCCGAGGAGATCGTGCTCACCGGCGGCCCCTACGAACTGCGCCGCACCGTCGTGTCCGTCCGGGTAAACCCCGACTCCCCGTACACCGTGCGGAGCGGCGAGGACGGTGCGCTCGGTCTGTACCTGGACAGTGTGCGGATCGCGGACGTGGGCCTGCCTCCGATGCCGGAGTATTACCGACACGAGCTGTCGAACGGCAAGTCGGTGATGGAGGTCGCCCCGACGATCCAGTGGGGCTACCTCATCTATCTGACGGTCTTTCGGGTGTGCCAGTACTTCGGCGCCAAGGAGGAGTGCCAGTTCTGCGACATCAACCACAACTGGCGCCAGCACAAGGCGGCGGGCCGCCCGTACACCGGTGTGAAACCAGTGGAGGAGGTGCTGGAGGCCCTGGAGATCATCGATCGGTACGACACGGCGGGGACCTCTCAGGCGTACACCCTCACGGGCGGATCGATCACCTCGCAGGTCGGCGGCCGCGACGAGGCCGATTTCTACGGCCACTACGCGAAGGCCATCGAGGAGCGGTTCCCCGGCCGCTGGACCGGCAAGGTGGTCGCCCAGGCGCTGCCCCGCGACGCCGTGCAGCGTTTCCACGACTACGGCATCCGGATCTACCACCCCAACTTCGAGGTGTGGGACCGCCGGCTGTTCCAGCTGCACTGCCCAGGAAAGGAACGCTACGTGGGCCGCGACGAGTGGCACCGCAGGATCCTGGACTCGACCGAGGTGTTCGGGCCCCGCAACGTGATCCCCAACTTCGTGGCGGGTATCGAGATGGCCGAGCCGTTCGGCTTCTCCAAGGTGAGCGAGGCGATCGAGTCGACCGCTGAGGGTCTGCGGTTCTTCATGTCGCACGGCGTCGTACCGCGCTTCACCACCTGGTGTCCCGAGCCGACGACCCCGCTGGGCAGGGCCAACCCCCTGGGTGCACCGCTCGAATACCACATCCGCCTGCTGGAGACCTACCGGGCGACGCTGGAGGAGTTCGAGCTGAGCTCCCCGCCTGGTTACGGCCCGGCCGGTCCCGGGCGCGCGGTGTTCTCCGTCAGCTCGTTCATGGACAGCCTGGAGGGACTCGAGGATCCGTCGTCCTGACACCGCCCGCTTCCGCTTTCCGAGGACATGGAAGCGTACGCGATCAAGCATGACACCGAACTCCGATGCGGCCCCAGAGGCGACCTGTCTGTAAACGGCTTCGAGATGGAGCTGGGCGCACAGCGAGCCGGCGACACTGTGGTGACCTGGGCCCTGTTCTTCAACACCGGGGCGATCGCGGGCACCTCCTGGGACATCGCCCCCGCAGAGGTCTGGCACCACTGGTAGGCGCCCCCACCTCCAAGCAGATGACCGGGCCGCCCCCTTCGGTCATCTCGCCGACCAGATGACGATGCCTGCGAGGTGGGGGGCGGCGAAGGAGATGCTTGCGGTCTTGTCGTATCGGGTGGATCTCCCCGATTTCCACCCCACGATTGCCCTGCACGACCCAGCCCGCATCGTGCGTGACATCGAAGTCATGCGGCGCATCGTGGCCGGTCACGCCCGGGGCCCCTGGCCGTTACACCAGCCACCCCGACTGCCCCGCGCAAGCCTGAAGCAGCACAGCACACGAGCAGCCCCGACGGGCTGCAGCCTGGACCGGTCTAACCCACTGAAGATCGTTTACAGGACAGTCCTCAGACGGTTCGTCGAGGCATTCACGCTGAGGTTCAGGTGGCGCTTTCAAGGGTTGCCGACCATGGTCGGCAACCCTTGAAAGCCTTCTACGGTGCGAGCCGCTCCGCTTGCAGCTGCGGTGCCAGCCGATGCGTTGTGTTGAAGGCCGGAATCGAGGCACCGATGCCCGTGGGGCCGGTTGCCTGAGCGGCCTTGAGCCCGATCCTGTCGCCGACGTTCAGCGGCAGGATCGTGGACACTTCCTGCGAGTTCTCGCGGCCGCTCGCCAAGTCCGCGGTGTCCGAGAGGTCGTAGGCGGCATCGGTGCCGTTGACGGTGATCCACAACTGGCGGCTCCCACCGGCGGCCAGGTTGCTGAATTCCCACAGGATCCTCCCCTTGAGGAGGTACCGTCCGGGGGTCCTGACCACCAAGGTCGAGGTCGTCGGATCGAACATGGAGTCCGTGTCGTAGACGGCGCCATCGAAGGTGACCGCAGTAGCAGGGCCGAGGGCCGGGAAGGTCTGTCTGGTCGTGGAGAAGATGCTCGCGCCGACATTGACCGTGGGACCGGCAGGCCCGGTCGTGCCGGTTGCACCTGTGGGGCCGGCAGGCCCGGTCGGGCCGGTTGCACCCGTGGGACCCGCAGGCCCGGTCGCTCCGGTGGGGCCGGTTGCGCCGTCCGTTCCCGGCGGCCCGGTTGGGCCCGTCGCGCCTGTGGTTCGCGCCGGTCCCGTCGGACCGGTGACGCCGGCCCCGTTCTCGCACTCGTCGTCGTGCCAGTTGTCTCGGCAATGATGAGGGTCTAGGCCTGCCTGGCTGAATGCGCCAGCCGGCTCGTGTGCGATGGTCGCGAGTGCGGGGCTGCTGAAGCCCAGAATCGCGAGGGAAAGCGAAGCCAACGCGCCACCGGCAATCCACTTGCCTCTTCGGGGGAGTGGGCCGAGGACCGGCCGATGGACAGGACGCATGCGAGGCTCCTTCGAGAACCCAAAGAAATGCTTTCGGAATGATCTTCACCCTCTTAGCGACATCGGTCTTCGGATCATGCGACTTAAGGGCCTCCAGGAAGGTTCAACCTCTCGGCGCACCAATCAACAGATCCACTGGGTAATCGAGCCGCTACGGGACCCCTCGCGCGGAGATCAGGCACGCTCACTGACGCGGCCTGGCTACCTCCCGCTCCCCCCCCAGCAAGGGCCTCCGAGAGCGTCGCGCGCTTCCCGAGCCCGATCGGACCGACCGGATCGCCGAGGCCTGGGACGGTCTGGAGGAGCGGGTCACTCCAACAATGGGCGACGCGGTGCGGCACACGCTCGCCGAGGCGGCGGCCAGGTCGGCCGCGGACCACCTTGCCACGGCGTGGCAGGCGGCCTACGGGCGGAGCCCGGCGCCGGTGCGCGCGTACAGCGAGTCCATCAGGGCCGTCGAGGCGGCGGCGCACGCTGTCGTCCAGCCGAACAACGCCAGGGTCACGCTCGGCACAATGTTCGGCGCGATCAGGAACGCCCGGCACAAGCTCGGCGCCGCGATCCCTTCGCCTGGCGGCGATCCGGGCGCCCCGGTGGAGGCGATGATGCGCGGGACGGGCAGACGTCCCATCACGGGGCCAGACTCCCATCTCGCCCGAGAAGCCGGAGGCTGCCCGAGATCTCGGGAGCGGTGCTTGTGGCGGGGCGGGGCGACGGGCCGGGCGTCGGCGGGCAGCTTGATGACCGCACCGACGGGGAGGTACTGGTCGCCGGCCACCAGCTGTGGAATCTCCGGATTGAGGGCGGCGACGTCCTTCCACCGTCTGCCGGCACCGAGGTACTCCTCGGCCAGGTCCCACGGCAGCTCGGTCGTGCAAGTCATCGTGTGCTTGGGCCGGTCGGCGGTCGGCGCGTGGGCCGCCGGTGTGACGCTGGAGGATGCCGCCGTCGTGGTGCTGCCGCTCGCGGTGGGGGTCGCGGCGGCGGCCTTGGGGAGGGTGACGACTGACGCGGCGGTGGGGGCGAGCGGGACGGTGCCGCCGACGGGGCACGAGGCGAGCGACTGCGGTCCGCCCAGTGCCTTGATCCGAGGTGCCGAACGCTGCCGGAGTACGGCCACGATCTCCAGGGGGACCGAGAGGTTGAACGCCGCCGATGCCGTCCAGCCGATGCGGGTCAGGGTGACCAGGAACAGCGTGCCGTCGTCCTGCTCCAGCAGGCTGAAGCCGCCCGCGAGTTCAGTGGGCTGGTGGCCAAGCTTCAGCAGCAGGTACGGGACACCCGCGACCAGGGCCGCGGAAGGCGATGTCCTCCACGACCCCGCAGCCGGTCTTCACCTTCGAGGCTGCCTGGCAGGGTGTTCAGCGGCGTGCGGTCCGGGGCTGGATGACGACGAGCTGAGCGACGGGACGACCTCGCGCCCCGGACCGGTCGCGCTGACCGCCGACGGCAGCGGCGACCGGCAGCCGCGTCCGTGGAGCGCCGGTGGGTGACGAGGGGGGCCGGTTTCGAGGCCTGCGACGAGTGGGACCTTGACGAGGATCCGCGGACCGGGGTGGAGATGCGGGTCGCTCGTGAGCTCGCGCAGGACATCCGGGCGAGCAGGTACGAGCCGCTCCCACGGGCAGGCCGGGGGGCCGTGGCTGGGGCTTCGTGGTGCCGTTTGCCTTTCCGTCGAGTGCACCGGCCGTGGAGACGCCGCTGGATCTCTCATCCGGCTCGCTATCGGTTCGGGCTGCGGAAGCGGGCGAGCGTTTTCGTGAGGCTTTTCAGCGGTGAGGTGTCCTGCTCGGCCGTAGCGGGCGTGGGTGCCGGGGGCGCGTGGTTGCGGCTGGTTGCTTCGGCGAGTGCGGCGTGCGCCGACTCGGCCGCTTCACGGTACAGGTCACAGGATGCGGTCATGGCTTCGAGCGCCTTGGCATACCTGGTGACCATGGTCCGTGCGTGGACAAGCTCCTCGTCCGGGGTGAGCAGGTGCCAGCTTTGGCGCAGTCGTGTCAGGACCTGTTCGGCGTCGCCCGGCAGCGGTTGGGGCAGTGAGGCGAATTCCGCGATTGTCTGGAGGAGTTCGGTGGGTTCCGTGCCGTCCAGGAAGACGTCGCGTACGGTGAAGCGTTCCGCGTCGTAGGCCGGGATCTGCGGCGTCGGGGGCAGGACGACGGCCCCGCCGCGCGGTAGTCCGACGCCCAGCTCACGCTTCATGGCGAAGTCGGCGATCAGCGCCTGCTCCGGCGTGGCCCGGTGCTCGACGACCCGGTGTCGCAGGCTCGGTGGGAGGAACGCGGTGATCGGCCGCTGCCCCCGCGCGTCCGGTGTCATCGCCTCGTGCACCACGACATGGATGAACCAGTTCTGACGGGTGCAGTCCCGCAGCAGGCGCCGCAACTCGCCGTCGTCCTTCGGCAGGTGGTTCGTCGTCCGCAGACGTACTCCCGGCACCCTCTCGTGATCCCAGGCGACCTGGTCGCTGTCGGGCCAGAACACGGTGGCGGGTGAGGGCCAGCCGGCTTCCCACGCCCGCTCCGCCTCGGCGGCGAGGACCCAGGTGACGCCCTCGTTCTCGACGCGGCGGGACTCCGACCCGTACGTGGTCAGTTGAGCGCGCACCGTGACACCGTCGGCCGTGCGCCAGCGGGCCTCGAAGAGCCGGCGGGCGGCCGGGCCGGCGTCGGCGGACTCGTCCCGAGGGAACAGATCGGTCGACCGGGCCGCCTCGATCGGGTCGAGGTCCAGGAAGTCGTCGATCACTCCGGCTGCCTTGAGGGCGATGAGGTTGCGCCGGACGTCCCGCTCGGCCTCGGGCCCGAGGTGATGTCCACGCCCGAGCCATACGGTGTCGGGGACAGTGGTCGATGAAGAGCTGCTCTTGGCCATGGAACCGTCCAGTGGGTGATCAGGGCTCGACCAGTATGGTGCGCTGCCCGAGCGGCGGAGTCCATCAGGTAGCACTGACGCGGTCGGGCACGCTTCCTGGCGGCGGCGGACGACCCGCGTTCAGCGGGGTCTGCTCTGCCCCCGGTGCCGGTAGGCCGACTCCACGCCGCTCACTCCACGGACAGCCCTGGCCGTCGGCGAGCACACCGTCCTGCCGGCCCGACCCGGCAGAGCAGGGGCCCGCCGCCGTAGGGGCCGGCTGCACCGCCGGGCCCGGCAGTCTCGCCGACGTCGTTTCCGAGGCCGCCCGGATCGGGGCCGCCGAAGGCCCGCTCACCTGGCGCACCGGTGACGCGATCCGCCACCACCTCGGCCAGGTCGCGACCGAGACCTCAACCTCCTGGCCCCGGCTGCCTGACCCGCCCCGGGCCCGCCGCTCGGCAGAGCACCGCAGGCCACGCCCCGGACCGGCCCCTGTGGAGCGAAGGGCCTGGTCAGCAGGGGAGTTCTGCTCACAGCGGGTCGGTAGGGTGCGCGTCCTGGGCGTCGGTGGCCTGGACTTGATGTGGCTGGTGTGATCTCTGCGTCGGAGCCGTCTTGGATACCCCGAACAGGGGTACCCCTGGATCACGCTGTCACCCGACCGGGCAGCACCTTTGTGCACCCGCCGGCGTGACCCCTTGGGGCGGTCGCTTCGCTTCGGCCCCACAGGGGGCGAGCGCCCCGCGCTCTCACATGCTGCGGGAATGCGGCAGGCAGTCACGGTGCGCTCCGCGCTCCGTTCTCTCGCTGTGCGCTGCGGTACCCCTTGCTATTGCCGTTGCGCGTCGGAGGTGTGGGGGCACATCCCGTACCACGCGACGCCCCTGAGGCACGGTGCCCGGGAACGGGGCCTGGTAGGGGGTGGCTGGCTGAGGCAGCGATCACCGTAGCCCCAGCCAGACACAACGTTGCTGCCTGATGACGATTGCACCGGCGGGTGGGCTTCCGGGGGAGGGACGAAGGCTCCTGAGTTCCGCTTCAGCCGGGAGTCGACCGAGGCCGCTGTCCGATCGCCCGGTTCCTGACGTGGACGAGGCACCGGTGGAACGGGCACGCGAGACTCCTCAGGTGGCCCAGCCGATGCCAATCGGGCTGTCGAGGGGAACCCTGGTTGCGGAGGCGGGGCTGGGAGGCGGGGAAGCTGTCGTGCTCGGTCCCGTCTCGTTCACTCCCGGGTGGTGTTTCGCCTGTGCGGGGTGGGGGAGTATCGGGTTGCTACCGGCCGCGGTGTTCGCGGGCCGGGGTGGATCGGGAAAGGCGCGTCATGGCTCAGGGGACTGTGAAGTGGTTCAACGCGGAGAAGGGGTTCGGGTTCATTTCGCCGGATGACGGTACTCCGGACGTGTTCGTGCACTTCTCCGAGATTGATGCGTCCGGGTTCCGGTCGCTCGAGGAGAACCAGCGGGTGGAATTCACCACCGGCCAGGGCCCCAAGGGTCCCCAGGCGCAGCAGGTCCGCCCCATCTGATCCTCTCTCGCCCGACCGCTGCCGCGGAACCCGACCCTGGTCCGGCCTCGGCGTCCCGCGGCCAGTTGCCGAGTTGAGGGTGTGCCGGCGATCACGGCCGCGCCCAGTCGATGCCGAGTCGGGCCAGCGAGGCGAGCTGCTCTCCGGTGAGCCGGGCCCGGCGCTGCTGCTGGTCGGCGATCCAGATTCCGGTGCGGTGTTCGCTGCCGTCGGGGAGCCGTCGAGGACTCCCCGACCGGGGAGGCGGCCTTCCCGTCGGATGTACTGCTGAAGGGCCTCAAGGCCCTTCAGAAAGGCAGTAGAGGTCTTGCCCGACCCAGTCTCCCGCTGGGGGGACCGCTTCGCCGCCGCCTTACGGGCCCGTACGGCGGCCTGAGGCTTGACGCCCAGCTCGCCCAGCTCGCCGAGCTGCCGCTGAACCAGGTGGGGGCGATCGTTTGGTGGCTCGCGGTCCCGGGGCGCTGAGCTACAGCGGCCGGCCCGGATCGTCGGCCCACTGCGTACGGATTCGTGGATGGCGGCGGACCGTTTCGCGCGCCGCAGCGCCGGCCTCGCCGCCTTCGGCACCGGTCATCTCCAGACAGCGCCGGTGGAGCTTGCCCCATCGGTCATCTGCGAACGAAGGGAAGACCAACATGCCACGCCGTCAGACGCCTGACCACTTACGGCAGATCAGTCCGTCGCCTCGCGGACGTCCTTTCCCTGCTCGGCGAACGCCTTGAAGTCCTGCATGTGCTGTTGCGACTGCTTGCGGAAGGCGCCGGGCATCAGGAGTCCCACCAGCTTCATCAGAAATCCGCTGAACCGGTATTCGTTCTCGCTCTCCCAGAGCGTCCTTTCCGGGCCGGCTTCGGTCAGCCGGTCGCGCACGGCGCTCCACATGCCCTCGCCGACGATCTCGCGGTCGAAGTGAACGACGCTCGCTTTCGGGATCTCGCGCAGGTCTGTCGGTTCCCGGCGTGTGATGGTCTCGGTGCACTCGATCTTCCTCTGGCCCATCTGCATCACGACCCGCGACTTGGTGCCGAGCTGCCCGTGCTCCCCACTCAGCGGCTCGTGCAGCAGCAGGCCCCGCAGCCACTTCGGCAGGTGTGCCGGGTCGGCGAGCAGCTGGACCACCTTCTCCCGCGGCAGGGCGATCTCGATGGAGACGGTGTATTTCATGGTGCGCATCATTCTTTCCTCTGGGACGACGTTCCTTTGTGCTGCTCGTCGTGCTCCTCTGCCGAGGGCACTGCATTCTGTGTCTGTAAGGCAAAGGTAGCGAGGTACGGGGCGAGTATCTCCAGTTCCTCTGCCTGTCGGCCCTGTTCGCCGAGCAGCCGTGCCCACTCCCGCGCGCAGAACCACTCCCCGTGGCCGGCCCAGAACTCCACCTTCTCGGCATGGCCGAGTTCGAGAAGTCTTAGACGACTCTCTGCGTGGTGATGAAGAGGGGTGACAGCGACACTCCCGTTGCACACGGGCTGTGGTCGTTACTGGGTTCTGGCCAGTTCTTCGCGTGCGACGACACCGTGAACATGATTGAGTCGTAGAGCCGTCGTTCGCTCAGAAGGCCTCGACTTGAGGCCGTACCGACGGCAACTGCCACAGTTCCAAAGCTCCGCTGATCAGGTCCGCGAGGAACTGAACCGCGCCTCCCGTGTAATGCCACCAGCCGCCACTGCGTGAGGCCACGGTGACAGTCCACTCGTCAGGATCAGACGCTGTAGTGCTCCAGAGGAAGTAGTCGCCCTGGTTCGACGTCGCCCATGGCAGCAGGCCGCCGGGGGCAGGAAAGGGGTGCAGAGGAATGGACATCTCTGCTTCCGCACACCACTCAGCGAGGATCTCAAGATCTTCGGGGTCCTCTGACCACGCCTGTTCCTGCCCGGGGTTCGGGAAGCCGACGCAAAGGAAGTCCCCGAAAACCAAGGACTGGTAGCTGTTGGCAAGCAGCTTGTAGTCGGAGGGCAGCTCCGTGGCAAGGCATCCCTCGACCCGAGCCCAGTCGATGCCGGCTGGAGCCGTACGTCGAAGGAGACCGAGGCCAGGAACGGCCTGCTCCAAAGCAGCGACTGCCGAAGCTGGATCAGTCATTCGCTGACTAGGTACTTGAGTGCCGATGAGATCGTCCACCGGGACAGCGTGCCAGAGCGAGGATCGCGAACCTTCACAGACCTGCTTCGTCCGTCACGAACGACGTCTTGAGGGACATGATCCTTTGGTGTTTGGGCAGGCTGGCGGTACTTCGTCCGTGCTCGGAGCCGAGCACGTCGTGGGCTGCGGAGGCTGTCGGGTGCTGATCGCGGACTCGGACGTGCTGTTGGTGGAACGGCAGCTGCGGGAAGGCCGGCTGACGTGTCCGTCATGCGGGGCGTCCCTGGCACCGTGGGGACATGGCCGGGCCCGGGAGATCCGGGGTGATTTGGGGTCTCGGTTGTTTCTGCGGCCGCGCCGTACGCGTTGTTCGGGCTGCAAGGTCACGCACGTGCTGCTGGCGGAGGTGCTCTGGCCGCGGCGGGCGGATGCGGCCAGGGTGATCGGGGCCGGGCTGGAGATAGCCGCGTTGGGCATAGGGCACCGGCGGGTCGCCGCTATCCTGGGCTTGGCCGAGGGCACGGTTCGTGGCTGGTTGCGCGCGTTCGCCGGCCGGGCGGAGGACGTCCGGCGGTACTTCACCGTCGCTCTGGTCGCGCTCGCGGATGACCCGGTGATGCCGGATGCGGCGCCTTCAGCGCTCGCCGATGCCGTCTCGGCGGTCGCTGCCGCCCATCAGGCGGCCGCGGCGAGGTGGCCGGGGATGCTCACGGTGTCGCGGTGGGAGTTCGCCGGACGGGCGATAGGCGGCAGGCTGCTGACCTCGCCCTCTACAGCTATTTGATCAACACGGGCCGCCCCTGGGCGGGATCTGGAGGTGCCGGAAGTCTTGATCGTGTCCGCCGGCGAAGCGGCGGGCGCTGTTCGAGACGCGAGGTGGGTTGCCTATGTCACCGAGTGAGGACGAGGACCGTCGCCGGGCGGAGCGGGCCCGGCAGGTGGGCCTGTTCCGTTACGGTCTGATCCAGGACCTGATCGACACGAAGCTCACAACACGCCAGCGCGGGAAGCTCGCCCGAGAGCTGGCCTCGCGGGAGCACACCGATCCGTTCGGCCGACAGGTGCGGGTCGCCCGCGGGACGCTGGACCGCTGGGTCCGTAACTACCGCGCGGGCGGGTTTCCCGCCCTGGTGCCCGCCCAGCGGCAGGTCACCCCGCGGACCCCGGTGGAGGTGCTGGACCTGGCGGCCGCGTTGAAGAAGGAGAACCCGGGCCGCACGGCCGCGCAGATCCAGCGGATCCTGCGGACGACGCAGGGCTGGTCGCCGACCGACCGGACCCTGCAGCGGCACTTCGCCAGCGTTGGCCTCACGGGCACCGGCGAAGGCGGCCGGCCCAGCGTGTTCGGCCGATTCGAGGCCACCCGAGGCAATGAACTCTGGACCGGGGACGCCCTCCACGGACCGAAGATCGGCGGACGCAAGACGTACTTGTTTGCGTTCATCGACGACCACAGCCGGGCGATCGTGGGTCACCGGTTCGGGTTCGCCGAGGACACCGTTCGCCTGGCCGCCGCCCTGCGGCCGGCGCTGTCTGCCCGCGGGGTCCCGGAGTCGATCTACGTCGACAACGGGAGTGCCTTCGTGGACACGTGGCTCTTGCGGGCATGCGCGTCCCTGGCCATCCGGCTCACTCACTCTAAGCCCGGACGGCCGCAGGGCAGGGGGAAGATCGAACGCCTTTTCCGGACCGTCCGTGATCAGTTCCTGGTCGAGCTTGATGACGAACGTGTCGGCCAGATTGAGCATCTCACCGAGCTGAACAGGCTTTTCACCGCGTGGGTGGAGACGGTCTATCACCGCACGGTGCACTCGGAGACGGGGCAGCGTCCGATCGCACGGTGGCTGGGTTCGATTCCCCGGCCGCTGCCTCTGCCCAGCCCCGCTGATCTTCGGGAGGCGTTTTGTGGTCGGAGTTCCGCACCGTGACGAAGACCGCGACGGTCAGCCTGCACGGCAACAGCTACGAGGTCGACCCGATGCTGGCCGGGATGAAAGTCGAGCTGGTCTTCGACCCGTTCGACCTGACCGAGATCGAGGTGAGGGCCTCGGGGAAGACGGCGGGCAAAGCCCTCCCGCACCGGGTGGGCCGTCACACCCATCCGAAGGCGACTCCGGAGACACCGCCGGAGCCGGCCCCGCCGACTGGAATCGACTACCTGAAGATCCTCGACGAGACGCACACGGCGAGCACCGCCAAAGGCATCAACTACTCGTCCCTGATGGACGACGGGCGGGGACCGCGATGATCGACCGCGTTCAGGGGTACTTCGGGTTCACCCGTGTCCCCTTCGGCCGCAATCTGGCCCCTTCCATGCTCCACCAACACAACTCCCACCGGGAGGCCGCCGCCCGCATCGCGTGGTGCATCAACAACCGGGCGATCGGTGTGGTTACCGGCGAGGTCGGATCCGGCAAGACGGTCGCGCTCAAGGGCGCCGTCGCCTCGCTCGACCCGGCCCGGTTCACGGTCATCTACCAGCCCAACCCCGAGGTCGGCATGCGCGGCCTCTATGACCGCATCGTCACCAGCCTGGGCGGCACCCCCAAGTTCCACCTGGCCGCTCTCGCCACGCAGGCGTCCGCCGCACTGGCCGCGGAGGTCGACGAACGGGGAAGGACGCCGGCCGTCGTGATCGACGAGTCGCACCTCCTCGACCACCAGGAGCTGGACGCGATCCGCATGCTCACCAACTACGACATGGACTCCACGACACCGTTCGCGGTGTTGCTGATCGGCCAGCCCACCCTGCGCAAACGGATGAAGCACGGCGTCCTGGCAGCCCTGGACCAGCGGATCTCGATCAGCTACCAGATGCCCACCATGAGCAAGGAGGAGACCGCCAGCTACATCAAGCACCACCTCACGATCGCCGGACGCCAGGACACCCTGTTCTCCGACGACGCCGTCGAACTCATCCACCTCACCAGCCGCGGCCTGCCCCGCTCGGTCAACAACATCGCCTGGCAGTCCCTCATCGCCGCCTTCACCGAGGAGAAAGGCATCGTCGACGAGTCCTCCACCCGGACCGCCATCACCGAGACACACGCGACAGAGTGACGACGAAGCCGACACTGTGTTCATGACGACCCCGGCGGCCTGACGGCCGCCGGGGTCGTTTCATCCCATCTCATCGACAACCAACACGTCGCTTTCATGCACATCTTCAGCGTCGCTCAACAGAGAAGTGGAGAAGCCAGATGCGGCGGAATGCAACCAGACTGCGTCCGGGCTCGATAGTCAAGATCAGCAGCGTCCACAGCGCGTACCGTAGCTACTTCCCCTGACACGAACTCCAGCTCCGGATATCGCCTACTGGTGATGAAGCCCCACCAGTTGGAGCGGCGGAATGGACGGCTGCTCGGCGTGAGGCTTATGCGGATGACCAGGACGTCGCGACGTCCCTGGTCGCGGTCACCGCGCGTACGAACTGCGCGAAGGCCGATAAGGACCCGGCCGAGTGCGCATCACTCCAACGGTCGTCGCCGCGGTGAGGCGTGCTCCACCGCGCGCGATGTCCTCGACCGCATGGGCCAGGCCGTACGTCCTGCCCTGCCTCGGATCCACACGGCGCTCTCTCTCGGCAACCTCGCTCTGTCCTTCTGGCCGGCGGGTCGTACCGGCGAGGCCATCGACCTGCTCGAGCATCTGGTGGCCTGGCGGACTACGAGCGGCTACGGGGCGATGACGTCCCCAACACCCTCACTGCCGTACGGCAGCACATGCGGCATGACGACGAGTCCCTACGGGGGAGGATCTCGCGCTGGTGGGGGAGTTTGGTGAGGGGCCGCTGACCTGCTGAGGCAGGTTGGTGAAGAGTTGTAGATCGCGATCTTGCCGATGGGGCGGGCTGCGGCCACGGGCACGGAGCGAAACCGGATCGCGTGGCGCGGTCGGGGGCTGGCACGATGCCTGCCATGGACCATCCGGAAGTACTGCTCATCGGTGGGCGTGCCGGTGTCGGCAAGACGACGGTGGGGTGGGAGATTTCGGCGCGACTGCGCGCCGCGGCGGTCGCGCACGCGATCGTGGAGGGTGACTTCATGGGCCAGGTGCATCCGGCACCGGAAGGGGATCCCCACCGCTCGGAGATCACTGAGAGCAATCTGACGGCCGTCTGGGCGAATTTCGCCCGGCTCGGCTACCGCCGCCTGATCTATACGAACACCGTGAGTGTGCTGCCCGAGGCGGCAGGCATGTTCGAGCGTGCCATGGGGGCGGGCGTGCGGATCGTACGAGTGCTGCTCACTGCCTCCGACGCCACCGCCGGCGAGCGGCTGGCAGGCCGGGAACTCGGCTCGGAGCTGGAGCAGGAGCTGAAGGGCAGCGCCCGCAAGGCGCGGCTCCTGGATGAGCGGGCCCCCGCGGACACGGTGCGGGTGGCGACCGACGGGCGGCCTGTCGTGGACATTGCGCGTGAGGTGGTGGCCGTCACCGGCTGGACCGGGCAGCACTCCACCGAGCGATCCTGATCTTGCTGGTCGGGGCCTGTCCGGGGACGGGTGCGGCCACTGGTGATCATCAGTGTGAAGACAGAAGATCAGTCGGTGGCCGCAGGGCACAGCATGGATCCTGTTCGGTGGCAGGAAACGTTCGAGGTTTTGACGGGCGGTATCGCGGGGCGGTTCGTCCGGGTGGAACGATGGCGTCGGGCAAGGGAGTTCGTGCTCGGGTTGCTGTCGGACCTGCCGCGCAAGAACCCGCTGGACGCTCGCCGAGCGCGCCCGTGATGCGACCCCCATACGGCCTGCAGCACCTGCTGTCGAGGGCCAAGTGGGACGCCGACGAGGTACGCGACGACATCTGCGGCTTCGTCGTCAGGGAACTGCACGATGACACAGCGGGTGCTGGTCGTCGACGAGACCGGCGACCTCAAGAAGGGCGCCGCCACCGGGGCGTGCAGCGCCGGTACACCGGGACCGCCGGACGTATCGAGTACAGCCAGGTCGCCGTCTCCCTCGCCTACTCCACCCTGCGGGGCCAAGCGGCGATCGATCGGGGCCCGTAGGCGCCTGACACACAACACCAGGGCGCAGCCGACTCGCGGTGCCGGGCTTCGCTCCGGCGCTGAGATCGGAGGGACTTGCCCGGCCTTCGGCGAGATCCGCCAGACTGCCCGGGCGACCGGCCCGGCGTTCCACGGGCGGTGGGGAAATCCCTTCGCTCGGGGGCGTCTTGGTGTCTTACGGTGGAGGTCGCCGGGTGGAGCAGGTCGGTAGCTCGCTGGGCTCATAACCCAGAGGTCGCGGGTTCGAATCCCGCCTCGGCCACGAAAGTGTCGGGCCCGTCGCACATGGTGCGGCGGGCCCGGCCGCCTTCTTCCCCGACGGCAAGGCATGAGACGCCACCCCTGGCCGAGACCTCAGCCTGACGGCTCTGCCACACAGGAAGACCCCGCCCGATGGACAGCGACCACATCACCATCCTGCGGACGGCGTGGGGAGGGCTCTCACTGCGCGGCCAGTGCAGGCACCGACCCAGGCCCAATGCCCTACTGCGCGGCGAGCAGCCAGCCGGGAATCGTACGGCGGCTCACGCCCGACAGCGCCTCCCTCTTCGTCGGACCCAGGCCGTCGGCCTGTGCCTCACGCAGCAGGCGTTGAACCCTGTCGTCGACGTACGCGAGCTCACATTGCTTCACGTACCGCTGCACCCCGGCCAGGGCGAGCTGGTCAGCTGCGCCGAGTTTCGGGGGGACGGTTGGCCTCCTCCCTTTGGAAGATCTGGTCTGACAGCCGGCGCCAGCGGTAGGGCTCCGGAGCTGTCATCTTCCATCGCTGGGCGCGAGCGGTTGCCTCCAGTTCACCAAGCAGGCCAGGGCGTTCGCTGCCCGCCACGACCTGGTCGTCGTCGACGACGACCTGCTCGGCTTCGGGAACAGCGGGGCACGACCCTGACCGCGCTCCTCGACCTGGACATCGGCCGATCCGGACCTCATCGGAAGCCGACCCGGACACCGGGCGGGACGTGCCCGAGAGATGCTGGCCGGAGGGTCCGGGTGTATGACCCGTTCCGACGCCGGCACGGGGACGGAACCTGGGCACGTATCGTCACCGAGCTCCAGGCCGAGGCCGAGGCGAAGGGCCTGATCGGCTGGGACGTGAACGTCGACTCGGCCGTATACCGGGCCCATCAGCGTGCGGCAGGGGCGGTGAAGAGAGGGATCTCCACAAGGAGCCTTCCGGCGGCTGACCGGGGCGTTTAGGCGAGGAGATGGGTGTCGCCCCGTGCTTCAGCGCCGTCGGAACCGGCTCCATGGTGGCCCTGAGCCCGGTATAGTTCTCCCTGTCGATCGGGGGGTGTCAAGCCACCCACTCCCGAGTGACACTGAAGGGCCCGACTCGGGAGGCACCCCGAGCCAGACCCTCCAACGCATTTCACAAGCCCGGTCGCCTAACTACCGACCGGGCTTCTGCGTACGAAGCTCGGTCCCGACCGTCTCGTGTGTGGGACTTCTACTGCACGAACTGCCCCACCGCGGCGATGATGGCCACGATTAACCCTGCCGCTGCCAGACAGACCTGCCAACGTTCGGCATCGGTCCAACCTCGCCGACGAGGCTTGGCATCGTTTACATCACCCACGTCCCACCCCCATTCGATCTTCGAGCAGGTTCGTCGAGTGTTCTCGGCGAACCTGCCGCGATGATCGCGGGAGGTGCGGAGCGCGTACGAAGTACGTCACGGGGGATCTGACGCCCGGCACCGGAACATCATGATTGATCTGAGCTTTTCTTGAGCTTGGCGCAGGTCAGCGACTCGCTTCGCAGGGTCCATCGTGATCATTTCCGGCTGTGCAGCGCATCGAGCAGCGGTAAGGCAACGCGTGTTCTCGTGGCCCGCGTTGTGGATCACCACCGCGACGCAGCGCAGTACTGATCCGGCAGTAGGTACCCCCAGCGTGGCGGCTCGACGTTCCATAACGTTACGCCGCCAGGTGACCCCTACAATCACGTTCCACGATCCGTCCCCCATCAACGGCTGCGGCACGGAGTCGGTTGGTTGTGGCCGATCATCGTGGGATTCGTCCTGGGCCTGACACGAGCGCAGATGGGCACCATGCGGTGGATGGTGCAGGAGCAGGCAGTCGATGACGTGACCTCACTTGGCAGACAGGTCCCTCAGCTGCCCCGTGGGCCGCCTGTTCTCGATCCCAAAGACGCCCTGACCGGTGAACTGGAAGTCGTAGCAGTGCATGTCGATGGATCAGGATCGGTCCCCCACGCGTGGATCCCTCGGTCCACGCCCCATCAAAACTCCGCCGACAGCCTCGCCATGTCCGTCCATGGCGACATGAGGGCCATGCGCTGCAGGCACGCAAGCCTGCCTGCAGTCGCCCGGCCGGCGGGCCGATCGCCGACTCGTTGAATGTATCGCGTTCGAACGGCGCGGCTAGGTACTGCAGTTGGGCGTCGATGCAGTGGATCGCACACCGGAAGCAGGAGGTAGTGCGGCTCGTGGCGAGCCCGCGCCATCCGTTCCGTATCGATCACCGACCTGCGGGTCTCACTGACCGACCAGTGCAACCTGCGCTGTACGTACTGCACCCCCGAGTAGGGCCTCCAGTAGCCGGCCAAGCGCGACCTCACGGACGACGAGATCGTCCGCCGTGAAGGCGGCGGGCCTGGACCGGGTGAACGACGTGCTGGACACCCGCCGCCCCGACTTCTTCAAGTCCCTCACCCGCCGGGACCGGCACAGGGACGTCATTGAAGGCTTGGAGGGCCCCCCGCGACGCGGGTAGGACCCTGGTCGAGGTCAACAACAGATACCTCTGGACTCCCAGCACGGCACGCCAAGCCATAGTCACCGCGGGCGACATCCACGCCGCCCTGCGCACCGGCTGCGCGCTGGCCCCCGAGCACTCCCAAGGCACTCGCGGAAGAGCGCGAGTGCTACTTGTCGGAGATGCTGACCGCCGACCTCCCGAGAGAGTGAAGGTCTGCCTGTATGCCCTTACCGCTCGACTTGGAACCGGCACGTACACCGACCCAGAGGCGTGCCCTGCACGAAGGAAGAACTCGCCGCTGAGGACGGCCTGGACATTGAAGCCACCTGTCTCAGCCTCTACCTCGCCCAAGCACATGGCTGGGTGACGCCGTTTCACGACGATGAAGGCCGACGCACCACCCCGGGTGAAGACATCGCCGTGTACAGGGCTTCCTCGAGCGGCAGAAGAAGGTGGTCGCTGCACCCGAGGTGTACGGGCCGCTGCAAGCGGAGGTCGCTGCGCAGGCGGTGTGGTGGCACAGATTGCGGGGGCCGTAATCCCGCCCGTGAGGCACACGCTGCACAGGAGACGATCGCCCTGCCGGGCGCCCTACCGGAGAGCGACGACACTGACTTCTCGGCTGAACTGCTTCCCGTCTGGCGGGCGCCCGGGAAGAAAGTCCGGCGGCTGCTCCCGCCTGGTCGGACGTACCGCTGATCTCCCTTTCTTACAGGTCAGGGCGGTGTGACGTGGTCGGCATGATGGATATTGCGAAGATCACCGCCGGGCAGATGTACCGCTACTTCCTGCGCCAGGTCGTCGTCGGCCATAGCCGCCGTCCGGCCCGCACCCCGCTGCGCACGGCTCAGGAGGAGGCTGGTGTCCCGGCCGGCCGCTGGATGGGCCGGGGCCTCGCCGTCCTCGGCCTGGCGGCAGGCGACGCCGTCACCGAGGAGCTGCGGAACCCCTTCGGCGAAGGCCGGGGCCGGCACCCGCGCGCCGACCAGATCGAGGCCGACCAACTCGCCGCTCCGGCCAGAGGCCCGCGGCCGCGCTCCGCGCCGGGGCGCTCGGGCGACGGTGCAGGTCACCGGCATGGACCTGGTCATTCGCCCGCAGCCGACACTCACCCTGCTGTGGGCACTGGGAAATGAGGAGACGCGGCAAGTGATTGAAGCCGCGCACGAGCGGGCAATCGCCGCCGTGCTCGACCACGCTCGACCCTGGCGGGCCCAGAGCCCCGCTCCGAGCAGTACGAGAGCACGCTCCACCCCCCGCTCCCGCGGATCGATCAGGGCTACCGCATGGCGGGACGGGACGACGTGTCCGGCAACGATGTGACCTGCTGGGATGCACGCCACGTAGCGCACCCGCCGTGCTCAAGCGCCTCGGGGAGGTGCGGAGGATGACGGCGCGTGGGCGGGCCGCGGAACTCCCAGAGAGGTCGCCCCGCGGCCCAGCAAAGGTCAGCGGAGCTTTGTGGGGTCGAGGATCTGGTCGGCGGGCGGCGGGGTGGTGTCGATGGGCTTGTTGAAGTCGCTGAACTTGGTGTCGCCGGGCGCCTTGCCGCCGGTGGAGGCGATTCTCAGAGCGTAGGGCTTGCCGGACTTGGCGATGTACAAGGTTTCGACCTTGTCGCCGTCGCGATGGTAGACGACGGCGACAGGTGCGCCGTCGAGGGTGGTGTCGGCCCCGCGCGTGAGGTTGAAGCTTTCCTCGTCGCGGAGTTCCTTGGTCAGCTGGTCGAGTTCGCAGAGTTTGGCGGGCATGGTCTTGACCAGCTGCTTGTTGGCCTTGAGCCAGCGGCCTTGGAAGATGGCAACGACGGCGTCGGCGTTCTTGGCGGGGAGCGGCTTCTTTGCGTTGCGTGTGGCGCTGGTCCGCCAGAACTTCTCGTCACCCTTCACATAGACGACTGCGCCCTTCTTGATGATGTCCATGGTGCCTATCTCCGGCGCGCTGATCGTGCCCCGGCAGGAGCCGTTGTTGTCCATGGCGAAGTCGACGTCGACGGCCTTGCCCGCAGACGGCACAGTGCCGGTCATGCGCAGGGACGTGGCGCTCGCGGTGGCATCGCGGGCTCGGCGGTCGATCTCCTCCGGGGTCAGGCCGGCGAAGACGTCTTTCGGTTCGGCGGGGCTCGTGGTCGCGGATACGCCGTTCTTCGGGCCGGCGTCGGTGGTGCTGTTCGGTCCGCAGCCCGCGGCGGCTGCGATAACGGCGGCACACAGCAGTGCGGCGGCCGTGGTGGTGTGCTGGGTCTTGATGTGGTGCTTCACCTGCGGGTTCCCTCCCCTTTGAACGTGTTCACTGTAGGGGATCAAGGTCACGGAACGGGTGGTGATTTCTGTACGGGGGAGTGGGGTGTCGGCGGACGGCACATTCCGCCCACGAACGCCGACCGGCGGGAGTGCTGGAGCCGTTCAAGCCATACCTCACACGCGATTCACAGAGTCGCTCGGACAGGTCAGCGGCAGCCGCCTCTTCCCGGAGATTCGAGAACGCGGCTACCGGGGCAGCCGCAAGGTCGCCCGTAAGCACCTCGCCGCACTTCGCGCCGGCAACACCGACCCGTGCAGGTCGACATCTCCAGTTCTCGAAAGATCAGCAGTTGGATCATGCGCCCTCGCGAGACCCTCACTGTTCTTGGCGGGGTGAACGAGAGCCGCTTGGGCGGTGGTTTCGGGAACCGTGTTGGTCCGTCGGTGCGGGAGATGGAGAGGGCCAGAGGTCCATGATCGGCGGCGGGATGGGGAGCCACCCTGATCGGGTGACATCCGGTTCTGTGTGTCTGCCGGATTCGCGCTGGGTGGACCAGTAGCGTTGCGACCGGGTCCTGCCGATTCGTGTCCCTGACAGGCGCGGCGCGGAAGGGCCCGACTTCACTTTCGGAGGCGACGGGCTCGCTGACCGTCGATGATGTGTCGATGAGCCAGAACGAGGTCGACGCACTGCGGCAGGCCGGAGACGACACCGACCACCGGGAGTTCGCAGAGCGCATGGTGCGCGCTCTGAGCGACGGCCTGCAGGCCCTGGAAACCGTTCGCGAGACGAGTTCTGGCGGGGCTGGGCCGACGGTGACATCACGGTCCACAAACTCAACGCTCTCGCCGCCGACCGGCTGCAACGCGATCCCGCAGACGGACGGCGCGGTGGAAGCTTGTGGCCCTCGCACTCGCCCACGGTGCCCATGACGGCGGGCTTCCCCTGCTGGGGCCGGAGATCGCCACCGATCTGGCCGTCGTGGCGGACGCGCTCGTCATCGCGAACCGGATCGGCCAGGAGATCGGACACGTCCCGCCAGGCCGTCCAGGTCCGGAACTTCCACACGATCCCGTTCAGGGACCCTGCGGTCGTCCAGCCGTTTCCGCCCCCGCAACGACTCGGGCAGCAGCGGCCGGATGAACTCCCACTCAGCATGGGACAGTTCATGACGACGTATCACGACACCGTGATCCACCACCCGAGATCAAGTGGATTCCACGCTCTTGGTTCGGCGAACTACTGGGGCGGCACGGCAATTGGCGGCGCGCGCTCCGGCAGGGTGCGTTGTGTCGACTTCGGCGTCACCCACGCTGTTCGGCGCGGTGCACGCAGTGATCCTTAACCTGTGTGGCGGGGTCTTGGAGTCGTCTCCCACCACCGGCCGGGCGTACCTGCGCGGGCGTACTCACCCGAGGCACGGAGGTGGTCGCGCAGCAGGCTCAGGAGTGAGCGGAGGGCGGGCGTGGGCGGCCGAGAGGCCGGCCAGGCGAGCACCGCGCTGCACGGCGCGAGGTCCTCGACGGCGACGTAACGGACGCCGGGCCGGGGCATGAGAGCACGGCAGCTTTCGGAGATGAAACGGATGCCGTGCCCCAGGCTCGCATGAGAGACGCAGGATTCCAGCGTGGTTGCCGTGTGCTGCGTGTACCGCACGGAAGTTCCATCGGGTCTCGGGTCGACGGCCCAGAACTCCCGCCATTCCCGGTCCACATGGGGCGAGAATCCGATCACAGGCAGATCGGCCAGCTCCGAGAGTTCCACGCTTTCCCGGCTCGCGAGCGTGTGAGTGTCCGGCAGGCATATGAACCGTGCTTCCGTGCCCAGCACGAGGGTGTGGATTCCCGGCGGCACGGGCCCGTAGCACACCACGGCGTCAATCTGGCCGTCCAGCAGCGCCGTGAACTGCTCGACATTGTCGACGTCCCGCCATTCCGCCAAGGCGCCGGCGTTCCGCCCACAGAGCTCGTCGAAGAGGATCCGCAGGGCGGGAAGGGCCGAGATGTAGGACGCGAGCACGACCCGGTGCGACTCCGCGTGGACGGCCGCTTCCGCGCACTCGCGCAGGTCGTCCATGGCGTCCACCGCCGCCTTGACGCGCGGCAGGAGGGCCTTGCCGGCAGCTGTGAGCTCGACGTGCCGGGTGGACCGCTCCACGAGCGCCACGCCCAGCAGCTCTTCCAGCGCTTGGATCTGCCGACTGAGCGAGGGCTGGCTGATGAACATTCGCCGGGCCGCCCGCCCGAAGTGCAGCTCCTCCGCCAGCGCGAGCAGCAGACGTAACTGATGCGTACTCGGATCGGTCGTCATCGTCTCCCCCGGGCAGGACGGTCAATCACCAGCACCTATGCCGTCAGCGTATCAATCGCCTTTCACTGCACATCAATAGGCCCTTCCGGATCCGATTCCGAGAAGCCAGGATGGAGGCGCAGAAGGGGATTCAGGGAATTGAATCTGCTCAACTCCCTGCCCAACGAGAACGAAAGGCAGAAGGTGTTCGAACGTATCAGTGCTGCACGGAAGATTTCCCTTTTCGCGGCGACCGCCGCCCTGGCGACCAGCATGCTGACAGGGGCCGCGCATGCCGATTCATCCGCCGATCCCAGGCCGAAGGCAACCCAGCGTGCCGGCGACTTCTACTGGAAGTGCCAGCACAAGAGCTGGAAGAGCCCCACCGATTCGGGTGGCCGTGACTCCTGGATCCTGCACGAGTCGCCGGACAAGAAGGATCGTGCCGGCATGAGGTTCCATGCCAAGGGCGAAAAGCTATCGGTCTGGAACAACACCAGGAACATGGCCATCGAGTACTACGCCTATTTCGAGGGAACCAAGGGGCCGATGACGTGGTACTGGGCTCTCGAGCCCGGCGGTCATCAGTACACGGCCGACCTCAAGGTGGCCGAGGGCCACAACGTGCAAATCGAGGTCGTCCCCTGGCAGACCACCGCGGGCGGGTGCCTCGACAACGGCGGGCGGACCTGAGCCACCCCCGTAGGGGGGTGTCCTGCCGATCAGCGGCTGACGCGACCACGCGGCCCGGCCGGGGCCTTCCCAGTCCCGGCCGGGCCACACGGATGCGACTGATGACGACCTCGGCCGGGGTGCTCCCGGAGGAATCCTGGGCAGTGGGTCGAATGCATGCCGACGGCAAGCACGACGGCGACCGCCTGGAGATCGCCATACGCGCATGGGCCCCGCAGGACGCCGAGGTCTATGCCCTACAACAACCCGTCGACCAACTAAGCGTCGACTACCTGCGGGCCCTGCTGCGCAGCCTCGGAGACTCGCGGGCCGGCCCCGAGTCCAAGGCCATGGGCCGGATGCTCAATCTCATCCTGGTCGGCGCCCAGCAGCGCATTCCGCCGATGGCCACCGAGGAGCTGCGCGAGGCCTACGCGCTGGCCCTGCGTCTGGTCCCGCAAGACCCAAGGAGCAGCTCATGAACCATCTCACCCGCTGGGTGCCCCGGCTCATCATCGCCACCGCGGCCCTCCACTTCGTCTGGGCCTTCGCACAGCCCAACGCCTGGGGTGCCATCGCCCGCGACGGCTTCTTCAGCAGCGTCGTCGACACCGACGCGGCCGACTACTTCGACCGCGAAGCCAGTGTGTGGTTCATGGTCAGCGGCATCGCTCTCCTCGCCCTGGGCACACTCTCCCATCACACCGCGCGCGCCACCGGCCGCCTGCCCGCACAACTCGGCTGGTACCTGCTGGCAATCGGCATCCCGCTGTGCGTCATCTACTTCCCCGTCACCGGAAGCTGGGCCCTGCTCGTCATCGGCGTTCTCGCGCTCATCGCCGCCCACCAGTCCCACGACTGTGCTGGGCCCGGGCAGCTGTCTGGGGAACAGGTCCAGCCCGCCAAGGAGCAGTCATGACGACATCGACCACCGTCCGACCTTCGGTCCTGCCGCCGGCCCGCTGGGCAGTCTGGGCGGCATGGGCCGCTCCTCTGGGCGTCTTACCGTCCGCCGTCTGGCGCATCGTGGTCGCGTTCGGCGGTGGTCACACCTCTACGGCAATCGCGTACATGCTGGCACTGAGTTGCCTGACAGTGGGACTGGCGTTCCTCACCGTCGGCCTGGTGCGAAGCTGGGGCGAGACCTTTCCCCGCTGGATCCCCCGCGCCGCCGGGCGCCCGGTGCCCGCCCGTGCCGTCACGTGGATCGCGCGGGTCGGCGGTGTACTCCTCGTCCTCGTCACCCTGTACGGCGTGCTCAACAACATCTTCGGATTCGTCGGCCAGGGACCGGTACTCATCGAGGATGAAGGGGAGTACGAACAGCCGGAGGCCTGGGTGAACTACCTGTACCTGCCCGCCGCGGCCTGGGGCTTCCTCGTCCTCGCCGTCGCCGGAGACTACGTCCGGCGGATGAGAGGCAGGGCAGCCGGCTCAGTACCGCGCCGCGCGAACACACCGACCGAGGTCTGAGGACGCGCACGCCGTTTCGCCGCACCAACTGTCAAGTGGAGAAGACGGCGGTGATCACGGCTGGGTGGGTTCGTTGGTGACTCGCGAGAGCGCGTGTTGCTCAGCCCCGAGAGCACCCTCGTTCACGGGAGAGTGATGTCGCCGGGTTTCGAGAGCACCTAGGTACTTGCTGAAGGACCATCGTTGTGCCCTGCACGACGATGGGGCCGGGTTGCTGCCGAAGGCCGAGATAGAGCTGGATGCCGCGATTCGCCGTGAACAGCGTGGTCATCGCCTCGGACGAATCGTTCACCAGTTGGATGAAGACCTTCACCGACCAGCGTCTGTGCGCTGCCGTCGTCGCCCTGCCTTCGGGGGCAACGTCATCGAGACCGGCCCCGACTCCTACCACCTCGCCACCACCCTCGGCCGCGTAGAGCATCAGGCTGCGGCCAGCTGAGTCCCTTCAGACGAGCGAGCACGATCAGGGGCCGCTCAACTGGCGCTCGGGCGACCCCGCGTTCTTCGCCATCGCCAAGGAGGCGCAGGCCGCCGACAGGCCGGACGCCGAGGTCAGGGCGTTGATGAACATCCTGGAACCGGACGAGTCGGCGGCGGTCGGCGCGAGCGAGGACGCCCGCGGGCTGCCGGAGCAGTGGGGCCCAGTGCCGCGTACGTACGTGCGCTACACAAAGGACCGCGCCATCCCGCTACTACTCCAGGACCTCGTGATCCGCGAGGCGGACGATGTCACGCCGCACAACTGCTTCCGCGTACGGTCGCTGCACGCACCGCATGCCGGCCCGCGTGACCCGGCGGTACTGGCACACGAGCTGGAACTCGTCGCACGGCTGTGCCGCTGAGCACGCCCCCACGGCCTCCATCGCTGCTGTCGCGAGTCGTGGACGAGCAGATCCGCGCCGACGGGCCGGTCGCGGGTGACTTGGACCCGCGCTCTGCCGTCCGGCCGCCCCGGTAAAGCCATCAAGGTGCCGGCCGGCTTCGCTTACGTCGGGTCGAGGGCTTGCGCCCCCTGCGCGATCCGGACGTGGGCGGGCGCGACGAGGACGTGACTGCGGCGAGGAGTGGCAGCGGATCGGTGGTGCGGACGGGAGCGCTGCGGACTGTCCAGCGCGGCGGAGTACGCAGGCCTTGCCCGGACATGTGTGGGTGGGCGCCGGGTCAGCGTTACGTCGGTGGCGTGCAGACCCGCGAAGTGTCACTTCTCACCAGCGCTCATTCCTCCGGTACCAGCGGGTCAAGGGTCTGTTCGTGCCACTCCCGCTTCTTTCTGGGGATTCGGCCTCTACCTGGTCACCACCGCCGAGGGCATGCCCGTCACCTGGTGAATGGCCAACCCCAAGTTGGGCTAGCGGGTGATGGCCGCGCTGCTGGAACGCGACCATCACGTGATCCGCCACGGGCAAGTGAACCTGGCCGACAAGGGCTTCGCCGGGCGTGAGTTCGACGCGTTTGTCACCGAGCGGCGCGGTGCCCACCTGATCCGGCCGGACCACAAGGACGACCCAGTCCGGCACGGCAAGATCGCCCGGCACTGTATCGAGGCCGTCATCGACACCCTCAAGGGCCAGCTCAGCCTCGAACAGCACGGCGGCAGGACCCAAGCCGGCGTCTATGCCCGCACCGGCCAAAGACTCCTCGCTCAGGCCGCAGGCATCTTGCACTGGACCACCGATGCCAAGACCAAACGATCCCTCATCGCTAACGACCACTGAGAACATCGGACTCATTCATCGAGGGCCTCAGATGGGACCAGGGCGGTGATGGTTCGGGGGACTGCAGGCCATGGCTGCGGACGACACGACCTGCGGTACAGGTCAGTCCGCCGCAGACTCAGCCTCTGGCAGCCCCGGATGGTCGGTCGGGTAGAGTCCGGCCGCGAAGCCGTACACCACATCGCCTCCGCGCGGCAGTTGTGCGTAGTCATTGGCGAGCTCCAAGACCCGCGCCCAGAACTCGCGGGCCTGCTCCTGCGGGATCCGGACATGCCGCACGATCGAGGACAGTTGATCTGCCTGGTGCGCCGGGACCGACTCGGCTGCGGCCGTGGCGAGATCGTTGTTGCAGTACGGAGTGACGCCGCCGTCAGTCGGGCTGACCGTGCCGACACGGAAGATGCGTGCGGTGCGGCCGTAGAAACGCTCGTCGATGGCCCGCACCCGGCGGGTCCGCACGACCTTCAGCAACTGGGCATCGACCAGGACGCTCACGTGGTGCGCGACCGTGCTCTTCGGGCGGTCGAGTGCGCCGGCCAATTCGCTGACAGTGGCGGCGCGTTCGAGGAGCAGTTCGAGGATGGCGTTGCGCACTGGGCTGGCCAGCGCGTGGAGCTGGGCTGGCTCTGATACGTCTGTGACGTCGGCGAGATCGTAGTCGGGAAGGGTATTGTTCGGCACCTCTCGATTATTCTAAAGTTTCGGATCATTCGCTACTGGTGAGCAAGGGGTTGGGGCATGACAGAGGTCGTACTGTTCCATCACGCGCAGGGGCTGACCCCCGGCGTCGCCGATTTCGCCGACCAACTCCGCGCCGTCGGCCACACCGTCCACACGCCCGATCTCTTCGAGGGGCGTACCTTCGGCTCCCTTGAGGAGGGTTCGGGCTACGTCGAGCAGATCGGCTTCGACGAGATCACCGAGCGTGGCGTCCGCGCGGCCGAGCACCTGCCGCAGGACATCGTTTACGTCGGCTTCTCGCTCGGTGTGCTGCCTGCCCAGAAGCTGGCGCAGACGCGGGCGGGCACGCGGGGCGCGCTCCTGTTTCACGCCTGTATCCCTGTGTCGGAGTTCGGCGCGGCTTGGCCTGACGGTGTGCCTGTGCAGGTGCATGCGAAGGAAGCCGATCCGTTCTTCGCCGAGGACGTCGATGCTGCTCGCGCGCTCGTCTCGGATTCCGCTGACGCGGAGATGTTTCTGTATCCCGGAGACCAGCATCTGTTCGCGGACCATTCGCTGCCGTCCTACGACCCTGACGCTGCCAAGCTCCTGACCCAGCGGTCGATCGAGTTTCTCGGCTCGTGCTAGGGCGCGTATCGAGTCGTGATCAATCTGCGGGTTCGGGCCTCGCTCCGCGACTCTGATCCGGTAGATCGTTTTGTGTGACTCGTGTGCAACTGGCGGACGAGGAGTGGGAGTTCATCGAGTCATGACGCGCTACGTGGTCGATGCCAGGACCTTGCTGCACATCGTGTCGACCGGTGTGCAAATCAGACCCGATCACCAGCTTGTCGCACCAAATCCGGTGCGGTCGCAGGCGCTGTCGCTGCTGTTCGAACAGGTCAGATGCGTCGAGCTCGACGAGGTCGAGGCGTTGCGCATGCACGAGCGCCTGACCGAGGTGAAGATGCGGCTGCTGGGCGACCGGGTCTCCCGTCGCACAGCCTGGCGCATCGCCCGGGAGCAAGGGTGGGACACCATCGGGGACGCCGAATACCTCGCCGTGACGCGGCTTCAGGCCGATGCGCTGGTCACGATCGACGAGGCATTGGCTCGTCGGGCGGACGGCATCGTTCCCGTGGCGTCACTGGACGCTCTGAGTTCCTCGTAAGGCGCTCGCAGGGCGAGCATTCCGGCGATCGTCGGCCCGGCCCGCCCGAGCTGGGGGTCGACCATTCTTCGGGATCTGCCCTCAAGGATTTGGATCAAAGGCATCACGGCGCGATTCGTTGATCACGACTCGATACACGCCCCAACGAGCTCGTGCACGGTAGGCGGTGAGACGTCGAGGACTTCGGGTGGACTGATACTCACCTCTGCCGTCGCGGGTCCAGGTCCGCGGTCTGCTGGTGTGACAGGAGGTCGGCGACGGCCTGCACGGTGTCACGGCCAGGAGCCGGTCGACGAACATCAGCCGGTGCTTCGCGCCGGCGCCCACGGCCCGCTTCCGCGGTCGAGAGGCCAGCTTGGCCCGGTGACGCTCATGCCGCAACGGACCCACTTCGGCGACAAGTTCAGCAATCACTTCGGCCGACAAGACTTCCCCACCTACCGCGCCGAAGGTGGGGACGGACCGCCCTCGGGCGGCGGCTGGGGAAGTCCGGCCGCTAGGCTTCCCCCGGCCGTGGGGAACTCGGCGGAGCTGGGGAAGTTCGGAGCGGGGCAGCGGGGAACTCGACAATGCCGGGGAAGTTCAGCGGGGCTGAGAAACTTCCCCACCTTGCGTTCTTCCCCACCCCGGGCCGCTGGCGATGTTCCCCACGGCGGCCGACTTCCCCGCCCGGGCGGGTGGGGAACTGGTGACGGGGAATGCTGCCGCGCGTCGCACGCGAACCTCCCCAGAGGTCGTTCCCCACACCCGGCTTCTCCGGTTCGCCACCGACGATGGAGCCGGGACCAAGGGGTCCGACTCCGGTGCTAATCGTCTCTCAGAAGAGTGCGTCCTGGTGCGGCCCGGACAGGTTGCCAGCGGCCAGCGCCGCGGCGATCGCCTCGTCGAGGTACTGCGGGTCGGCGGCGATGGCGGCCTGGAACGCCCTCGCCCGGCCCGCCGACCCGCGTACGTCGGCCAGGGCGTGGCCCGCCAACCGGCGTCGAGCTGCGGCGTCGCGGTTGTTGTCGCCGCGCGTTCCCGGGAGCCAGCGCGCCGGGTTCTCGCACGGCGGCTCGTCGCACCGGTGCCGAACGACCAGACCGCCGGCGAGCGCGTCAGCTCCCTGGGCGAGGCGGTAGCCGACAGGTGGGCGGGAACGACGCGGCTTGTGCCGGTGGTGTGGGACCCGGTGCGGAAGGTCGCGTGGCCGGTGGCGGTGAGTCCGCCCTTCCGCCACCAACAGGCGTCGGGAGCGCGTCGCAGCACGTGGGTCCAGTAGCGCGCGATGGTTTCCCCATCGGCGAGCAGGGTTCTGCTGATGGCCGCAGGAATGGATGCGGTTCGGCGCTACAGCGTGGATCGCCGCACCGGGCAGAGCCGGCCGAAGCTTGAGGATCTCCCGGGCATGACCATCGTTGAGCCTTCCGCATACGCGCTGGCCGCCGTGTGTGTGGTGTACGCGGCGCTGACTGTCTTGCGGCGCACGGGCCTGACCGTCGTACCGCTGTGCGGGGGGCGTGAAGACGGTCCTCAGTCCGTTCGGTACGCATCGCGCCTGAGGAGGAACCCGGTCCGCTCGGCGTCGGTCATCCGCGTCGTCGACTCTCCATCATGATCCCGCGGTGGGAAAATGGAGGAACCGGACGACATCAGACTCTCGGACATCACCCGGATTCGAACCACGGAGGTGGATCATGGGAGAGGCGCGCACGGTCATGGAACGTCTCACCGAGGCGATGACGGCCCCGGTCCTGGAGACCAAGGTGATCGCCGAACTCTTTGCCGAGGACGCCGTCGCGATCACCCCGGACGTGGGCGACGTACGGGGGCGCGACGCGATCGTCGAGTACTTGCGCATCATGACGGGCTCGGTACCGGAGGCCACGTATACCTCCCTGCACAAGTACGAGATCGGCGACACCGCGATCGACGAGGGCATCTTCAGCGGGCGGAACACGGGCCCGATCCTGCTCCCGACCGGCGAGACGCTGCCGCCCACGGGCAACGAGGTCAGCATCCGCGGGGTCGACATCGCGACGGTCAGGAACGGCCGGATCAAGAGCTACAGGCTGTACTACGACCAGATGCAGTTCCTGAACCAACTGGGCCTGCTGCCGGAGGCCTGAAGTTGTCCGGCACGGCGAGACCCGCCGTAGGCGTCAGGCCCGGTTCGCGAGGTAGTGGTGCAGCACGGGACCCAGTTGCGCCAGCCACTGGTGGAGCTGGGCCTTGCGCTTGGCGTCGACCCGGCACTCGTACAGCACTCCGCCGGGATGGACGACGGCCACCATGAGGACGGCGCCGCCGTGCGGGGACGGGGCGTGGTGCACGGTGGCGACGGCGGCCCAAGGGAAGTCCAGGACCTGGCCGTTGATCTCCAGGGACACCCCGGAGGGGTCCACGATCACGGAGTTGCGCCGGTCGTGTGCCACGAACTCCGGCCCGTGGCCCGGCGGAGGCACCCCGTACGGCCCGGGCGGGGGCGCCCCGTACGGCCCGGGCGGGGGCGCCCCGTACGGCCCGGGCGCGGGCGGCCCGTACGGCCCGGGCATCGGGGCTCCGTACCCACCCTGAGGTGCTTTGTACGGGGGTGGTGTCGGTATCGGGGGGCCGAACCCGGGCGGTGTTGTCATGTCCCCAGTATGGCCGTCCGCCCCTGTCCGCCTCTGATCAGCCCGTCCGCCGCAGTTCGAGAGCCTGACGGCAAATCAGCAGGAACAGCTGGCCGGGACCCTTGCAGGTGTCCTTACTGAATCCCTCGAGGGCCCTGCCATTACGCCGGAAGAAATGGAACGCCCCGCGGGGCCGTACCCGGGGATCTCTTTCCGGTTCCGTGGCTGCGGCAGCCTGCTGGACGAGGGCTTCGAGTTGTTCTTGCTCTGGCGGAAGGGTGCGCCGTTCTCCCGGGCCCGCGAGCGCCTTGCCTCCCTGATGGCGGACCCGGAAGCCGGGGCCTGCGCCCGGGGACCACATGCTCAGAGAGTTCGAGGGACTGGAGAGCCTGGTGCCGCGCCCGGCGCGGATCGAGCTGTTCGGCCGCCATGTGAAGGGCAGGATCAGCATCACGCCACTGAGGCTGGTGGATGGAGAACTCGAGGACCCTGAAGCCGCCTGGCATGTGCGGCGGCGCTGGATGGAGACGAGCCCGTTGCGCCGGGCGGCGACGTGCGCCCTGGCCGTGTTGGAGCAACGAGGCGTGGACCTGGGCGAGGTGACGCTGCACGGTCAGCGGCTGTTCGGTCGGGACCAGCAGGCTGAACGCTGTTTCGTCGGTCTGGGGTGGAACGGCTTCGGATGCATGGGGCGTCTCCTGGACGACGGAGTGACCCCTGGCTGGAAGTGTTGCGCCCCGTCGCGGCAAGCCCATGGACGCACTGCTCATTGAGCCCGTGTCTCGCAAGTAGCCGGCACCCGCATAGCCGCGGTCCGGCGAGCTGTGGGGAGGCGGAAGCTCTGCTTCATCCATTTGTGTGTGCTCGGCCGGCGTGTCGGAATGGACGGCCCTGGTCATGGACAACCGCATCATGTGGGGTTCGGGCTGGGGGTGGGGGTGTCCGATCAGACTTCTGCCGGTGCGGACATGCCGCAGCGGCCGGGTGCCGGGCGGAAAGATGCCGTGGCGCGCTTGATGGTCCTTGATGCCCGGGCGAGTTGGCTACCGAGCACGCGAGGGCGGTTGCTGGGGCACTTGGTTTGTCGCTGCGGACGGTGTGGAACTGGGTGGCGGTGGCCCGGCGCGGGGGTCGGCTGTCCCCACGGACTCGGCCACGGGCCGGTGTGACGCCGGATGGGCATGCGCGTCTCGCGTTGTGGGGTGGGAACGTGGCCGCGGTCCACCGCGACTGCTCGCGGAAGTCGCCGCGGCTGGTGACCCGGGCTCGGTGCCTTCTCCATGCACCCTGCAGCGCGCGGTGCGCCGGGATTTGTCGGCGGGGGAGCGGGCGGGGCTGAAGGGCGGTGAAGCGGCACGCCGCCGTTACGACGTCTACGGCAAACGGCCGCCCACGCACCGCAACGTCTGCTGGGAGGGTGATCACAAACGTATCCCGGTCCGCAACTTGTGCTCCCTTCGGATCCGGAACGTAGCGTCGAAAGTTCATGAAGGCGCCTTCCTCGTGAGCGAGCCCGTTGTCCATTGCGCCAGCCTAGAAGGCAGACAAGGGGGCCCTGTCGACTCACCGGACAGGCTCTGGGGGTCACCTGCCGTGCAGGAAGAACTGGGCTGGGATGAAGAGTTCGTGACCGGTTGGGAAGCGGACACGTACTCCGGATTCCGTCCACGTGGTGGATTCGATCCCCTTTGCGCCCAGGACCGTGTCGATGTCGACCCAGTGTCCGTAGGACAGGCTGGAGTCCCTGCCGATCACCATTCTGTAGGAGTGTCGGCCGGACAGGCTGTGCTTGTGTACCAGTCCCAGGAAGTGGGGCGACCCGTCCTCGTAGACCACTGATGAGGGAGCACTGTTGCGATAAGTCACCTCGGTCTGCGGCCACCGCAGAACTGTGAAGAGTGCAGTGGTCAGCAGGATGCCAGCTACGACGCCCAGTAGTGTCCTGCCGATTCCGGTGGTCCGGCGGGGCTGCGCGGTCGGGGAGGGGTGATCGGGGGTGAACGTACTGATGGTGCCCTCCGGGGTTGGCGTTGCTCCGGACAGGGCGGCCGGAGACGGCTCTGCGAGTAGGACGCGACACCGGGCCGATTGGTTGTCGTGAGGGGGGAGCCGGTCGTGAGCGCTGGGCGCCGCTGCCGCTGCCTGTGCCCTGCTGCCGGCCCCGCGCTGTTCCGCGGCCTCGGCCCGATGGGCGGCGGCCCGCTGCGATCTCTTGGCTCCGGGAGGGTTGTGTGGGAGTCAGTCGGGTGTGGGTGTGTTGTTGTTGGTCGGTGGTGGTTTCGGGGTGTGGGGGTGCTGTCATGGTGGTGAGAGGTCGGTGGGGAATGGCTGTCGTGGGCGTTTATCGCGGCGGGTGTGATGCTGTCTCGGTTTCGTGAGTTCTTATCTACCGGCCGGCGTGTGGTTGGTGCGATCGGTGGGTGGGTCAGGAAGCGCGGGATGCGGCCGTGGCAGGGATGGCTTTGGGGGTGCCGGAGCGGGCGGTGTGGCGGTGGCCGGCCGCGGCTGAACAGGACGAGGCCGCGGCTACGGCGCCGGGGGGAGCGGGCCCCGTATTCGGGGCGGTTCACGGTTACTGCGGAGGTTCGGGCTCTGCTCGGGCCGTGGGGAGGGAACGTCGCCGCTGTCCACCGTGAGTTGACTGCTCGCGCGGCGAGGGGCGAGGGTGTCCCGCCGCCGTCGATTCCGACGCTGCACCGCGCGATCCGACGTGATCTGACTGCGGGGGAGCGGGCGGGGCTTGCCAGTGGTGAGCGTGAGGCCCGGAAGCATGATGTGTTCCTGGCCCGGCCGCGGGGCCGGCGGAACCGGGTCTGGGAGGCCGATCACGTCCAGGCCCCGGTTCTGGTCGATGTCGAGGGCACTGGCCGTCGGCCGTGGGTCACCTGGTTCGTGACTGCGCGTCGAACACGATCATGGGTGTGGCTGTCACGCCCGGACATCAGTCGCGTGAGCCGGTCCCGGCCGCGCTGCGGGCTGCGGTGGTGCGTGGGGAGCCGTTCGGGCCGCAGGGCAGCCTGCCGGAGAAGGTACGCGGACCGGGGCAGGGACTTCCTGTCGAAGACGGTGCCCGCCGCGTTCGACGCTCTCGACGTCATCGTCGAGGACCTGCCCGCCTGCACCCCGCATCTGAAGGGCACGGTGGAGGGCCTGAACCGGGCGATGGAGTCGATGTTCCTTGCCGCGCTGCCCCGCTACGCCCGCCGGCCCCGCCCGGGCCGGCGCTGGGCGCGGACCGAAGGTTGCGTCCGGGAGCGGGTGCCGACCGTCCTCCGGGCCGCTGCGCCCGTGGTACCCGCTCAACGGCAACAGGCCGCGCCTGCCAAAGGCGCGGGGCGCGGCGGCGTCGCGAGGGAAGGCGTGGTGGTGATGACGGGCAGGTGTCGGCGTTCGCGTGAAGTGCACAGGAGGGTACGTGGACACGTGCACATCCCCGATGTTCGACGCAGGCTCAGTGGCCGTCCGATAGCTGAGCCATCCGCCTGCGGACGACTTGCCGAGTGACCGTAGACTCGCGCGCCATGGAAGAGATGTTTGAGCTGGGGACGGTCAGTTGCCCGTCCGGCACCCTGGTGCTCATCGACGGTGGTCACCTGGGGTTGTGGAGCGGGGACCGGTCTCCGGCGATCATCGATCCGGCTTTCTTGGGCATTGAAGACGCTGCCATGGCCGCCGATGTCACAGGCGCCATCGACTTCGGGGTCACCGGCTCGGACGCCTCCGAAGCCGTCCAGACCTTTCACGGGCAGCCGGGCTCCAGGCTTCATGACATCCCCGCCTCGAAAGCTGCCGAACTCGAGGCGACTTTCGCTGAGCACTGCCGATCTGCCGGCTTTGACGCCCGGTTGGAGGCCCTGCCGGTTCGGGAGGCGCATGCCCTGAGGGCCCGCCGGACAGCCGAAGAGGGCGGCGGCAGTTTTGGGATGTTCGGGGTGCCCGTCGTTGCAGTAGGTGGCATACCCCGAGATCGGCAGCTGCCCGTGGTGGCTACCCGGGTCGAACACGGCGACGCTGTCGGGGAACGCTGGTCCGAGATCTCGATCCGGATGAGCGAGGGTCAGGTGGCGTCATCCGTTTCCTTGGGTGTCATAGGTGTGGACTGGGCACGTGTGCTCTTCGGCGATGTCGACGCACTGAGCATCTGGCAGCACGATGAGCCGGTGGACGGCTTGGCTGATGTGGCGTTCTGGGGGGCCGCAGCAGACGAAGCGGCCGCGACGTTTGCCGCACCCGAACTGGGCGAGCCCGGCGAGGACGGTGTTCGCGGATGGACTGCCCTGCCTGTCTCGGAGGCAGTGGACAGAGCACGCGCCCTGTCGAGATGGAAGGACGAGAACGGACGGCGCATGGCCGTGGACTTCCGACCCCACTCCCACCACTGGCAGATCATGCGCGAGGTACGTGCTTCGTCAGTCGAGGCCGGATCCGTGGAACTCGGTGATGCCCGAGTGCTGTGCGCTATGACGAGCTGGGGCGACGGGTTCTTCCCAGTGACCGCCGATCTGGATCCGTCGGGTGACCTCCTCGCCGTGCGAGTGCGCTTCTCCGGCGCTCTTTGAACAGCAGGCCCAGAGCGTGTGTGGTGGGTACGTAGCGCCGTACCTCGTTGAGCACTCTCATGCGTACGCCGACAGCCGGTTCGTGAAGAGCAACCGGCTCAACCACGTCGGCCACCTGTGGGCCTTCTCCTCCCTCAGCGGCTCGGCCGGCGCCGACGCCCACTACCGCCGTCGATTCCACCGGAGACTGGCACATCCAAGCCCTTCGATACCTGTTCAACCGAATGCTCGGGCTGCTCCACCATCGTCTCCAGGCCAGGACCCCGTTCGACGAAGCGATCGGCTCTCCCTCCGTATCGCCTGCTCAAGCGGGTATGAGCCGCTACCCTGACGCCGGTGAGCAGCGAGCACAAATATGCCGACCGTTTCCTGGGTGAGTTCCGGGAGCTGAAGCATGGCCGCCCGGATGGACCGTCCCTGCACGACTGCGCGCGCAGCAAGGGCGATTCGCACGAAGAGGATCTCGTCCGCTACCTGCGTGCAGGCCGGGTGCTTGCCGCGACCGGATCAGCCGTCTATGACGTCCTCAGTTCGACGAAAGAGCTGATAGACGCTCTCCACTTGCTCACTGATGGTGAGTGGTTCTGGCATACGGACCTTGCCCACTACGTCGAGCGGTACCACGTGCCGGTGGATGTGCGATTTGTCGAGCACGCACGCCTCCGTGGGTGGTCGACCCCACAACTGAGCGAGGCTGAGATGCTCCGGATCGAGGACGCCTTCTTCCCCGACGACGAGGAGTGAGAGGCGCGCAATGGGGCTTCCAGCTTGACGGCTTGGAAGTCATCTCGACAGGCGGGTGGCCCTCGAAGTGCCCTGCCGGTTGAGGTGCGAGGTGTGGGTGCGACGATGCGGGCATGCGTGAGTTGAGTCAGCTGATCGATGTTGAGGAACCGGCCTGGCCGGAGCTCAGAGAGACTCTCGGTGGCGGGCCGGTGTCTGTCGAGGTGCTTCCGCCCGATGGCGATCTCGCCAGGGCATCGCTTCTTCAGCTGCAGGTGACGACCAGGTCGTATCTCGGTGCGGTAGTGCTGCACTGTGGCGGTCTACTGGTGGACCACGGATGGGTGCGGGTCTTCGGCAGCCCCTTGGACGGGGCGGCGCGTGAGATGTCGAGTCTGGCCCGGGTCAATCAGTTCCCGGGAGCGTTTGACTCCGCGTGGCGACCGGATACCGGTCTGGTGGTGGCGCATGACGTGCTGGGCGGCGTCTTCGCACTCAACGGCGGGGCGCCCGCCAGCGCCGGGCGTCCCGGGGCACCCGGTGAGATCGTCTACTTCGCCCCGGATTCACTTCGCTGGGAGGCTCTGGGGGCCGGGCACTCGGCGTGGCTGGCCTGGCTGGCGTCCGGGGCGCTCGACGAGTTCTATGCGGATCTGCGTTGGCCCGGCTGGCAGGACGATGTCCGGGCATTGAGCAGCGATCAGGGTCTGTCGGTGTTTCCGCCGTTGTGGTCCGCCGAGGCGCGTCGGGACCTGTCCGCGACCAGTCGCCGCGCCGTGTCCATGGCAGAGTTGCTCGGTGTCGCCCGCGACTCTTGCCGGCAGTTCGACGGGGTTGACCCGGGGTTTCTCGGCGCCGTGTGACCTGGTCGCCAGTCCAGTCGGCGGTAACAGATCAAGGCGGCGGCGATTCCGGCGAAGGCGAGGAAGTGCTCTGCCTTGCGCTCGTAGCGGCGGTGCGGGCGGCGGCAGCCGGCCAGCCACGCCACCGTACGCTCCACGGTCCACTGGTGCTGCCCAGCCGCTGAGAGGACTCGATACCTCTGCGGGCGATGCGCGGGGTGATGCTCCGGGCGCGGAGCCATCGGCGAAAGGTGGTCGTAGTCGTAACGCTTGTCGGCGTGGAGCTTGGCGGGCCGACGGCGACGGGCCCGCGCCGGGAGCGGATCGGCGGGATGCCTCGCACCAGGGGTTCCAGTCCCTGGCTGTCGTGGATGTTGGCAGCGGAGATCCTGATCGAGAGGGGCAGACCGGTCCGCTCGGTAATCAAGTGGATCTTTGAGCCCTTCTTGCCCCGCTCGACAGACATCCCACGGGGTTAAGTCGTCAAGGGGCCTGGGCGGGATCCTCCAGTGGGCTCGGGTTGGGGAAGGCCTTCGACTCGTCGTAGGACTGGCGGTGCTGGAGACAGAAGAACAACATGCCCATGAACCGGTTGAAGAGGTTGCGCTGTGCGGCGGTGTGCCGCTCTCCGGCCTCTCGACGCTGGTCGTAGTGGGCTCTGTGTCGTTGCAACACCCCAGCTCAAGGGGTGCGATGGACTTCAAGATCCGTAAGAACAGGAAGCCTCAGGGGGCCCGGAATCTAACCCGCGAGCGGGCCGCATACTTCCAGCTCATCTGACCAGTGACCCCGCCGGGGCCACAGCTCGCCAGGAGTGGATCAGCGACCTCGGACTTTGGTACGACGAGCCGACCGCCCTCGCCGACTGGGATTCAGTCATCGGGCCACTCGCCGCGCAGATCGAGGCACGCTTCAACCACACCTGCTGCCAGCTCGCCCGAGCCCTCCATACGACCGGCGTCATCGAAAGATCTATCGGCCGAACTGTGCCGGTGATCGTCCACGAGCTGGAGTACTACGAGGCGATCGCCCGGCAGACCGAGGCCGCCAATCCGCCCGGCCTCGCCGATGAGTTCAGCTCATGGGTCCGCAGTGGCTGAGGCATTCGACCCTTGCGCTCGTTGTTCGCTTCTCCGGCCGGACCGGCCCAGCGCGGCCGGTTGGAGGAGATCCGCGACAACCTCATCGCCCGCATCGCCGAGGCCGAGCGAGAAGGCTGGCTCGGAGAGGTCGAAGGGCTCCAGGTCAGCCTGGCTGGCGCCGAAGACAAGCTCGCTCACATGGACCGACAAATTCCCGGCGGTACGGCGATCGACCTCGGCAGGCCACGCATAGCCCCAGATCAACTCACTCAGGCGGAGGGAACGGCTTCGCTGCGTCAGATGACGGTCCATTCACGCAGCTGTCGGGCGATGCGGGCGACGCCGAGGTTGCCGGCGGCGGCGTCCCGCACGAGTGCGACGGCTTTCTTGGGCGGGTAGTCCAGGCGGTGGCCGTTCAGGGCGAGGTATGCCTCGGCCGAGTGCCAGGCGAACGGCTCGTTGGAGTGTTCCAGGTAGGGCAGCTTCACCAGGATCTGCAGCAGAGCGGCGGCCTTGAGGTGAACGGAGCTGTAGATGTCGTGTTCCATGGCGCGGGCGTTGACGCGCGCTGCCGCGGCGTACAGCGGGCCGAGGTCGTCGACCTGGGGATCGCCGGGCAGCAGTTCGGCGGCATGCAGCAGGAAGGCGACGTCGAGCGGAAACGGGTCGGGCTGGGTCACGCGGCCCGACCCGGTTCGGCCTGCCCCAGCTCGACGCGCGCGCCTGCTGCTCGGCGGCCCGCTGCTCGCCGGACACGTCGACGCTGCTGGACTCGGCGGCGAACGCCTTGCCGCTGCGCGCCATGGGCTCTCGGAAGGCATCCAGGAACTGGCCCTCGACGGCGGTCGCGCGGGCGTAGGCGGCGGACAGGATGTACTCCTGCATGCTCACCCCTTCCTGCCGGGCGGCAGCAGCGATCGCCGCCCGCTGCTCAGGGTCGGGGAAGCGCAGGTTCATGGCCTTCTGCTCCGTCATGGCGCCAATGGCGCCAATGGCGACCAGCGGTACCATTCAAAGCAGATAGTTTCATTGCGGACGATTGGGCTGGGGCTCCACTTGCCGGGCCTGCCTGGACCCCGGTATCCACCTGGCCTGGTCTGCCACCGCCCCCAACTGCCAGCCGCCCCCTGCACCAGGCCCTGCAGACGGCCGACTACGCCGTCACCGGCGCCTTCCAGGCCGCCCGCCACCACTACGGCACACCCGCCGCCGGGCCCCCGTCTGTGGCCGAGCCCGCTCGGTCGGCCAACCGGTGGCTCACCCTGCCCGCGCTGGACCGCCTCGTCTCCGATGACAGCCCCGCTCCCTGCGCCGTTGTCGTTCACCTTCCGGCACCGCCCGATGCCCGCACTCGCGCAGCAGACAGCCCGGGAAGTTTTCCACTGCGACCCGCGCATCCCGCCCGGCCGCTCGCTGCCACGCTCTTCACTGGCGCCTGCGTCCAGCAGCTCGCCACCGCCCGCCCCGGCGACGGCGACGGCGCCGCGGCCACCCTGAGGAGTGACGGCGGGCCGTTTGCCACCGGCGGGGATCCGGAGCAGCGTGGACACCGTCTGCCGCCGGTACCGCGACACCCGGTCCGGGCAGCCGGAGGCGGAGCGAGGAGGAGAGACCGATGACCGTACCGAAGTCCGGCCCGGAAGCCGTGCCCGTCGTACGCCGACAGGACGAGTCCGACAGTGTGTTCTGGGAGCCGAGTGAGCGCTGGGTGCGTGCGACGGCGGGGGAGGTCACGATCGTGGACAGTCATAGGCCGGTTCTCGTGTGGGAGCCCGGTCGCCCCGTGCCCCTCTACGCCTTCCCGACCGGGGACGTCCGGACGGACCTGTTGCGGCGAACGGAGCGGCCCGCCGGCCGGCGGCGTCACGCGGGAGCGACGGTCTTCTACGACCTCCTGCTCCCCGATCGGACCGTCGGGGCGGCGGCCTGGACCTACCCCGGAGAGGATCTGGCCGACCACATCAGCTTCGAATGGTTCGGGCGCGAGGTTCTCGACCACTGGTACGAGGAGGACGAAGAGATCTTCGTGCACCCCCGCGACCCGCACAAGCGGGTGGATGCCCTGCCCAGCAGTCGACATGTGCAGGTCGAGATCGAGGGTACGGTCGTCGCGGACACGCACACGCCGGTTCTGCTGTTCGAGACGGGTCTGCCGGTGCGCTTCTATCTCCCGCGGGAGGACGTCCGCCTCGACCTCTTCACCCGTACCGACGGGCGCACCCGCTGTCCGTACAAGGGTGTGGCGAGCGAGTACTGGTCCTGGGCCGGCGACGCCGACGTGCGGCCCGACATCGCCTGGAGCTACCCCGATCCCCTGCCCTCCGTAACGATCATCAAGGACCGGGTGGCCTTCTACGACGAGTCCGTCGACGTCGTTGTAGACGGGGTGCAGCGGGAGCGGCCGGTCACGTTCTTCAGCCGGTCGTCGCGGTAGTTCCGCACGGGGCCTCGCCCCACCGGACGGTGAATTCCGGCGGGTGCCCTGTGCCTGAGGACCGTGGCGAGTGCCGTACCCGGTTCCTTCCACCTCGCCGTTTGCCAGGCATGCGGTGGCCAGGTCCAGATGCGCGGCCCCAGGCCGCGGGATCGGTGCGGAAGTGTGCCGACGGCTACCCCGCCCCAGGCACGGCCACGGGGGTGCCGGTGGCCGGTGTCCCGCCGCCCCGCCTTCGACGGCGGGATCAACGGCTCCGCGATCTCCCACAACCCGTCCGGAACAATCCAACTCCAAGTACCCCGCGCCATAGCGGAGTCAACGACGCCACACTACATATAGGACACGGTCTTACTGATCTTTTCGTTAGTTCTGTGGGTGTAGTGAAGTCGTTGGTGGGACCCTGATGGGGTGTCTTTCAAGCCTTCGTCTGTTGTTCCTCCTTTGACGCGGCCGTAGTTGGCCGAGGCCCGGCGTGTGCGGGCGGCCGAGTGTTCGGGCAAGGACGCCCGAGTGTCGAGATCGCGCGGATGCTCGGGGTCAGTGACGAGAGTGTGCGGCGGTGGAAACGGCTCTGGGAGAAGGACGGGGCCGATGCCTTGCGCCGGCGCCCGGCCACCGGGCGTCCGCCCAAGCTGGACGATGCCCAGGTCGAACGGGTGCGGACCGTGCTGGAACAAGGCGCGTGGCTGCGCGGATGGCGGCCATCGACGGGTTCGTTCTCGACCTGCCCGACTCAGCCGAGAACGCCGCCGAGTTCGGCTATCCCGGCAACGACCGGTCCCGCTCTGCCTTCCCCAAGGCCCGGGTGGTGGCGGTCGTCGAGTGCGGATCTCACGCCTTCATCGACGCCGAGGTCGGGCCGTGGAACCGGAGCGAGAAGACGATGGCGGCCACGCTGCTTCCCTCCATCTCACATGACTGGCTGCTGCTGGCCGATCGCGGTTTCTACAGCTTTGCCGCGTTCAGCGCCGGCACTCAGACCGGAGCAGCGCTGTGCTGGCGGGCACCGACGCAACTGTCCCTGCCGGTCCTGAAGGTCCTGTCCGACGGTACGTACCTGTCGGCCCTGGTCGATCCCCGCCTGCGTGGCCACAAGCGGGAGGAATTGCTGCGGGAAGCGAGGAAGGGCGCGAAGCCGGACCCAGACCCGGCCCACGTTGTGCGGGTCATCGAATACGAGGCCCCCGACCGCGACGGCGGGGAACTGGTCTGCCTGATCACCACGGTCACCGAGCCGGAGTCCGCGACCGCCGCCGAACTAGCCTCCGCCTACCACCAAAGATGGGAGGAGGAGGCCGCAAACGGCCGGCCCAAGACGGTCCTACGCGGCCCGGGAAGGGTCCTGCGGTCCAAGACCCGGACCTGGTCCACCAGGAGATCTGGGCCTACCTGCTGGTCCACTACGCGATCAACTCCCTGATCTGCCAGGCCGCGACCGCCGCCGACTTCGACCCGGACCGGATCAGCTTCCTCAGAACACTGAACATCATCCGCCGCACCGCCACCGGGACGGCGGCCATTCCCCCCTGAACGCTGGGAAGCGGTCAAAGCCGATGCCCTCGCCATGCTCGCGGTACGCCGAAACCGCAAACCGCACGCCGCCACCGCTCCTACCCACGCGTCGTCAAACGCGCCCGTCACAACTCCTACCGGGTGAAGAGGACTTCGGACGCAGGCACCGCCACGCCAAGCCGCCCGACCTGAAGTTCGCCCTGCCTCGAGGCTGCCCTGCCTGAATCGCGTCGTAGACCGGCCGCATTCGAGCCAAGCCGGACGGCCGCAGTGGACTCATCCGACGCCTCGGTGTTCCCTGTTGCCGCTCGGCGCACTGGGGGAACGGCCGGAGGCACGGCACGACGCACGTCTTGAGGAGTCTTGACGTACAGGGGACTACGGGGGAGCGATGGCGAGGGCGGGGCGTCCGCAGGGGACGATGAGAGGGACGACCGAAGCGGCCAACGAGCTGGCGCGCTTCCTGAGGGACACGAGCGATCCGCTGACCGTCCGGGAGATGGCGCAGCGCTACGGCGGCGGCAAGTCGCTGTGGGGCGAGTACCGCTCCGGGGCGAGGATCGTCCCGCTCGGGCGGCTCAACGCTGTGATCCACGACCGGGTTCGCGATGCCCGCGGGCGGGAGCGGATGCTGGAGCGGGCGCGCCGACTGCACGACGAGGCGCTGGTGGCGGAGATTGCCAGGGCGCCGGGGCCGAGCCTCCAGGAGGCGCTGGCCCGGGCGGAGGCGGACCTGGCCGAATCTGGGCGGCTGGTGCAGACGCTGCTCGCGCTCATCACCATGCTCCAGGAACAGCTCGGGTGGATGCCGCACAACGCGTCCGGGGCGGCGGAGCCGGACGGCACGCCGGCGACCGCTGGGCCGGATGGCGGGCCGGCGGCCGGTGTGTCGGAAGCCGGGCCGGCGGCGCGGACGCCGGGCGGCCGCCCGGCCCCGCTGGACGAGGTCTTCGACCGGTTGGGAACGGCCTGGGAGCTTCGGAAGACGACCCTGCGAACCTGCGCCGACGCGCGGGACCGGGCGGCGGGAAGCGCTCCGGACGCAGCCGCCGGCCCGGAGCTGGCGCTCGAGCTGGCGCGCGCGGGCCACGAGCTGGAGCTCCACCGCGACAGCGTGCGGGAGTTGTGGTCGCAGATATCGGCGGACCGGCCCGTCGACGAGGTCGTGGAGGGCGTCGTCCTCGAACGCATGGACCGCGCGGGGTCCGCGGCGACCGCCTACCCCGCAGTGAGGGAGGCGGTCCGGGACGCCCTGCCCGTCCTCGTCCCGCAGCCGGCGCCGTCTCCCCGGGGGACGGCGGGCGTCGGCCTCGCGGCCTTCGCCGCCGCCCTCGCCCTGATCGTCCTGGCGGGTGCGGTGGGCGCCCTCATCGGCGGACGCGACGTCCTCTCGCGGGCGACGGCCGCCGAGCCCGGACCGCTCCGGCCCTCCGGGCGGACCGCGATGACCCCCGTTCACCCCGGCCCGGGCAGTCCCGCCCCCTCCTCGTCGCCCACTCCGTCCGTCGGCCCCGACCGGAGCCCCGCGCCGACGCGCCGTGCGTCGCCCCCGGCCGTGTCCCCGATCCGTCCGCAGCGGCCCGGGCCGTCCGCCCCGTCCGGCACCCCCTCCCGGCCCCCCTCGACGGCGTCATCGCCCCCTGCCGAGCCGAGCCCGCCGCCCCTCCCCGAGGGCCTGATGCGGCTGACCAACGTCGGAAGCCGGATGTGCTTGTCGGCCCCGAAGGGCAGTGCCACCCCGGCCGAGGGCCTCGTCCAGACCGGCTGCGGGGCGGACTTCGAGCAGTTCTGGCAGCTCGCACGCGAGGGCGCCGACCGGACCGGACCGGTGTACACGGTGCGCAACCGGCACAACGACCTGTGCCTGTCCGTCGATGCAGCCCGCACCACGAACGACGCGATCATCACCCAGTACCCGTGCGGCGACGGAGACGGCCCGTTCCCCGACCAGTTCTGGAGCTTCCGCTACAACGAGCGCTACCACGCCTGGCACCTGGTCAGCCGCAACAGCGGCAAGTGCGTCTCCATCCGCTCCGGCGGCGGCGCCCTGGAGCAGGCCCTCCAGGGCGACTGCGCCGAGGATCCGTGGCTGCTGTGGCGCACGTGACGCTGGGCGGGCGGTCCGGCAGTCCGGCTCCGCCCCGGCCTCTGCGGCCTTGGACGGAGCCGGATGCGTGCGCCCGCAGGGCTAGGGCAGGTTGGTCACGCAGTGGGAGGCGATGTTCTTGTACAGGCTCTCGCCGGACCCCTCCCCGGTGCCCGCGTCGAACCTCCAGTCCCACAGGTTGTTCAGGGCAACGCCGTTGTAGATCCCGCGGCGGGCCTTCTGGCAGTTGAGCCCCCAGTGGACCCAGATGTCGTCGTTGTAGCCGGGGTAGCGGTCGTTGTACACACCGAGAGCGCGGTTCCAGCAGTCGCCCCAGTTGTACGAGTTGCCCGACCACCAGCCGCACATCTGCTGCATCGCGTTGTCGTAGTACCCGACCACCCAGCCGCTGGCCTGCGTCCCGAAGCCGGTTCGAGGCGTCGGGGCGGGCGCGGAGGCGGACATGGAGGCGGGTGCGGGGGATGCCGGGGCGGCCTGGGCGGCCAGCGGTGTGGCGGCCGCCAGTGCGGTGGCGAGCGCGGTGCCCGCCATGAGGGTGCGCAGTGCACGCATGAGCGTTGTCTCCTTCTTCGTGGATGTCATCGGGCGGCGATCGCGGATCGGGCCCGGGGCAGTGCGGCGAGCTGGAGCCGGAACGCGGTGTCCACGTCGGCCCGGTGGCGCTCCCGCAGGCGGTTCTCGTGCATCCGGTTCAGCCGGTGTGCTGTCTCGGCCAGACCGGAGGACTGGGCGCAGGTCGCCTCGGCGACGGCCTGGCGGATCTCTTCGCTCCGCGACGCCGGCAGCGCGTCGCGGGCAGCGGCGGGACTCGCGAACGGGTGGCCCGCGGCGTGCATGCAGCGGGCCCACGGCTCGGCGGCCCGAGCGAAGGCCGGGTCGGCGCCCGCCCGTTCGCTCGCCATGGAGGTCAGTGCGGTGAGGGTGGTACGGGCCTGGAACCAGCCGGGCAGGTCGGCGTACAGCCGTCGGTCGGCCTCGGACTGGCAGCCGTCCGGGCTGCGGCTCATCTGCGCTCCGTCCGGGCCGCGGGCGGTGAGGCCGACGGGGCGGTCGCCGTTGGCCGCGCGCAGCGCCTGGGCGCGGCGCTGCGGGCTCAGGCCGGTGAAGTAACGCTGATTGACGTCCTCGCGCTGGAGCCGCTCCGCCGCGCGCTGGAGGTCGGTCCCGTAGCCGTGTCGGCGGGCCCAATCGACGTCGTCGAGGACCAGGGGGAAGTCGTGCGCGTCCGGCAGCGGCCGCCGCGACACCGGTACGTAGACGAAGCCCCTGGCCCGCATGCAGTCGCGCAGCAGGATCTCCCGCGCGGTGTGCAGCAAGTCCAGCTCCGCCGCCGTCGGTTCGCGCGGCTGAGCGAGGCGCTCGGGGGCGGCGCGGCCGGCCTGCCCGCTCCTGGCGTCCGGGCTGTCGGCCTGGGACAGGAGGATTAGGGCCGCCACGGCCGCCGAGACGAGGACGGCGGCGGCGAGCGCCGCGTACCGCAGTCGAGACAACACAACCCCCAGGGTGGACGTGGACACCACATCGACATGACCGTCGAAGACGCCCTCACTCTGCCCAGGGGAAGGTTTGGCCGCCCGCGCCGTACGGAAAGAGCGCAGGTCACGTCCGCGCGAACGCTGGACAACGAGGGTTGTCCACGGACAGAGGCCCCGGGAAGGCGGCGGAAGCCCCCTCGGGCCCTAGCCTTCTGAGTCAGGAATTCTGTTCAGATAGCGGGCGAGGCGTTCGAAGATCTCGTCCGCCGTCTTGGTCCAGATGTAAGGCCTGGGGTCGGTGTTCCATGCGGCGATCCAGTCGCGGATGTCTTGCTCCAGGGCCTGGACGGATCAGTGGACGCCTCGCCGTATCCGCTTGTTCGTCAGCTCGGCGAACCATCGCTCCACCAGGTTGAGCCAGGACGACCCGGTAGGCTGGCCCGGTACGGCAGTGGCGGCACCCGTCGACATGTACGCCCCCTACGCCCTCGCCGCCGCGAAGGTCGGCTCGGGCGGCACGCTCCTGGCAGCCAAGGAAGTGTCCTCAGCTGCCCGGAGCACCACGCAGTCCACGGGGTCTACTGCGTGAAGGTGTCGGAACCCCGACATCGATCTGAAGGACGCGGCGGTGGTCGCCACGGTCAACGACAACCGGGGCATGATCACGGCCATCGGAGCCCCGCACAGCTTTTGCGGTAACGACTCGAAGGTCATCACGGTCGTGATCACCGACAGCGCCGGCTACGCGCTGGACGCACCGTTCACCGTCGCCGTGCTGTAACCCATCGCTCTGACATGAACCGAAGGGCCCTGACAGCCGTCGGGGCCCTTCGGTCCCTGTAGGAAGGTGTGACGTTCGGCCCGCACCGTTCCGTCAGGACGACTTCGCCGTCACGCCGCCGTCGGGAATTGGAAGCCACCTCAATTGGTCCAGCGGCGCGCTTGAATGCGGGTGGTCTTAAGGGAGGGCAGTGCCTCATGATCACGCCATGACGAGTCCGGCCTCCTTCCGGGACCAGACCAACTGGTCCGACGGCTACGAGCTGGCCATAGAGGTTGGGTCGAGCGACGATGCCCGAACTCAAGCCGTACTGAGTGCCCTGTGGTCCGCCGCGGACGTGCACGGGTGCTTAGGGCGGAGTGACCGTGAACCTGAGGAGCAGGATCCCGTGCCCTGCACAGTTGGATCGTTGACCGCGTTCGGGCATCTCCACGGTCAGGCCAGGCTGCCGACAGGCCAACTGGTCGTCTGCGGTTGTGTGGCGATCCGGGGCGGTGATGAAAGCAGCGACTGGCTGGACTTATACGTCCCGGTGGGCGCGCTGGACAACGCCGGTCTGGCCTACTGGGACGGTCGGCCCTTCTTCAGATCCGACGTGATGGACGACTTGCTGGCTGCCATCGGCAAGGAGACGTTCACCAGAGCGGCCTTCAGCTTGAGGGTCGTCGGGTTCGAGGTCTGCTCGGACGCTGCAACGCTGGCAGGGCAGATGCCGCAGGAGCGAGGCATCGGATACCTGCTTCGCGTAGATGGCACGCTCCACTACGTGGCCGCCAACACCTCAGCGCCCGCGCAGCTCCTCCCGGACTCGAGTCTGCGGTAGCAGATGATGGTGCAGGCGATGCTCGCGAAGGCGAGGAAGTGAGCGGCCTTGCGTTCGTAGCGGCGGTGGAGCCGGCAGCAGCCGGAGAGCCAGGCCGTGGTGCGTTCGATGGTCCAGCGCTGTCGGCCCAGTCGCTGCGAGGACGCGACGTCCTTGCGGGCGATGCGGTGGGTGATGCACGGAGGCGGACCAGCCGGAGCGGCATCCGTGAACGCGTGCGCCGGGCTCCCATCACCTGCCCGGCGCTCGCCCTTGTCTGGGGGCGCTGGAGGTTCGTTCGTCAGAGGGTGCGCATGACGGTGACGACCTTGCCGAGGATTGTCGCGTGGTCGCCGAAGATCGGCTCGTGGGTGGAGTTATGGGACATCAGCCAGACCCGGCCGTTTTCGCGGCGCAGGCGCTTGACGGTGGCTTCGCCGTCGAGCATTGCGGCCACGACGCCGCCGTGATCGGCGGAATCGGCCTTCCTCACGGTCACGTAACCGCCGTCGCAGATGGCCGCGTCGACCATGCTGTCTCCGACCACCTTCAGCGCGAACAGGTGTCCTTCGCCGACAAGTTGCCGCGGGAGGGTGAAGACGTCCTCGACGGCTTCCTCGGCGAGGATCGGCGCGCCAGCCGCGTTCCGGCCCACGAGCGGTACCTGCGCCATGTTGTGGTCGAGCTGGGTCTCGGGGGCGTCGATGTCATGGGTGGGGCGGACCCGGTAGCCGCGCGGGCGGTGGGGGTCGCGGGAGAGGAAGCCTTTGCGCTCGAGCGCCATGAGCTGGTGGACGACGGGACGAGGTGCTGCTGTGGTTCACCGCCGCGCCGATCTCGTTGAGTAGGGCAACGTTCTGACACCGTATTCCGAGCATGATCCGACTTCGAATCCGGCCGAGAATCGCCGCTGATCGATCTTGCTCATCATTTGGTCGATTGATGCATGGCCGCATCCCCGGCCTCCCCCTGCCAGTGGGCGAGGCCGCCTTGGGCGGTGAGGGTGTCGGCGTGATCGGGCCAAGCGCGGGCCTCCAGCTCAGCCCCGGACGACCTTAACCAACGCCGCACCGATGGCGCCGGCTGCCACGATCAGCACCGCTAGCCGTGTCAGGGCCGCAGCTCGCAGAGGCTGCCGGAAGTCAGGGCGCATCAGGCGCCTACAGGTCACGCATCCGGCGTCCCGGTGATCCGGTTGTTCGAGCCAGTAGGCGCCCGTCAGCCCGGCGAACGAGGCAGCGGATTCGGTAGTGGTCATGTTCAGACAACGACGATGACCTGATTCCGCGCTGGCCGCGCCACGAACGTCACCGATTCGTTAGGCCATGCCGCAGCTGAGGTCGTGGCGCTTGACCGCGACAGGGCTGCAGGCAACTCGACCGATGCCCCTGCAACGTTCTGTGTTTCCTTCGTAACAGTGCGTACGATGCTCATCTCCTTGAGGCCATATCCGCCGCGGGTTCCTGCCATGACCTGGCGTACCGGCCTGCGTCCGACGCCCCGAGCAGCGGGCCAAGGGGTGGCGATGCTCGATCTGCGGTCGCCTCGCAAGGTGCGGCTTCACACGCACTGCGACAATGCCAGAGGGGGCTGCGAAGAAGCCGACCGACCCCCTGGGGTGCACATGTGCGATATCCCCGTGGCCTCCATTGGAGTGCCGATCCGAGTCTTCCTGCTCGCCGGACGCCGCAGTGATCCGCCGATGCTTGCTCGACGGTCCACAGGCCCGGTGTCGTGTCGCTGTGCAGAATCCAGAGCCAGACCCGAGTCCTCCGCCGGTTCGCCGAACTGCCGGTCAATGTCGCTGCGGTCGTGGACCGGCTCTCGGCGCCACTCGACGACGAGCGTCACGTGTCTGCGGCTCGGGCGCGCGCGGCATCCCCTGGCAGCGATGCCGAGCTCGCGGTGCCCCTCTGATTCCCTGCAGCCACGGTCGCTGCCGTACCCGCTCGCGGCCGGTGGCGGTCCCTCACAGACAGGACGAGCCGTGTCCACCACACACCTTGATGCGGCGGTCGTGACGTCGCTGGTCGAGGACGCCGTGTTGGCGCCCTCCATGCACAACGCACAGCCCTGGAAGTTCGTCCACCACACCGGCAGCCGCTCCGTCGCGCTGTACGGCGATCCGGACCGAACGCTGCCATATGGCGATCCCGACCACCGCGCGCTGCACCTCGGTTGTGGCGCCGCCCTGTTCAACCTGCGAGTGGCCGCCGCCCACAGCGGGTGGTCCTCCATCGTCCGGCTGTTTCCCGCTCCCGAAGACCCGTGGTACCTGGCCGACGCCACGCTCGACGAGCCCGATCCCGCGGACCGTGACCTAGCGGACCTGCACCCTGCGGTGCGGCGGCGGCACACCAGCCGCGTCCCCTTCTCCGACGAACAGATCCCCGCACCGATACTCGACGGGCTTCGCTCCGCCGCTCTCCTGGAAGGCTGCCGGCTGATCACCCCGGGCGCCTGGCATGCCGACGCCGTGATGGAACTCGTACACGACGCCGAGCTTCTCGAGGCCGCGAACGACGCCGTGCGCACGGAGATCGCCGCCTGGACGCGCACCGGCAGGACCGGTGAGGGACCCTCCGACGAAGGCATCCCGGCGGACGCCCTCGGCCCTCGGCAGTACGGCGTGAGCTCCCCCGTACGGGACTTCGACTCCACTCGCCGTGTGCCCGACCGTGCCGTGGCCGTCTTCGAGAAGCACCCGCAGATCGCGCTGCTCGGCACGGCGGAGGACACTCCGGCGGACTGGCTGCGGGCCGGTCAGGCGATGCAGCGTGTGCTCCTGCAGGCCACACTCGACGGCCTCGCGGCCTCGCTGATGTCACAGCCCCTCGAATGGCCCGAGCTGCGGTCGTCCGTACGCGATCCGAGATCCGCGATCGGCTTCGTCCACATGGTGTTCCGTCTCGGCTACGGCTCCCAGGGTGCGGCGACACCTCGGCGGTCTGTGGCCGATGTCCTCAGCTTCCAGTGACGGTGGTCGAGTCGTCGTCCTGCTCACCATCGCCACGACGACGGAGACATCCCACCGCTCGGGACCCCGGCAGGGGGAGGCATGGCTGTTCCGGAGGAGTTCCTACCCGAATCGGGAAGAGCCTCATTGAGCAGTGGAAAGGACTGGTGTTGTGAAGCCTGTGGGACCGAGCATTGACTACAAGGCGTTGTTCGCTGCCACGCCCAGTCCCTATCTGGTGCTGGGCCGTGACCTGGTGATCGTCGACGTCAACGACGCATACCTGCGCGCCACCGGTCGGAGCAGGTCGGACCTGGTGGGCCAGTACATTTTTGACGCCTTCCCAGACAATCCGGCGGACGCTACCGCGGACGGCGTGCGAAACCTGGGCGCCTCGCTGCACCGGGCCCTGCAGTCGAAGCAACCGGACACGATGGCAGTGCAGAAGTACGACATCCCCGTACCGACCGAGCCTGGGGTGTTCGAGGAGCGGTGGTGGTCCCCGATCAACACCCCCGTGCTCGGGCCGGACGGTCAGGTGGCGTGGATCATCCACCGGGTGGAGGACGTGACCGAGTTCGTCCGCTCCCGCCCGGCCCAGGCGGCAGGCGGACTGCTGGGTAGACGGGAGGTGATGGAGGCCGAGCTGTACGCGCGGGCGCGGGTGCTGCAGAGGTTGAACGAGGAGCTGCGCCAGGCTCATGCCCGGGAGCGGCAGGTCGCCGTCGCCCTGCAGGAGGCCATGCTGCACTCGCCCGACCTTGAGGGGCACGGGAATGTCGCGGTGCGCTACTTGCCCGCGGTCGGGTCGCTGAACGTGTGCGGCGACTGGTACGACGTCGTGGATCTGCCCGACGGCTCATTCGGTGTCGCGGTCGGTGACGTCGTCGGTCACGGTTTGGAGGCCGCCGCCGTCATGGGCATGCTCCGCAGCGCGCTGAGCGCCGCCGTCCGGGCCCTCCAGGAGCCGGCCAAGTCGCTGGAGGTCCTGGGTCTGTACGCCCGCTCGGTGGAAGGGGCGCTGGCCACCACTGCCGTCCAGGTCGTGATCGACACACTTCATCAGCGGATCGCGTACAGCAGTGCCGGCCATCATCCACCAGTCCTGGTGCACCCCGACGGCACTTGCGACCTGCTGGACCAGGCCACTGATCCCCCGCTGGGGGCCCGCCCCGAACACGTCCCCCGCCCCCAGGCGACCCTGTCGTACACCTCCGGTGACGTCCTCGTCCTGTACACGGACGGCCTCATCGAACGCCGCGGCGAGGACATCGACGTCGGCCTGCACCGCCTCACCGACGCCCTCACCCGTTATGCCCGCATGAGCCCCGATCGCGTCGCCGACGCCCTGCTGGCCCACCTGGGCGTGGCCGGCGGTGCCCGAGACGACATCGCCCTGATCATCGTGCACCTGTGACAGCGCCCCGAGGCCGCCAGGTGCCAAGACGTGCCCCGCCTGTCCGAAGGCCTCATGGGCCAAGCCGACCGTATGCATCCACCGGCACCCTGCACGGCCACCACCACTCGAACGCCTGCCGGGCTACTCGTCCTGCCGAGCCGCTCTTCATTACGGATTAGGCCGACCGCACGGTGGTGGTGGTCTTCACCTCCGACCACGGCGAGATGGCCGGCTCGCACGGGCTGCGGCAGAAGGGCAACCTGGTCTACGACGAGAACTTCCACGTCCCGTTCACCCTCTGCCACCCAGACTTTCCCCCGTGGTACCCGCACCGAAGCCCCCGCCTCCGCGGTCGACCTCGCCCCTACCCTGCTGGAGTTCGCGGGCCTGGCTACGGCCGACCTCGCGGAGCGGCACCCCGCGCTCAAGGGCCGTTCTCTGGTGCCCGCCCTCGACGGCGGGACCGTACGCGACGGCGTGCTCACCGCCGTCGAGTCGATCACCGCCGTGGACGCGTCGTTCTGGTTCGAGTTCGCCGACCCGAAGCCGGCCAGCGGATCCAGTCCGGGCAGCTACGGCCGGACTGGACCAAGCGCGGCTTCCTGCGCGGCTACATGGACAGCAGCCACACGTTCGGCCGCTACTTCTCGCCTCTCCACCCGAACCGCCCGGCCGACGCCGAAGAGCTGTACGCCGACTACGACGTCGTCCTCTACGGCTGCGACCAGGACCCGAACGAACTCCACAACCTCGCCGCCGACCCCACGCACCGCCATCTCGTCTCCCGGTACAACGACCTGCTGGAGGACCTCATCAACACCGAGATCGCCACAGACACCCGCGCCTGGGTCACCGAACGCCCCCGGCTCCTCGGCTGGCCTACCTGGCACGGCGACACCGATCACCCCGCAGCTGCCGGAGCGGCGCCCCGGCACTGACCTACCAGTCCGTGGACCTGCCCGTGTCGCAGCGAGCCGTGCACGACCTGAGCCTCTACACCGCCGAACCGGGCAGCACGTCCGAAGACCACATCAAGCTCCTTGCCAGCCTGGCGGCGACCCGCTCCCGGGCAGCAGAGCCCACCGACCAACTCGGCTGAGCCGCCCATTCCGCACGCTCCCGGCTGGTCATGCACCAGGACCCGATTCGCACCCAATGCCGCTGCGGACTGCTGTCCGTTGTCAATCGCGAGCCGCGTCAAAGCGCGAGCAGCTTCTGTCCTGTACAGGGCTCCTTGACGGTCCCGTACGAAGTGCAGGACGGACTCGGTACCTCCTGCATGAGTTCCTCCGGAAGTCACCCCTCAACTGCGTCTGGCGCCCATGAACCGATGCCTGCGCCCACCCCGCAACCACGTCCTGGTGCGCCGCGAAGCTCGCAGGGCGGCTGCGAGGTTATTGCGGCTCTGCAGGGTGTGAGGGTGATCGGGTCCGAGGACTCGTTCGCGGGTGGTGAGGACGTGTTGGTGGAGGTCGGCTGCTTCATCGTGTCGGCCGACGTGGTCGAGCGCGAGGCCAAGGTTGTCGCGACTGGTCAAGGTGCTGGGATGGTCGGGTCCGAGGACTCGTTCGAGGGTGGTGAGGACCTGTCGGTGAAGATCGACTGCGTCCCGGTGATGGCCGAGGTGGTCGAGCGCGAGGCCAAGGTTGTCGCGACTGTGCAGGGTGTCGGGGTGCTCGGGTCCGAGAACACGTTCGTACGCGCTGAGGACCTGCCGATGGAGGTCGGCCGCCTCCTGGTGGTGGCCGAGGTCGTCAAGCGCCAGGGCGAGGTTGTTGCGGCTGTTCAGGGTGGCGGGGTGCTCGGCGCCGAGGACGCGTTCGTAGCCGGCCAGAGCCGCACGGTGCAAGGCGGCTGCTTCCTGGTGCTGGGCGAGGTAGCCGAGTGCGAGGCCGAGGTTGTTCATGCTGTGCAGGGTGTAGATGTCGTCGGCGCCGAGGACGCGTTCGCGGGCGGCAAGGATCTGCCGGTGATGATCTGCCGCCTCGTGGTGCCGACCGAGGTGATCCAGTGCGTTGGCGAGGTTACTGCGGCTGAGCAGGGTGTCGGGGTGGTCGGGGCCGAGGGTGCGATCGCGGGTTGTGAGGACCTGCTGGTGGAGGTCGGCTGCCTCCTGGTGCCGGCCGAAGAGGTCGAGCACTTCGGCGAGGTTGTTGGAGCTGTTCAGGGTATCGGGGTGATCGCGGCCGGACGAGCGGGCGGTGATCTCGTGCGCCGCCTGACGCAGCTGAAGTGCACTGCCGTAGTCGCCCGCTTCTGTGAGGCATTGGCTGATGTGGTCGACGGCGTCGGCGAGGTGGCGGTTGTTCTCGTTGGCGGTGTGCGCTGCCGCGTTGAGGAGGTGCGGGGCGAGGAGGCGTGCCGCATCCCAGTCGGAGGTCGGGGCCCTCATCACCTCTTGGGCTGCCTGGACCAGGCGGCCGGTGAGGGCCTGCTGGTAGCGGTTCGGGTCGGTGGATTCGGTGATGTGGGCGTGCGCGGAGATCTCACGCACGAGCGGGTGCAGGACGACCAGCCCGAGGACGGGGTGCCCGTCGTGGCTTGCTGGCGTGTCGACGAGTCCGTAGGTGTGCAGGCCGTTGAGCGCGGTCTCCACCTCGACCACGCCGGCCTGGCATCCGGTGGCTTCGGTGACCAGTTCCGGGGTGAGGAGGGAGACCGGGACAGGGGCCGGTGCCAGAAGGGACAGCAGCCGCAGCACCGGCCGTGCCAGCGGGTTGCCGTCGCCGTCGAGTTGGTCCAGTGACAGCTCCCACGTGTGGCGTACCAGGGTCCGTCCGACGTCTGGGTCACTCGCCCGGGGCTGCGTGGCGCCGAGCAGGGTGCCGAGCTGCGTGTCGAGAGCGGTGGTGTAGGCGGTGAGGCTGCGGTGGCGGCTGCCAGGGGCAGCCAGGTACCGGGCCACGGCGTGGAGGGCCAGTGGCAGGCCGCCCAGCCGCTCCGCGAGTGCCCGTGCCTCTTCGGCGGTTCCTGCGTGGGGCGCCGCGTCGCTGAGGACCTGGCCGCCGGTTGCGGACTCCAGCGGGACGACGCGGTGGAGGACGGCCCGCGGGCCCCACATCACGGGGTCGGTGTTCCGGCTGGTGACGAGCAGCAGGCCCCGGCCGCCCGGCCGGATCCACCCCCGGTAGGACGCCACCTCCTCCCCGTCGGGACCGACCGCCTGCGGAGTGTCCACGTTGTCGATCACCAGGAGCCACGAGGCGGTCTGCTCCAGTTGCTCCCACACCACATCCGGAAGCCCGGCCCGACCCGCCCGAGCCTCCTCGAGCCGAGCCTCGGGAAGGCCGCAGGCGACCGCGACACGGGTCATCTGCTCAGCCAGCTCCTCTGTGTCGCGCCAGCGGATCCAGAACACGCTCCGGCCTTCCGCGCGGGCGACATCGGCCAGAGCGGAGGCCAACGTGGTCTTGCCAATCCCGCCGACGCCGCACACCACGGCGTACCGGCCCTGCGGCCGGGCCAGCAGCCGCCGCAGAGAGACCAGTTCGCTCTCACGACCGCGGACGACCCCTGCACTCTGCGGCGCACGCAAGGAGGCCATGCCAGTGACCGGCACCCGCCCCATCGGCACTAACCCCACCGGCGCGGCATTCCTCGCGGACTCGATGACGTCCAGACGGCGGCTGACCAGCTCCAAGACGACCGCACCCACAGCCAGCGCACCGAAGACGGACCACACCACCCATGGACGGGACGCCCAGTCCGGCACGGCGCTCGTGGCGTAGTTCGTCACCACCCCCAGCACGCACGTCGCCGCCGCCCCGGACCCACTGACGACCGAACCCGCCCGCGCACGCCTGCCACCGTTCACGCCGACCCCCAGCCCCTACGACGTCCCTGGCCCAAGCATGCGCCACGCCTCCACACACCGTCTCCGAAACAGCCGTGCATCCGCTGTGCTGGCTTGGTAGTGCCGACAGGGCTTAGACGCGTCCTATGTGGTGAGGCGGACGAGTCGCTTGTAGCAGCAGAGGGCCGCGGCGAGACCGAGGAGAGCCGCTGATCCCTACGTCGAGGATGCGGCCGCAGGGCGGCGGGACACCGGATACACCTGATGAGACGTTGTTCGCCGCGATCAACTACGTCCTGCTCAGCGGGTGCGCATGGCAGGCTCTGCCACCCTGTTTCGGGATCTCGAAATCGACGGCTCACCGCCGGTTCCTGATCCGGTCACGAGCAGATGTGTGGGGCCGGTTGCACGAGGAGATCCTGCACCGCCTCGACGACGCCAGACGGGGCCGGCCACCGCCAAGCTGGGCCATCGACTCTCTTACTGGTGGTTTCAGAATGAACGGGGGGCAGGCCACGGACAGACAGCAGCACGCTGTTCACCGTGGTGCCGACACGTCAGTGACAGTCGCTATCGTCCGTGCCATGACCTCAAGTGATCACCTGCTCGACCTGATCCAGAACACCCCAGAGATCGATCTGCTGCTGAGGTCGTCGTTCGGCTTCGACATCCATCGGAAGCACTATGGCGAGGGCTTGAGGCTTGCCTCGGGTGCGCCGATGGAGGTGATCGCCGGGGAGTCCGCCGGTGGGGCCTACTTCCTCTGCACCGAGCAGAACGGTCGCCGACCGGTTGTGTACGCAAGTTCCGAAGGGGAAGGCGGTCTACTCGCCGATGACCTGGGGGAAGCGCTGGAGATCATCATCGGGCTGGGATGGCACGACTGCCTCACGTTCTCGGGCAGTGGCGATGTCGAGGTCATGCAGGTGTCCGCTCGACACCTTGAACGGTCTCGTGACAAGTACAACTCGGACATCGACGACGAAGCTGTCCAGGTGGCCGCAGCCCTGTCGCTGCGCATCGTGCCTGTCACTGACCTCGTAATCCGGTTGCATGCAGCCGCCTCGAAGACCGAAGCGGACTACGTCGTGATCGACGAGGACGGACAGGAGTTCGGCCCACTGTTCGGCGAGCACGTGGAACCTCGCCACGGAGGCTGGCGCTGAACCCACCCAGCGCCGCCGACCGCATCAAGATCGGCGTCGCTGTCAATGCCTGATAGGGCGCCGGGCAGACTCTCCGACGTGCCTGCCGATCTTGTGCCAGACGATCTCTGGGAGCGCATAGCTGCGCTTCTCCCCCCTCGGCCTGCCCGACGCCATCGCCACCCCGGACGGCTGCCGGTGTCGGACCGCGTCGCGCTCGCCGGCATCATCTACGTGCTCCGGAAGGGAGTGGCCTGGCGCGATGTTCCCGCCCAGGTCGTTGGCTGTTCAGGGGTGACCGCCTGGCGTCGGCTCCGGGACTGGACTGAGGCTGGTGTCTGGCCCCGCTTGCACGAGGTCCTTCTCGCTGAGTTGCGAGCAGCGGGTCTCCTGGAGATGGACGACTCGGCGATCGACGGCTCACACGTCAGGGCACTCAAAGGGGGGCTCACACCGGACCTTCGCCGGTCGACCGGGGTCGGCCGGGCAGCAAGCACCATCTGATCGTCGACCGGCACGGCACCCCGCTCGCCGTCACGCTGACCGGCGGCAACCGCCACGACGTCACACAGCTCCTGCCGCTCCTGGATGCGATCCCACCGATCCGCGGCGTGCGCGGGCGCCCCCGCACACGGCCACGCAAGCTGTTCGCCGACCGGGGCTACGACTTCGACAAGTACCGCCGCTTGCTGTGGAAGCGTGGGATCAAGCCGCTCATCGCCCGTCGCGGCGTCGCCCACGGCTCTGGCCTGGGCAAGACCCGCTGGGTCGTCGAGCGGACCTTCGCCAGGCTCCACCAGTTCAAGCGCCTGCGCATCCGCTACGAGATACGCGCCGACCTTCACCAAGGACTGCTACAACTCGCCTGCAGCATCATCTGCCTGAGACGACTCAGAACCTCATTCTGAAACGATCAGTTACACCGTGACGGTGACCAACAGGAGTACTACCCATGCGGCCACCCACGTCACGCTGGACGGCACCCTCACCGGACCAGGCGGCCTGGCATCCGCCAAACCCAGCCAGGGCACCTGCACCACCACATCCACCAGCGCCACCTGCACCCTGGGCACGCTCGCCCACGGCGCCGACGCCACGGTGACCATCGTCATCAAGCCCAAGGCCACCGGCACTCTCTCCGACACCGCCACAGTCCGTGCTGCGCAACCCGACCCCGCGCCGGACAACAACACCGCCACCGCGACCACCACAGTGAAGAAGAAGGGGTCTCCAACGGGCAAGCCAGGTGGGCACAACGGATGCACGAAACCAGGGAAGCCCAAGCCATAGACCGTGGCGCAGGAGCACTGGGAACTTGACGCTACCGGGGCGAAGCGTATGCCGGGCAGGCCAGCCTGCCCGGCACACGCGGTCTCAGGAGTGTCGGCCGCCCGCGTTGTCCATCGCGGAGGGGACAGCGGGGCCAGCTGCGGAGTTAGGTTCCGTCCGGCGGCCAGGGACACCGGGAGCACTTCGTCGAAGAACGGACCTTGGCCGATACGGACGCGATCCCCGCCATGATGCGCGAACCGTGTCCGCAATACGTGGACGGAAACCTGCCTGTATGGATTCGCGTATCGACTGGTGCTGTTGCAGCGGTCGGACGAGCCCGCTGACGCGGGAGGCTGCCATGGTCCTGCAGATCTTCGGCCCAACTGGGACAACATCGCAGCGGGCCTGATGAAGCGGGCTGACGCTCTGGACGCGGGCTGATCACGTCTCGAGCCAAAGGCGGATCGAGGGGCCTCCCGCCGCTTCGCAACCCAGGCGAGGCCCTGGAGTCCCACCTACGACGGCCAGGAAGCCATCGACCCCGGGAAGCAGGACGCCGAGCACATGCATCCGCTTGCCGAGGCGTGCCGCTTCTGCCCGAGGCGCAGTGCCGCTACATCTCCGAGTGGGTCGGCACCAAACTCCGGCGGGATCTGTCCGGAGCCCAAGCCGAGGTCGACGCGCCGAAGGTATGAGCCGAGGGCCAATGCGAGACCGCCGTGCACATCACGCCCGCGCAACCATCAGGGGTACGGATGCGGTCAGTCGACCTCGACGTACGTGACGATGCGGATGCTGACGAGCGCGGTCACGTAGAAGATGACGCGGATGCCGGAGTGTTGGTAGTCGCGCAGCGCCGAGGCGGTGGCGTGAGGCTTCACGTCGGCCGGGTCGGCGGCGATAACGTTCAGCGCCGCGTCGAGCTGCGCCACCTGCACGGTGGCCAGGGTGCGGACGTGGGTCTCGGCCGGCTCGACGAACACGATCGCGGCAACGGACGGGGCCTCATCGTTCTGCGCGGGCAGACTCTCTCTGCCCGGATGTCCTCCCAGTCGCGGCACCAGTTGAGGTCGATCTCCTTCGAGGCATGGTGACGAACCGGGCTGCCACCACCCACCGGCCGTGCCAGCACCTTGTGGCAAGATCCACCGCATGGGTGAGGGGGAGCGCCCCGTCGCGGCATCTACCGCGTGAACGTGGCTCAGGCCGGAGCGAGAAGACGGTCAATGAAAAGGGGGGGCATGCCACCGAGGAAGATACAGGACGAGCAGGAAGTCGTCCGGTGGTTCGAGGAGGGACGTACCTACGAGTGGATGCAGGAGACGTACTTCTCAAAGTATGGCATCGAGACAAGCATTCCCATGTGGGCTGCCTTCCGTCGGCGGAAGGGCCTTGACCGGCGCAATCTTCGAGCCGACAACCTCATTCCGTGGAAGCTTAAGAAGGAGCACCGGTTTCTATACCCGGCCATGATGCTGCGGGCAGAAGGCCGGCTACGGGCAGGCAAGCAGCTCACCGAGCGCGACGCAAGACGTTTGGCGAACTGGAAGCAGTCGCTTCAGGAGGACGGCCGTGTCGTGCATTACGACGACGAGATCGAAGAGGGCTTCCTCTACGTTTCCCGCGAGGACACTGACACGGACTTGATCCGTCAGCCGAAGGTCATGACCGGCAATCGGGCACGTGACTAGCTAGCGCCGCATCAGGCAACGTTCGCCCCGTTCTTGCTGGTGGAGTGCAGAAAGCGTGGGGCACGTAGTCTCGCGGGATGCATTCTCACCTGAGCTCCGAGAACCCGCCCGCGCTGCCTCATGAGGTCGTGGTCGAGACGTTGGAACGGGCGCTGTGTGACCGCTCGCACGAGGGCGAAGCGGCGGACGCCCTGGTCGGAATCGCCTTGAGTGACGACGACCGGAAGTTCGTCGAGCACTGGTGCATGGAGGTCGGGACGCGCGCCGTGTCGGGCAGTCCGCTCCTTGGGCTGGCCGGCCTGTGCCTGGGCCATACCGCTCGACGCTTCGGCCGTCTCGGCGACGACGCGCTCGCGCTGGCGAAGTCGCTGGCGGTGCGTGCTCAAACGGACCTGGCGGACGTGGATGGTCGGGCTCTCGACGGTTATGACGACGTCCGGAGCTTCCTGCATCTTTGGTGACGCCGACTGGCACCGTCGCCGTTAGTACTCCAGCCGTAGATCGTGATCTTCATGCTTGAGCGGCTTGTCGTCGGTAGTGGCTGGTCCGGGATCGGGTCTGGTGGCGGCGTCGCCAGACGGACCAGCCAAGCCGGTGGACAGGGGCAAAGACGCGTTGGATGACGAGCGTGATGAACAGTGTTGGATCTCGTTGCAGGTGAGCGGTATCAGCTCGTCGGGTGAGGGATGACGGTCGTGTTCGTTCGCGCGGACGACGGCGAGGAAGGCGTGCGCAAGCATGGCCAGGGTGACCCAGCGGGACCAGGACGAGTAGCGCCGGACCTGGTGCTCGTCCAAGGCCGCCAAGCCCTTGCCGGACTGGAAAACTCCTCGACCCGCCACCTTGATCCAGCGACGCGCACCAGGGTGGTCAGCGGCACTGCGGGCCGGCGAGTAGCAGCGGTAGTACGCGAGTTCGCCGGTGCTGCGGTTGCGGCAGATCAACAACTGCCGGCTCCCGGGCCGGGGGTCGGTGAGGTCGATGACGGCCCAGTCGTAAGAGCGGTGGCCCTTGGCTCCGACCCCTGCGGACAGCTTCTGCCAGGCCCTCTTGGGCACTTTCCTGGCCAGCGTGTCCGCGCGGAACTTCCCGGCGCCTGTGGTGACTTCGTGCGAGTAGGCCACCGCTAGGACGTAGCCGGTGCCGCGTTCCTCCAGCGCGGCGCGCAGCCTCGGGTTGCCGCCGTAGACCTCGTCTCCCGCGACCCATGCGGCCCGGTGGCCGGCGTCCAGGAATCGGGTGACCATGCGGGCGGCCAGCTCTGGCTTGGTCGCGAACTCCGTCTTGTCACCGAGTCCGGCGGCCCGGCAGCGGTCGGGGTCGGAGGTCCAGGAACGCGGAACATAGAGTTCCCGGTCGATCGCCGCGTGCCCTCGCGGGGTGGAGTAGGCGAGGTAAACGGCTACCTGGCTGTTCTCGACGCGTCCGGCGGTGCCGGTGTACTGGCGCTGGACACCGACAGTGTCGGTGCCCTTCTTCACGTCGCCGGTCTCGTCGACCACCAGCACCGCCTCGTCGTCGTGCAGATGCTCCACCACGTAGTCACCCACGTCGTCGCGGACCCGGTCGGCGTCCCACTTGGCCCGCCCGAGCAGGTGCTGCATGCCGTCCGGGGTCCTGTCCCCGGCCCACTCGGCGATGGTCCAGCAGTTCTTGCGCGGCAGGTCGGACAGCAGTCCGAGTACCAACTTCCGGGCTCGGCGCCGGGATTCGACCCGTGTGAACCGTCCCCGCTATCCGGCTCATCAGACCCTCGAATGCCTCCTGCCAGTGGGCAGGGTTTACGCTGTGACCTGCGGCCACCGCGTGATCTTCAGTCTTCACACACCGATGATCAACGGTGGCCGCACCCGTCTCCACAGCGCGTCAGGCTCGCGCAGCGTCTGTCTGCCGTCCTGTGTCTGGAGGACTTGTGCAACGTGGCGAGGTCTGGTGGGTCCAGTTCGACGAGCGGAGGTTGGTCGTACTGCTGTCGGGAGACGACGCGTCCGGGATCCGGGTGATGCAGGTCGTCGCTCCGGCGGGCGTCGACATTGGCGGTCTGGGCATCGAAGTGATGGTGGGCGCCGGTGAAGGAGTGCCGTTCGAAGGCGTGCTGCGGCTCGCGTTCCCGCGTCCAGGCTTCACCCCTTGCACGTGGCTGACCACTGTGTCACGGGACGACCTGATAGAGCGGGCGGCCGTCCTGTCCTCGGCGAAGCTCAGCGAGGTTGACGATGCCCTCCGACTCGCTGAACAAGCGCAGGAGCAGACCCCGGCGACGACCGCGAAGCTCAGCGAGATAAGGGACGCCCTCCGTCTCGGTGAACTCGGGTAGAGGGAGAAGGAGCCGACGGCGTGGGCGGTCTCGGCCAGATGGTCGACGCTGTCCGACTGTCGCCTCGGCGCCCCTCACCATCGAGATCAGTCTTCCAGGCCTTCACGCGTTGAAGCGAGACGCCCTCCTTGCGGAGCAGAACCCGCAGGCCCTCGCGGCTGATGTTCTTCGGCCGGCTTGGACTTGGCGGTCTCCTGGGCGCGTCGCCAGGTCACCACCGACCCGGTGCCTCTGCGGATGATCCGCAGCAACCGCCTGCCCTCATCGCCGTCGATCTCGCGAATCCGTACGCGCTCAACCACGTGATCATTCGTGCGGTCCGGTGCCACGCGGCGCAGCAACCGGACGGTCCATCAGAACGAGGCGAACGTTGATGCGGCACTAGGACTTGTCCGGCCGATCATGTGACTACCGCGTGTCCGAGTCGTTGATGTGGGCATGGGGCGGGGTGATCTGAGTGATGCCGAGTGGGAACG
>NZ_JBVIUJ010000002.1:0-47744 GCF_055596705.1 Streptomyces sp. NPDC039609
AGGCTCCCAGTAGACGACTGGGTTGATAGGCCGGATGTGGAAGCCCAGTAATGGGTGGAGCTGACCGGTACTAATAGGCCGAGGGCTTGTCCTCAGTTGCTCGCGTCCACTGTGTTAGTTCTGAAGTAACGAACACGCCCCCCACTTGGTCGGGGCGCGGCGGTTCAACTTCATAGTGTTTCGGTGGTCATAGCGTTAGGGAAACGCCCGGTTACATTCCGAACCCGGAAGCTAAGCCTTTCAGCGCCGATGGTACTGCAGGGGGGACCCTGTGGGAGAGTAGGACGCCGCCGAACAATCATTGTGGGAAAGCCCCGCACCTTATGGTGCGGGGCTTTTCTGCGTTCAGGGCCAGTTGAATACGACTGTGGGCTCCCCTCGGGGAGCCCACAGTCGTATTCAGAGGCGGCCGGCTGCCTTCAGTGCGAGGTAGGCGTCTGCCAGTGCTGGTGCGAGATTGTCAGGGGTGGCGTCCACGACCGTGACGCCGTGGCGACGGAGTTGGTCCGCCGTGCGGTGGCGCTGGGCCTGGGCCTGAGTGGCGGCTGCGGCCTCGTAGACGCCGTCGATCGTGCCGCGGCTCGTCGCCATGGCGGCCGTGTGCGGATCGGCGACAGAGGCGATCAGGACCGTGTGGCGCTGAGTCAGCTGAGGGAGGACCGGGAGAAGGCCCTCCTCGATCGGGGCCGCGTCGAGGCTGGTGAGCAGGACGAGGAGCGAGCGGCGCGGGGCTCGGGCCAGCGCGGTGGCGGCCAGGGAGCGGGCGTCCGTCTCCACGAGCTCGGGCTCGAGCGGGGCCAGGGCGTTGACCACGGCCGGCAGGACATCGGCGGCCGAGCGGCCCTGGACCTGGGCGCGCAGACGGCGGTCGTAGGCCAGGAGGTCGACGCGGTCGCCGGCGCGGGAGGCGAGGGCGGTGAGGAGCAGAGCGGCGTCCATCGCGGCGTCGAGGCGCGGGACGTCTCCGACGCGGCCGGCGGAGGTGCGGCCGGTGTCGAGCACGATCAGGATGTGGCGGTCGCGCTCGGGGCGCCAGGTGCGTACGGCGACGGTGTTTTGGCGGGCCGTGGCTCGCCAGTCGATGGAACGGGTGTCGTCACCGGGGACGTACTCGCGAAGACTGTCGAATTCGGTGCCTTCGCCGCGGGTGAGGACGCTGGTGCGGCCGTCGAGTTCGCGGAGGCGGGCAAGACGCGAAGGCAAGTGCTTGCGGCTGGTGAACGGGGGCAGCACGCGGACCGTCCAGGGGACGGTGTGGTTGCCCTGCCGGGCGGCCAGGCCGAGGGGGCCGTAGGAGCGGATGGTGACCCGCTCCGCGTGGCGGTCGCCGCGGCGAGTGGGGCGCAGGGCCGTGGTGATCCGGCGGCGTTCGCCGGCAGGCACGGTGAGCTTCTGGCGGGACGCGGCCTGGTCGGTGCCCGGGAGCCAGCTGCTCGGCGGCCAGGCGTCGCGGAGTTGGGCGCGAAGGCGGCGTCGTGAGGTGTTGGTGACGGTGAGCTGTACTTCTGCGCCGTCACCCAGTCGAACTGTTGTGTCACCGCTTCGGGTGAACTGCAGCGTTCGCACTGGCGCGGCCATCGCGTAGTCGCACAGAATTGCGAGTGAGAGGGGCGCGTTCACCGCGAGCATCCCCGTCCAACTGGGGGCGAGGATGCCCACGGGGAGCGATCCGAGGGCGGCGAGCAGTGCGGTTCGTCCGGTGAGGGCCATGGGGCGCCGTTCTCAGCGGGGTACGGGGACGTGGGCGAGGATCGAGTTGATGACGGAGTCGGGGGTGACGCCCTCCATCTCGGCCTCGGGCCGCAGCTGGATGCGGTGACGCAGGGTGGGCAGGGCCAAGGCCTTCACGTCGTCCGGGGTGACATAGTCCCGGCCGGTGAGCCAGGCCCAGGCGCGGGCGGTGGAGAGCAGGGCGGTGGCACCTCGGGGGGAGACACCGAGGGTGAGCGAGGGGGATTCACGCGTGGCACGACAGATATCGACGACATAGCCGGCGATTTCGGGGGAGACCGAGGTCTTGGCGACGGCGGCTCGGGCGGCCTCGAGTTCGGCGGGGCCGGCGACCGGACGGACACCGGCGGCCTGGAGGTCGCGGGGGTTGAAGCCGTTCGCGTGCCGGGTCAGGACGTTGATCTCGTCCTCGCGGGAGGGTAGCGGGACGGTCAGCTTCAGGAGGAAGCGGTCGAGCTGCGCCTCGGGAAGGGGGTAAGTGCCCTCGTACTCGACGGGGTTCTGGGTCGCGGCGACCAGGAACGGGTCGGGCAGCGGGCGGGGCGTGCCGTCGACGGTGACCTGGCGTTCCTCCATCGCCTCCAGGAGGGAGGACTGCGTCTTCGGAGGCGTGCGGTTGATCTCGTCGGCGAGCAGCAGGTTGGTGAAGACAGGACCGGGCTGGAAGGAGAACTCCGCGGTACGGGCGTCGTAGACCAGGGAACCGGTGACGTCGCTCGGCATCAGGTCGGGGGTGAACTGCACCCGCTTGGTGTCCAGTTCGAGTGTGGCCGCGAGCGCACGGACGAGCAGCGTCTTGGCGACGCCGGGGACTCCTTCGAGGAGGACATGGCCCCGGCAGAGCAGGGCGACGACGAGTCCGGTGACGGCGGGGTCCTGGCCGACCACCGCCTTCGCGATCTCGGCGCGCAGGGCCTCCAGGGAGGCGCGGGCGTCCGAGTTCGTAGCGGTCTCGGGGGTCGGGGCGCTCATGAGGTGCGTACCTCTCTTTCGAGGGCGTCGAGTTGGTCTGCCAGGCGGATGAGAGCGGCGTCGTCGGCGGGAGCCGGGCCGAAGAGAAGGCCCCGCGGGTCTGCGGCGTTCTCCGGGAGTCGGGCGGAGATCGCGGGGAGCAGGGTCTCGGGGGAGTGGGCGTCCTGGGTGGCGACGCCGAGGAGTGGGGCGATCCGGGCGCGGGTCGCGGTGCGTAGTACGACGGCCGCTCGGTCGCGTGCGTTGCCCTTGCGGTAGAGGCGGGCGCGGCCCTCGGTGGCCTCGGAGGCCCGGATGGCGACCGGGAGACGTTCGGTCACGAGTGGGCCGAGGCGTCGGGCTCGCCAGACGGCGGCGAGGGCGGCGGCGAAGGCGAGTTGGAGGGTGCCCCACAGCCAGCCCGAGGGGATGAGCGAAAGGAAGCTTTCGGCGGCGCTGTCGGGGGACTCGCCTTCGGGGTCGCCCTCGGTGGCGGAAGCGTCCGAGAGAGAGGGGAGGTACCAGACGAGATGAGTGCGGGAGCCGAGGAGTTGCAGGGTGAGAGAGGCATTGCCCTGCTTGTCGAGTCGCTCGTTGGAGAGGAAGCCGGCGGAGCCGAGGAGCACGGTGTCGCCGCCACCGGAGGTCGGGATCCTGACCAGGGTGGGCATCCCGTTGCTGAGGTAGCAGGTGTCGGCCGTGTCGATCCCGGTGGTGTAGCGCTCGCCGCCGATGTCGACGCTGCCGGCGCGGACGGCGGCGGGCAGGGAGCACTGGGGTTCACGGGCCGTCACCGATGTGCTGGTGGCGACGGTGACGCCGGGGGCCAGAGTGCCGACGGACGGGTGACTCGCACCGATGAGGACCGTGCGGCCGTGAGACTCCGTCATGGCCTCGTGCAGCTTGGACTGCTGATGCTCGGTCAGCAGGTCCGGAACGGTGACCAGGAGAGTGCTGTCGGATCCGGTGGCGGTGGTGGCCTCGTCGAGGGTGGTGGCCACCTGGACGGTGACGCCCTGGGCCTTGAGGATCTCGGCGACGGCTCGGCTGCCGTTGGGGTCGGCGGAGCGGGGGTCGAGGTGGCCGTGGTGGTCGGAGGACTGCATGGTCGCCAGGACGATGCCGCCGATCAGGATCAGGGCGAGCACGAGGAGTGCCCCGCGGGTCCGGGCCCAGATCTGGCGGGGGGAGAGGGAGGCCGAGGTGGCGCTGGTGCGCGGCCGGCTCATTCGGGTGCCCCCGTGGCTGCGGTGTCGAGGGAGGGCTTGGTCCGCTCCAGGGACACGTCCAGTTCCTCGATGCGGCGGTACGCGGGCTCGTCGGCTGTGCGGCCGCCGTATGTGACGTCGTCGAAGGATCGGGCGGCGGCGCGGAGTTCGTCCGTGTGGGAGGGGAGGGCGCGGCCCGCCTCGGCGGCGGCCTCGTCCGCGGTGCGGCCTGGGCGCGGGTCGAGGAGGGTGCGTTCCTCCAAGGAGCGGACGATCGCCCGCATCCGCTCCTGGACCGCCTGGTTCCAGCGGCCGGCCGAGGCGTGTCGGGCTGCGGCGGTCCGGTGCTGGTCGGCGGTGCGGGGACCGTCATCGAACAGTGAGTCCCCGGTCGTGGGGGTGCGCTGTGGGGTGCCGAGCCGCCACCAGAGGGCGGCGACGAGGGCGAGCACGACCACGACGATCACGAGAAGACCCAGCAGGCCACCGGGGGTTGCCCCGGAAGCCGAGCTGAAGAGGTCGTCGACCCATTCCCAGAAGCGGTCGAGGCCGCGTTCGAGCAGGCTGGGGTCGTTCTCGTGGTACATCGGCTTGGACAGTTCCCGCTCCGCCGCCTCCCGGGCGGGGACGCGGGGTATGTCCAGCGGTACGTCGTCGGCGTCCCGTGTCGGCAGCCGCGCCGTGATCATGCCCCCCGTGATGTGCACCCCGTCAGCTCCCGGTGGCGTGTTCGCCGGGTGCGGGGCCGTAGCCGGGGAGGCCGGCGGCCCGGGCGAGTTCGAGGTCCAGGGCCTCGCGGCGGATGCGCTGGTCCACGTAGAGGAGAACGGTGACGCCGGCGGAGATCGGGTAGGTGATCGCGCTGGTGATGACACCGCCGATGCCGGTGATGATCAGGAACGGCCAGCCGAACTCGGGGGAGTCGCCCGAGATCAGGCCGCTGAAGCCTTCGCCGTCGACGGCGATCGCGAGGATGGCGAAGGGGATGGTGATGATCATCCCCACGATGAAGAGCAGCAGTTGGGTCAGCAGTGTGATGCCGAAGATGCGCCACCAGGCGCCCTGCACGAGTTTGGCGGAGCGTTTCATCGACTGGAGGACGCCCTGGCGCTCCAGCATCAGGGCCGGCGAGGCCAGGCTGAAGCGGATCATCAGCCAGATGACGACGACCACTCCGGCGATGGCGCCGAGGACGATGAGCGCGCCGTCGGTCACCTCGCCGAGGAGGATCCCGGGCAGCATGGCGACGAACACGATGGCCGCGCTCATGACAGGCAGCAGGAGGGTCAGGCCGAGCAGCCGGAGCAGGCGCGGGCGGGCCTCCTGCCAGGCGGCGCTGATCGTGACCGGGCGGCCGAGGACCGCGCGACTGATGACCACGGTGAGAAGCGCGGCGCTCACCAGGGTGGCCATCAGGAGGATGAGGATCGCGGGGATCGAACCGATCAGCGACGTCTGCAGGGAGTCGCCGAGCTGTGCCATGGCCTCGTCGGGGGAGGCGTTCGGATCGATCTCGGGCGGTGTCGGGACCAGGAACCGCTGGACGAGGATGTCGGCGACCTGCGAGATCACGGCGACGGTGACCGTGATGGTCAGGACCGTGCGCCAGTAGGTGCGCATCGTCGACACGGCGCCGTCGAGGATCTCGCCCATGCCCAGGGGGCGCAGGGGGATCACTCCGGGCTTGGCGGCCGGCGGCTTGCCCCAGTTCCCGGGCTGCGGCGGACCGCCCCAGCCCTGGCCAGGCTGAGGTGCGGGGGCCTGGCCGGGGACGGGTGTCGTCGGCGGGGACCACTGTCCGGCGGGCGGCTGGTCCTTGGACCACTGGGGGGCGGAGCCGTTCGCGTCACCGGGCGTTGCGGGCCGGGGAACCCCGGTACCGTCCTGGCCGTCGGAGGGAGCAGATCCGGGCGAGGTCCAGCCCGGAGTGTCGTTCACGGTCGTCCACCTCGAGGAATGGTCGCGGGGTCGGCTCGGCGAGCCGGCACGGTCTCAATGGCCGACCGCCTGTCCGGGCGGCGGGCCGTGAGCCATCGTGCCACGAGGGGCCCGCCGGTGGGCGGGGGCTGGTCTCTCCATTCTCTCCTCCATGGTGGGCGTTCCAGGGGGCAGACCGGGCGGATGCCTGATCAGTACGCACAAACCGCAGCGGTGGCGGGCAGAGCAGGGACGAGTGCTCCGGATCGGACCGGGGTTGTGGAGGGGATGCGTGGCGCCGCATGAAGAAGACCCCTCACCAGCGGGTTTCCGCCGTCGAGGGGGTAGTGACATCCAACACTGACATCAGTCCCGGATTGCTGCCTCCTTGCACCCGTTCGCCCTTGTCAGAGGTGACCGCTATGGTCCGGGCATGCTGCTGCCGCGCCCTGTCGAGGGGGCCGAAGGCCCGTACGACGCGGGGTACCTCCCCCGCGTGGAGATGGGCATGTGTCCGGTCGACGAGCCCATCACTGAGCTCGTCGCCAAACTCGGCGGCGAACCGGTGTGGCTGGGGGAGCCCTGTTGGCCCCTGAACCCCAGAACAGGTGAGCCGCTCGACTTCATCGGGCAGTTCCCGGTGCCCGCGGAGCGTGGCGAAGAGCTTCGCATGGCGTATCGGTTCCTGTCGTACGAGGACTACGAGACCGGCGGCATGGACCCGGAGGACGGGGAAGCAGTGTTGTTGGTCCAGCCCGACGGCCGGATCCCCGGGTTCGCCACCATCGGACCGGCCGGGACGCAGGGGCGGTCGCTGTTCGCGTTCGACGAGGACTACGAGATGGTGCCTGTCGAGTTCCGGATCGAGACGCGACCGGTTCCCGACGAACAGAAGCGCTACCTGGAGCAGGACGGGTGCTTCGATGTCGACAACTACATCGGGGGGAAGGCCGACTACCGGAACTGGGCGGGGGTTGAGGCGCCATGGCGCTTCTTCTTCTCCTTGGCGGATGGCAGCGACACCGGGCCGCCTTACTTCCTCAACTTCGGCTATGGCGCCGGATACGCCTACCTCAGTGCTGATCGCATCGAGGGACGCTTCACCTGGGAGGCGGCCTAGTTGACGAAGGAAGATGCCCGCCGATGGGTGCTCGCTGAGATCGCGCAGATGCGGAACGGCCCCGGCGACGGGTACGAGCTGGGGATTCTGCGTGTGCACGAGCTCCCTTTCGGATGGATTTTCTACTGGGGCGCGGTCGGCGATGAGGGGAGCGGGCGGCGACCTCGGTTCGGAGGCAACGGTCCCTTCCTGGTGGACCGTGAGAACGAACGGCTGATCCGCATGAAGACCGGCATGCCCGTCGCCGGCCAGATCGCGGACTATGAGCGTCGTCTCCGCCGCGAGGCTCATGCCCGAAACGCGGCAGCGAAGCAAGCAGTGCAGCAGCGTCGTACCGCACCCTCTGCAACCGACCCCGCCTGATACCGCCCTCATTTTCCGCGCGTCATTCCGCTGACAGGATCGGCTCATGAACGACCATGTCCGGCCCAACGATCCAACCCCCGAGCAGATCCGCCGAGCGTGGTCGGCAACCGTGTCAGCACTGCCCGTAGGGACCCGCGTCACTGGTCAGGTCGTCGATTGCAGGCCCTTCGGGGTATTCCTGCACATCGACGATGTGCCCCATGCGATCGGCCTGGCGGACATCGGCTCCATGCCACACGGCGCGAGCCTTCCGGCGCTGGGAAGCCAGATCAGTGGCGAGGTCGTCTGGCACGCCGAACACAACCACCAGGTGAGGATCAGACTCAGCGAGTGGATCGATCACGACTGACTCGGTCGGCCTGTGGGCGGGCAGTCCCTCTGCGGCTAGCGGGCAGCAGGTGGCGGAGGCGGGGGGTTGGCCGGGTCTGCCCATCGGTGGCCGTACGGGGGAGGCGTGTCGCCGTGATGAGACCGGCGAGGGCGCCGAACGCGAGGGTGGCCATGGCGACGGCGTAGGCGTTCTGGGTGAGGTTGGCGACCAGGATGGTGCCGACGATGGCGGTGCCGAAGGTGGAGCCGAGGTTGGAGACGCTCCGCGACAGGCCGGAGATCTCGCCTTGCTGATCTTCGGGGAAGGCGGATCGGACTTCGTTCACGGACAGGGTGAGCATGACGCCGAGCCCCAGGCCGTTTCAGCAGCAGGCCGGGGGCGAGCCCATGGGTTCGGTGTGCCGGCGACCAGGGCGAGCAGGACGGCGATGCCGACGATGGCGAGGGCGAACCCGGTGATGATCAGGGTGCGCTGCGGGACGCGTTTGGCGAGGGTTCCGCGGCGAGTGAGGAGGCGGCACTCTGAGGGTGGCCGCGGTGAAGACGACGCCTGTCTCGATGGCGTCGTAGCCACGTACGACCTGGAAGTAGGCGGCGACGGTGAACGAGGTGCCCACGAGCAGCAGCCACTCGGCGTTCTGGGTGACCAGTCCGAGGTTGGATGTGCGGTCTCGGAAGAGGCTGGTGGACAGCAGCGGTTCTCTTCCGGCGCGCTCTTCGCTGCGGATCCAGTGCACGAACCACGCCAGTACGAGGAGACCGGCGCCGGCAGGCCGAGCATCAGGTCCAGGTTGTTGTCGGCGGCGAGGATGCCCATGACGACCAGGACCAGCCCGCCGGCGGACAGGACGGCGCCTCGGACGTCGAGGTGGCGGTCGGGATCGGGCGGTAGGGGGTCGGTGATGGTGCGACTCGGCGCCGATGACTTCTCCGACCTTGCGGGGCCATGAAGCGGGTGATGAGAACGGGCGTGTCGGGCAGGTACAGCCGGCGCACCGTGGTCCGTTCCCCGAGATCAGCGGCGAGACGGCAGTGGCCACCCCGATCGCTGTCGAGCAGCGACGCGAACAGGCTGGGCGAGTCGACCGCGGCGTGCACCACCGGTCCACCGTCCCGTCGGAGGCCACCAGCGCCGCAGTCTGCAGGTCGCCCACCAGTCCATGATCCGCGATCGGAGGGTAGTCGTTCATGGCCTCTCCCGCCGGGAGAGGCCAGGGTGGGCCGCCTTCCATGCTCACCGCCGTCCCCGGTTCACCGCATCTTGGAGCGGGGGAGGCCGCAGAGAGTGAGCTGCTCACTTCTTCTCGTCCTGGGGCATGGGCTGGAGTCCACCGCGCAAGGTACGGTTTTGGGCGACCACATCGGGGGCCACGGGCGTGACATCCATGTCTGACATCAACACCCACAGACACCGGCGGCTAACGGCGCGCAATCACGGACGTCACCGCTGGTCAGTGAGGTATCTCACCAGCCGCCTAGAGACTGATACGGAAATGGGATGATGTCGATATGAAGGGACGCGTTCTTGTCGTCGACGACGACACCGCACTGGCCGAGATGCTCGGCATCGTGCTGCGGGGTGAAGGGTTCGAGCCGTCGTTCGTAGCGGACGGCGACAAGGCGCTTGCCGCATTTCGGGAGGCCAAGCCGGACCTGGTGTTGCTGGACCTCATGCTGCCCGGCAGGGACGGCATCGAGGTGTGCCGGCTCATCAGGGCCGAGTCCGGTGTGCCCATCGTCATGCTCACGGCCAAGAGCGACACCGTCGACGTGGTGGTGGGTCTCGAGTCCGGGGCCGACGACTACATCGTCAAGCCGTTCAAGCCGAAGGAGCTCGTCGCCCGTATCCGGGCGCGGCTGCGGAGGTCGGAGGAGCCCGCGCCCGAGCAGCTCGCCATCGGCGATCTGGTCATCGACGTGGCCGGTCACTCGGTGAAGCGGGACGGGCAGTCCATCGCCCTGACGCCGCTCGAGTTCGATCTGCTCGTCGCGCTGGCCCGTAAGCCGTGGCAGGTGTTCACCCGTGAGGTCCTGCTCGAGCAGGTCTGGGGCTACCGGCACGCGGCCGACACTCGGCTGGTGAACGTGCATGTCCAGCGGTTGCGCTCGAAGGTCGAGAAGGACCCGGAGCGCCCGGAGATCGTGGTCACCGTTCGGGGTGTCGGTTACAAGGCGGGGCCGAGCTGACATGAGCATAGGCAGTACTGCTCCGAAGCCCGGGGAACCGGGAGTCCGGTCGGGGCGGACTGCCGGACCGAGGCGGGGGGGCTCGCGATTCGGCCGTCTGTTCCATGGCGGACGCCTGCTCCAGGACGGCGCACCGGGTGGACCGGTTCTCCGGCTCTTCGCACGCTGGGTACGCCGTCCGTTGCTGCCCGCAGTGCGGCTGTGGCGGCGCAATATCCAGCTGCGGGTCGTCGCGGGCACCCTGCTGATGTCACTCGGTGTGGTACTGCTGCTCGGCCTGGTCGTCATAGGCCAGGTCCGCAACGGACTGCGCGACGCCAAGGAGCAGGCCGCCCAGAGTCAGGCCGCCGGTGGTTTCTCGGCCGCCCAGGACAAGGCCGCGACGACGCCGTACGTGCCCGGTGGGCAGGACGGCGGCCGGGCCGGTGCCTCGCTGACCTGGCGCTCCACGCTGGTCGAGCAGCTCGCCAGTGGTGGCCAGAGCGCGTTCAACGTGGTCGCGCTGTCGCTCGAGGACTCGGACGGGCCCGCGAGCCGGGGCGCCCGTGCCTCCGGCGAGGTCGACCCGGCCACGAGCATCCCCGACGAACTGCGGCTCTCCGTGGGCAAGGGCGCGGGAACCTTCCAGACGTACACCCGGATCCACTACACCAACGGCAAGGACTCCGAGGCCGGGCTCGTCATCGGCAAGCGGCTCAACGACGCCGAGGGCACCCAGTACGAGCTGTACTACCTCTTCCCGCTGACGCACGAGGAGGACTCCCTCGCCCTGGTGAAGGGCACGCTGGCGACCGCCGGGCTGTTCGTGGTCGTGCTGCTCGGCGCCATCGCCTGGCTGGTGGTGCGCCAGGTCGTCACGCCGGTGCGGATGGCCGCGGGGATCGCCGAGCGGCTCTCCGCCGGCCGTCTCCAGGAGCGGATGAAGGTCACCGGCGAGGACGACATCGCCCGGCTCGGTGAGGCCTTCAACAAGATGGCGCAGAGCCTTCAGCTGAAGATCCAGCAGCTGGAGGAGCTCTCGCGGATGCAGCGGCGGTTCGTCTCGGACGTGTCGCACGAGCTGCGTACCCCGCTGACGACGGTACGGATGGCGGCGGACGTCATCCACGAGGCGCGGGTCGACTTCGACCCCGTCACCGCGCGCTCCGCCGAGCTCCTCGGCGACCAGCTCGACCGTTTCGAGTCGCTGCTCGCCGATCTGCTGGAGATCAGCCGTTTCGACGCGGGAGCGGCGGCGCTGGAGGCCGAGCCGATAGACCTGCGCCAGGTCGTCCGGCGGGTCATCGGCGGCGCGGAGCCGCTCGCCGAGCGCAAGGGCGGCCGGATCGTGGTCGTCGGCGACGAGCAGCCGGTCGTGGCCGAGGCGGACGCCCGCCGGGTCGAGCGGGTGCTGCGCAATCTGGTCGTCAACGCCGTCGAGCACGGCGAGGGCCGGGACGTGATCGTCCGGCTGGCCGCCGCGGGCGGCGCCGTCGCCGTGGCCGTACGGGACTACGGCGTGGGTCTGAAGCCGGGCGAGGCGACCCGCGTCTTCAACCGGTTCTGGCGAGCGGACCCGGCACGCGCGCGTACCACCGGTGGTACGGGCCTGGGCCTGTCGATCGCGGTGGAGGACGCGCGGCTGCACGGCGGCTGGCTCCAGGCGTGGGGCGAGCCCGGTGGCGGCTCGCAGTTCCGGCTCACCCTGCCGAGGACGGCGGACGAGCCCCTGCGCGGATCCCCGATCCCGCTGGAGCCTGAGGACTCGCGGCGCAATCGTGAGCAGGCGGCGGCCGAGGCGGCCGCCGGGCGGGGGCAGGAGAGCGGGGCGCGCCGGGTGAACCTGCCGGTACAGCCCGCGAGAGACCGTCCGGCGCTGCCGGTGCCACCGCGGCTGCCGACGGTGCCGCGGGCCACGGTGGATCCGACGGCTCTGCCGGGCAATGGTGCGAGGGTGGTCGCACGGACGGCGTCCGAGGCCGACAGCGGTGAGGCGATGGCGTCGGCGAACGCCGAGGGGGAGGACCGAACAGGTGAGCGCTGACTCTCGAGGGCAGCGGTCGTCCGGTGCCGTGCGGGCAGGCGTGCTGTTCGCCTGCGGCGGCATGCTGGCGACCGGCTGCGCGACGATGCCCGACAGCGGGGACGTACGGAGTGTGAAGGCGTCCAATCCGGGCGACTCGCAGGTCCGGGTGTACGCCGTGCAGCCGAGGGAGAACGCGGAGCCCGACGAGATCGTCGACGGCTTCCTTGAGGCCATGACCAGCGACGATCCCGGTTTCGCCACGGCCCGGAAGTATCTGACGAAGGAGGCCGCGCGGACCTGGAAGCCTGGGCAGAGCATCACCGTGCTCACCACGGCGCCGGACCGTGAGCAGGCCGACCGGATCGCGGACCCGGAGAGCCAGGGGCGGTCGTATCCGATCCGCGGCCGGCAGATCGCCACGGTGGACGCGCGGCACGCGTACCAGCCGATGAGCCCTGCCGAGTACAAGGACTTCATCCACGTGGTGCAGCAGCCCTCCGCGGACGGCAAGGGCAAGGAGTGGCGCATCGACCACCTGCCGCCGGGTCTTGTGCTCAGCGAGGCCGACTTCCAGCGCAACTACCGCTCCGTCAACAAGTACTACTTCGCCTCGGGGCAGGAGTGGGTCGTCGCCGACCCGGTGTACATCCGGCAGCGGCAGGACCCGGTGACCCGGATGGATCCGGTGACCCAGACCGTCAAGGCGCTGCTCGAGGGCCCGACGAACTGGCTGAAGCCGGCGGTGGATTCGCGCTTTCCCTCCGGTACGGAGCTGAAGGAGGGCGTCACCTCGCTGACGACGGACGACCAGTCCACGCTGAAGGTGCCGCTCAACGCCAAGGCCGACCGGGTGGGCGGGGAAGTGTGTCGGCGGATGGCGGCTCAGTTGCTGTTCACGCTCGGCGATCTGACGTCCGTACGGGTCGAGCAGGTGGAGCTGCAGCGGGGATCCGACGGCGGGCGGCTGTGTGTGCTGTCGAAGGCGCAGGCGGAGGAGTTCGCCCCGGTGCACGACTCGGGCAGGGCGGAGAACCCGTTCTTCGTCGATGAGCACGGCATGGTGAAGACGCTGCCGGTCGGCGGCCAGGAGGACGCGGAGGCGGACGCGACGCTCGGGCCCTTCGGCAAGGGCGCGATGCCGCTGCGGTCGGTCGCGGTGGACCGTGAGGAGAGCCGGGCGGCCGGGGTCGGCAAGGACGGGCGGGAGCTGCGCGTGGCGTCGATCCTCTCCGACGACGAGCTGCCTCCCGCCCTGGTGTCGAGCGGTGCGGTCCGGCCCGAGGACCGGTTGTCCGCGCCGAGCTGGGACGGTCGGGGTGACCTGTGGGTGGCGGACCGCGACCCGGTGAAGCCGCGCCTGTGGATGGTTCCGGGTGGTGACGGGGAGCCCGTCGAGGTCCGGGCACCCTGGCTCGCGGACGGAGCCCGGGTCGAGTCGCTGCGGGTCTCCGCGGACGGCGTGCGGATCGCTCTGCTGCTCAAGGAGAAGGAAGGCCGCACCACCCTGAAGATCGGCCGGGTGGAGCGGGAGGGGAGCGGGACGCAGCAGACCGTGTCGGTCGTGGATCTGCAGCCCGTCGCGCCGCGGATGGAGAACGTCACCGCCGTGTCCTGGGCCGGTCCCAGCAGGCTTGTCGTGGTCGGCAAGGAGGCGGGCGGAGTCCAGCAGATCCGCTACATCCAGACGGACGGCGCGACCTCGACGGCCTCCGTGCTGCCGGGCCTGAACGGGGTGACGGCCGTCGCCGCGCCGAACGACGAGCGCGCTCCGGTGGTCGCCGACTCGGGTAACGACGGCATCGTGCGTCTCATGCCGGGCGCGAACTGGCAGCGGATGGTCAAGGTCGCGGGCTCCGCGCCGGTCTATCCGGGCTAGTTGCCGAAGGGCCCCTCCCCGATCACGTGCTCGGCCGACGGGAGTCTCCCCGGCCCCTGCCCGCCTCCGTCGCCCCGTTGTCCACAGGGGTGGCCGCCCGGGTCGGGCAGGAGGACAGTGGAGCCATGCGGGGGTGGTGGCGCGAGATCGCCGGACTGGTGCTGCCGGTCGCCTGCGGAGGCTGCGGCAGGCCCCGAACGGAGTTGTGCCCGCGGTGCCGGGAGGAGCTGGCAGGCCCCGGCCCGCGCCGGGTGCGGCCCGTTCCCGAGCCGGCCGGGCTGCCGGTCGTCCATGCCTCGGCGCCGTATGCCGACGCCGTACGGTCGGTGCTTCTCGCCCACAAGGAGCGCGGCGCGCTCTCCCTCGCCGGACCCCTCGGGTCGGCGCTCGCGGACGCCGTGGAGGCTGCTGCCGGGCGCTGTGACGCCTCGGGGACCCATCCCCTTCTCCTGGTACCGGTGCCCTCGTCACGGAGCTCGGTGCGGGCGCGTGGCCACGATCCGACTCGGCGTATCGCGCTCGCTGCGGCGGGCCGGTTGCGCAGTCGGGGGCGGGCCGCTCGGGTGATTCCGGTGCTGCGACAGCGCCGCGCCGTGGCGGACCAGTCCGGGCTCGGTGCCCGCGGACGGTTCGCCAATCTGGCCGGGGCGCTGGAGGTCGTGGCAGGTGGCGCGCGGCTCCTGGAGGGCGGGCGGGTGGTGCTGGTCGACGATCTGATGACCACGGGCGCCTCGTTGACGGAGGCGGCGCGGGCACTGAGTGCCGTACACCTGCCGTTCATTCGGGCACGGAGTGAAGGCACGGCGGAAAACGGCACGCCGGAAAGGGGATTCGCACGGGCCGCGGCGGCGGTAGTCGCATGTTCTCCGTCGTCGTTCGAAATAAACCGGAACTGACGGAGAACTTGCATCGTTGCAGGTGGTGAGAGGTGAGAACACCCGAACGGAGGTATGTGGCGGTAGCGGGTGCCGACACCCGTCCGAACGAGCTATGTTCGGTTGTGAGGAATGGCGAATGCTACGCCTCAGCGAATGCACGGGTGCGCCTACAGGACAGGAGTTCAGGGCGAATTAACCTCGGGTCGGTGGGGTGGGGATCTTGCCGGCTGGGGAGGAGGAGGTGAAAGTCGCCAAGTCCGAGGCTCCGGCATTCACCGGAGTCTGGTGCAAAGGGAGATGCTCGACGGCCGAGGAGCCGTTCTGAGCGATCCGGGAACGGAGTTCTGCGTGGACATCGTCGTCAAGGGCCGCAAGACCGAGGTGCCCGAGCGGTTCCGCAAGCACGTGGCCGAGAAGCTGAAGCTGGAGAGAATCCAGAAGCTCGACGGCAAGGTGATCAGCCTCGACGTCGAGGTGTCCAAGGAGCACAACCCGCGGCAGGCCGACAGGTCCGACCGTGTAGAGATCACCCTCCACTCCCGAGGCCCGGTGATCCGGGCGGAAGCGGCGGCAGGCGACCCGTACGCAGCGCTGGACCTCGCCAGCGACAAGCTGGACGCGCGACTGCGCAAGCAGCACGACAAGCGGTACACCCGCCGTGGCAACGGCAGGCTGTCGGCAGCCGAGGTCGCCGATGTGGTGCCGGGCGTCGCACAGCTCAACGGAAGCGGCGAGCTGGTGGGTCAGGAGTCCGCCGGGGTGCCCACCACGATGATGGGCTCGATCGAAGTGCAGGGCGAAGGCCCGCTGGTGGTCCGCGAGAAGACACACCGGGCCGCCCCGATGACCCTCGACCAGGCGCTCTACGAGATGGAGCTCGTCGGTCACGACTTCTATCTGTTCGTCGACTCCGACACCAAGCAGCCGAGTGTCGTCTACCGGCGGCATGCATACGACTACGGCGTCATCCATCTGGAGAGCGACCCGCTCGCCGAGGGTGGCGGCGCCGGTGGTGCCCTCGGCGGCTGACCCGCAGCCCCAGCGCCACCTCTGCTCTGTCCGTCACGGTGCCCCTGGAGCGCCCCTTGCGCCCCCAGGGGCACCCCCGTGCGACCCCATGGTGGCCACGGGATCACCGCACTGTCGTCCGGGCATGAAATCATGGCGTGCACGCCAACCTCTGCTTTGAGAGCAGCGGTTGGAGGACCGAACACGAATTCAGGCCACGGCCTTCAGGGGGAGGAACGATGGCGGACAGCTTCGGGCCGGTGCACAGCGGGCGAGAGCCTGATGGCGCGGCCACCCCCGAGGGATCGGATTCGGACAGCGGGGAGTCCCGCAAGGAGCCGATCCGAGTCCTCGTGGTGGACGACCATGCCCTGTTCCGTCGCGGCCTGGAGATCGTCCTCGCCCAGGAGGAGGACATCCAGGTCGTCGGCGAGGCGGGCGACGGGGCGGAGGCCGTCGACAAAGCCGCCGACCTGCTGCCCGACATCGTGCTGATGGATGTCCGGATGCCCAAGCGCGGCGGCATCGAGGCCTGCACCTCCATCAAGGAGGTGGCCCCCAGCGCGAAGATCATCATGCTGACGATCAGCGACGAGGAGGCCGATCTCTACGACGCGATCAAGGCGGGCGCGACCGGCTATCTCCTGAAGGAGATTTCCACCGACGAGGTCGCCACCGCGATTCGAGCGGTGGCCGACGGCCAGTCGCAGATCAGCCCGTCGATGGCGTCCAAGCTCCTCACCGAGTTCAAGTCGATGATCCAGCGCACGGACGAGCGCCGGCTGGTGCCGGCGCCCCGGCTGACCGACCGCGAGCTGGAAGTCCTCAAGCTCGTCGCGACCGGGATGAACAACCGGGACATCGCCAAGGAGTTGTTCATCTCCGAGAACACGGTGAAGAACCACGTGCGCAACATCCTGGAGAAGCTCCAGCTGCATTCCAGGATGGAAGCCGTGGTCTACGCGATGCGGGAGAAGATCCTCGAGATCCGCTGAGGCCGGAGAGCAGCCCCGGGCAGCCGGGGCTGCCCGGGGCGTCCACAGGTCCCGGGGGTCCCTGGATCAGGTGACGGCGGTCGTCAGCCGAGGGCAGCCGTAAGCGGGGCGATCAGCTCCGGTCGGTCCGCCCGCTCGATTCGCACCGAGTCGCACCCCACCCATCCGGCCGCCTCACGCAGCGCCTGCGCCATCGGACCGACCGCCTTGGCGGAGTCGAGCGACACCTGCCGGGCGACCAGCGTCCTGCCCTCGCGCGCCGGGTCGACGCGGCCCAGCAGTTTCCCGCCCGCCAGCAGCGGCATGGCGAAGTAGCCGTGCACGCGCTTCTGCTTCGGCACGTACGCCTCCAGGCGGTGGGTGAAGCCGAAGATCCGCTCCGTGCGCGGCCGCTCCCAGATCAGGGAGTCGAACGGCGACAGCAGCGTCGTGCGGTGCCGACCGCGCGGCTCCGTCGCCAGCGCCGCAGGATCGGCCCAGGCCGGCTTGGCCCAGCCCGCCACCGTCACCGGCACGAGCCCGGAGGCCTCCACCACGGCGTCGAACGCCTCGCCCTTGATCCGGTGGTAGTCGGCGATGTCCGCGCGCGTGCCCACGCCCAGCGCCTCGCCCGCCTGCCGCACCAGCCTCCGCAGGCACTCGGAGTCGTCCAGGTCGACCTGGAGCAGGGCGTCCGGAATCGCCCGCTCGGCCAGGTCGTAGACCCGCTTCCAGCCGCGCCGCTCGGTGCACACCACCTCGCCGTACATCAGCGCCCGCTCCACGGCGATCTTCGACTCGGACCAGTCCCACCACTCGCCCTTGTTCTTCGCGCCGCCGAGCTCCGTCGCGGTCTGCGGGCCCTCCGTACGCAGTTGCTTGATCACGGCGTCGTACGCGCCGTCGGGCAGATCGTGGTGCCACTGCGGACGGGAGCGGTAGGCACGGCGGCGGAAGGCGAAGAGCGGCCACTCCTCGACCGGCAGGATGCAGGCCGCATGCGACCAGTACTCGAAGGCGTGCCCCTCGGTCCAGTACGCGTCCTCGACCGTCGTACGGCCCACCGCGCCCAGCCGTGCGTACGGGATCAGCTCGTGCGAGCGGGCCAGGACGGAGATCGTGTCGAGCTGCACCTGCCCCAGATGGCGCAGCACGCCCCGCACCCCCGCGCGGCGGTCTGGCGCGCCCAGGAATCCCTGGGCGCGCAGGGCGATCCGGCGGGCCTCGTCCGCGGACAGTTCGGCAACAGGCGGCGGCGCAGTCGTCATGATCCGCAGCCTAGGGGCTGGCACTGACAGTCATCCCAGGGTCTGGGAAGTCGCCGCCGGATACGGCAGGGCGCCCGGCAGGCCGAGGTCGGACGGCAGCAGCGCGCCGACCCAGGAGTCCCGCAGCACTCCCTTGTTCGGCAGCGCGGCACGCAGTACGCCCTCGACCGCGAAACCGGCCTTCTCGGCGGTCGCCCGCGAGCCCGCGTTCCCGACCTCGGCGCGCCACTCCAGGCGCGTGCAGCGGAGCTCCGTGAAGGCCCAGCCGGCCAGCGCGAGGACGGCTTCCGTCATATAACCGCGGCCGCGGTGCTCCTTGGCGGTCCAGAAGCCGACCTCCCAAGTGCCCGAGCGCGGGTGGTGCAGCGCGACGGCGGCGAGGATCGGGCCGCCCTCCCGGGGCCGTACGGCGAAGCTGTACTCGGTGTCGTCGCGCCAGCCGTCGGGCACGACACGGTTCAGGAAGAACTCGGCGTCCTGACGCCCGTAGGGCGAGGGGACGGTCGTCCAGCGCTGGATCTCGGGGTCCTGGCAGATCGCGTGGACCTCGTCGGCGTCCTCCGGTGTGAACCTGCCGAGGGTCAGACGTTCCGTGATCAGTGTCTTCGGCTCCATGACGGAATTCTGGTGAGCGGACCGCCGCGAAGCGAACACTTTTCGGACCCTGCGGCACCTTCCGCGCGTCTCGAGCGTTCTCATTCCGGGCAGCGGTGACGCTCCGGTCCTTCGGGCCTCCCGGCGCGGCGGCGGTCTCGCTTACGATGGCCGTTGCGGTGGGGACCACCTGCCGTGCCCGCGCCCGAGTCCATCACAAGACCCAGTGCCAGGCCCGACCGGCAAGGAGACCAGCCTCAGTGTCCGTCTTCAACAAGCTCATGCGTGCAGGCGAAGGCAAGATCCTGCGCAAACTGCACCGCATCGCGGACCAGGTCAACTCCATCGAAGAGGACTTCGTCAACCTCTCCGACGCCGAGTTGCGGGGGCTCACCGAGGAGTACAAGCAGCGGTACGCCGACGGTGAGAGCCTCGACGACCTGCTCCCCGAGGCCTTCGCGACCGTCCGCGAGGCCGCCAAGCGCGTCCTCGGCCAGCGCCACTACGACGTCCAGCTGATGGGCGGCGCCGCCCTGCACCTCGGCTACGTGGCCGAGATGAAGACCGGTGAGGGCAAGACCCTCGTCGGCACGCTCCCGGCGTACCTGAACGCGCTGTCCGGCAAGGGCGTCCACCTGATCACGGTGAACGACTACCTGGCCGAGCGCGACTCCGAGATGATGGGCCGCGTCCACAAGTTCCTGGGCCTCGAGGTCGGCTGCATCCTCGCCAACATGACGCCGGCCCAGCGTCGCGAGCAGTACGCCTGCGACATCACGTACGGCACGAACAACGAGTTCGGCTTCGACTACCTGCGCGACAACATGGCGTGGTCCAAGGACGAGCTCGTCCAGCGCGGCCACAACTTCGCCTGTGTCGACGAGGTCGACTCCATCCTCGTCGACGAGGCCCGTACGCCGCTGATCATCTCCGGCCCGGCGGATCAGGCCACCAAGTGGTACGGCGACTTCGCCAAGCTGGTCACCCGCCTCACCAAGGGTGAGGCCGGCGTCCCGCTCAAGGGCATCGAGGAGACCGGTGACTACGAGGTCGACGAGAAGAAGCGCACCGTCGGCATCCACGAGTCCGGCGTCGCCAAGGTCGAGGACTGGCTGGGCATCGACAACCTCTACGAGTCGGTGAACACCCCGCTCGTCGGGTACCTGAACAACGCCATCAAGGCCAAGGAACTCTTCAAGAAGGACAAGGACTACGTCGTCATCGACGGCGAAGTCATGATCGTCGACGAGCACACCGGCCGTATCCTCGCCGGCCGCCGCTACAACGAGGGCATGCACCAGGCGATCGAGGCGAAGGAAGGGGTGGACATCAAGGACGAGAACCAGACCCTCGCCACGATCACCCTGCAGAACTTCTTCCGCCTCTACGACAAGCTCTCCGGCATGACCGGTACGGCCATGACCGAGGCGGCCGAGTTCCACCAGATCTACAAGCTGGGCGTCGTCCCGATCCCGACGAACAAGCCCATGGTCCGTAAGGACCAGTCGGACCTGATCTACCGGACCGAGGTCGCCAAGTTCGCCGCCGTCGTCGACGACATCGCGGAGAAGCACGAGAAGGGCCAGCCGATCCTCGTCGGTACGACGTCGGTCGAGAAGTCCGAGTACCTCTCCCAGCAGCTCTCCAAGCGCGGCATCCAGCACGAGGTGCTCAACGCCAAGCAGCACGACCGTGAGGCGACGATCGTCGCCCAGGCCGGCCGCAAGGGCGCCGTCACCGTCGCCACGAACATGGCCGGCCGAGGCACCGACATCAAGCTCGGCGGCAACCCGGACGACCTGGCCGAGGCCGAGCTGCGCCAGGCGGGCCTGGACCCGGTCGAGCACGTCGAGGAGTGGGCCGCGGCCCTCCCGGCCGCCCTGGAGCGTGCCGAGGCGGCCGTGAAGGCGGAGTTCGAGGAGGTCAAGGAGCTCGGCGGGCTGTACGTGCTGGGCACCGAGCGCCACGAGTCCCGCCGGATCGACAACCAGCTGCGCGGTCGTTCCGGCCGCCAGGGCGACCCGGGCGAGTCCCGCTTCTACCTCTCCCTCGGCGACGACCTGATGCGCCTGTTCAAGGCCCAGATGGTCGAGCGCGTCATGGCCATGGCCAACGTGCCGGACGACGTGCCGATCGAGAACAAGATGGTCACCCGCGCCATCGCCTCCGCGCAGTCCCAGGTCGAGACCCAGAACTTCGAGACGCGTAAGAACGTCCTGAAGTACGACGAGGTCCTCAACCGGCAGCGTGAGGTCATCTACGGCGAGCGCCGCCGTGTCCTGGAGGGCGAGGACCTGCACGAGCAGATCCGGCACTTCATGGACGACACGATCGACGACTACATCCGCCAGGAGACCGCCGAGGGCTTCGCGGAGGAGTGGGACCTCGACCGGCTGTGGACCGCGTTCAAGCAGCTCTACCCGGTGAAGGCGACCGTGGACGAGCTGGAGGAGGCGGCCGGCGACCGTGCGGGCATCACCGCCGAGTTCATCGCCGAGTCCGTCAAGGACGACATCCACGACCAGTACGACGCCCGTGAGAAGTCGCTCGGCTCGGACATCATGCGTGAGCTGGAGCGCCGCGTGGTCCTCTCCGTGCTCGACCGCAAGTGGCGCGAGCACCTCTACGAGATGGACTACCTCCAGGAGGGCATCGGCCTGCGCGCCATGGCGCAGAAGGACCCGCTGGTCGAGTACCAGCGCGAGGGCTTCGACATGTTCACCGCCATGATGGAGGGCATCAAGGAGGAGTCCGTCGGCTACCTGTTCAACCTGGAGGTCCAGGTCGAGCAGCAGGTCGAGGAGGTCCCGGTGAAGGACGCGGCTCCCTCCCTCACCAAGGAGGACGCCGTGCCGGCGCCCGCGCGTCCGGAGATCCGCGCCAAGGGCCTCGAGGCCCCGCAGCGGCCGGACCGGCTGCACTTCACCGCGCCGAAGGTGGACGGTGACGGCAGCGTCGTCGAGGGCGACTTCGTGAGCGAGGACGCCGGGGCAGGCGGCGACGGTCTGACGCGGGCGGAGCGTCGCAAGGCGCAGAAGAGCAGCGGCGGGCGTCGCCGCAAGAAGTAACCCCTGATGGGGTGGGAGGGGCCGGGCACCTGGTGAGGTGGTCGGCCCCTTCGTCATGTCCGGGACTGGGCGGGTACGCGGGGCTGGACCGTTACGCGGGGCTCGGTGAGCACTCGGGGCCGGACCGGTACGCGGGGCTCGGTGGGCAAGGGCGGCACGGCCTCCACGCGCGCGTGGAGGCCGTCCAGCTCGACGGCGGCGCAGCGCCAGCGGCGGTCGGCGCCGCGTTCCAGGCGGAAGGCCATGGCCCGGATCCGTTCGCCGGTGGCGACGGTCGCGCAGACCTCGACGGCATCCGTCCTGGGCGGGTGGAAGCGGCAGGTACGGAGCACGGGGCGGGCGCCGAGGGACCTGAAGGGGGTGTCCGGGGCGAGCTGGACGAGCTGTTCGTACGCCTCCCCGACGGTCATGCCGAGCATCCAGTGGACGGGCCGCTCGCCGCTGAGGACGGCGAGGAGGCGCTCGGCGAAGAGAGCGTGCGGCGGGAGTGCGCGAGGTGGCGTACGGACACGTGAGGGGGCTCCCGGGAGGGATCCGGGGCGGGGCCCGGCGGAGCCGCGGGGGCCGGTGCCGGCGGGGCCGCGGGGAGCGGTGCGGGGGCGAGGGGTGCGCGGACGCGTGGTTGCGACGGGAGGGGCGGCGGGCTCGGACGCGGGCGGCGGCGTGGTGGTGGGCGTCGTGGTGATGGCGTCCATGGGCGGTCCCCGTTCCGTACGGCCTCGGCGGTCTACCGGGCGGTAACTTCTGTTGGGGATCTTGTACGGGGGTGCTCGGCGCCCTCGCAAGGCTCCGTGGCCGCCCGCGTGGCCGTTCGCGCGCTTCACCTATCAGAGTGACGGGACAGTCTTCCCGGTCTGCCGGCACAAGGGTGGGGGATGCCTCGGGTGGACCCGCGAGACGGCGGCCTGGGGACCCCGAAGGGGGACTCCGCACGTATCCTGAGGGCGTTTCCGACTACGAAAGCGGCCAGCCAATGCGCGTGTACGTCCCCCTGACCCTTCCCGGTCTCGCACAGGCGCACAAGGCGGGCGAGCTGGGCCCCGGTCCGCTGACCGCGTACGCCGTGACCCCCGCCCTGCGCGAGTGGTACGTCTCGGACGACATCGAGGAGCTCGAGTACGCGGCTCTCAACCGGGCCGCGTCCGCGTCCCTGCGGCTGCTGGCCGGCAACCCCTCGGCGGCGCGCCGCCGGATCGTCGTCGCGGTCGACGTGCCGGACAAGGAGGCGGTGGTCGACCCCGACCGCGGCCTGGACGCCTCCTCGCTGGGCGAGGTCCGTATCGCCGGAGCCGTACCGCTGGCCAAGGCGGCGGCCGTGCACGCCGACGCGGACGACGCCGAGACGGACGTCTCGGCGGCGGCGGACGCGCTGGGGGCGGCGGACCAGGGTGACGACGACGCGCAGTTCACGGTGGACGGGGCGGAGGACCACGAGCTGCTGTGGTTCGGGGTGCAGGAGATTCCGGGGCTGCTGGGCTGACGGACGTCCGCCGCCGATCCCCGGGCCGACCGGTCTCCGGGCCGAACGACGTCGCCGTGTCGGTGGGTGCCGGTACCGTCTTCGCATGGGGAAGCACGGAAAGCACCTGGTCTGGGACTGGAACGGCACGCTGCTCGACGACATCGACGCGGTCATCGGGGCGACGAACGCGGCCTTCGCCGAGCTGGGCCTCGAGCCGATCACGCTCGCGCGCTACCGGGACCTGTACATGGTGCCGGTGCCGAAGTTCTACGAACGGCTGATGGGGCGGCTGCCCACGGACACGGAGTGGGAGCTCATGGACGGCGCGTTCCATCGGCACTACTGGCAGCGAGCCGAGAACTGTGGTCTGACGGCCGGGGCGGCGGAGCTGCTGGCCGCGCGGCAGGAGTCCGGTTTCACGCAGTCGCTGCTCTCGCTGGCGCCCCACGCCGAGCTGGTACCGCTGGTCCGGAGGCACGGGATCGAGGAGCGCTTCGTGCGGGTGGACGGGCGGGTGGGGGCGTCCACCGAGGGGAAGTCGGGGCACATGGTCCGGCATCTTCAGGCGCTGGGAGGCGTGCCTGCGGAGCGGATCGTGGTGATCGGCGATGCCGCGGACGACGCGCGGGCGGCGGCGTATGTGGGGGCGCGGGCCGTCCTGTACACCGGTGGATCGCACAGCCGGGTGTCACTGGAGGCGGTCGGGGTGCCCGTCGTCGACTCGCTCGCGGAGGCGGTCGCCGTGGCGGAGGACCTGGTCTAGGACCCGAGGCCGCCCGGTGGACGGTGGGGGAGCGGCCCGGTGAGGTGCGCCCGGCCTTCGGCCGGGCTGGGGTTCCCCCCGTTCCCACCCGCACCACTCGTTCCCACCCGCACCACCCGTGCAACGGAGAACACGGAGGTGCGGGTCGCCCAATGGCGTTCGAGCGCCGTCGGCGGCGGCCGCGAGCCGAGCCCGCACACCCTGCGGGCGTCGGCAGACGCCCCACGGGTCGCGGCCGCGCCCGCATGCCCCCACGGGTCTCAGGTCGCGCCCGCACGCCCCCACGGGTCTCAGTCGCGCCCGCACGCCCCTGGCGGGCGTCCGAAGACGCGCGCAAGGGCCCTCAGCCCGTCGCCCGCAGCAGTTTCAAGAATTCCCGCATCCACGTCGGGTGGTCCGGCCAGGCCCTCGAGGAGACCAGGGTGCCGTCCACCACCGCCTCCGTGTCCTGGAAGCTGGCGCCCGCTGCCTGCATGTCGAGTTCCAGGGCCGGGTACGCCGTGACCCTGCGGCCCTCCAGACCGCCGATCGCCGCCGTCAGGAGCGGGCCGTGGCAGATCTGGGCCACCGGCTTGTCCGCGTCGAAGAACGACTTGAGGATCTTGCGGAGCTCCGGGTCGTTGCGGAGGTACTCCGGAGCCCGGCCGCCCGGGATCACGACCGCGATGTAGTCGCCCGGATCCACCTCCGAGAACGCCAGGTCGGCGGGCCAGCTGTAGCCCGGCTTCTCGGTGTATGTGTCGTAGCCCGGCTCGAAGTCGTGCACCACGAACCGCAGCTGCTTGCGCGCCGGAGCGGCCATGTGGACCTCGTACCCCTCTTCGAGCAGGCGCTGGTACGGGTACATGACCTCCAGCGATTCCGCCGCGTCCCCGGTCACGATCAAGATCTTCGCCATGATGACTCCCAGATCGGTGGGTACCCCGCGTCCACGTTGCCCGCGGCGCCCCGCTTTGCCAAGAGGACATGTGTCGCTGTCCATAACGTCAAACTTCCACCCCCTCTTTTGTACACATACGGACCATGACGACTCCGGGGTGGAGAGCGATAGGCTTTTCCCGTGATCAGCGCGATACGCCGAGGGGGCAGCGAAGCCCCCGGCTCTCGCCCGGTCCGCTACCGCGGCCGGGCCGACATGGCGTTCGCTGATCCCTTCCGTCCGGGCCTCCCGCCGACATTGGCCGATATCGGCTCGGGCATCTCTCATCACGACATAGCGTCGACCTCGACCGGTAACCCCGCGTCGTGGCGTTGTGTCATTTCTTCCACCTACGTCACGCAACGGCGCGCGACAGGAGCCAGAGGACATGCAGACCAAGCTGGACGAAGCCAAGGCCGAGCTGCTCGCACGGGCTGCACGGGTAGCTGAGACCGGTCCGGTCGGGGGGCAACTTCCGACGGGGCCCGAGAAGGGGAAGCGCCCGGACAGGGACACCCTGCTCGACTACCTCCAGCGCTACTACCTGCACACCGCGCCCGAGGACCTCACCGACCGAGACCCGGTGGACGTCTTCGGCGCCGCTCTCTCGCACTACCGACTCGCGGAGAACCGCCCCCAGGGCACCGCGAACGTCCGCGTCCACACCCCGACGGTCGAGGAGAACGGCTGGACCTGCAGCCACTCCGTCGTCGAGGTCGTCACCGACGACATGCCCTTCCTCGTCGACTCGGTCACCAACGAGCTCTCCCGCCAGGGCCGCGGCATCCACGTCGTGATCCACCCGCAGGTCCGCGTCCGCCGCGACCTGACCGGCAAGCTCATCGAGGTCCTCGCCGCCGGGCCCGAGGGCGAGCAGACCCACGACGTGCTCACCGAGTCCTGGATCCACGTCGAGATCGACCGCGAGACCGACCGCGCCGACCTCAAGCAGATCACCACCGACCTGCTGCGTGTCCTGTCCGACGTCCGCGAGACCGTCGAGGACTGGGAGAAGATGCGCGACACCGCGCTGCGCATCGCCGAGAACCTGCCCGACGAGCCCACCGCCGACGATCTGCGCCCCACCGAGGTCGAAGAGGCCCGCGAGCTGCTGCGCTGGCTCTCGGACGACCACTTCACCTTCCTCGGCTACCGCGAGTACGAGCTGGTCAACGGAGACGCGCTGGCTGCCGTCCCCGGCACCGGCCTCGGCATCCTGCGCTCCGACCCGCACCACACCGGCGAGGACGACCACCACTCCCACCCCGTCTCGCCGTCCTTCAGCCGGCTGCCGGCCGACGCCCGCGCCAAGGCACGCGAGCACAAGCTGCTGATCCTGACCAAGGCCAACAGCCGCTCCACGGTGCACCGGCCCTCGTACCTCGACTACGTGGGCGTCAAGAAGTTCGACGCCGAGGGCAACGTCATCGGGGAGCGCCGCTTCCTGGGCCTGTTCTCCTCCGCCGCGTACACCGAGTCCGTCCGGCGCGTCCCGGTCATCAAGCGCAAGGTCCAGGAGGTCCTGGAGGGCGCGGGCTTCTCGCCCAACAGCCACGACGGCCGCGACCTGCTCCAGATCCTGGAGACGTACCCGCGCGACGAGCTCTTCCAGACCCCGGTCGACGAGCTGCGCTCCATCGTCACCTCCGTCCTCTACCTGCAGGAACGCCGCCGGCTGCGGCTCTACCTGCGCCAGGACGAGTACGGGCGCTACTACTCCGCCCTCGTCTACCTGCCGCGCGACCGCTTCAACACCACGGTCCGTGAGCGCCTGACCGGCATCCTCATGGAGGAGCTCGACGGCACCAACGTCGACTTCACCGCGTGGAACACCGAGTCGATCCTCTCCCGGCTCCACTTCGTCGTCCGTGTGGAGCCCGGCACCGAGCTGCCCCAGCTCTCCGACGCCGACAAGGACCGCATCGAGGCGCGTCTCGTCGAGGCCGCCCGCTCCTGGGCCGACGGCTTCGCCGAGGCCCTCAACGCCGAGTGCGGCGAGGAGCGCGCCGCCGAGCTGCTGCGCCGTTACGGCAACGCCTTCCCGGAGGGCTACAAGGCCGACCACTCGCCGCGCTCCGCCGTGGCCGACCTGGTCCACCTGGAGCAGCTGACCCTCACCGGCAAGGAGTTCGCGCTCTCGCTGTACGAGCCGGTCGGTGCCCGTCCCGGCGAGCGCCGCTTCAAGATCTACAAGGCCGGCGACCAGATCTCCCTCTCCGCCGTTCTCCCGGTGCTCAACCGGCTTGGTGTCGAGGTCATCGACGAGCGTCCGTACGAGCTGCGCTGCGCCGACCGTACGCACGCCTGGGTCTACGACTTCGGTCTGCGGATGCCCACCCCGACCGCCAACGGCGCCTCCTTCAGCGACGACGCCCGTGAGCGGTTCCAGGAGGCGTTCGCCGCCACCTGGACCGGCCAGGCCGAGAACGACGGCTTCAACTCGCTGGTCCTGAGCGCCGGGCTGAACTGGCGCCAGGCGATGGTGCTGCGCGCCTACGCGAAGTACCTGCGCCAGGCCGGTTCGACGTTCAGCCAGGACTACATGGAGGACACCCTCCGCAACAACGTCCACACCACCCGGCTGCTCGTCTCGCTCTTCGAGGCCCGGATGTCCCCGGAGCGCCAGCGTGCCGGCATCGAGCTGATCGACGCGCTGCTCGAGGAGCTGGACGCCGCCCTCGACCAGGTCGCGAGCCTGGACGAGGACCGCATCCTGCGCTCCTTCCTCACCGTCATCAAGGCGACCCTGCGGACGAACTTCTTCCAGAACTCGACGGACGGCGTCCCGCACTCCTACGTGTCGATGAAGTTCGACCCGCAGGCCATCCCCGACCTCCCCGCGCCCCGCCCGGCGTTCGAGATCTGGGTGTATTCGCCGCGCGTCGAGGGCGTCCACCTGCGCTTCGGCAAGGTCGCCCGAGGCGGTCTGCGCTGGTCCGACCGGCGTGAGGACTTCCGGACCGAGATCCTCGGCCTGGTCAAGGCGCAGATGGTGAAGAACACCGTCATCGTGCCCGTCGGCGCCAAGGGCGGCTTCGTCGCCAAGCAGCTCCCGGACCCGTCCGTGGACCGCGACGCGTGGCTGGCCGAGGGTGTCGCGAGCTACAAGACCTTCATCTCGGCGCTCCTCGACATCACCGACAACCTGGTCGCCGGCGAGGTCGTGCCCCCGGTCGACGTGGTCCGCCACGACGAGGACGACACGTACCTCGTCGTCGCCGCCGACAAGGGCACCGCGACCTTCTCCGACATCGCCAACGAGGTCGCCGTCTCGTACGGCTTCTGGCTCGGCGACGCGTTCGCCTCGGGCGGCTCGGCCGGCTACGACCACAAGGGCATGGGCATCACCGCCCGCGGCGCCTGGGAGTCCGTGAAGCGGCACTTCCGGGAGCTCGGTCACGACACCCAGACCGAGGACTTCACCGTCGTCGGCGTCGGCGACATGTCCGGCGACGTATTCGGCAACGGAATGCTGCTCTCCGAGCACATCCGCCTGGTCGCGGCCTTCGACCACCGCCACATCTTCATCGACCCGACCCCGGACGCGGCCGTCTCGTACGCCGAGCGGCGCCGTCTCTTCGAGCTGCCCCGCAGCTCCTGGGCCGACTACAACACCGAGCTCCTCTCCGCGGGCGGTGGCATCCACCCCCGTACCGCCAAGTCGATCCCGGTCAACGCGCAGATGCGGGCGGCCCTCGGCATCGAGGCCGGTGTCACCAAGATGACCCCGGCCGAGCTGATGCAGACGATCCTCCACTCGCCCGTCGACCTGCTGTGGAACGGCGGCATCGGTACGTACGTCAAGTCGTCCGCCGAGTCGAACGCGGACGTCGGCGACAAGGCGAACGACGCCATCCGCGTCAACGGCGAGGCCCTGCGGGTCAAGGTCGTCGGCGAGGGCGGCAACCTCGGTCTGACCCAGCTCGGCCGTATCGAGTTCGCCCGCAAGGGCGGCCCCGACGGCGAGGGCGGCAAGGTCAACACCGACGCCATCGACAACAGCGCCGGCGTGGACACCTCCGACCACGAGGTCAACATCAAGATCCTGCTCAACGGGCTCGTCACCGAAGGCGACATGACCGTGAAGCAGCGCAACAAGATCCTCGCCGAGATGACCGACGAGGTCGGCTCGCTCGTCCTGCGCAACAACTACGCGCAGAACGTCGCCCTGGCCAACGCGGTGGCGCAGTCGCCGTCCCTCCTCCACGCCCACCAGCGGTTCATGCGCCGCCTGGGCCGGGACGGAGCGCTCGACCGCTCGCTGGAGTTCCTGCCGCAGGACCGGCAGGTCCGCGAGCTGCTCAACAACGCCAAGGGCCTGAGCCAGCCGGAGCTCGCCGTCCTCCTCGCGTACACCAAGATCACGGTGGCCGACGAGCTGATCGGCACCGAGCTGCCGGACGACCCGTACCTGCGCGGTCTGCTCCACGCGTACTTCCCGACGCAGCTGCGCGAGAAGTTCGCCGACGCGGTCGACACCCATCCGCTGCGCCGGGAGATCGTCACCACGGTCCTGGTCAACGACACCGTCAACACCGGTGGCTCGACCTTCCTGCACCGCCTCCGCGAGGAGACCGGCGCGTCGATCGAGGAGATCGTCCGCGCGCAGACCGCCGCCCGCGCCATCTTCCGGCTCGGCGAGGTCTGGGACGCCGTCGAGGCGCTCGACAACCGGGTCCCGGCCGACGTCCAGACACGGATGCGGCTGCACTCCCGTCGTCTGGTCGAGCGCGGTACGCGCTGGCTGCTCGGCAACCGGCCGCAGCCGCTCCAGCTCGTCGAGACGATCGACTTCTTCGGTGAGCGCGTGGAGCAGGTCTGGGCCGAGCTGCCGCAGCTGCTGCGCGGTGCGGACCTGGAGTGGTACCAGTCGATCCTGGAGGAGCTGACCGAGGTCGGCGTGCCGGAGGAGCTCGCCCTGCGGGTCGCCGGCTTCTCCTCCGCCTTCCCGACGCTCGACATCGTCGCGATCGCGGACCGCACCGCCAAGGACCCGATGGCGGTCGCCGAGGTCTACTACGACCTGGCCGACCGGCTGCGGATCACCCAGCTCATGGACCGGATCATCGAACTGCCGCGCGCCGACCGGTGGCAGTCGATGGCTCGCGCCTCCATCCGCGAGGACCTGTTCGCCGCGCACGCCGCCCTCACCGCGGACGTGCTCTCGGCGGGCAACGGCACCTCGACGCCGGAGGAGCGGTTCAAGGCCTGGGAGCAGAAGAACGCGGCGATCCTCGGCCGGGCGCGCACGACGCTGGAGGAGATCCAGGGCTCGGAGACCTTCGACCTGGCGAACCTGTCGGTGGCGATGCGGACCATGCGCCAGCTGCTGCGCGCGCACAGCTAGTCGGTACGTGTGAAAGGGGCCCCGCCGGTATCCGTACCGGCGGGGCCCCTCGTCATACGGGGACGTCGACGGTCGAGGTCCACAGGCGCCGCGCGGCCAGCACGGCCGCCGCGAGCAGCAGCCCGTTGCGGACCCCCAGGACGGCCACGCCCGGCCAGGAGCCGGCCAGCACGTCCTCGTACAGCACCGGGTACGCGAGGGAGCTGAGCGCGGCCGCCGGCAGGAGCAGCAGCGCCACCGGTCGCATCACGGTCCGCCGCGAGGTCAGACAGACGGCGCTCAGACCGAGCAGCCAGATCATGTACTGCGGGCTGATCACCCGGCTGGTGACGGTGAAGAGCAGTACGGCGGCGAGCGCCGCGTCGAGCGGGGTCGCCTCGGTCCAGCCGCGGGCGCAGAGCCGCCAGAGCACCAGCCAGACGAAGGCGAGGACCGTCAGCAGCAGCGCGAGCCGGCCCACGCTGGAGACGTACGGGCCGACGTACTCGAAGGCGCCGTAGCGGTACCGGACGGTGCCCGGCCACACGCCCGTCACCCTGGCCAGCGCGAGCGCGCTGCCGCCCAGCGACTCGATCTGGACGCCACGGTTGCCTTGCGGGCGCAGGAAGCCGAGCGAGTTCGAGAAGAGGAGGGCCAGGGTGGCGAGGAGGGCCACGGCGGTGGTGGCGGCGGCGGTCCAGGCGTCGCGGGTGGTACGGCCCCGGGGCGTTCCGATCAGAGTGAGAACCGGCCACACCTTCACCAGCGTGCCGAGCGCGGCGAGCGCTCCGCCGAACCGGTGCGCGACGGTCCGTCGGGACTTCAGCGCGAGCAGGGCGAGGACGGCGAGGGCGGTGACCTGGACGTCGTACCGGGCCAGCGGGATGTGCAGGAGCAGCGGGAGGCCGCCGACCCAGATCCAGGAGCCGTGCGTGACCCGGGCGCTGTCGGCCCGGGCGAGGGCGAGGGTGATCGCGGCGTCGGCGAGGAGGGTGAGGGCGACGAAGGCCTGGAAGTACGTGAGCCAGGGCAGCACCCCGGGGGACATGATCACCAGACCCGCGCCGGGCGGGTACTGCCAGGTGATGTCGTTCACCGGGAAGGTGCCGTGGGCGAACTCCCGGTACCAGTGCTGGTAGAGGACGTGCACCTCGCGGCCGACACCGCCCACGCCCAGGGTGTCGCGCAGCAGGAGCAGCGCCATGCCGGCGCGGGTGACGACCCAGACGACGGCGAGGGCGAGGACGGAGCCCCGGCCGACGTTGACGAACGTGGCCGAGGTGAAGGTGTCCGAGTCGAAGGGCGAGCCGGTGAGGCCGGGCGGCGCGGCGGCACAGGTGTGTGTGTCGCCCCGTTCGGGGTCCGGCTCGGGAGTGAGGTTACGGTCCGTCGTCATCGAACCGAACTCTATTGGGGTTTGGGTGGTTTGCCCGTGTTTTATCAGCCCTTCTTGGTGAACGCCTCGTACGCCGCCACGACCTCCTCGGCCGGTCCGTCCATCCGCAGGGTGCCCGCCTCCAGCCACAGCGCGCGGTCGCACGTCTCGGTGATCGTGGAATTGGAGTGGGAGACGAGGAAGACGGTGCCCGCCTCGGCGCGCAGCTCGTCGATGCGCTGCTGGCTGCGGCGGCGGAACCTCGCGTCGCCGGTGGAGAGCGCCTCGTCGATGAGCAGCACGTCATGGCTCTTCGCCGCCGCGATGGAGAAGCGGAGGCGGGCGCCCATGCCGGAGGAGTACGTCCGCATGGGCAGCGAGATGAAGTCGCCCTTCTCGTTGATCCCGGAGAAGTCCACGATGTCGTCGTAGCGGGCGTCGACCTCCGCGCGGGTCATGCCCATCGCGAGTCCGCCGAGGGTCACGTTGCGCTCGCCGGTCAGATCGTTCATGAGGGCCGCGTTGACGCCGAGGAGGGAGGGCTGGCCGCGGGTGTAGATCCTGCCCTCGTTGACGGGCAGCAGACCGGCCACGGCCTTGAGGAGGGTGGATTTGCCCGATCCGTTCGAACCGATCAGGCCAATTGCCTCGCCCCGGTACGCGACGAAGCTGACGCCCTTGACCGCGTGCACCTTGCGGGCGCCCGGAGTGGCGCGCCTGGAGAAGATCCGGCTGAGGGCGGCGGTCGCGCTTCCCTTGCCGGTACGGGCGCCGTTGACGGTGTAGGTGATGTGGACGCCGTCGGCGACGACGGTGGGGGTGCGCTCCGGGGCCGGGGCGGCTTCGGGGGTCGGGGCCGGGACGGGGGTCGGTGTCGGGGCGGGGGTTGGTGTCGGGGTCTGCGTCAGGGTCTGCTCAGCCACGGCCGTAGGTCTCCTCTGCCTTCCAGAAGTAGATGAATCCACCGGCGAAGGCCACCAGTGCCCAGCCGGCGGCGAGCGCCCATACGTGCGGTGGCAGCTGGTCGGCGGTGAAGCTCTCGATGAGCGCGAAGCGCATCAGGTCGATGTAGACCGCCGCCGGATTGCCCTGGAGGACCGCGATCGCCGCGTCCGGGAGGCGGCCGCTCGCCGCCAGGTGCTGGATGGACCACATGGCGCCGGAGACGTACATCCATGTCCGCAGCAGGAACGGCATCAGCTGGGCGATGTCAGGGGTACGGGCGGCCAGTCGGGCCATGACGAGCGCGACCCCGGAGTTGAAGAGCGCCTGGAGGAGCAGGGCGGGGACGGCCAGGAGCCAGCTCCAGCGGGGGAACTCGCCGAAGCAGAACAGGATCGCGACCAGCACGCCGAGCGAGAGGAGCAGCTGCTGCAGCTGCTGGAGCGCGAGGGCGAGCGGGAGGCTCGCGCGGGGGAAGTGCAGGGCGCGGACGAGGCCGAGGTTCCCGCTGATCGCCCGGGTGCCGGTCATGATCGACTGCGAGGTGAAGGTCCAGACGAAGATGCCCGTGATCAGGAACGGGACGTAGTCCGGGATGCCCTGCTGGACGTTCATCAGGACGCCGAAGATCAGGTAGTACACCGCCGCGTTGAGCAGCGGGGTCACCACCTGCCAGACCTGGCCGAGCTTCGCCTGGCTGTACTGCGCGGTGAGCCGGGCGGTCGCGAACGCCCCGATGAAATCGCGCCGCGACCAGAGCTGCCGGACGTACGCGGGAAGGGTGGGGCGGGCTCCGCTGACGGACAGGCCGTGGCGCAGGGCCAGCGCGCGCAGGTCCTGTGGGGCGTGGGGGCTGGGTTTCGTGAGCGTCCCGGTGGTCACGAGCTCGCTTTCGACGCGGGTGCAGGGCATCGCTGGCGATGGAACGGGTCCGTATCGTCGCTACGGGGAGAGTAGGCCGCCATGGCGTCGCAACGCAACCGTATCGTCGTGACGTGGTCGTTCGCCGTTGGTTAGGATCCCGTTCATGACGACTCCCTCCGGAACCCCTCGCCGCGCCCCCGCGGGAGCCGCCGTGCTCCGTGAGGACGTCACGGAGGCCATTCGCATGGCCGTCTTCGAGGAGCTGGCCGCCGTCGGATTCGCCCGCATGTCCATCGAGGGCATCGCACGGCGCGCGGGCGTCGGCAAGACCGCCGTCTACCGCCGCTGGAAGTCGAAGCTCTCCCTCGTCCTGGACCTCGTCGGCGCCTTCGCCACGCAGGGGCTTCCGGCGCCGTCGACCGGCTCGCTCATCGGTGACGTGCGCGCGCTCCTCGAAGTCGCCTCGCACGCCCTGCGCCACCCCGTGGCCTCGCAGGTCATCCCGGACCTTCTGGTGGAGGCCGCCCGGCAGCCGGAGATCGCCCAGGCGATCAAAGCGGCCCTGCTCGACAGCCAGCAAGGGGTCGTCGCGCAGATCGTGCGCGAGGCAGTGGGGCGCGGCGAACTGCCCGAGGGGGCGGACCCGGACCGCGCCCTCGACGTGGTCGTGGGGCCGCTCTACTGGCGGCTCGTGGTGGTCCGAGGCGAACTGCCGAAGGGGTACCTGGACGACCTCGCCCGCTCGGCGGTGGCGGCGCTCAAGGCATGAGCGCGGACGGTGCGCGCCCGACGTGAAGGCGGAGGGTGCAGGGCGTTACGGGTACGAGGGCGGGGGCCGGCCCTCGTACCCGTAAAGCCCGGTCATGGACTGCTTCACCGACGTCCGGTCCGGGACTACTTCACCGCGCCCGCCATCACGCCCGAGACGAACTGCCGCTGGAACGCGAAGAACACGGCCAGCGGAATCACCATCGACACGAACGCGCCCGGCGCCAGTACGTCGATGTTGTTCCCGAACTGCCGGACCTGCTGCTGCAGCGCCACGGTGATCGGCGGGGACTCGGAGTCCGCGAAGATCAGCGCGACCAGCATGTCGTTCCAGACCCACAGGAACTGGAAGATGCCGAGCGAGGCGATCGCCGGGCCGCCCAGCGGCATGACGACCCGGGTGAAGAGCCGGATCTCGCCGGCCCCGTCGAGGCGCGCCGCCTCCAACAGCTCCCTGGGGATCTCGGCGAAGAAGTTCCGCAGCAGGAAGATCGCGAAGGGCAGTCCGAAGGCCGTGTGGAAGAGGACGACCCCGAGCGTCGTCTCGAAGATGCCGATCGTGCCGAAGAGCTTCGACACGGGGACGAGCGCCACCTGCACCGGGACCACCAGAAGCCCCACGACCACCAGGAACCACCAGTCGCGGCCGGGGAAGTCCAGCCAGGCGAAGGCGTAACCGGCGAGCGAACCGATGACGACGACCAGGACGGTCGCCGGGACGGTGATCAGGACCGTGGACACGAGCGAACCCGTGATCGTGTCGTTGGCCAGGAGCGCGGAGTAGTTCTCCACCGTCAGCTGGGCGGGGGAGGCGAAGACCTGCCACCAGCCGCTCTCGCTGATGTCGGAGGGCGAGCGGAGCGAGGACAGCAGCAGCCCGACCGCCGGCATCAGCCAGAACAGGCCGACGAGGACGAGGAAGATCCGCATTCCCCCGCCGGCGGCACGCGCGGCGAGCCGCGCGGCCGGACTCCTCCGGGCAGTGGGACCTCCCCCCGCGGCCGTACCCTTCCCCGCGGCCGTACCCTTCCGCGCAGCCGGAACCTTCTGTGCGGCCGGACTCTTCCGTGCGGCGGGACTGCTCATCGGCGGGCCTCCCTTCGCATCCGGCGGATGTTGAACGCCATCACCGGGATCACCAGAAGCAGCAGCAGGACGGCGATGGCCGAGCCGACCCCGAGATCCGCGTCCGTACCGAAGGACGACCGGTACAGCTGGAGCGCCAGCACGTTCGCGTCGTCCTGGGCCGAACCCGGCGCGATGATGAAGACAAGGTCGAAGACCTTCAGCACGTTGATCATCAGCGTGACCAGAACGACGGCCAGGACCGGAGCGAGGAGCGGGACGGTGATCCGGCGGAACACCTGCCATTCGTTCGCACCGTCGACCCGGGCCGCTTCCAGGAGCTCACGGGGCACGCTCGCCAGACCGGCCGCGATCAGGACCATCGCGAACCCGGCCCACATCCACACATAGCTGCCGATGACGGCGGGTGTGACGAGCGAGGGGCCCAGCCACTCCACCCCGTTGTACTGCTCGCGGAAGTTGCTCGCGGGCAGCCGCAGCAGGGATCCGTCGGCGGCGGCCGGGAGGCCGAACGTGCCGTCGGCGGCGACCGTCGTGGACGCGACGACCTTCCCGTCCTTCACCGCCTCCACGCGCAGCCCCTTCAGACCGAGCTCCTTCGCGTCGACGACGTTCGGCTTCCCGCCGCCACCCCGGGTGAAGTCCAGCCAGGCGGTGCCGGTGATCCGGCCGTCCCGCGGGGTCGGTTCGAGCGCCGGACGGGCGTCCTTCGGCATCTGGGCCGGCGCGACTCCGATCAGCGGAAGCCGCGCGATCTCACCCGTACGGACCGGGCTCTTGGTGATGTACGCGCCGCCACCCGCCGCCTCGAGCGGATGGACGGGCAGCGGGCGCGCCCGCGGGAAGACGGACGACTCGGCGAACGTGTCGTGGACGCCGACCCAGACGGCGTTCGCGACCCCGCGGTCCGGATCCTGCTCGTAGACGAGCCGGAAGATGATCCCGGCGGCCAGCATCGAGATCGCCATCGGCATGAAGACGATCAGCTTGAACGCCGTGCCCCACCGGATCCGTTCGGTCAGCACCGCGAAGATCAGGCCGAGCGCGGTGGCGACGGTCGGGGCGAGGACCACCCAGATCGCGTTGTTCTTGACGGCGGTGAGGATCGTGTCGTCGGTGAAGAGCTCGACGTAGTTGTCGAGTCCGGCGAAGGAGTCCCCGGACGAGTCGAAGAAGGAGCGGTAGACGGAGTACCCGATCGGGTAGACCACGAGCGCACCGAGCAGGACCAGAGCGGGGAGGAGGAACCCCACCGCGACGGACCCGCGCGTGCCGGTGACCTTGGAGGCGGACGCCATGGCGTCAGCCCTTGTACGCCTTCGCCGCGTCGGCCTCCAGCCTCGCCTGGGTCCCCGCGATGTCCTTCGGGTTCTTCAGGAAGTCCTGGAGCGCCTTCCACTCGCCCTTGCCGGGCGTGCCGCCGAAGGACTGCGGCATCTGGTCCGACATGTCGAAGCGGAAGTCGTCGCCGGCCTCCAGCATCGCCTTGGCGATCTCGCGCTGGACGTCGTTGGGGTACGCAGACAGGTTCAGGTTCTTGTTGGGGGAGAGGAAGCCGCCGGCGCCCGCCCAGATCGCGGCCGCGTCAGGGGAGGCGAGGAAGGTCAGCAGCGCCTGGGCGCCCTTCGTGTCCTTCAGGGCCACCGCCGCGTCGCCGCCGGTGACCACCGGGGAGGTCGCGCCCACCGCGGGGAACGGGAAGACCTTGGCGTCCGTACCGATCTTCGCGCTGGTCTGCGCGATGTTGACGGCGGCGAAGTCGCCCTCGAAGACCATCGCGCCCTTGGGCTGATCGCCGCCCGTGAAGGTCTGGGTGACCGAGACGGGGAACTCCGTCTGCAGCGCGCCGTCCGCGCCGCCGGCGATCAGATTCGGCTTGCCGAACAGCTCGGCGAGGGTCGTGAGCGCCTGCTTGACGGACGGGTCCGTCCACTTGATCTCGTGCTTGGCCAGCTGGTCGTACTTGGTCGGGCCCGCCTGGGAGAGGTAGATGTTCTCGAACCAGTCGGTCAGGGTCCAGCCGTCCGCGCCGCCGACGGAGACCGGGGTGACGCCGGAGGCCGAGATGGTCTCGGCGGTGGCCAGGAACTCCTTCCAGGTCTTGGGCTCGGTGGCGCCCGCGTTCTCGAAGGCGGCGTTGTTGTACCAGATCAGGGACTTGTTGGCGGCCTTGAAGTACACGCCGTACTGCGTGCCGTCGACGGCGCCGAGATCCCGCCAGCCCTGCGAGTAGTTCTTGACGAGCTGCGCCTCGGTCTCGGGGCCGACCGGCTTGAGCCACTTCTGGGCGGCGGCCTGCTGGATCGCGCCGACCTGCGGGAGCATCGCCACGTCGGGCGGGGAACCGCCGGCGATCTTCGTGCCGAGGAAGTTCACGATCGGGTCCTGCGCGGGCACGAAGGTGACGGTGGCGCCGGTGCGCTTCTCGAACTCCTTCAGGACCTTGGTGAAGTTCTCCTGCTCGGGGCCGGTCCAGACGGCCGCGACCTCGATCTTCTCGCCCTTGAGGGAGGGCAGGGTCACGGAGCTGCCGGAGGGGGCCGGTTGGCCGGGGTCCTTCTTGCCGCCACCGCCGCTGTCACCGTCGCCGCAGCCGGCGAGGGCGAGCCCGAGGGTGAGTGCGGTGACCGTGGCGACGGTCCTTGCGGCCCTGCGTGTACGAAGAGTTGTGCGCATGAATGCCCCGTCTCTCCTGTGCGCGTGCTCGTCCCGTGCGCTCAGGTCTACGCCGGGGGCTCGGGGCCCGCAATACCGCCTTGCGTGTCAACCGGGGGATCGTGATGGGCTCGTGACGTCTTGTCAGGTGCGCGTCGCGGGCGTGAGGGGCGGTACGGGCGAGGCGTCGACCGAGCGGGCGGCGCGGTCGAGCGCGCTCGCGAGAAGCGCCAGATCGGTGGGGCCGTTGCCCAGCTCACGGACCGGTCGGCGGGTGGGCGGGTCGCCCATCCGCTCCCACTCCAGCGGGACGACGGTCGGCCGGAGGGTCGCCGTGCGGGGGATGCGGCCGGTGACCCGCCCGGACTGGAACGGGGTCACTCGGCCGCCCGGGTGCCCGAGCCGCCCCCGGCCGGGCGCGGGCTCGTCGGGGCCGGTGGCGACGGGGGCCGGGTCGAGCACGACTCGCAGCCGGGCGCCGTGGGCCAGTTCGGTGTCCGCCGTACGGTCCGGCCGTGCCGAGGTCACGACCAGATGCACGCCGAGCCGCTCCCCGGACCGCGCCACGGCCTCGAGGGCCCGCACGACGGACCCGGCGGCAGGCCGCCCGGGCGACCCGAGCGCGGGCGCGACGAGCGCGTCGAAGTCGTCGACGAGGACGACGAGGCGGGGGAGGTGGATGGTGCCGACCGTGTGGCCGACCGCGCCGGCGGCCTCGGGCCGGGGGCCGGTGCTTCCGGCCGCTTCGGCCCGATGGGCGGTGCTCCCGGCCGCTTCGGCCCGCACACGCGAATCCGCGCCGCCGTACGGGTCCGGCTCCCCGCCGGGCCGCGGGACGCGGGCCGACCCCCGGTCCACGAGGTCGGCGTCGGCGGGGCGGCTGATACGGCCGCTGGGCCGGTCACCGAGTGTGCCGTCGCCGGTCCGGGTGGTGCGGTTGCCGGGGTGGTACGTGAGGTCGTCGGCGCCCGAGCGGGCGGTGCGTCCGCTGGGGCGGGCCTGGAGGTCGTCCGCGCCCGGGTGGGCGGTTCGGCCGCTGGGCCGGTACGTCAGGTCCTCGGCGCCGGGCCGAGAAACCCGTCCGCTGGGACGGTCGGAGATGTCGCCGTCGCCGCGGCGCGGCAGCCTGCCGCTCGGACGGTCACCCAAATCGTCGCCACCGGTGCGCGGTTCGGGCACGCCGGGGTGGTCACCGCTGCGCGGCGTCCGCCCGCTGGGCCGGTCGCCGAGCGTGCCGTCGCCGGTGCGGGCTGTCCGACCGCTCGGGTGGTACGTGAGGTCGTTCGCGCCCGGGCCGGGCCGGGCGCCTACGGGGCCTTCTCCTGTACGGAGTGTGCGGCCGCTCGGTGCGTCCTCCACGCGGGCCGTGGCCCGGGCGGCCGGGGACACCGATTCCGCCGCACTCGGGGAGCGCTGGCCGATCAGGCGCCCCGTCGCCCGGCGGTCGGAGAAGTGACCGTCGCCGAGGATCTCCGCGCGGCGCTTCAGCTCGGCGCCCAGCGCCTGGGCGAACTCCCGCATCCGGACCGGGTCCGAGGCGACCAGATGCTCGGTGACGTGCGGCAGCTCCGTACACGCCGCCAGGCCCTCGCCGCGCTCGCCTCCCGCGCCGTCGACGAGCAGCAGGCCCAGCCGGTCGGGCCGTCCGCCGGCCGCCAGCGAGGCGGCGATGGAGCGCAGCAGCTCCGTGCGTCCGCTGCCCGCGGGCCCCTCGATCAGCAGGTGTGGGCCTTCCTCGGTCAGGTCCACCGACACCGGCCCGCGCGGCCCGGCGCCCAGGACGGCGGTCCCCTCCCCGGCGGCGGCCCAGCGGGCCATGAGCGAGGCGGGCGTGGCCCGGGCGAGACCGAGCTCGTCGAGCAGCCGGGCGGACCGGGGCAGCGCGGCCGCCGCCGTCCGCCCGTGTGCGGCGGGGGCGTCGGTGCGCAGGGGTGCCACCGCACGCCCGAAGCGTTCGGCCCAGGCGACCGAGACCGCGTCCACCACGCCGACGGTCCCGTGGCCCGCGGCCCGGCCTCCCGCCGTACGCAGCAGCCGCAGGGCCGTCGCCACATCGCCGCTCAGCAGCGCCACGGCCCCGCACTCGCGGAAGGCGAGCGAGGCCGCGCAGGCGGTCTCGTAGGTCGCGGCGACCGGGGAGACTGGCGAGGCGGCCGGCGCCTCGGCCAGGCAGAGCAGATGGATCCCCGCCGCCGCCCCCGCGCCGGCGAGCCGGGCCGTGGTCTCGCGCAGCGCCGCCGAACCGGGGTCGCCGTCCACGATCACGACCGTGGCCGGACCTTCGTAACGGGCCGCGGCCTCGGCGACGGTCGCCCGGTCGGCGCTCGGCCAGCCGGGCCCGAGAGGTCCGTCGTCCAGCCTGCGGGTGAGTTCGGCGGTACGGGCATGAGCCTGATCGCGGTCGTACGCGAGGAGGAGCCGGCAGTCCTGGCCGTGCGCCGGGCGCAGATGCGGGAGCCAGCCGAGCCAGCCCCAGGCGCGGCGCCGCTCCTCCAGGGGGCGGTTCCGGTCCGCGCTGATCAGCACGATCTCGAGGTCGGAGGGGGAGTGCAGGGCGGTCAGCTGGGCCACCACGGAGCGGGCGAGCCCGGCCAGCCGCTTGCCGGGCCCGGCGAGCCCGAGCGATCCGGCCTCGCGGAGCCCGACGGTGACGGGCACCCCGGACAGCTCGGCCCGGTCGGTCGTGCCGAGTCGGACGACGAGGGACTCCGGATGATCCGGGCCCCGCTCCCAGAGCCGCGGGCCGGGCCCGAGCGCGGTGAGCAGCACGGCGGCCGGGTCGGGCCAGGTCTCGGCGGCCTGCGGGTGATCCCCGGCCCGGTCAGCACCGGACGGGGCACCGTCCTTCGTGCCGGCCTCGGCCCCGGGGACCGGCAGGTCCTCGCGGGGGCCGGTGAGCCGTCGGGCCCAGGCCCCGATACCGCGCTTGCCACGCGACGGCGACGCCGGGCGCGGGGTCTGCCGGGTCCTGCTGTGCCCCTCGCCGGAGCCCTCGTCGTCCCGGGGCTCTTCGGCGCGCGCGTGCGTGGGGGAGGACGGGGCGCCGCCATGGGTCGCGTCCTGGGACACGGAGGCGTGCGACCAGGTGTCACGCGCCTGCGGGTGCCCGTGAGCGCCGCCCCCCTGGCCCGCGCCGGGCAGCCCGGATCCGCCGAGGGCGGCATCGCCGTCCGTGCCCGGTTCCGCCCCCGTCCCGTCCCGTCCCGCGCCGTACGGGTCCACTCGGAGGTGCCCCTCGCCGTCCGGGGTCGTCGGCAGGGAGTCCGTGCCGGAGCCGCCCGGTCCCGCGAGCCGCAGGGCGGACTCGCCGAGGCGCAGCAGGGCCCCGGGCAGCAGGCGGACGGGGCGGTCGCCGACCGTCGTGCCGTCCAGCGTCGTGCCGTTCGTGGAGCCGAGGTCCGCGACCGTGACCCGGCCGTCGGCCCCGACGGTCACCGTGCAGTGCACCCGGGAGACGTCCGGGTCGTCGAGCGGGACGTCCGCGTCCAGGGAGCGGCCGATCCTGATCGGGCCGCCGTGCAGCAGATGCACCCCGCCCGCGTCCGGCCCCGCGACCACGTGGAGCCGGGCCGGGGCGCCCTCGCCGAGGCGGTCGTCCTCGCCGGGGACCTGGAGTGTGAGGACCGCGCCGTCGACGAGCGGGGGCTCGCCGAGCGCACAGCGCCGCGTGTCGAGCCGCTCGCCGCCCGCGTAGAGCACGGTCGTGCCCGAGGTGGAGGTGTCCGGGCCGGAGACGGCCGCGGCCAGACCGGAGGCCACGGCTGCCAGCGCCGTCCCCGCCGGGGCCGTGACGAGCACGTCGCACGCGCGCCCCGCGCCGTGGCCGGCGTGCGGCGCGAGGACGGTCAGCCGGATCTGCATCGCCGTCAGCGGTCCCTTCCGCGTGATGCCCGGCAGGGGAACGCCCTGTGTCTCCCCCCACCCGGCACGGACGCGTCGTCCGGTACAGGTCGGCACGGCGCGGGGGCTCCCGACCCCTCGATGCGACGTGCTGTGTGCATCCTCGCACCTGCCACTGACAACCCGCCCGCGGGTCGCCTCCAAGTGATCTTGAATGGTCGGCTGTGGACGTAAAAGTGCCTGGTTGGGTACGCCTTACGACGGCCCCGGCAACCACCGGTGCGACAAACGCGTCTTCTTTTCGGACAAGTCGGCACCCGGAATCAGCCGCCTCGCGTTCGACCGTCGACTCGTTCGGCGGCACTAAAGTGGGTCGGACACCCGGACGGGTCACAACAGATGTCACAACGGATGACAGGGACCCCGGGGCCCCAGGACCACGATCAGCAGGGAGCGCGTGACGTGCGGCCAATCGGCAGCAAGTACCTGCTCGAGGAGCCGCTCGGACGCGGCGCCACGGGCACCGTCTGGCGAGCCCGCCAGCGTGAGGCGGCGGGCGCCGAGGCGGCCGTACAGGGCCAGCCCGGCGAGACCGTGGCTATCAAGGTCCTCAAGGAGGAGCTGGCCAACGACGCGGACATCGTGATGCGCTTCCTGCGCGAGCGGTCCGTGCTCCTCCGGCTCACCCACCCGAACATCGTGCGCACCCGCGACCTGGTCGTCGAGGGTGATGTCCTCGCCCTGGTCATGGACCTCGTCGAGGGCCCGGACCTGCACCGCTACATCCGGGACAACGGCCCGCTCACCCCGGTCGCCGCAGCTCTGCTCACCGCGCAGATCGCCGACGCGCTCGCCGCCAGCCACGCCGACGGCGTCGTCCACCGGGACCTCAAGCCCGCCAACGTCCTGCTCGCCGAGCAGGGTGGCCAGATGCACCCGATGCTCACGGACTTCGGCATCGCGCGCCTCGCGGACTCCCCGGGCCTGACCCGTACGCACGAATTCGTCGGCACGCCCGCGTACGTCGCGCCGGAGTCCGCCGAAGGCCGCCCCCAGACCTCCGCGGTCGACATCTACGGCGCGGGCATCCTGCTCTACGAGCTGGTCACCGGCCGGCCGCCTTTCGCCGGCGGCTCGGCTCTGGAGGTCCTGCACCGGCACCTCAGCGAGGAGCCGCGCCGTCCCTCGACCGTGCCCGGCCCGCTGTGGACGGTCATAGAGCGCTGCCTCAGCAAGAACCCGGACTTCCGGCCCAGCGCCGAGAACCTGGCCCGCGGACTGCGCGCGGTCGCCGCGGGCATCGGCGTGCACTCCACCCCCGCCCAGATCGAGGCGGCCGACGGCGTCGGGGCGCTGCTCGCCCCCGACCCGGCGCCGGCGCCGGTCCCGGAGACCCCCGGGGCCGCCGATCCGACCCAGGTGCTGCCCAGCGGAGCGGGTGACCGTTTCGACCCCGCCGCGGCGACCAGCGTCATGCCGACCAGTGGCCCGGGCGGCGGCGCCGACCCGACCTCGGTCATGCCTCCCGTACCGTCGCAGCCTCCGCAGGGCGGCCCCGAGGACGCGCACCCCTGGCAGAACCAGCTGCGCGCGGCCCGCGACCGCAACGAGCAGACGCAGGTGCAGTACCTGGACCCGAGCCAGGACCCGCTGCGCCGCCGTCCGCAGCGCCAGCCGCAGCCGCCGCAGCACCAGCCGCAGGACCAGCGGCCGTACGGGCAGCAGCCTCAGCAGCCTTACGGGCAGCAGCCGCAGCCGTACCAGCAGCAGCCCCCGCGGCCCCCGCAGCGCCAGCAGTACGCCCCGCAGCCGCAGCAGCAGTACGCGCCGCAGCCCCAGCAGCAGCAGTACGCGCCCCCGCAGCCGCCGCCCCAGTCCCAGCCTCCGGCCCCGCGTGAGCCGCGTCCGCCGCGTCAGCGCAGCTCCAACCCGATGCGGATCCCGGGTCTGGGCTGTCTGAAGGGCTGCCTCTTCACGATCGTGCTCTTCGTCGTCGCGGGCTGGCTCATCTGGGAGCTGACCCCGCTCCAGGACTGGGTGGCCCAGGGCAAGGGCTACTGGGAGGCCATCGGCGACATGATCTCGTCCGTCTCCACATGGGTCTCCGAGCTCGGCGGCACCGAGAGTGGTACTACTACCGGCGGTACGGGGCAGTAGTACTGCCGATTTATCGACTTCCGAGGGGTGATTTCCCCTCGGAAGTGACGACCAGCGGCTGTGGACGCGTAACTTTGTCGCGACCGCCAGCCGCTGAGGGAGCAGTCTTGGCACGGAATATCGGCAGCCGCTACACGGCCCACCAGATCCTCGGTCGGGGCAGCGCCGGCACGGTGTGGCTCGGCGAGGGCCCCGAGGGCCCCGTCGCCATCAAGCTGCTGCGCGAGGACCTGGCCTCGGACCAGGAGCTCGTCGGACGCTTCGTCCAGGAGCGCACCGCCCTGCTCGGTCTCGACCACCCCCGGGTGGTCGCCGTCCGCGACCTCGTCGTCGACGGCAACGACCTCGCGCTCGTCATGGACCTGGTCCGCGGCACCGACCTGCGCACCCGCCTCGACCGGGAGCGCAGGCTCGCCCCCGAGGCGGCCGTCGCGATCATCGCCGACGTCGCGGACGGGCTCGCCGCCGCGCACGCCGCCGGAGTCGTCCACCGCGACGTCAAGCCGGAGAACATCCTGCTCGACATGGAGGGCCCGCTCGGCCCCGGCGGGGCCCACCCGGCGCTCCTCACCGACTTCGGTGTCGCCAAGCTCATCGACACCCCGGGCCGCACCAAGGCGACCCGGATCATCGGCACTCCGGACTACCTGGCCCCCGAGATCGTCGAGGGCCTGCCGCCGCGAGCGGCCGTCGACATCTACGCCCTCGCGACCGTCCTGTACGAGCTCCTGGCCGGCTTCACGCCCTTCGGCGGCGGCCACCCGGGCGCCGTGCTGCGCCGCCACGTCACGGAGACGGTCGTCCCGCTGCCGGGCATCCCCGAGGAGCTGTGGCAGCTGATCGTCCAGTGCCTGGCCAAGGCCCCGGCCTCGCGGCTGCGCGCCTCGGAGCTGGCCAGCCGGCTCCGGGAGTGCCTGCCGCTCCTCGCCGGGCTGCCGCCGCTCGACGTCGACGAGCCGGACGACGCCGAACAGCCGGCGGAGGGGTACGAGGACGAGTCCTACGCGACCCGTTCCGGCCAGGGCGCCGGCTCCGGGCGCGGCTCCGGCTCGGCTTCGGGCGACGGCGCGCCGCGCCGGGCCGCCGTCCCACTGGTCCCCGGCGCCTCGCCCGACTCCAACCGGGACACCCACACCTCCATGCGCGTCCCCGCACCCGACGAGCTGGCCGGCGGCCCCCTGGGCACCGCTCGGGCCCCCCGCCCGTCCGGGGCCAGGAGACCCGGCTCGGCCCGCCACAAGGCAGAGGCGGTCCGCAAGCGCCGCATCACGCTCTCGATCGTGGCGGTCGTGCTCCTGGGCGCCGTGGGGGCGGGCGGCTACCTGGCGACCGCCGAGGACTCCGACGTACCGCCGCAGGACTCCAAGACGTCCACGCAGCCGTAGGGCGACCTCCCCTCAGCGTCAGGGCGCGGGCGGGCGGGTCCGGTCGCTTGCCACGAGCCGTTACGCTGGACGCGTGGCAGTCGTCGATGTATCCGAAGAGCTGAAGTCCCTCTCCTCGACCATGGGGTCGATCGAGGCCGTCCTGGACCTCGAAACGCTGAGGGCCGACATCGCCGTGCTCGAAGAGCAGGCCGCGGCCCCGTCCCTCTGGGACGACCCGGAGGCGGCGCAGAAGATCACCAGCAAGCTTTCGCACCTCCAGGCCGAGGTCCGCAAGGCCGAGGCCCTGCGCGGCCGGATCGACGACCTGGCGGTGCTCTTCGAGCTCGCCGAGGAGATGGACGACCCGGACACCCGCGTCGAGGCGGAGACGGAGCTCGTCTCCGTCCGCAAGGCGCTGGACGAGATGGAAGTCCGCACCCTGCTCTCCGGCGAGTACGACGAGCGCGAGGCGCTGGTCAACATCCGCGCCGAGGCGGGCGGTGTCGACGCCGCCGACTTCGCCGAGCAGCTCCAGCGCATGTACCTGCGCTGGGCCGAGCGCCACGGCTACGGCACGGAGATCTACGAGACCTCGTACGCGGAAGAGGCCGGCATCAAGTCGACCACCTTCGTGGTCAAGGCGCCGTACGCCTACGGCACGCTCTCGGTCGAGCAGGGCACGCACCGTCTGGTCCGCATCTCGCCCTTCGACAACCAGGGCCGCCGCCAGACCTCGTTCGCGGGCGTCGAGATCCTCCCGGTCGTGGAGTCGTCCGACCACGTGGAGATCGACGAGTCCGAGCTGCGCGTGGACGTCTACCGCGCGTCGGGCCCGGGAGGCCAGGGCGTCAACACGACCGACTCGGCGGTGCGCATCACGCACATCCCGACCGGCATCGTGGTCTCCTGCCAGAACGAGCGCTCGCAGATCCAGAACAAGGCGAGCGCCATGAACGTCCTCCAGGCCAAGCTCCTCGAGCGCCAGCGCCAGGAGGAGCGCGCCAAGATGGACGCCCTGAAGGGCGACGGCGGCAGCTCCTGGGGCAACCAGATGCGCTCGTACGTCCTCCACCCGTACCAGATGGTCAAGGACCTCCGGACGGACTTCGAGGTCGGAAACCCCCAGTCGGTCCTGGACGGCGAGATCGACGGCTTCCTGGAGGCGGGCATCCGCTGGCGGAAGCAGCAGGAGAAGTAACGGACTCCCGTTCGTTCACGGTCTACGACGCCGGGTTCTTCGTACGTACACGTGCGAGGGGCCCGGTGTTCTTGTCACAGGGGAAGATCGTCCGGGAGGACCCGGAACGCTTTGTGACGTCCGAGAGGACGCACGGCGCGGAAGTCGCGACGGTCCAGGGTGAGGATCGCGTCGGTGTCGTAATCGGCGGCAAGCGCCACGTTGACCGCGTCGGCGAGGTGGAGGTCGAGCCCCGAGTGGCGCGCCCGTACGGACTGGGCAGCGCCCAGGTGGGTCTCGGTGATCTCCGGGACGGAGATCCGGCCACGCCGCATCCAGTGCCGGAGGTCGTCCACGGCGCTGACTGCCGCCTCACGCCCGAGTTCGCGGGTGGCGACGTGGTCGATCTCGGCCAGCAGAAGTGGGGACATGATGAGCAGTCCCGCAGCCATGATCGCTTCGTTCGCGGCGTGATGTTCGGGGTGGGCGGAATCGAGGGCGGCGATCAGACCAGAGGTGTCGGCCACGACGATGATCACGCGGCGCTGCCCGTCTCCCGTCGAACCGCGTCCGCGACCGCATCACGGACGTCCTCCCCGGACGGGGTGCGACCGGAGCCCTCGAATGTCCGCGAGAAGAGGGGCTCGTCCCAGACGCGGTTGGCCATGGCGGCGAGGTGGATGCCCTGCCGGATGATCTCGGCCTCGCTTATGCCGCGACGCTTGGCCGCTTCCTTGATGATGGCGAGGTCTTCCGGGTCGGCATAGACGTTGGTTCGCTTCATGGACATGTACCAAAGGTAGTCCATGTGCCGGGTTCGTGTATGCAATGTTTCGTGTCGGCGGTCTCCCAGCGCACAGATGCGACGGGACGGGTTCGACCGGCTCGCTGGAGCGAGATGGCGTGGTGGATCGTGGCGAGCGGCCCCGCGTTTTGGCGTAGGACGGCCGGTGGAAGGATTCGCGGGCGCAAGGGGAAAGTTGACCCTCCTGACGATTTGTCGACAAGGGAACTGGCGCGGCGGGGCCCGAAGTTCAGCGTTTACGTCACAGTTGTATCCCTGCATGGCGGGCAACTGGTGATCTTTCGGGCATCGCACGCGCAACGTCCTTGACGCGTATGCGGAAACTCGGGAGGGTGACCGATGGCATGCGTATCTCTGGGGCGTGTGTGAACGGGGGCCGGTTGAGTGCTACACCAACTCCCGCTGCCCGAGGCCCCCGAGCGCTGCTCCAATGACGAGATGAGCTACTGGGGGTAGCAGCCAGATGACGAAGAAGACGCGGATCCGCGTAGCGCGCATAGCGGCCGGCGCGGTGATCGCCGCCGGTGCGTCGCTCACTGCGGCGGGTGCCGCTTCGGCCGTGGGCGTGTCCTTCGGTGCCGAGGTGAACGACGGCACCGTCGAGATCCAGGCCGATGTCACCACCGGCGACGACGGCGGCACCGACCCTCTCGGTGGAGTCGACGGTGGCCAGGACGGTGGCAACCCGACGACCGGTGGCCAGGACGGTGGCAACCCGACGACCGGCGGTCAGGACGGTGGCAACCCGACGACCGGC